>NZ_JBGNUV010000019.1:0-179532 GCF_041950525.1 Nonomuraea sp. GTA35 | reverse complement strand
GGATGGGAGCCGGCGGCCGGGCGGAGGCGGGCGGCGGAGCGGTGGACGGTGGCGGGGTGGGGGCCGTGGGGGCGGGCCGGGTGGCTGGCGGCGGTGGGGGCGGGGGGCGCGCTGGTGGTGTCGGAGGTGGAGTTCGGTGGCGAGGCGCTGCTGCGGGTCGTGACGCCTTATCTGGTGCTCGGGGTGGGGGCGCTGCTGTTGTGGCGGCGCGGGGCCGTGCTGGCGGTGGTGGCGGTGCTGGCGGGGTACGCCCTGCCGGGCTCCGTGCGGGACGTGGCCGGGCACGTCGATCCCTGGCCGGAGCGGCGGGAGCGGCTGATCCCGAAGGGGGCGCTGGAGGGGGGGCGGTGGCTGCGGGCGCACTCCTCGCCCGGCGACGTGGTCGCCACGGACCTGCACTGCCGTTACGACTGGTGGCAGGTGTGCGACAGCCGGCACTTCTGGGTGTCGGGGTTCAGCGAGCGGCGGGTGCTGGTGGAGGGCTGGGCGTACGCCGAGAGCACGCTGTCGCGGGCCAGGCCGTTCGTGCGGTCGTACCTCGCGGAGCCGTTCGGGGACCGGGAGCGGCTGGCGGCGAACGACGTGGTGTTCGTGGCGCCGACGGCGGAGAACGTCCGGACACTCGCCCAGAAATATGGCGTCAAATGGCTTTTCACCGGCATAAATCCGGTGCTGGATGAATTCGCTGAATTGCGGTTCCGGAATGCGACCTCTTCGGTCTATCGGCTCCCCGGAAGGTAAAGATCCTTCCGCTTCTCGGAATGGTAAGGAAAAAGCCGCACGCGCCCCGCTGGACTCCCCCAGCACCATTTCCGTGGACCCACGGCCACGAGCAGATCAGGGGAGCCTATGGACACGCGTGCCGCCATGGAGCCGAGCCCCCGCGTCCTCGAGCCCGCGGCCAGGCCGGCGAGCGTGGACATCGTCATCCCCGTGCTCAACGAGGAGCGCGCGCTGCCCGGCTGCGTCCGCACGCTGGCCGCCTACCTCGACGCCGGGTTCCCGCTGCCGTGGCGGATCACGATCGTGGACAACGGCAGCACCGACGGCACCTGGCGGGTCGCCACCGCGCTGGCCGGGGAGCTGGAGCAGGTGCACGCCCGGCGGCTGGACATCAGGGGCCGGGGCGCGGCGCTGCGGGCGGCCTGGCAGGAGAGCCCGGCCGACGTCGTGGCGTACATGGACGTCGATCTGTCCACCGACCTCGACGCCCTGTTCCCGCTGGTGGCGGCGGTGGCCGGCGGCCACTCCGAGCTCGCCGTCGGCACCCGCCTGGCACCCGGCGCGCGCACGCGCCGCTCGCTGCGCCGCGAGGTGGTGTCGCGGGGCTACAACGCCCTGCTCAGGCACGGGTTCGGGGTCCGGTTCAGCGACGCGCAGTGCGGGTTCAAGGCCGCCAGGACGGACGTGGTCAGGCCGCTGATGCGCAAGGTCGAGGACGACTCCTGGTTCTTCGACACCGAGCTGCTGCTGCTGGCCGAGCACAACGGGCTGAGGGTGCACGAGGTGCCGGTCGACTGGATCGAGGACGCCGACTCCCGCGTCAAGGTGGTCAGGACGGCCGTCGACGACCTGAAAGGGCTGGCCAGGGTGGCCTGGTCGATGTCCACGGGCCGGGCGCGGGTGCAGGTACGCAGGCCGGAGCCGGCGCCGGCGCATCCGGACGCGGTACTGACCCGGCCAATGCTCGACATTTCTGCTTTTATCGCGATAGTCCCCGGAATTCTGCATGCGCTGGCGTATCTCCCGTTACGAGAAATGTGGTCACCGGCGGTGGCGAACCTCGGCGCGCTCCTCCTGGCGGGGATCGTCAGGGTCACGGCCCGCCGCCGGTCGGCCTTGCGCGCCGCGACCCGATGCGCGGTTCTCTACGCCCTCACCACCGCGGCCGTGCTCTGCGTGCCCGCCGAGGGGGCCGCGCCCGAGTCGGGCGCCGTCGCGGCCGCGTACTGCCTGCTCGCCCTGCTCCGCTGGGTCTTCTCCCGGACAAGGAACTGATCGATGGAAACCACTGAGATCCGCCGCCTGATCGCGCTCGAGGAGACCCACTGGTGGTACCGCGAGCGCCGCGCCATCCTGCGCAGGGAGCTGCGCGGGCTGGGCCGTCCAGGCCGGGCGCTGGACGTCGGCGCGGCGGGCGGCGGGAACACCAAGGTGCTGGTCGAGGCGGGCTGGGACGCGACCGCGACCGACCACTGCGAGAGCGCGGTGGAGACGGCCAGGAAGCGGGGGCTCAAGGCGGTCCGGGCGGACGCGCGGGCGCTGCCGTTCGAGACGTCGAGCGTGAGCCTGGTGACCGCGTTCGACGTCCTGGAGCACATCCGCGAGGACCACCTGGTCACCGAGGAGATCGCCCGGGTGCTGGCGCCCGGCGGGCACGCGTTGATCGCGGTGCCGTGCGACATGTCGCTGTGGTCCCCGCACGACGACGCCGTCGGCCACGTACGCCGCTACGACCGCGACTCGCTCACGGTCGTCGTCGAGAAGGCCGGGCTGACCATCGACCGCATCTGGAGCTGGAACGTGCTCCTGCGCCCCCTCGTGGCCCGCCACCGGCGGCGCTCCAGCGGCGGCAGCGACCTGCGCAAGGCCCCCTTCCTGGTGAACGCCGGGCTGTCGGCGGTCGTCCGCGCCGAGCGTTACCTGCCGGTCAAGTCGCTCAAGGGGGTGACCCTCTTCCTGCGGGCCCGGCTCAACAGGTGAAGGTGCCCAGAACGAGACATCAGGGCACGCATGGGCGGGCGAGGATGGCTCTAGGCTTTGCTGTGTGGTGATGCATGCCCTACTCGCGGCTTCCCTAGCTCTTACCTCCCTGCCCGCCTCTGCCACTCAGGCCGCCGCCGTCGACTGCGCCCGGGTCAAGTGCCTGGCGCTCACCTTCGACGACGGGCCGGGCAAGGACACCCCCGTCCTGCTCAAGGCGCTGTCCAAGGCGAAGGCCAAGGCCACGTTCTTCCTCGTGGGCAAGCGGGTGGAGGAGCGGCCCGAGGTGGCCAGGCAGATCGTCGCTCGCGGGCACGCCATCGGCAACCACACCTACTCGCACGCCTCGCTGCCCGCGCACTCCGACAACGAGATCCTCGACGAGCTCAAGGTCACGCAGGACGTGATCGAGGAGGTCACGGGCCGGCGTCCGACGATGTTCCGGCCGCCGTACGGGCAAACGGACGAGCGGGTGCTGGGGCTGGCGGGCCAGACCGAGCTGGCGCAGATCCTGTGGACGGACACCACGCTCGACTGGAGCCTGCGCGACACCAAGAAGATCAAGGCGGCCGTGCTGAAGTCGGCCAAGCGCGACGGCGTGATCCTCATGCACGACGTGGTCCCGCAGACGGTGCGGGTCATGCCGGAGATCCTCAAGGAGCTCAAGAAGCGCGGCTACCACCTCGTCACGGTGCCCACACTGCTGCGCGGCAAGGGACCGACGCCAGGGGAGAGCTACTTCTGACCGGTTCCCCCTCAGTTCGGGAATGAAAGCATGGGGAGAGACATCAGGCGCAGGCCCTGGGTCGCGCTGACGACCTTCCTGATCGTCCAGGCCGTGCTCGGCTGCTGGTGGGCGGCCTTCTATCCGGGCCTGTTCAGCCGCGACTCGGTGCTCTACCTCAGCCACACGATGGTCGGGCCCTGGGTGAGCGATCACTCGGTGGTCTACGACGCGCTGCTGTGGCTGAGCTTTACCAAGACCGGTGACCTGGGCGCCGTCACGTTCGCGCAGACCACGGCCATGGCCGGGGCGCTGACCTACCTGGCGCAGTCGCTGAAGGCGATGGGCGCGCCGCGGCTGCTGACGACCGTGGTGGTCGTGCTGATGCCGCTGGCGCCGCCGGTGGGCGCGTTCACGGTGACGCTGTGGAAGGACGTGCCGTTCACGATCTGCGCCGTGGCCATCGCCGGCCTGTGCGCGCGGATCGCCGCCCGCCGCGCCGTCGGCGTGCCCGCGCTCGTCGGGCTCGCGCTGCTGTTCGTGGCGCTCGGGCTCTTCCGCGCCAACGGCTTCCTCATCGCGGGCGTGGCCGTGCTGGCGCTGTTGGTGCTCGTCCCGGCCGTGCGGCTGCGGCTGCTGCTCACCGGCACGCTCGCCGCCGCGCTGCCGCTCATGCTCTCGAACGTGGTCTTCCCGCAGTTCGGGATCGTGGCGCCGTCGAAGACGTACGTCTACCACACCGCGTACGGGGACATCGCGGTCGCCTACCGGCAGCGGCCCGACCTGTTCACCCCGCAGGACATCAGCCTCATGTCGGCGGTGGCGCCGATCGAGCGGTGGTGGGCGGGGGGCACCTGCTACACGATCAACCCGCTGATCTGGCGCACGGACTTCAGCTGGCAGCAGGCCGACCTGCACGCCGGTGAGCTGCTGGAGCTGTGGCGGCGGCTGCTGGTCGCCGAGCCGCGACTGGTCGTGGACGCGCGGCTGTGCCGGGGCGCGATCGCGTGGCGGCCGGTGCAGGACGGGCAGGTGACCGGGGGGATGACGTACCGGTTGTCGCGGCGGCCGAACGCCGACACGTACGTGGGGCCGTACAAGGTGGCGGACTTTCCCGGGCGGTGGGTGTACTCGCTGCGGCCGCTGTCCATGGAGCTCAACCAGGTGGCCGACCCGTGGCTGACCGGGGCGCTGATGCCCGAGTGGGACTGGGTGCTGTGGCGGGGGGCGTCGTGGGCGTACCTGTCGTACCTGGCGGTGGGGCTGGCGGCGTGGGCGCTGCGCAACCGGTACGTGCTGGGGGTGGCGGCGGTGGTGGCCGGGCAGCAGCTCGCCGTGCTGGCCAACATCTCGGCGCAGGACTTCCGCTACATGGCTACGCCGATCTTCGTGGGGGCGCTGCTGGTGCCGCTGTTCCTGGGGAGCCTGGTGCGGCTGTCGGCGGAGGCCGGGGAGGGGCTCAGGCGGCGGCTGCACCGCCGGCCGGCCGCCCCGGCGCCCACGGGACAGCCCGCGGAGGGGCCCGTGGAGGAGCTCGAACCGCTGGTGGCGTCGAAGGCTGAGCCCATCGGCCCCGAGACGGGCTCCGAGACAGGCTCCGAGGACGACGCGCCGACCGAGCCGATCGACATGCGGCAGGACCCCGGCGGGCGCGCCTAGATGCTCTCGTCCCCGCCGTAAGCCCGGGCCCGGCCGGGCAGCCGTACCACCGTGACGAAGAACTCGTCGATCTGCCGGATCACGGCCATGAAGCGGTCGAGGTCGACGGGTTTGCTCACGTAGGCGTTCGCGAACAGCTCGTAGCTGCGCAGGATGTCCTCCTCGGCCGAGGAGGTGGTGAGCACCACGACGGGGATGGAGCGCAGCTCGGGATCGCCCTTGATGCGTTCCAGCACCTGGCGGCCGTCGTACTTGGGCAGGTTGAGATCGAGCAGGATCAGGTCGGGGCGCGGCGCGGCGGCGTGCTCGCCGCGCCGGTAGACGAAGTCGAGCGCCTCCAGGCCGTCCCTGACGACGTGGAGGTTGTTGCGGATCTTGTTGTCCTCGAACGCCTCGCGCGTGATGAGCTCGTCGCCGGGATCGTCCTCGACGAGGAGGACTTCGATGGGTTGCCCGGTCATGAGCTGTTTCCTTCGGGGTCGATGCCAGGGTCGGCCGGCAGGGTGGAGACGGGCTGGGTGGTGGCGGGGTGGATGGTGGCGGGCAGGGTGAAGCACAGCCGGGCGCCGCCGGTGTAGCCGGTGTCCAGCCAGATCCTGCCGCCGTGGTTCTCGACGATCTTCTTGCACATCGCCAGGCCGATGCCGGTGCCGCTGTACTGCTCGCGGCTGTGCAGGCGCTGGAAGATGACGAAGATCTTATCGGCGAACTCGGGCTCCACGCCGATGCCGTTGTCAGCCACGGAGAACTCCCAGCCGTCCACTCCGGGCTCGCACCCGATGCGGATCAGCGGCTCGCGGGCCGGGTCGCGGAACTTGATGGCGTTGCTGATGAGGTTCTGCCAGAGCAGGCGCAGCATCGTAGGATCGCCGACGACGGTGGGCAGCTTGCCGGGGCGCTCGAAGCGGGCGCCGGACTCCTCGATCGGAGCCGACAGGTCGTCGATCACCTTGTCCAGCGTCTCCTCCAGCTCGACGGGCTCGCGGTCGTCGTACACCCTGCCCACCCGGGAGAACCTCAGCAGGTCGTTGATGAGGACCTGCATCCGGGTGGCCCCGTCCACCGCGAAGCGGATGTACTGCTTGCCGCGCTCGTCCAGCACCTCCCCGTACCGTTTCTCCAGGAGCTGGCAGAAGGTGGCGACCTTGCGCAGCGGCTCCTGCAGGTCGTGCGAGGCCACGTACGCGAACTGCTCCAGCTCGGCGTTCGAGCGCCGCAGCTCCACGGCCTGCGCGTCGAGGTCGGCGGCCTGCTCGCGCAGCAGCACCTGCTGCCGGTGGGAGTCGCCGAGGGCCTGCACGATCCGTACGCGCATCAGGTCCACGTCCTCGGCGACCTCGCGGATGTCGGCCGGGCCCCTGGCGGGGATGGCGTGCTCGAAGTCGCCGGCCGCGATCTCGCGGGAGGCCGTGCGGAGCTGGTCGAGCGGCCGGACGACCGCGCGGCGCAGCAGCACGGCCATGCCCACCATGGCCAGCGGGAACAGCACGAGCATGGCCAGGAAGGCCCAGTTGCGCAGCTGCTCGGCCCGGAACAGCTCCACCCGGGAGCTCTCGCGGAGCTGCGCGAGGCGGCCGTTCTGCCGTTCGAGCATCGTCCTGATCTCGTCGAACGCCTGCTTGCCCGCCTCCACCGTCACGCCGGGCACGCTGCCGTCGTCGCGCCGTTCCGCGGTCATGGGCTCGGCGTAGTCCCTGCGCCAGGCGGCGGCCTTGTCGCTGATGGCGTTCAGCTCGGCGAGCAGGTCGGGCCGGTCGCCGACGTGTGCGGCCACCTGCGCGCTGCTGAGCTGCTCGGCGGCCACGCCCTCGGCGTACGGCTGCAGGAACTCCTGCCTGCCGGTCAGCAGGAAGCCCCTGACGCCGGTCTCCTGGTCGATCAGGGCCTTCTGCATCTGGGACGCCTCGATCGCGGCCGGGGAGATGCGCGTGGTCAGCTCGTCGGACAGGCTGCTCGTACGCTCGATCATGACGGCGCCCATCACCGCGCAGACCGCCACCAGGACGGTGAAGGCCGCGATCATCACCAGGAACCAGCCGTGCACGGTCAGGCGGCGCAGGCGGGACGCGTCGATCATGCTCGCTCTCTCCACCGCAGGTGCACCACGGCGAGGTCGTCGGCGGGCGCGTCGGGCGCGGTGACCTCCTCGACGTCGGCGATCAGCGCGTCGAGGAAGCCTTCGCCGTCGCGGTGCGCGTGCCGCCGGGCCAGCTCCAGCAGCCCCTCCTCGCCCAGCCAGCGCGGCGGCGCGCCCGGCAGGCGGCGCTCGAACAGGCCGTCGGTGTAGAGCGTGAGGCCGCCGCCCTTGGGCAGCTCCAGCACGTCCTGGTGCCAGTCGGCCTCCACGGGCAGGCCGAGCGCGAGGCTGTGCGTGGGGTCGGCCAGGCTCACCGTGTCGCCGTCGTGTAGCAGCATGCCGGGGTGGCCGGCGCGCCAGATCCGTACCGTGCGCTGGTCGGGCTCCAGGACGAGCGTGGACATGGTGACGAAGATGTCCGTGCCCGGCCGCTCGGCCTCCAGGATGCGTTCGAGCCTGCGCAGCAGGGCCGCCCCCGTCACGCCGCTGAGCACCAGCGCCCGCCAGGCGATGCGCAGGCAGACGCCGAGCGCGGCCTCGTCGGGGCCGTGCCCGCAGACGTCGCCGATGACCGCGTGCACGGCCTTGTCGTCGGACTCGACGACGTCGAAGAAGTCGCCGCCGAGCGTGGCCGAGCCCCTGCTGGGGCGGTAGCGCGAGGCCACCTCGATCGGCATGCTCTGCAGCAGCGGCGTGGGCAGCAGGCCGCGCTCCAGCCGCTCGTTCTCCTTGGCGCGCATGCGCTCGGCGTGCAGCGCCACGGCGGCCTGCTCGGCCTGCTTGCGCTGCATCGCGTACCGCAGCGTCCGGCCCAGCCACTCGGCCTCGACCCGGCCCTTGACCAGGTAGTCCTGTGCGCCCGCCGTCACCGCCGCCAGCCCCGCCTGCTCCTCGGCCAGGCCGGTGAGCACCACGACGGCCGCGTCACCCGCCTCCTCGATCACGGCGGACAGGGCCGAGAACTCGTACGCGTCGGGCAGGCCGAGGTCCAGCAGCACGCACTGGGGCCGCAACCGGACCAGGGCCCGCCGGGCCTCGTCCACGGAACGCGCCCACTCCAGGCGCACGGCAATACCGCTGTCCTCCAGCAGCTCCTCGACGATCAACGCGTCCTGCGGATCGTCCTCGACGAGCAACACCAACGGCTGCTTGCCGTACTCGCTCGCATGGGGCATGCGGGCTTCGCCACTCCTTCCGAACCGCGGGTCACGGGCATCCCCTTGCCAACCGCGGTCCGCGTTGGCCCAGGAGAAGCCTCTCTTCCCATAATTATCGCGGGTATGCGCGCGCATGCCGGAGTGGCGGCACGGGGCCTGCCGCCAGGGCCCGGACCTCTCACCAGGGACGGGGCCGCTCCGGCCGCCAGGGACGGGGCCCGCTCTGGTCGCCAGGGACGGGCCCGCTCCGGCCGCTCCGGCCGCCCTGCCCGCTCAACGAGGCCGGTAACAGCAGCGCGCCCCCGTACGCACGGTGGCGCGCAGTTCCTCGCCGATCGACGGATCGACCGCCGAGACCCGGTCCACGGCCCGCCAGATGGCCTTGCCCACGGCGACCCTGGCCCGCTCCTCGCTGCCCGTGAACGGCCGCGCCCGCCCGCCGATGCCGGTGGCCGCGGCCAGCTCGGCCAGCAGCCACTCCCGCTCCGCGCGCAGCGTGGCGGCGCGTTCGGGGTCGTCCTTCGACTCCAGCTCGCCGAGCTCGCCCTCCAGCCGCGCCAGCCGCTCCTTGTAGGTGCGCCTGGCCACCTCGTCGAGCACCGGCTGCGCCGAGTTCGCCGCGCTCCTGACGGCGTCCGCGCCGGCGGCCAGGTCGATCGCCGGGATCTCCTGGCCGGGGTTGGCCATCAGCGTCGCCAGGTAGCCCATGCCCACGCTGTGACCGACCAGCGCGCTGCGCCCGTCCAGCTCCAGCAGCCAGTGCAGGCCGCGCCGCCGGCAGCGGCAACCGCCGGCCTCGTCCGGCCGCGTGGCCGCCTTCGGCAGCACCATGCCGAGCTCCGCCGCCTCCCGCGCCGCGCCGGGCCCCTCGTCGCCGGGGTCGCCCCCGAGCGCGAGCGCCTGGGCGAGCCGGTGCCGGGACAGCACGGTGGCCGGCCAGTGTCCCAGCGCCAGGTTCTGCCGCACGGCGGCACGCAGGTGCCCGACCGCCCGGTCCACCTCGCCGAGGGTGAGCGCGGCCACGCCCAGGGGGTGGTGCGCAGAGCCGAGGCAGGCCACGCCGTGACCGGCGATGACCGGCAGGTCGGCGAACGGGGCGAGCGCGGCGTACGCGTGGGCGGCGGTGTCGGCGTCCCGCAGCAGGTGCGCGGCCTCCACCATGAAGTACATCGACGTCATCCACGTGCTGGAACGCGGCAGGTCGGGCCCGCGCAGCCGGGCCAGCAGCCCCTCGGCCGTACGGCGGTCGCCCGCGTCGGCGGCGGCCGCGGCCAGGCCGGCCAGGTAGGAGTTGTCCAGGGCGCCGAGGGTGGGCGAGTGCACCATCTCCGACAGCGCCGGCACGAGCTCGGTGCCGCGTCCCTGGAGCCAGCGGATGGCGACGAGCTGCCAGCCGTACCAGCCGGTGGCGTCGACGTCGCCGGTCGCGTCGCCGAGCTCCGCGCAGACCGCCGCCAGCGTCTCCGCCTCCTCGAACCGGCCGGCGCGGACGGTCAGCATCACCTTGATCGCGCTGACCACGAACCCGATGGCCCGGTGCTCCTTGGCGGCCAGCATGCCCTGCAGCTCCTGGAGGCTGCGCTCGGCCTTGGGCGAGGCCTCCAGGAACAGATCGACGGTACGCAGCAGCAGCCCCATCAGCGCGTCGCCCCGGCGCCCCGTGCGCGCGGCCTGCCCGATGAGCTCCTGGGCCAGCCGGAGGCGCCGCTCTCCGTGCTCGGGCCCGAGCAGGCAGTTGTGCGCCAGGCCCAGCGTCTCCGCCAGCGCCACCGGGTCACCGGCGCCGCGCGCCAGGGACAGGAGCCGGAGGATCGTCTCGTGCGTGCCGGCGCGGTAGTCCTCCTCGGCGGCCTGCCTGGCGCGCAGCCGCAGGGCCAGCGCCGAGCGGGGGTCCAGCCGCAGCAGGGCGTGGCGCTGGCGGGTGCGTACCCGCTCCCAGTCCGCGCAGGTCCGGTGCTCGTGCACCCACACGCCGCTCAGCCCGAGGGCGGCGCGGGCCAGCTGCTCGGGGTCGCCGCTCAGCTCGGCGTCCTGGTAGGCGGCGTCGAACCAGTAACGCGCGGCCCGCAGGTCGCCGTCCACGGACAGCGCGCGCTCGCCCGCCAGGATGGCGAAGGCGATGTTGCCGCGCGGGATTCGGTGTATCTCTCGTGTCGCGCCCACGTTGTGCGCTCTCCTCCGGATCGAAGCGACCGGCCCCCGTGATTCAGGAGGCGGTGGATCCGGGTTTGATACAGATCACGACGTGGTGATGCCGAGAGCGCGCAGCAGGGTGGTGTGGAGCGCCTGCCTCGACTCCTCCTTGGACAGCCGGCCGGCGGCGGTCTCCTCGCTCGCCGCGTGCGCGAGCCTGATCGTGACCGTGACCAGCCACTTCGCCGGCATTCCAGCGTCGAACTCGCCGGCCTCCTGGCCGCGCCGGATGACGCGTTCCAGCAGCTCGGCGACCGGCGCGTGGCGGGCCTGGTCGTCCTGCGGGGTCACGGGCAGCGCGCCGAGCTTCGGCAGGAGGGCGGGGTGCCGGCCGGCCGCGCGGTCGCCGGCGTCGAGCAGCCGCAGCAGCGCCTCGGCGGCCGGGCCGCTGCCGGGGTCGGTGGCGTCCATCGCGGCGACCGTCTCCTCGGTGAGGTGGTCGAGGACGGCCGCCAGCAGCCGGTCACGCGAGGGGAAGTGGGCGTAGACGGTCTGCCGGCTCACCCCGGCGGCGGTGGCGATGGCGTCGACGCTGGCGTCGGGTTCGGTGTCGAGCAGCTCGACGGCAGCCGCCAGGATGGCGGCCCTGCTGCGGCGGGCGTCGGCGCGGCGGTTCCGGGACGGGGTCGGGGACGAGCTCATCTCTTACACCTTGTCCAAGTTAATGGGCTGTGTATATCTTACAGCGCGTAAGAGTTATGGCAGTGATGGGGAGCATCATGAAGACAGACCCGAAGACGTTCATCGCCGACTTCATGACGTCGCTGACCGACGACCTGGTGAACACCGACGAGGACCCGGCCGTGATCATCGACCGGTACCACACGCCGGACATCGTGCAATTCGCCGACGGGAACCGGATCGACCGGGACAAGCTCATCGCCCACACCCGCCCGGTGCGCAAGAACCGCCCCGAGAGCCGCATGGAGGTGCACGAGGCGGTCACGGACGGGGACCGCCTCGCCGCCCGCTACACGCTGCACGTGCGGCAGCGCGCCAAGGACCTCGCGATCGACGTGCACTTCTTCGGCCGGTTCGCCGACGACGGCCGGATGCGCGAGGCCCACCTGCTGACCCGAACGTTGTGAGGGCGGGTCACTCCCACTCGATGGTGCCCGGGGGCTTGCTCGTCACGTCGAGCACCACCCGGTTGATCTCGCGCACCTCGTTGGTGATCCGCGTCGAGATGCGCGACAGCACGTCGTACGGCACCCGCGACCAGTCGGCCGTCATCGCGTCCTCGGACGTCACCGGCCGCAGCACCACCGGATGCCCGTACGTACGCCCGTCGCCCTGCACGCCCACCGACCGGACGTCGGCCAGCAGCACCACCGGGCACTGCCAGATCTGCCGGTCGAGGCCGGCCCGGGACAGCTCCTCGCGGGCGATGGCGTCGGCCTCGCGCAGGATGGCCAGCCGGTCGCGGGTCACCTCGCCGACGATGCGGATGCCGAGGCCGGGGCCGGGGAACGGCTGGCGCCAGACCATGGCGGCCGGCAGGCCGAGCTCCTCGCCGGCCCGGCGCACCTCGTCCTTGAACAGCGCCCGCAGCGGCTCCACCAGCTTGAACTGGAGGTCTTCCGGCAGGCCGCCGACGTTGTGGTGCGACTTGATGTTGGCGGTGCCGGTGCCGCCGCCCGACTCGACCACGTCGGGGTAGAGCGTGCCCTGGACCAGGAACTCCACCGGCCCGTCGGCCATGATGGCGCGCTGCTCGTCCTCGAAGACGCGGATGAACTCGCGGCCGATGATCTTGCGCTTCTCCTCCGGGTCCGTGACGCCCTCCAGGGCCTTCAGGAACCGGTCGGAGGCGTCGACCACGCGCAGCTTGACGCCCGTGACGGCCACGAAGTCGCGCTCGACCTGCTCGGCCTCGCCCTTGCGCAGCAGGCCGTGATCGACGAACACGCAGGTCAGACGCTCGCCGATGGCGCGCTGGACGATCGCGGCGGCCACCGCGGAGTCCACGCCGCCCGACAGCGCGCAGATGGCCCGGCCGTCGCCCACCTGGCGGCGCACGGCCTCGACGGAGTCCTCGACGATGTTGAGCATGGTCCACGACGGGCGGCAGCCGGCCGCCTCCAGGAAGTGCTTGAGCACGGCCTGGCCGTGCTCGGAGTGCAGCACCTCGGGGTGGAACTGCACGCCGTAGAGCCCGCGCTCGACGTTCTCGAACGCGGCGACCGGCGTCTCGCGGGTCGAGGCGGTCACCGCGAAGCCCTCGGGCGCCGCCGCCACGCTGTCACCGTGGGACATCCACACGGTCTGGCTGGCGGGCAGGCCGGCGAAGATGACACCCTCGTCGAGCACCTCCAGCGCGGTGCCGCCGTACTCGGCGACGCCCGTGCGGGCCACCTCGCCGCCCAGCGCCTGGGCCATGGCCTGGAAGCCGTAACAGATGCCGAACGTCGGCACGCCCGTGGAGAACAGGCCGTGCGGCACCGGCGGGGCGCCCTCGGCGTAGACCGAGGAGGGACCACCGGACAGGATGATCGCCTTCGGGTTCTTCGCCATCATCTCCTCGACCGGCATGGTCGAGGGCACGATCTCGGAGTAGACGTGGCACTCGCGCACCCGCCTGGCGATGAGCTGCGCGTACTGTGCGCCGAAGTCGACCACCAGCACTGTGTCGAATTCAGACACCGTGAGAACCCCCCATAGGCGAATGCGGTGACCTCAGTCTATCCGCCTTGGCAGTTACACCTGGCCAGGCACCGGCCGACGTGCTAACACAGAACAATGGATCTTGTCTGGCCGGTGGCGGCGTGGACCCTCTGGGTCGCGATGCTCGCCGCCGCCTTCAAGGTGTCCAGCCGGCACGACCCCGGGCAGGGCGCCGATGCCGCCCCGCCCGCCCCCGTGGCCGACCTCTTACGCGGCATGCGTGCCCAGGAGGTGTTCCACACGGCGCTGTTCGAGCTGGCCGGGCGCGGGTGGGTGGCGGTCGAGGGCGATCACCTGTCCCTCGGGTCCCCGCGGGAGGAGCCGCTGCCGGCGTACGAGCGGTGGGTCCTGGAGCGGGTGCGCGCCCGCATGGGGAACGCCTCCGAGGCCGCGGTGATCGACCTCATGCCGACCGCTGCCGAGCTCGACCGCGCGTTCGTCCCCCTCGTCCGCCGGCACGCCCTCGAGCTGGGGCTGGCGCGGCGGCGGTGGCCGAGCCTGCTCGTGCCGGTGGTGCTGGCGGCCTCGCTCGTCGTCCCCTGGTACGTCACGGTCGCGGCAGCAGGCGTGTCCTGGCCCGGGATCATCGCCACGGCGGTGTCGTTCGTGGCGGGGATCGGGCTGCTCATGGGCGGGCGCGGGTTCGTGCCGACGGCGCGCGGCCGCGAGGCCGCCGAGGCGGGCCCGGCCGGCCCCGAGCAGGAGTGGATCTTCACGGGCAGCGGCTGGCACAGCGGCGAGATCGAGCCCGCCAGGCCGCTCCCGCAGCGCCAGGAGGTCACCGGGCACATCGTCAAGCGGTGGGCCGACACCGGCCGCTACTACATCGCCCTGCACGACGGCAGCTCGCCCAAGGCCACCGCGTTCGAGGTCGAGCAGGGGCTGTACCACGACGTGCTGCCGGGCGACTGCGTACGGGTGCTGGTCAGGCCGCGCAGCGGCACGGTCGTACGGGTGCTGGCCCACGACCGTCACTGGTAGGCGGGCAGGCTCCCGGCGAGCAGGGTCTCGGTCTGCTCGCGCAGGCGGTCGGCGTACTTGGGGTCGGTCAGCAGCAGGAACCGCTCCTCGTGGATGCCCGTCACGACCAGGTCGGCCACCTCGGACGGCTCCATGCCCCGCTCGGCCGCCCTGCTGACCGACTCCCGCGACTCCACCTCGTCCGCGGTCGGGGCGGTGGCCGGGCCGGGCGGGCGGGTCCGGTCGGAGTCGCCGATGCGGGTCCTGACCGCCCCCGGGCACAGCGCGCTCACGCGCAGCTTGGACCCGGTGGCGGTCAGGTCCTGGGCCAGCGCCAGGGAGGCGGCCAGCGCGGCGTACTTGGTCACCGAGTAGCCGCCCGACCCCGGCGGGGCGAACAGGCCCGCGACGGAGACGGTGTTGACGATGTGGCCCTCGGTGTCCTGCTCGATCATGCGCGGCACGAACGCGTGGACGCCGTGCAGCACGCCCCACAGGTTCACGCCGAGCAGCCAGGAGAAGTCCGCCTCGTCGCGGGTCCACATGTGGCCGCCCTGGAAGACGCCCGCGTTGTTGCAGAGCACGTGGACGGCCCCGAGCTCCCCGAAACAGCGGTTGGCCAGGTGACGCACGGACGAGGCGTCGGACACGTCGGTGATCTGCGTGAGCACCCTGACGTCCCCGGCCATCGCGGCCGTCCGCGCGAGCCCGCCGTGGTCGACGTCGGCGAGCATCAACGTCATCCCCTCGGCCGCGAACCGGAGGGCCAGCGCCCGCCCGATGCCGCTCGCCGCGCCCGTCACCACCGCGACCTTGCCGGAAAGCTCGCGCACGGACCAACCTCCCTGGCGAATCGACGCTACAGACGTTCCCCGATCAACCCCGGGAGACGCTCCCGAACTCGCTCGGACGCCGCTCGGGCGTCAAGCACGCCGCTCGGACGCCGCTCGGGCGTCAAGCACGCCGCTCGGACGCCGCTCGGACGTCAGAGGACGGCGCCGATCAGGCCCAGGGGCGGCGCGCCGAGGTCGAGCAGCTCCTTGTGGAAGCGCTGCACGGTGAAGCCGGCGCCCCACTCGGCACGGGCCCGCTCGCGCAGGTCCATGATGAGCAGCTTGCCCCAGGTGTAGCGGCCGTACGTCGGGTCGAACGAGGCCCGCCGCGCCTCCGACAGCGCCGCGGGGCCCGCCAGGTGCGTGTCCGACTCGAACCGCCTGGCGCCCTCCTCGACCGTCATCTGGCCGGTGTGCACGCCGATCGCGCAGGCCAGCCGGGTGACGCGGATCAGCGCCTCCACCCACACGCCGATCTCGAAGCGCGGGTCGCCCTGCTCGAAGCCCTCCTCGACGCACAGCTCCTCGGCGTAGTGCGCCCAGCCCTCGATGAACGCCACCGACTGCAGCACCCTGCGCACCTCGGACGGCGCCCGCCGCAGCGCCCTGGCGTGCGAGAAGTGCCCGGGCGCGACCTCGTGCACGTTGATCGCGGGCAGCGTCGTGGCGCTGAAGACCTCCAGCCACTCCTCCTGGTCCTGCCGCGGCCAGGAGGTGTCGGGCGGCGTGATGTGGTACCACGACGGGCCCTCCGGCTCGCCCGGCGAGTTCCACGCCATCATGGCCATCGCCCAGCGGCGCGACTCGGGTGCCAGGCCCACCAGGCATTCGCCGTCGTGGTAGGGCACGAGGTCCTTCTCGCGGGTGAACGCGATGGCCTTCTCCGTGCCGATCCGCGCGGCCTCGATCACGCCCTCGGGGTCGGGGTGGTCCTTGACCAGCTCGCGTACGACGTCGAGCGGCGCCCGGTCCTGCTCCCCCAGCTTGGCGCAGGACTCGGCGAGCAGCGCCATCAGCCGGTCGCGCTCGGCGTCGGCCCGCTCGGCCAGCTTCCCGAGATCGACGGGCAGGCCCTCGGCGGTGCCCATCAGCCGCGCCAGCGCCTCGCCGCCGAGGGAGGCGTCCGGGTCGCCCTCGGCCGCGGCCCGCTCCAGGTGGGCGACGAGCCTGGCGTGCGCCTTGAGCGCGGCCTCGTCCGTGATGCCGGCGGCCAGCCCCTTCGCGGCTCCGAGCAGGGACTTCGCGACGGGCGCGGCCACCTGGTCGAGCGCGGCCACGGCCTGGTCCACGGCCTCGGGCCAGCGCGCGAGGTGGGCGGCCCTGGCCGCGGCGCGCTCCTCCTCGGGGCCGTAGTCGCGGTCGTAGCAGGCCAGGTCGAGGTTGGACAGGTGGAACAGCGGGTTCTTCCGGTGCAGTTCGAGCTCGCCGAGCTGGTTGCGCAGACTCTCCTCGAACACCTGTAGATGCCTGGCGTCGTGCGTGTCCTCGGGCTCCGGCCCCTGGCCGAGTCGTGCCAGGCCGGCCCGTACGCCGTCGGGCGACAGGTCCTGGATCTGACCGTCGTACTCGTGCCTGC
Source organism: Nonomuraea sp. GTA35 (assembly GCF_041950525.1). Classification (NCBI taxonomy): domain Bacteria; kingdom Bacillati; phylum Actinomycetota; class Actinomycetes; order Streptosporangiales; family Streptosporangiaceae; genus Nonomuraea; species Nonomuraea sp. GTA35. Next base: position 162,986 of record NZ_JBGNUV010000019.1, on the reverse strand, counting down.
CGCCGCCCTCGCGCGCCTCGGCCACCATCAGATCGGTGACGGCTCGTAGCCTGGCGTCAAGTTCTGTCATGGGCCGACGCTAGCGCACCTCTCCTTGGGATCTTAAGTACCCATAAATGAGACGCGGAGCTGCCGGGTCCGCGGGCAAGATTGTCGGCATGGCCATCCGCATCACCACGCTCGCCGAGCGCCCGGAGTTCGCCCCGACGCTCTGGGACATGGAGCACACCTGGCAGCGGTTCATGCTGGAGGATCCGGTCGCGGATCTGTACTACGCGCTGGTCAAGACCGCGTACCCGGACCACGTGCTGGTGGCCGACGACGACGCCGAGCCGGGACGGCTGGTGGCGCGGGGCTACATGACCCCGTTCGTGTCGGACGGCGGCGAGCTGCCCGACAGCGGATGGGACGGGGTGATCCGGTCCGGCTGGCTGGCCCGCGAGGGCGGCAGGCCGACCGACGCCGTCTCCGCCCTGGAGATCACCGTCCGCCGCGACCTGCTGGGCAAGGGCCTGTCCGGGGTGATGCTGGCGGCGCTGCGCGCCCAGGCCGCCCGGCTCGGCCACCGCGAGCTGGTCGCCCCGGTACGCCCCAACCTCAAGCACCTCGAACCGCACACCCCGATGGAGGAGTACGCGTTCAGGACGCGCGCCGACGGCCTGCCCCACGACGCCTGGCTCCGGGTGCACGTACGGGCGGGCGGCGAGATCGTCAAGGTGGCGCCGCGGTCGATGGTGGTGGCGGGCACGCTGGCGGAGTGGCGCGGCTGGACCGGCCTGCCCTTCGACCGCTCGGGGCCGGTGGAGGTGCCGGGCGCGCTCAGCCCGGTGCACTGCGACGTGCGCCACGACCACGCCGTCTACGTGGAGCCGAACGTCTGGGTCAGGCACCCCGTCTAACCGGCGAGGCACCGTCTAACCGGCGAGGCTCCGCAGCCTCTCCGCGTGCCGGGCGACGTCCAGCCCCTTCTCCCCGGCCCAGGCGTCGTCGTGGCAGCCCGCCAGGTGCCGCTCGCCCGCATCGCCGATCAGCGACACCACGGTGCCGCTCTCTCCCCTGGCCCGCATGCGCTCGACCAGCTCCAGCGCCGCCCAGAGCGCGGTGCCCGAGGAGGGCCCCACCGGCAGCCCGGTCACCTGCCTGAGGTGCCTGGCCGCCGCCACGCTCGCCGAGTCGGCGACGGGGACGACGAGATCGACCAGGTCGGGACGGAACCCGGGCTCGACACGGGGGCGCCCGATGCCCTCGATGCGCGACGGCATGCCGGTGGCGTAGTCGGGCACGTCGAGCGTCCATCCAGGGAAATAGGCGGAATTCTCCGGATCCGCCACCGCGACCCGGCAGCTCTCCCCGTGCGCCCTGATCCACGAGCCGAGCGTGGCCGACGTGGCGCCGGTGCCGGCCCCCGTCACCACCCAGTCCGGCCGCACCTGCCCGAACAGCTCCTCGGCCAGATCGTGCTCGGCCGCCCGCCCGAACTGGTCGAGGAAGTGCCCCTCGATCCGCCGCGCCGCCTCGTAGATGGCCACCGGCGGCGTCACGAACCTGCACTCCCCGCCCAGCTCCTCCACCGGCCTGGCCCGTGCCCGGCTGTGCCTGCCGGGCATCACCACGACGTACGGCAACCCCAGCCGCCGCGCGAACCACGCCTGGGCGACGGCGGCGTTCCCGCCCGTCGCCTCGACCACGGTCGTGCCCTCGGTGACCAGCCCGTCGAGGATCGCCCGGCGAAACAGCGCCCTGGCGTGCCGGTGCCGCAGGCTGCCGGTCGGATGCGCGGACTCGTCCTTCAGCAGCAGCCTGACCCCGGGCGCCCGCACGGGGAACTCGATCAGCGGCGTGGGCTCCCCCGCCGCCAGCACGTCCGACCAGCTCACCCCTCCACCCTGCCAGACCGGCAGGGAACGAACAGGACCCGTTCGCCAGGAGCCGAGCCCTACTTCAGCCGCGCCCGCCGCATCACCTTCAGCGCCGTCGCCAGCAACCCCGCCCACCTCTCGTACGGCACCCCTGCCGGCGGCTCGAACCCCAGCCACCCCGCCTGCGAGGCCACCGCCTTGGTCTCGGTGTAGCGCAGCAGCCCCTCGACCCCGTGCCTGCGGCCCAGCCCGGACGCCTTCATGCCGCCCATGGGCACGTCGTAGGACGCGTACGCCGAGGCGTACCCCTCGTTGATGTTGACCGTCCCGGCACGCACCCTGGCGGCCAGGCGGCGGGCGCGGGGCGGGCTGGAGGTCCAGATGGAGGCGTTGAGGCCGTAGGCGGTGTCGTTGGCCAGCCCGACCGCCTCGTCCTCCGTGGCGAAGGGGTAGAGCGCCACCACGGGCCCGAACGTCTCGTCGCGGCACAGCTCCATGTCCTCACCGACCCCGGTGAGCACGGTCGGCTCGTAGAACAGCGGGCCGAGGTCGGGCCTGGCCCGGCCGCCGGTCAGCAGCGTGGCGCCCTTGGCGACGGCGTCGTCCACGTGCGCGGTGACCGTGTCGAGCTGGCGGCGGGAGGTGAGCGAGCCCATCTGCACCGACCAGTCGTGCCCGGCACCCAGCTTGAGCGCCCTGACCTCCCGCACGAAGCGCTCGGCGAAGGCGTCGAAGAGGGACGCGTGCACGTACAGGCGCTCGATCGACAGGCAGAGCTGGCCGGCGTTGGTGAAGCAGGCCCGGATGGCGCCCTGCACGGCCACGTCGAGGTCGGCGTCGTCGAGCACGATCATCGGGTTCTTGCCGCCGAGCTCCAGCGAGCAGCCGATGAGCCGCTTGGCCGCCTCCTCGGCGATCTTCCTGCCGCCGCGGGTGGAGCCGGTGAAGACGACGTAGTCGGCGTGGTCGAGCAGCGCGTCGCCGATGCCGGCCGGCTCGCCGAGCACGACCTGCCAGATCTCGCGCGGCATGCCCAGCTCGGCCAGCAGGTCGATGGTCCACAGCGTGGACAGGGCGGTCTGGGTGTCGGGCTTGTGCACGATCGCGTTGCCGGCCAGCAACGCGGGCACCGCGTCGGTGACGCCCAGCGCGAGCGGGTAGTTCCACGGGCTGATCAGCGCGACCACCCCCTTGGGCGGGCGCAGCTCCGTCACGCGGGTGGCGCCGGGGAGGATGCCCTTGCGGGCTCGCGGGGCGAGCAGGCGCGGCGCGCGGCGGGCGTAGTAGAGGCTGCAGCCCGCGACGTCGAGCACCTCCTCGAAGGCGTGCTTGCGGGCCTTGCCCGTCTCGTTCTGGACGATGTCGAGGATCTCGTCCCTGCGGTCGAGGATGGCGTCGTGCAGGAGGAGGAAGGGTCTGGCTCTTTCCGCGGGTGACCTGCCCGCCCATTCGGCCTGGGCCGCCCTGGCCTTCCCGTACGCCGCCCGGACGTCGCCGGCGTCGGAAATGGGCAGCTCAGTGAGGGTTTCTCCGGTGAACGGAGCGATGACGCACTGTGTCCTACCGCTGGACGTGACCTGCATCTCAGAAGCATATTCCGCGTTGCTACCGGCGGGTAGTTTTTGCGGATCCGCGGCATAGGGCCAGAATCCCCTCATGGCATCCTTCGCTCCGCTCCGGCCCGGAGATCCACAGCGGCTGGGGGGCTTCGAGCTCCTCGGCCGGCTCGGCGAGGGCGGTCAAGGCGTCGTTTACCTGGCCAAGGACCACGCGGGCCACAACGTGGCCGTCAAGTGGCTGCGGCCCGACCTGTCGGGCGACCAGGTGAGCGTCGAGCGGTTCCTGCGCGAGGTCCAGGTGGCCCAGCAGGTCGCGCCCTTCTGCACCGCCGCCGTCCTGGGAACAGGGGTCGAGCAGGACAGGCCGTTCATCGTCAGCGAGTTCATCGAGGGCCCCTCCTTACAGCGGGTCGTGCAGGAGGAGGGGCCGCGCACGGGCTCCGTCCTGCACCGGCTGGCCATCGGCACCGCCACGGCGCTGGCCGCCATCCACCAGGCCGGCATCGTGCACCGCGACTTCAAGCCGGCGAACGTGATCATAGGCGCCGACGGGCCGCGCGTGATCGACTTCGGCATCGCGCGGGCGCTCAACGCCACCTCCACGATCAGCAGCATGGTCGTGGGCACGCCGTCGTACATGCCGCCCGAGCAGGTCATGGGTCACACCGTCGGGCCGGCCGCCGACATGTTCTCGTGGGCCAGCGCCATGGTGTTCGCCGCCTCCGGGCGGGCGCCGTTCGGCAGCGACACGATGCCCGCGGTGATCAACCGCGTGCTCAACCAGCAGCCCGACCTGGGCGCGCTCGGCGAGGGCCCGCTGCGTGACGTGGTGGTGGCGTGCCTGGCCAAGGACCCGGCGCAGCGGCCCACGGCCGAGCAGGTGATCATGCGGCTGCTGCAGCAGCCGGCGCCGAACCCCGGCATGCTGGCGCAGGGCGCCGCCGAGGCCGCCCCCGCCGGGCCGTACGCGCCTCCGGCCGGCCCGCACTCGGGCCCGTACGGAGGCCCGCCCTCCGGCCCGCCGTTCGGCTCCCCCCCAGGCCCTCCCACAGGCCCTCCCACGGGCTCACCCACGGGCTCACCCACGGGGCCGCCCTCGGGTTCGCCGTTCGCGTCACCGGCCGGCTCCCCGCCGGGGCCGAGGTCCGGCAACGTCCCGTACGCGACCGGCGCCCAGTTCCCCCAGTACCAGCACCAGCAGCCGCCGTGGCAGCAGCCCACGACCCCGTCCTACGGGCAGCAGGGCATGTACACGCAGGCGCCGCCGCGCAAGAGCGGCAAGGGCCCGCTGATCGCCGGCATCACGGTGGCGGTGGCGCTGCTCCTGCTCGCCGGCGTCATCGTGATCATCCAGATCGACAAGGCCTCGACGACGACCGTGGCGGTCGGGACCGGCACGCCGGAGTCCAGGCGTTCGTCGAAGAGCGCCGAGCCGTCACCGACGGTGCCGGCCGTCCCGGAGACCGGCACCAGGAGAACGCTCCCCGGCGGCAGGATCTCCCTGTACGAGCACCCCGCCGACGCCATCGTGCTGACCTCCTACGAGGTCTACGACAAGAAGGACGACGACTGGATCGACTACGCCAGGGGCTCGCTGCGCGGCACGTTCACGAAGTTCCAGGAGAACTGGGAGTCGATGGTCTCCCCCGACGGGAAGCTCCTGGCCACCAGGGGCAGGAGCTACAGCTCCGACGACTACGACTTCATCGTCATCACCGACCGCGACTCCGGCGAGCGTACGACGATCAAAACCGTCAAGGAGCCGCTGATCAGCAGCATCAGGGCCTGGTCGAAGGACGGCTCCAAGATCCTGCTGAACATCGAGAAGAAGAGCGGCAGCAAGTGGCTCTACCTCGGCTTCGTCATCGTGGACGTGACCGCGAAGACGGCCGACGTGACCAACGTGAGCGACACCTCCATCCGCGGCACCGCCTTCGGCTTCGACGGCGACGACGAGGGCGTGGTCAACGTCTACGGCAGCGAGACCAACCGCAACCTGCGCTTCTTCGACACCGAGGGCAAGGCCACCCGCTCGCTGACGGGCATCGGCACGCTCTCCGCCGGCACGCAGGACATCTTCTCTCCGTCGGGCGAGACGTTCGTCACCAACTGCCCCAACGGCGGCGACGGCGACCACTGCATCTGGGACACCGCGACGGGCGAGCGCGTGCAGAAGTTCTCCTCCGACTGCGACAAGGTGCTCGGCTTCTACGACGAGAGCCACCTCTACTGCTGGGAGCAGGACAACGGCGCCAACGACGAGATCCAGGTGCTCGACTTCACCGGCAAGCTGCTGCGCAAGATGCTCGAAGTGCCCGACGACCTCGACTTCAGCCCGGCCTTCACCGCCAACCCGTCCAGGGGCTCCTGAACCATCCCGCCCGCGCAGCCGTGATGAGGGCATGAAGACGTTGATCCGCACGGCCGTGACCGCCGCCGCGCTCGCGACGGTCACGGCCGCCTGCACCTCTTCGACAGGAGGCTCCGCCCCGCCCCCGAAGGCGACGTCGCTCGGCGCCGTCCGCCTGGTGGCCTACAGCAGTTGCGACGACGCGCTGGCCGGCCTGCGCGAGCAGGCCGCCGCCAACGTCACCGCGTACGGCTTCGGCGGCGTCATGCCGTTCGCGGTCGCGCAGGACGCGGCGGCCGAGAGCAAGGCCAGGGTGGCGGCGACGCCGGAGCACTCCACCACGAACGTGCACGAGGCCGGCGTGGACGAGCCCGACCTGGTCAAGACCGACGGCAACCGGCTCATCACGGTCGCGGACGGCACCCTGCGGATCATCGACACGGCCACCAGGAAGATCACCGGGTCGGTCAAGCTGACCGAGGGCGAGGGCGGCCCCGGACTCCCCGGCGACCTGCTGGTCTCCGGCGACCGCGCGCTGGTGCTCATGCGCGGCGGCGACATCATGTACAAGGCGCGGTCGATCGGGCCGCCCGGCGACACCCGCTACGTCGTGGTGGACCTGGCGGGCGAGCCCAAGGTGCTGAGCACGATCCGGCCGCAGGGCTCGTACGTGGACGCCAGGATGATCGGCTCCACGGTCCGGCTCGTCACCCGCAGCCAGCCCGACATCGCCTTCCCCGAGCCGAAGCAGAACGCCACGGAGGCCGATCTGGTCAAGGCGAACCAGGACGCCGTCCGGCGCGCGCCGGTGGACGCCTGGCTGCCGAAGATCGAGATCACGGACGCGTCGGGCGCCGTCAGGAAGGACACGGTCGCGTGCGAGCGGGTCAGCCACCCCGCCGACTACACCGGCACCTCGATGCTGACCGTGCACACCATCGACCTGACGCAGGGCGTCACGGCCGCGGGCACCGACCCGATCAGCCTGGCCGCCGACGGCGACGTGGTGTACGGCACCGGCCAGAGCCTGTACGTGGCCAGCAACCCGCGCTGGTGGTTCCCGGTGGCCCGCCCGCTCCCCGTCGAGGAGCCCCCGGCCTCCTCCTCGGACGCGGTCGCCCCCGCGGTGGAGCCCACCCCTGACGACCCGGCGGTGTCCCCGCCGACCCATCGGCCGACGCCCACGACGCCGCCGGAGGAGACGCAGGTGCACCGGTTCGACATCACCAGGCCCGGCGCGCCCGCGTACGTGGCCTCGGGCAAGGTGCCCGGCCGGCTGCTGAACCAGTACTCGCTGTCGGAGCACGACGGTCACCTGCGCATCGCCACCACCGTGGACTCCGGCGACGAGAAGACCAGCTCCAGCTCCGTCTACGTGCTCAGGGCCGACACCCTGGCCAAGGTCGGCGAGGTCGGCGGCCTCGGCAAGGGCGAGCGCATCTACTCGGTCAGGTTCATCGGGCCGATCGGCTACTGCGTCACGTTCCGGCAGGTGGACCCGCTCTACACGCTGGACCTGCGCGACCCGGCGGCGCCGAGGGTGACGGGCGAGCTGAAGATCACGGGCTACTCGGCGTACCTGCACCCCGGCGGCGAGGGCCGGCTCATCGGCATCGGCCAGGAGGCCAGCGAGCAGGGCAGGACGCTGGGCACGCAGGTCTCGCTGTTCGACGTCAGCGACCCGGCCGCGCCGCGCCGGCTGTCGCAGTTCTTCCAGAAGGACTCGGGCTCCGGCGCCGAGTGGGACCCGCACGCGTTCCTGTACTGGCCGAAGACCGGCCTGTCGGTCATCCCGCTGAACAAGATGAACGAGTCGGGCGCGCTCGTGCTGCGGATCGGTGACGCGGAGGTCAAGGAGCTGGGCATGATCAAGCACCCGAAGCAGCGCCAGGAGGGCGGTTACAGCTACGAGCCGGGCATCCAGCGCTCGCTGGTCATCGGCGACTCGTTGTGGACGGTCTCGTACGAGGGTGTCCAGGTCAACGACCTCGCCACGCTGTCCTCACAAGCCTGGATCCCACTCCGTTAAGCAACCAAAAGGTGCCGGTTCGTAGCGAACCGGCACCTTTTTTATGGACTTATCCCGACAAATGATGAAAACTTTGCTTACACCCTAGTGTCGGACCGGCTGGTTCGTGTCATAGCGGGCGGGCCGGTCCCGGAACCAGAAAGGGCCCACGCTGCCATGCGACCACGCACCCCCCTGCTCGCATTGCTCGTCAGCGCGCTGGCGTTACTCGCCGCACCCCTGCCCGTCTCAGCGACAGCAGCCGCCCCGGACGGCACGTACATCGTCCAGCTCAACCCCGCCACCCGCGCACTGCACGGCGCCGCCCAGAACCAGGTGGCCGACCTCGGCGGCGAGCTCGTCGGCGTGTACGAGCACGCGTTCAAGGGCTACACCGCCCGCCTGAGCGCGACCGCCGCCGAACAGCTCAAGCGCAACCCGAACGTCATCAGCGTGGAGCCCGACGCCGAAGTGCACGCCTTCGTCCAGACCGTGCCCACGGGCGTCAGGCGCGTCTTCGGCCCGGCCAACCCGAACCTGGACATCGACGGCACCGACGACGTCCGCATCGACGCGGACGTCGCCGTCGTGGACAGCGGCGTGGACAACACGCACCCCGACCTGAACGTGGTCGCCCGGGCCAACTGCGTGACCGGCGTCTGCGTCAACAACTCCGGCACCGACGACAACGGCCACGGCTCGCACGTCGCGGGCACCGTCGGCGCCCTCGACAACACCATCGGCCCGGTGGGCGTGGCGCCCGGCGCCCGCATCCACGGCGTGAAGGTGCTCAACGCGGCCGGCTCCGGCACCCTGTCCGGCATCGCCGCCGGCATCAACTGGGTGGTGGCGCGCGCCTCCACCATCGAGGTCATCAACCTCAGCCTCGGCTGCAACGGCTGCTCCAGCAGCGCGATCAGCACGGCGATCGCGAACGCGGTCAACGCCGGCATCGTGGTCGTGGTGGCGGCGGGCAACAGCCACACGAACACCTCCTCGTTCTTCCCCGCCAACCACCCCGACGTGGTCACCGTCTCCGCGCTGACCGACAACGACGGTTTGCCCGGCGGTTCCGGGGGCAGCACGCTCTCGTGCCGCAGCGAGACCGATCAGGACGACACCTCGGCGTTCTACTCCAACTACGGCTCCACGGTGGAGATCACGGCGCCGGGCACGTGCATCTACTCGACCTACCGCGCCGGCGGCTACGCCACGATCAGCGGCACCTCGATGGCCAGCCCGCACGTGGCGGGCGCGGCCGCCCTGCTCACCTCCGGCAGCCACAAGCCGACGACCAGGGCGGGCTCCCTGGCCGTGCGCGGCACGCTGATCTCGACCGGCAACGCCAACTGGACCGACGACTCGGGCGACGGCGTCAAGGAGCCGCTGCTCGACGTCCACGACGCCACGCGCTACCCGCCCGCGTGAGCTGATACCACCCCTGGAACGGGCGGTCCGCGGACCCCGCAGCGCCGCGGGCCGCCCCTCCTAACCGGCCGGCTCCCTCATGGGGTGTGCTCCGGGACGACGACGGGGACGATCTCCGGCGCGCCGAGCCTGATCGCGTCGGCCTCGTGGTCGGAGTCCTGCTCCTGCGAGCGGCGCTCGGCCTCCACGCGCTTCGTGTAGTACTCGACCTCCCTCTTGACCTGCTCGCCGTCCCAGTCGAGCGGCCCGGCCAGCAGCTCGGCGGACTCCTGCGCCACCGCCACCCCGCGGTGGAAGGTCTCGATGGAGATGCGCGTCCGCCGGGTCAGCACGTCGTTCAGGTGCCGGGCGCCCTCGTGGGTGGCGGCGTAGACGATCTCGGCTCGCAGGTAGTCGTCGGCCCCCGACAGGGGGCGGGCCAGCGACGCGTCCTGCTCGATCAGCTCCAGCACCTCGTCGATCAGCGAGCCGTAGCGCTGCAGCAGGTGCTCGATCCTGGCCACGTGCAGCCCGGACTCCTGGGCGATGCGGTACCGCGAGTTCCACAGCGCCTGGTATCCCTCGGCGCCCGCGAGCGGGATGCGGTCGGTGCACGAGCGGGGCACCCGCTGGTCCAGGCCGTGCGCCACGGCGTCCACCGCGTCCCTGGCCATGACCCGGTACGTCGTGTACTTCCCGCCGGCGATCATCACCAGCCCCGGCACGGGGTGGGCGACCACGTGCTCCCTGGACAGCTTGGACGTCTCGTCCGACTCGCCCGACAGCAGCGGCCGCAGCCCCGCGTACACGCCCTCGACGTCGTCGCGGGTCAGCGGCACCGACAGGACCGCGTTGACGTGGTCGAGCAGGTAGTCGATGTCGGTGCGGGAAGCGGCGGGGTGGCTCTTGTCGAGCGTCCATTCCGTGTCGGTGGTGCCGATGATCCAGTGGCGGCCCCAGGGGATCACGAACAGCACCGACTTCTCCGTACGCAGGATGATGCCGGTCAGCGAGTGGATGCGGTCGCGCGGGACGACGAGGTGGATGCCCTTGGAGGCGCGCACGTGGATCTGGCCGCGCCCACCCACCAGCTCCTGGATGTCGTCGGTCCAGACGCCGGTGGCGTTGACCACCTGCCGGGCGCGTACCTCGAAGTCCTCGCCGCACTCCAGGTCGCGCACCCGCACGCCGGTGACCCGCTCCCCCTCCCGCAGGAACCCCACCACCTGCGCCCTGGGCGCGATGTGCGCGCCGTACGTGGCCGCGGTGCGCAGCATGGTCATCACGTAGCGGGCGTCGTCGACCTGGGCGTCCCAGTACTGGACGGCGCCGGTGAAGGCGGTCTTCTTCAGCGCGGGCGCCAGCCGCAGCGCCCGTGACCTGGACAGGTGCCGGTGCCCCGGCACGCCGCGGGTCAGCCCGGTGGCGAAGCCCAGCGTGTCGTAGAGCGCCACGCCCGCGCCCACGTAGGGGCGCTCCCACCCGTAGTGGGTCATCGGGAACAGGAACGGCACCGGCCGCACCAGATGCGGCGCGAGGCGCTGCAGCAGCAGCGCCCGCTCCTGCAGCGCCTCGCGCACCAGCTCGAAGTTGAGCTGCTCCAGGTAGCGCAGGCCGCCGTGGATCAGCTTGGACGAGCGCGAGGACGTGCCCGAGGCGAAGTCGCGTGCCTCGACGAGGGCCACGTCGAGCCCGCGGGTCACCGCGTCGAGCGCGATGCCCGCCCCGACGACGCCGCCGCCGACCACGACCACGTCGAGCTCCTGGGACGCCATGCTCTCCAGCGCCTCCGCCCGCTCCGCGGGCCCGAGCCGGGCCGCGCTCCTTCCCGACGTCATAATTCCCCCTGGAACGCCTGTGGTCTGCGTTCCATACCTACCCTCGGACGTATCGCCCTGTAACGCCCTCAGGCACGTACGACCTTCACACCCGCGTCCGTGAGCTGCCCCGCCAGCCGATCCGAGAGCTGGGCGTCGGTGACCAGCGTGTCGATCTGGCCGATCGGGCAGATCCGGGAGAACGCCCGCTTGCCGATCTTGGAGGAGTCGGCCACCACCACGACCTGCGCCGCCCTGCTGATCAGCAGGTGGTTCACGCTGGCCTCGCCCTCGTGGTGGGCCGAGGCGCCCAGCTCGACCTCCAGCCCGTCCACGCCCAGGAACGCCACGTCCAGGGTCACCTGCTCCAGCACGCCGCCGGCCAGCGGCCCGATCAGCTCGTACGACTGCTGCCTGGCCACCCCGCCGGTGACCACGATCTTGACGTGCTGCCGGACGGTCAGCTCGGCCGCGATGTTCAGCGCGTTGGTGACGATCGTGAACCCGGCCTCCAGCGACGGCAGCGTCGCGAGGGTCCGGGCCAGCTCGGAGGTCGTGGTCCCGCCGTTGAGGCCGATCACGGCACCGGGCGTCACCAGCTCGGCCGCCGCCAGCGCGATGCGGTGCTTCTCGTCGGCGTTCCTGGCCGTCTTGTACCGCAGCGGCAGGTCGTAACTGACGCTCTGGGCCACCGCTCCGCCCCGCGTGCGCATGAGCATCTGCTGCTGGGCGAGCTGGTCGAAGTCCCGCCGGATCGTCGCGGTGGAGACGTCGAGCGCCTGGGCCGCCTCCTCCACCGACAGCCTGCCCTCCTGCGCCAGCAGCTCGAGGATGGCGTTCCAGCGGTCGTAGCGGGACACGGAGGCCTCCTGGGGCATGGGGAACAGGAGCAAGCGTGGCACAACCTGGAACGCGAGGGCTACCGGTGTTCATTTCTGCTCTGTCCTGATATAAAAAGCGCAGAAACAATCAACCATGGGGAGGCAAGTGGTGACCACCCACACCGAGGCCGAGATCGCGTCCCAGCCGTCCTGCTGGCGCCGCGCCGTCGCGAACGTCCCCGCCGACGCGCTGCCGCGCCGGGGCGAGCGGGTCGCCGTCGTCGGCTGCGGTACGTCGTGGTTCATCGCGATGGCGTACGCGGTGCTGCGCGAGCGGGCCGGGCACGGCGAGACCGACGCGTTCGCCGCCTCCGAGTTCCCGCAGGGTCGCCGCTACGACCGCGTGCTGGCGCTGTCGCGCTCGGGCACCACGACCGAGGTCCTCGACCTGCTGGCCAGGACGACGGGCAAGAGCGTCGCCATCACCGCCGACCCCGACACGCCGATCATGTCGGCCGCCGGCGAGGTCGTCGTGCTCGACTACGCCGACGAGAAGTCGGTCGTGCAGACCAGGTTCGCCACCACGCAGCTCGCCATGCTCCGCGCCTCCCTCGGCGAGGACCTCACCCAGGCGATCGCCGACGCCGAGGAGGCCGTGGCCGCGCCGCTGCCCGACACGCTGGTCCAGGCCGAGCAGTTCAGCTTCCTGGGCACCGGCTGGTCGGTCGGCCTGGCGCAGGAGGCGGCGCTGAAGATGCGCGAGGCGTCCCGCTCGTGGACGGAGGCCTACCCGGCGATGGAGTACCGGCACGGCCCGATCAGCATCGCCGCCCCCGGCCGCGTGACGTGGATGCTCGGCAGCGCCCCAGAAGGGCTGCGCGCGCAGGTCGAGGAGACCGGCGGCACGTTCTTCGAGACCTCGCTCGACCCCATGGCCGAGCTGATCCGCGCCCAGCGGGTCGCGGTGGCGCGGGCCTTCGCCCAGGGGCTGAACCCCGACGAGCCCATGCACCTCACGCGATCTGTGATCCTTTCTTCATGAGCCTTACTCTTGCCGACGCCAGGATCGTGACGCCGGAGGGCGTGCACGAGGGGTGGCTGACCATCGAAGACGGCCGCATCACGCACGTCGGCCACGGATCCGCCCCGGGTCCCGGCCTCAGCGTGGGCGGCCGGCACGTCGTGCCGGGGTTCGTGGACGTGCACAACCACGGCGGCGCGGGCGGCTCCTTCCCCACCGGCGACCTCGACCAGGCGCGCGAGGCCGTGGCGCTGCACCGCCGCCACGGCACCACGACCACGATGGCCAGCCTGGTCACCGACACGGTCGAGGGCCTGACCAGGGCGGCGTCGGCGCTGGCCGAACTGTGCGACGAGGGGCTGCTGGCCGGCATCCACTTCGAGGGCCCGTACATCGCCAGGTCCCGCTGCGGCGCCCACGACCCGACGCGGCTGCGCGAGCCCTCGCCGCAGGAGTTCGCGGGGCTGGTGAAGGCGGGGCGCGGGCACGTACGCATGCTGACCATCGCGCCCGAGCTGCCGGGCGCGCTCGACACGATCAGGATGGCCGTCGCGGAAGGCGTGCTCGCCGCCGTCGGCCACAGCGAGGCCGGCTACGAGCAGGCGATCGAGGGCATCGAGGCGGGCGCCACCGTGGCGACCCACCTGTTCAACGCGATGCCGCCGCTCGGCCACCGCGCGCCCGGGCCCGTGGCGGCGCTGCTGGACGACGAGCGGGTGACGGTCGAGCTGGTCAACGACGGGGTGCACGTGCACCCGGCCATGCTGCGCCTGGCGTACGAGGTGGCCGGGCCCGGCAGGACCGCGCTGATCACCGACGCGATGTCGGCCACCGGCCTGGGCGACGGCGACTACGTGCTCGGCTCCATGGCGGTGCGGGTGGACGACGGCGTGGCCCGGCTGGTCGAGGGCGGCTCGATCGCGGGCTCCACGCTGACGATGGACGTGGCGTTCCGGCGCGGCGTCCAGGAGCTGGGCATGTCGCTGCCCGACGCCGTCCAGGTGACCTCGCTGACTCCCGCGCGGCTGCTCGGCCTGGCCGGCAGCATCGGCTCGATCGCCGTCGGCAAGGCGGCCGACCTGCTGGTGCTCTCCGATTCGCTGGAAGTGGACGGCGTGCTGAAGGACGGCGTCTGGATCACGGAGCCTTAATGATCATCACGGTGACGCTCAACCTCGCCCTCGACGTGACCTACCAGGTGCCCGGCGTCGACTGGGACGGGGTCAACCGGGTCAGCGCGGTGCACAGGCGCGCGGGCGGCAAGGGCGTCAACGTGGCCAGGGTGCTGGCCGCGCTCGGCCGGGACGTGCTCGTCACGGGCCTGGCCGGCGGGCCGACCGGCCGCGCGATCGAGGCCGACCTGCGCGCGGCCCGCCTGCCCAGCGCCCTGTACGGCATCGACGGCGACTCCCGCGCCACCCTCGCCGTCACCGACCCCGACCGCACGGCCCTGTTCAACGAGCCGGGCCCCGAGGTCACCCCCGACGAGCTGGCCGGCTTCGTCCGGCACTACAGCAGCCTCCTGGCGACCGCCGACGCGGTCGTGCTGTCCGGCAGCCTGCCGCGCGGCGTCCCCGCCGACACCTACGCCACGCTGGCGGCCATCGCGGCCGACCGGGGCGTGCCGTCCATCGTGGACGCCGACGGCGACCCCCTGCGCCACGCGCCCAAGGGCCGCCCCTCGATCCTCAAGCCCAACGCGGACGAGCTGGCCAGGGCCGTGCCCGGCGGCACCCCGGCCGAGGGCGCGCAGGCGCTGCGCGGCCAGGGCGCCGGGGCCGTGGTGGTGTCCATGGGCGCCGACGGGCTGATGGCCGTCACCGGGGAGGGCACGTTCGCGGCGCGGATGCCGTACACCGTGCGGGGCAACCCGACCGGCGCCGGCGACTCGCTGGTCGCCGGGCTGGCGCTGGGCCTGGTCGAGCCGGATCCGTGGCCCGACCGGCTCAGGCGGGCGGCCGCGCTCGGCGCGGCGGCCGTGGCCAGGCCCGTGGCCGGCGAGTTCGACCCCGACGTGTACGCCGACATCCACCCCCAGATCATCATCACGTAAGGAGCCTCGCCATGCCCCTCGCCCCCATCGGCGACATCGTCAGCCAGTCACCCGCAGGGGTGGGCGCGTTCAACGTGATCCAGCTGGAGCACGCCACCGCCATCGTGGCGGGCGCCGAGGCCCTGGGCCTGCCGGTCGTGCTGCAGATCAGCGAGAACTGCGTGCGCTACCACGGCGCGCTGGAGCCGATCGCGCTGGCCTCGCTGGCGGTCGCCAGGAAGGCGGAGGTGCCGGTCGCGGTCCACCTCGACCACGCCACCGACCGGGCGCTCGTCGAGGAGGCGGTGACGCTGGGCCTCGGCTCGGTGATGTACGACGCCTCGGCCCTGCCCGACGAGGAGAACGTCGCCGCCACGGCCGAGGTGGCCGCCTGGTGCCACGGGCGCGGCGTCTGGGTGGAGGCCGAGCTGGGCGAGGTCGGGGGCAAGGACGGCGTGCACGCGCCCGGCGCCCGCACCAAGCCGCACGAGGCGGTCGACTACGTGACCAGGACCGGCGTGGACGCGCTGGCCGTGGCCGTGGGCACCTCGCACGCCATGACCACCAAGGACGCCGTGCTGGACCTGGAGCTCATCGCCGAGCTGCGCGCGGCCGTGCCGGTGCCGCTGGTGCTGCACGGCTCCTCAGGGGTGCCCGACGACGTGCTGCGCGAGGCCGTACGGCAGGGCATGAAGAAGATCAACATCGCGACCCACCTGAACAAGGCGTTCACCGGCGCCGTACGCGACTACCTGGTCCACGACGAGCGGGTCGTCGACTCGCGCAAGTACCTCAAGGCCGGCCGCGACGCGGTGGCCCGCGAGGTCAGCCACCTCCTGGGCGTCCTCACGGGCTGAGCTGTTTGCGCATGAGGACGGCCGAGCGGCCCTCGATGCCCTGGCGGCCGGTCTCGCGATAGCCGAGCGACTCGTACAGGGCGATGTTGGCGGCCATCCTGACGTTGGTGCACAGGCGCAGCGCGGGCAGCCCCAGCCTGCGCGCCTCCCGCTCGGCGTGGGCCATCAGCGCCCGCCCGATGCCCCTGCCGTGCAGCTCGGGACGTACGGCCACGTTGTCCACCAGCAGCACGCCCTCCTCCGGCACCAGCACGATGAGCCCTTCCAGCCCGTCGGTGACGTGCACCCGCCCGTCGGCGATGAGCGCCGCGTAGTCGGACTCCAGCGGCAGCGGCGGCATGCCGATGACCTCGATCCACGGCGTGTAGGCGTCGTGGACGAGCTGTTCCACGGCGGCCCTGTCGCCCTCTTCCGCAAGTCTCATGCGCCCAATGTAGTCAGCACCCGCTCGACCTGCCGCTGGAAGGTCCCGGGCGGGTTGCGCGGGTGCTCGTGCGACAGCAGGAAGAACCAGACGAGCGCGTGCACCTTGCGGCACTCCTTGGTCCGCCGCTCCTCCTGCGGGCTCAGCTCGAACCTGCGCGCGATCTCCACCTCCCCGTCCACCCACATCGACACGTGCTCGGCCAGCTCGGCCACCTCGAACGCGACGTCGCTGCGCCCGGAGTCCTCGAAGTCGACGATGCGCACGCGCGAGCCGTCCCACAGGAAGTTGGCCAGGTTCCCGTCCCCCGCGCCGAACACCTCCCGGACCCCGGCCTCGCCGGGCGACCAGCTCTCCAGCCAGCGCAGCCCCTCCTTGACGGCCCGGTCGGCCAGCGGCTCCCTGGGCTGCCAGGCGGCGCAGCGCATCCTGACCCAGTCGACGAGCGCCTCGCGCTGCCAGGGGCGTACGGGCAGGCCGCGCAGCACGTCGCCCGGCACGGCGGCGTGCAGCTCCGCCAGCGCCCCGGCCATGGCCGACACGTGCCTGGCCCGCGCGAACAGCCCGCGCAGCGGCACGCCGGGGATCCTCGACATCGTCACCGCGCCGCCCTCGAACGCGATCGGCTCGGGCGCGAGCCCCGGCGCGTGCTCGGCCAGCAGGGTCAGCGCCCGCCACTCGCGCTCGGCCGCGCCCGGCTTGCTGTCCTGGTAGCGCTTGACGACGCGGTCGCCCTCGTACGTCAGCTCGTGCGTGTGCTGAAGATCAGCCATTCCCGCATGCTAGGGCAACGACCGCTCAACGGCGCTGGTCACGACACCCGTGGCAACGCCCACCGCCGCCGCCACACCCCCGCCTGGCGGATCAGGCCCGTCACAACCGGCCCCGCAGGAACTCCCGCTCCACCTCGTTGCCCGACCGCGCGATCGCCGCCTCGTACGCCTCCACGGCCTCCGCCTCGCGCCCCAGCCGCCGCAGCAGATCGGCCCGCACGGCGTGGAACAGGTGGTACTCGCCCGCCCCGATCCTCTCGACCACCCGCAACGCCGGCTCGGGCCCCTCCACCTCGGCCACGGCCACGGCCCGGTTCAGCGCCACCACGGGGGTCGGGGTGAGGGTCAGCAGCAGGTCGTACAGCTTGAGGATCTGCCCCCAGTCGGTCTCCGCCGCGCTCGCCGCGTCACCGTGCACCGCGTTGACGGCCGCCTGCACCTGGTACGGCCCCGGCTCGCCACGCCGCAGGCACCTCCGGACGAGCTCCTGCCCCTCCTCGACGAGCTCCCGGTCCCAGAGCGTCCTGTCCTGCTCGGCCAGCGGCACCAGCTCGCCGCCCGCCCCGGTGCGGGCCGCCCGCCGCGACTCGATGAGCAGCATGAGCGCGAGCAGCCCCATGACCTCGGGCTCGTCCGGCATCAGCGCGGCCAGCAGCCGCCCGAGCCTGATGGCCTCGGCACACAGCTCCTCGCGCACGAGCCGGTCGCCCGAGCTGGCCGTGTACCCCTCGTTGAAGATCAGATACACCACCGCCAGCACCGCCCGCAGCCGGGCGGGCAGGTCGGCCTCCTCCGGGATCCGGTACGGGATGCGCGCGTCCCGGATCTTGCCCTTGGCCCTGACCAGCCGCTGGGCCATGGTGGCCTCGGGCACGAGGAAGGCCCGGGCCGTCTCCGCCGTCGTGAGCCCGCCCAGCAGCCGCAGGGTGAGCGCCACCTGGGCGTGCGTGGCCAGCGCCGGATGGCAGCAGGTGAAGATCAGCCGGAGCCGGTCGTCGCGCACGGGCCCCTCGTCCACGTGCTCGGCGGGGGCGTGCAGCAGCGCGGCCTGGGCGTGCTTGTCGTGCCGCGCCGACTCCCTGCGCAGGCGGTCGATGGCCCGGTTGCGCGCGGTGGTGATGATCCATCCGGCGGGGCTCGGCGGCGGGCCGGCCTGCGGCCAGTGGCGCAGCGCCACGGTGAAGGCCTCCTGCACCGCCTCCTCGGCCAGGTCGATGTCGCCGAAGACGCGCACGAGCACCGAGACCGCCCTGCCGTACTCCTCGCGGAAGACCCGCTCGACCTCGGACACCCCTAGAACCCGGAGCCCGCCCTGCGCCGCGCACTGGAGAGATGGCGCTGGAGCGCCGCCACCTGCTGCTCGAGCCGGGCGATCCTGTCCTCAACCGATTCCATGGCAGGAACCCTACGTCGCGGCCGCCACCCGCGCAGAACGGGCGGCGGCCACCCGGAGGTCAGCGCTGGATCGGCGCCACCACGACCTCGACCCGCTGGAACTCCTTGATGTCGGAGTAACCGGTCGAGGCCATGGTCCGCTTCAGCGCGCCCATCAGGTTCATCGACCCGTCGGCCACGCTCGACGGCCCGTGCAGGATCTGCTCCAGCGTCCCCACCGTGCCGAACGCGACCCGCCGCCCGCGCGGCAGGTCGGGGTGGTGCGCCTCGGAGCCCCAGTGGAACCCGTGCCCGGGAGCCTCCACCGCGCGCGCCAGCGGCGAGCCCACCATTACGGCGTCGGCGCCGCAGGCGATGGCCTTGGCGATGTCGCCGGAGGTGCCCATGCCGCCGTCGGCGATCACGTGCACGTAGCGGCCGCCGGACTCGTCGAGGTAGTCGCGCCGCGCCGCCGCCACGTCGGAGATCGCGGTGGCCATCGGCACGGCCACGCCCAGCACATTGCGGGTGGTGTGCGACGCGCCGCCGCCGAAGCCCACCAGCACGCCGGCCGCGCCGGTGCGCATCAGGTGCAGCGCGGCGGTGTAGGTGGCGCAGCCGCCCACGATGACCGGCACGTCCAGCTCGTAGATGAACTGCTTGAGGTTGAGCGGCTCGGCCCGCCCCGACACGTGCTCGGCCGAGACCGTGGTGCCGCGGATGACGAAGATGTCGACACCCGCGTCGATCACGGTCTTGTGGTACTGAACCGTGCGCTGCGGCGACAGCCGGACGGCGGTGGTCACCCCGGAGGCGCGGATCTCCTCGATCCTGCGGCCGATCAGCTCTTCCTTGATCGGCGCGGCGTAGATCTCCTGCAGCCGCTTGGTGGCCGCCTCCTGGTCGAGGGCGGCGCACTCCTCCAGCAGCGGCAGCGGCTCCTCGTAACGCGTCCACAACCCTTCGAGGTCGAGCGGCGCCAGGCCGCCGAGCCGCCCGATCTCGATGGCGGTGGCCGGCGAGACCACGCTGTCCATGGGAGCGACGACCACGGGCAGCTCGAACCGGTAGGCGTCGATCTGCCAGGCGATCGAGACCTCCTCCGGGTCACGGGTGCGCCGCGAGGGCACCAGGCCGATCTCGTCAAGCGAGTACGCCCGCCGCCCGGTCTTACCCCGGCCGATCTCCACCTGCTGAGTCATGAACTTACCTTCTGTGATAGTTCGGAGCTTCCACGGTCATCTGGATGTCGTGGGGATGGCTCTCCTTGAGGCCCGCCGCCGTGATCGGCATGAGCTCGCAGTCGGTGTGCATCTGCTCGATCGTGCGGCAGCCCGCGTACCACATGCCCTGGCGCAGCCCGCCGACGAGCTGGTGGGCGACGGCCGCGACCGGGCCGCGGTAGGGGACCTGGCCCTCGATGCCCTCGGGGATGTACTTGTCCTCGCCGCCGACGTCGGCCTGCGCGTAGCGGTCCTTGCTGAAGGAGGTGCCGCCGCGCTCGCGGTTGCGCACGGCTCCGAGCGAGCCCATCCCCCGGTACGACTTGAACTGCTTGCCGTTGATGAAGATCAGCTCACCGGGCGACTCCTCGCACCCGGCGAGCAGCGAGCCCAGCATGACCGTGTCGGCCCCGGCGGCGATGGCCTTGACGATGTCGCCGGAGTACTGCAGGCCGCCGTCGCCGATCACCGGCACCCCGGCGGGCGCGCACGCCTTGGACGCCTCGTGAATGGCCGTGACCTGCGGCGCGCCGACCCCGGCCACGACGCGGGTGGTGCAGATGGAGCCGGGGCCCACGCCCACCTTGACGGCGTCGGCGCCGGCGTCGACCAGCATCTGGGCGCCGGCCCTGGTCGCGATGTTGCCGCCGATGACCTCGACCTTGCTGTTGGCCTTGACCTTGGCGATCATCTCGGCCAGCCCCTTGGAGTGACCGTGGGCCACGTCCACGACCACGACGTCCACGCCGGCCTCGATCAGGGCCTTGGCGCGCAGCTCGGCGTCGCCGCCGACCCCCACGGCCGCCCCGACGATCAGCCGCCCGTCGGCGTCCTTGGTGGACAGCGGGTACTGCTCGCTCTTGGTGAAGTCCTTGACCGTGATCAGGCCGCGCAGCCTGCCGTCGGCGTCCACCAGCGGCAGCTTCTCGATCTTGTTCTGCCGGAGCAGGGCGAACGCGTCGTCACGCGAGACCCCCACCGGTGCGGTGACGAGCGGCATCTTCGTCATGACCTCGCGGACCGGCCGCGTCTGGTCGGTCTCGAAGCGCATGTCACGGTTGGTCACGATGCCGACCAGCGTGCCCGACACGTCGGTCACGGGCACCCCGGAGATCCGGTACGTGGCGCACAGCCGCTCGACGTCGGCCAGCGTGTCGTCGGGGCTGCACGTCACCGGGTTGGTGACCATGCCGGCCTCGGACCGCTTGACCAGGTCGACCTGCTGGGCCTGCTCCTCCACCGACAGGTTGCGGTGCAGGATCCCGATGCCGCCCTGCCTGGCCATGGCGACCGCCATGCGGGCCTCGGTGACGGTGTCCATGGCCGCGGAGATCAGCGGGATGGACAGCGTGATGCCCTTGGACAGGCGAGATCGGGTGTCGGCCTCCCCTGGCTGCAGGTCCGAATATCCGGGCACCAGCAGCACGTCATCGAAGGTCAGACCCATCTCGGTGAACTTGGACATGCCGCGGCCCCCTCCTGCCTAGCGTTGATGTGCACCAAGTCTAGGCCCTGCCTCCAAAACGCACGGAAGCCGGGAGGACGAAGACCCCCACGATGGGTCGCGTTCGGCGACCCCTCTGCAGGCAACGGTCTCCCGCGCCTGCGGTCCTCGTACTCCCGGCCTCGACAGAGTGCCGGGGGATGGGACGGTCGGTGATCCGTCCCATCCCCCGGCCACCGGCATCCGGGCAACGGCGGCGCGACACGCCACCGAACCCCCCTCCGCGTCCTGATGGCCGGCGCAACCGCGCCCTTGACTGGATGCCGACGCTAGGTAAAGCCTGCGTTACTCAACGGCACATCGCAAGGTGAAAACGTGCAATTGCACGAAGTTGCACGCCGCGCCAGAGCAGTCCGCGCAACACGCGGACAGGAAGGGAATGCGGGGTTATCCTCGCGGCACGCCCGTGTCCCCCCAACGGAGCCGCCCATAATGCGCAACGAGCCGCGAATCATGTCCGATCCGCTCGAGACACTGGGCCTCGATCCGGCCCAGACCGCGCTCTACTCTGCGGTGCTGCGCCTGCACAGGGCAACCCGCTCGGATCTGGCGCAGGCCATGGACGGCCCGATCGAGAAGGTCGGCCGCCAGCTCGACGACCTCGTCAAGCTGGGCGTGATCGACGAGCAGTCGGGGCAGTACCTGGCCAGACACCCTGCGGCGGCGCTCGGCCGGCTGATCGCCGAGCGGCTCGACCGGCTGGCGGAGGAGAGCCGCAGGATCGACTCGGCGCTGGGCTCGATTCGCGGGCTGATCCGCGACTACGACGCCGGGCGCGACTATCGCAGCGGCCCTTTCACGGTGGAGATGGCGAGCGGGGCGGACATCCTCTACGAGAGCGTGGTGGGAATCGCCGTGCAATGTCAAACCCCACCCATGCCTTTACTCACCGCCGTTCCGGACGACCGGACTATGACGGATTTTGCCCGGAAATTTGCGGATCCATGGATTGATGCGCAAAAACGGAATTTGCTTACCGTTCAAGCGATCATCCCGGTTTCCAGCCTGATGCTCCCCGGCGTCCGCGACCAGCTCACCCGCCTCACGGAGGCCGGCGGCGAGGTACGCACGCTGGACCGGGTGCCGAGCTGGTTCCTGGCCGTCGGGCCCGAGATGGCCGGCCTGCCCGCCCACTGGGGCGGCAACCTGCCCGACCACGCCTACAACTTCTACCTCGTGCGCACCTCCGTCGTGGTGGGCGTGCTCAGCTCGCTCTTCCGCGAGCTGTGGGCCCGCGCCGTGCCCCTGCCGTGGGGACGCGGGAGTGACGGCACGCTCCAGGTGCTGCGCCTGGCCGCGCAGGGCATGTGCGACGACTCGATCGCCCGCCAGCTCGGCGTGTCGGTCCGCACCGTACGCGCGCGCTTCGCCGACGCCATGACCGAGCTGGGGGCTCAATCCCGCTTTCACGCGGGCGTCGAGGCGGCCAGACGCGGATGGCTGAGGTAAACCCCACCGCGCGGGCCGCTTCGGTCATATGGTGGGAAGGTGCTGGAAGACGTCCCCCGCGATCCGTTCGCGGACGACCCGAACGACCCGTCCTCGGCGATGGGCGCGCTCGACGACGCCGAGCCACTCACCGCCGCCGAGCGCGACGAGGCCATCACCGACCTCGCCGACGTCGAGGTCTTCCGCTCCCTGCTCGAACCGCAGGGGGTGCTGGGGCTCGTGCTCGACTGCCCTGAATGCGGCGAGCAGCACTTCTTCGACTGGGAGCTGCTGCGCGGCAACCTCAAACAGATGATCGAGAAAGGCCAGCCGCAGGTGCACGAGCCGGCCTTCCACCCCGACCCCGCCGACTACGTCAGCTGGGACTACGCCCGCGGCTACGTCGACGGTGTCATCGACACGGAGGAGCGCCGCTGATCGACGTCATCGAGCAGCGCGGCGAGCAGGCGCGCCGCGGGATCGCCTGAATCGGGCAGCTCTCCACGACCGAGCGCGTCGAGCAGCGCATCGGTCTCCTCCTCAGGCGTCAAGCCGACTCCAGCTCGGCCATCTGCCTCAATCTCGCCAGCGCCCGATGCTGGGCGACACGGACCGCACCCGGTGACATACCGAGTACATTACCGGTCTCCTCGGCCGACAACCCCGACACCACCCGCAACAGCAGCAACTCCCGCTGGTTGTCGGGCAGCCTGGCCAGCAGCCGCCGGGCGTACTCCACCTCGATGTAGCGGACCACCGTCTCTTCCGGCCCGGGACCGTCGTCGGGCCCGTCGGGCAGATCCTGGGTCGGCACGGCGGAGCGCACCGAGCTCCGCAGCGCGTCGGCCACCTTGTGCGAGGCGATCCCGAACACGAAGGACGCGAATGGCCGCCCCATGTCCCGGTACCGCGGCAGCGCGGACAACACCGCGATGCACACCTCCTGGGCGACGTCATCGGCAATGTGATATTGCCCTGAAACCCTGCCCAGCCTGGCGCGGCAATACCGCACCACCATCGGACGCAACTCACCGAGCAGGGATTCGATCGCACTGCGATCTCCCTGCACGGCGAGGCTCGTCAGTTCCCTAAGGTCGGAGTCATCCGTCCGTGCCGGAAGTCTCGACGCGAGCCTTACCCCAATTTTGGCGTCGGCGACGCTTCCCTCGCTCACGATAGGCATGATGCCCGCACTGATCCTGCCTGTCGTCATAGCGAACGGCTACGGATTGGTCACATTGAAGCGACGATAACGGGAAGTAATCAGCCGACCACACTAAGCCTTTATAGTGACATAATGTTTCAGGCGATAACCCGGAATGCGCGACATTTGTCAGACCGCAGACGCTTATCGCACACTTCCGGTTTACTCCAATAAGTCACCTTTTCTCCCCACTTCCCCCCATCCCGCCCGGCCGCGGGACCTGCCACCTCCGGCACCCGGATCATTCGTCCCGGACGTCCAGCAGTTCGAGGTACCCCCGCACCGCCTCCCAGAGGTGATGTTCCGGATATCGCCGAAGCCCCCGGTGCTCCCGCCGCCACTGCCGGTCCCAGTACGCCCCGTGCACCGCCCTCAGGTGCTCCAGAGCCGCCTCCAGCTCCTCCGCCACCCCGGCGACCCGCTCCTGCCCCCGGGGAGCCTCAGCGCTGTACAGCGCCCCGAGCCGCCGCTCCCGCAGCGCCTCCAGCACGCCCCCGTCGATCCCGTCCAGCGACCAGAAGCGCACCGGCCGGTGAATGCGGTGGTTGGCGACCGGCTCCCGGGACGACCGCCACCAGTAGGCGATGCCGCCCTGATCCAGCCGCAGGAAGTCGACCAGCCAGGCCGTGCCCGGCGGGTGCGTGCCCCAGGCGACCTCCTCCGGCGGCAGGTTCAGCACGAAGGCGACCTCGATCTCGTCGAGCGGGTCGGCCCCCTCCGTCAGAGCGCCGAACACGTGCGCCTCGCGCAGGAACGGCTCCTCCGCCGGCAGCCGCCTGGTCTGCTCGCACGCCTCGGCCAGCATCCTCAGCCGCTCCACCGCCCGCGCGTACCGCATGCTCCCCAGCGTAGGCCCGCCCTTCCCCGCGCACTCCGGCACCCGGGCCCCGGAAAGCCGTTACGGCCCGCACCCCCTTCGGGGTACGGGCCGTAACGGAACGGAAGGCGCGGTCAGTGGCCGTGGCCGTGACCGTGACCCTGGCCGGCGGCCGGGGCCTCCTCCTCGGGCTTGTCCACCACGAGCGCCTCGGTGGTGAGCAGCATGCCCGCGATCGAAGCGGCGTTCTGCACGGCCGAGCGCGTGACCTTGACCGGGTCGATGACGCCCTGGTCGAGCAGGTTCACGTACTCGCCGGTGGCGGCGTTGAGACCGTGACCGGCCTCCAGCTCGGCCACCTTGTGCGTCACCACGTAGCCCTCGAGACCGGCGTTCTCGGCGATCCAGCGGGCCGGCTCGACCAGCGCGCGGCGGACGATGCCGACGCCGGTGGCCTCGTCGCCCGTGAGGCCGAGGTCGTCGAGGTCCTTCGAGATGTGGATGAGCGCGGAGCCACCGCCGGAGACGATGCCCTCCTCGATCGCGGCGCGCGTCGCGGAGATCGCGTCCTCGAGGCGGTGCTTCTTCTCCTTCAGCTCCACCTCGGTGGCGGCGCCGACACGCAGCACGCACACACCGCCGGCGAGCTTGGCCAGCCGCTCCTGCAGCTTCTCGCGGTCCCAGTCGGAGTCGGACTGCTCGATGGCAATCTTGATCTCCTTGACGCGGTCCTCGATGGCCTGCGCGTCACCGGCGCCGTCGACGATGGTCGTGGCGTCCTTGGTGACGACGACGCGGCGGGCCGTGCCGAGCACCTCGAGACCGACGTGCTCCAGCTTGAGGCCGACCTCCTCGCTGACGACCTGGCCGCCGGTGAGGATGGCCATGTCCTGCAGCATCGCCTTGCGGCGGTCGCCGAAGCCCGGGGCCTTGACGGCCACGGAGGTGAAGGTGCCGCGGATCTTGTTGGTGACCAGGACGGCCAGGGCCTCGCCCTCGACGTCCTCGGCGACCACGAGCAGCGGCTTCTTCGTCTGGGCGATCTTCTCCAGCAGCGGCAGGAAGTCCGCGATGGAGGAGATCTTGCCCTGGGTGAGCAGGATGTAGGCGTCCTCGAGGACGGACTCCATCCGCTCGGGGTCGGTCACCATGTAGGCCGACAGGTAACCCTTGTCGAACTGCATGCCCTCGGTGAACTCGAGCTCCATGCCCATGGCGTTGGACTCTTCGACGGTGAGCACACCGTCCTTGCCCACCTTGTCGAACGCCTCGGCGATCAGGCCGCCGATCTGGGCGTCCTGCGCGGAGATCGTCGCGACGTTGGCGATCTCCTTCTTGTCGCCGACCTCGCGGGCGCTGGCCAGCAGCTTGTCGCTGACGGCCTTGGCGGCCTTGTCGATGCCGCGCTTGAGCGACAGCGGCGAGGCGCCGGCCGCCACGTTGCGCAGGCCCTCGCGGACCATGGCCTGGGCCAGGACGGTCGCGGTGGTGGTGCCGTCGCCCGCGATGTCGTTGGTCTTGGTGGCAACTTCCTTGGCGAGCTGGGCGCCGAGGTTCTCGTAGCGCTCCTCCAGCTCGATCTCACGAGCGATGGTCACACCGTCGTTCGTGATCGTCGGCGCACCGAACTTCTTGTCGATGACGACATTGCGGCCACGCGGGCCGAGGGTAACCTTCACGGCGTCCGCGAGGGCGTTCACGCCGCGCTCGAGCGCGCGGCGGGCGGCCTCGTCGAACTCCAGGATCTTCGCCATTGCTGAAAGTCCTCTCCTGGCGTCGAAAGCCCCGGCCGCCCTCCAGAGCGCCCGGGGCTCGACACAACCGGCCTACTTCTCGATGATCGCGAGAACGTCGCGGGCGGAGAGCACGAGGTACTCCTCGCCGCCGTACTTGACCTCGGTGCCGCCGTACTTGCTGTAGAGGACGATGTCGCCCTCGGAGACGTCGAGCGGAATCCGCTTGTCGCCGTCCTCGTCCCAGTTGCCCGGGCCCACCGCGAGGACCTTGCCCTCCTGCGGCTTCTCCTTGGCGGTGTCAGGGATGACCAGGCCGGAAGCGGTGGTCTGCTCGGCCTCAAGCGGCTGGACCACGATGCGGTCGCCGAGCGGCTTAACGGGAACCTTGGTGGCGGTCGTCACGATCGGACCTCCCCTTCAGATTTGAATGATCTAGAAGAGGCGACCAGCGGGGCCTGCCGTCGCGGGTGTCAGACCTGCCTCGTCGCACGTTGGCACTCTCAAGGGGAGAGTGCCAACAGGAAACATATGCAAGAGGGGCTTGACAGTCAACACGAACGCGTCTGCTGAGAGCGATCAGACCCGCTTCGCGGGCATGCCGGGCCGCTCCAGTCTCCCACGTGCGCGAACGTCCCGGCCGCCACCGCGCCGCGACCACGCCGCCATCACGCCGCCACCACGCCGTGCCCGCGCCGCCCGCAGGCGTGTCCGCTCCGGCGTGGCGCTAACGTCTGGTGACGTGGACCTCGACGCCTTCACCGAGTTGCTGACCCCGCGCGGCAGGCGCGCGCTGGCGGAGGCCGAGGAACTGGCGGGCGCCGACCCGGTGGTCGCCGCCACCACGTTGCGCAGGACGTACGACGCGGCGCTCACCTCCGCGGCGCTCACCCAGGCCGGGCTCAGGGAGCGGGCCAGGGCCAAGTTCGGCGCGGACGCCGGGCGGATGTTCTTCACGCCGCACGGCCTGGAGCAGTCCACGAGGGCGGAGGCCGCCGAGCACCGCGCCCGCCGCCTGCTCGCCCTGCACGGCGGGCGGGCGCCCCGGGTCGTGGACGCCTGCTGCGGCGTCGGCGGCGACCTGCTCGCGCTGACCCGCGCCGGCTGCACCGTGGCCGCCGTGGACACCGACCCGCTGACCGTCGCGGTGGCCAGGGCCAACGCCGAGGCGTTCGGGCTGGCAGGCCGGGCGACGGTGACCGTGGCCGACGCGGCGGACGTCCGGCCCGAGGACCACGACGTGCTGTTCGCCGACCCGGCCAGGCGGACGGGCCGGGGCCGGACGTTCGACCCCATGGCCTACTCGCCGCCCTGGCCCGTGGTGCTCGGCCTGATCTCCCGGGCACGCCTGGCCTGCCTCAAGGTCGCCCCCGGCATCCCGTACGAGTTCATCCCCGAGGGCGCCGAGGCCGAGTGGATCTCGTACAAGGGCGAGGTCAAGGAGGCCACCCTGTGGACCGGGGCCCAGGACGGCGGGGGCAGGCGGGCGACCCTGCTGCCAGGCGGCCACACGCTGTCCGCCACCGGCGTGCGGGCCCCCGTCGGCGCGCCGGGCCGCTTCGTCTACGAGCCCGACGGCGCGGCCGTCCGCGCGCACCTGGTCGGCGAGGTGGCCGAGCTGGTCGGCGGCAGGCTGCTCGACCCGATGATCGCCTACGTCACGTCCGACGAGCCGGTGGACACCCCGTGGGCCGCCGCCTACGAAGTCGACGACATTCTTCCTTTTTCCCTGAAAAAGCTCCGCGCCGCCCTCCGCGACCGACAAATCGGCAATGTCACCATCAAAAAGCGCGGCTCCGCCGTGGACATCGAGCGCCTACGCACGGATTTGCGCCTCAAGGGCGACAAATCCCTGGTGATCATGCTTACCAGAATTGCCGACAAACCCTCGGTAATCCTGTGCAAGCCCTCCCCACCTGCCTGAATCACCGAACCTGGGCATCCGTGCGTTAATCGCGATCTTTCAATTCACCCCTGACGGACCTTGATCGAAAGGCTAAGGTGGGCGGGCGAGGAGTTCTCCGCCCCATTGCGGTTGACCGCGCTCTCACCCTTCATCGATAAAACCGGACCTATCCCACCGCTGCGCGGCAGACCGTCGGCGAGCGAAGGAGCTTTCGGTGGACCATTCCAACCACGCCGCCCTTCTCCCAAACGGCTACGACGCCGTCCCCAAGAGGATGCGAGACCTGCTCGCGCGTGCCGCCCAGGACCATGTCTACGAGCAACGCACCCAGGGCGCCGTGCTCGACGAGATCCGCCAGCGGCTCGAAGGCATGGAGTGGCTGCTGCGCGAGGTGCGCGAGCGCGAGCTGGGCGGCCTCAGCGGCGCGCTGGAGACGGTCAGCGGGCGGCTCGACGAGATCTCCGCCAAGCCCCCGATGTGGGCGGAGGGCCTGGCGCAGCACGTGGAGGCCGTGCGCGACCACGTCGACGCCGTGGGCGAGAAGGTCGGTCACGTCGACGCCCGGGTCACCCCGGTGGCGGAGCTGCCGAGCCTGTGGGCCGACGTGGGCACGGTGGGCGAGAGCGTGGACGAGGCGCTCAAGCGCCTGCAGTCGGTGCTCGACACCACCGACGGCATCACCAAGGGCATGTCCGACTTCGCGGCCCTGCTGGCCGGCCTCAACTCCAGCATGGAGGCCGCCGCCAGCCGCTTCACCCGGCTCGACAAGTCGATGGCCGAGCTGGCCACCCGCACCGACCGGGTCGAGGACGTCGTCAACGACCTGTCCGAGAGCGTCACCGAGCGCCTGGCCGGCACCGCCGAGCAGCTCGCGGCCAAGGTGGAGGCCGCGGAGCAGCGCACCAGCGCCCGCCTCGACGAGACCGACCAGCGCCTGACCGCCCGGCTCGGCGACACCGACCAGCGGCTCACCGCCCGGCTGGACGAGACCGACGAGCGGCTGAGCGCCCGCCTGGACGACACGGACCGGCGGCTCGGCACCCGGCTCGACGAGACCGACCAGCGGCTCGCCACGGCACTCCTGGAGGCCGACGAGCGCCTCGTCAGCCGGCTCAAGGAGGCCGACGAAGCGCTCACCGGCCGCCTGGCCGGGGTCGAGCAGCGCCTGACCACCCGGCTCGACGAGGCCGACCAGCACCTCGCCGTGCAGCTCGGCGAGAGCGAGCAGCGCCTGACGGCCCGGCTCAGCGGCGTGGACGCCCGCCTCGACAGGGCCGAGGGCAAGCTCACCGGCCTCGACTCCCGGCTCACCGGGTTCGACAGCCGGCTGGAGTCCGCCGACGAGTGCCTGGCCGACATCGACACCAGGATCGACGGCCTCGACGGCCGCATGAGCGGCGTGGACAAGCGGCTCGTCTCCATGGACGGCCAGCTCGGCGCGGTCGACAAGCGGCTGGGCACCCTCGACGGCCACCTGGGCCGCCACGACGACCGGTTCGACGCGCTCGACGTACGCATCGACGCCCGCTTCTCCTCGCTCGACGAGCGCATGTCCACCTCCGACCAGCACGCCGCCGAGCTCGCCACCCGCAACGAGGGCCGCTTCAACAAGCTCGACAACCAGATGGACGCCATCGACGAGCGGCTGGTCGAGGCCGAGGAGCACCTGAGCAGCCGCTTCGACGCCATCGACGGCCACCTCGGCGGCCTCGACACCCGCTTCCACGGTTTCGACACCCACCTCAACGGGCTGGCCGCGCGCGCCGAGCAGGCGAGCGAGCACCTGGAGTCGGTGGACGAGCGCATCGAGGCGGTCACCGGGTGCGTGAGCCGGCTGCCCGCCGACCTGGCCATCCCGGAGCGGGTCGGCGAGGTGCTCCAGGCGCACGTGGGCGAGCAGGCCGAGCGCCTGACCGCCGCCACCGAGGCGCTCGCCGAGCTGGTCAGGGCCCGGCCCGACGGTGACGAGCTGGCCGGCACGGTGACCGGCATCGTCCAGCCTGCCGCGGACGACCTGAGCAAGCGGCTGGACGCGCTGGAGGAGACCATGCTGGCCCTGGCCGAGGCCCTCCTCCGTCCGACCAGGGCCAAGGACTGACCGCGCGCCTGTGAGGAGGCTCACAGGCGCGGCTGTCACGTTCGCGCGGTCATGACCGTCCGTTGCTCGGACCCGAAGGGAGAGCGACGGATGTTCATCAAGATCACAGTGGTCGTCGCGGCGGCCACGATGCTGGTCACCGGCGTGTGGATGCGGATCGACCCGGCGAGCTTCGCCGCGTGGGCCAACTGGCCCAACCACGAGCACTTCCTCCACGACGCCGGTGTCTTCCAGATCGGCATCGGCATGATGATGGTGTGCGCCCTGTGGTGGCGCGACGTGATCGCGGTGGTGCTGGCCGGATACGTGTTCACCAACACCTTCCACGCCGTCAACCACGTGCTGGACCGGCACCTGGGCGGCAGCGACGACGACTGGTGGCAGCTCGGCCTGTTCTCGGTGCTGGCGGCGGTGGCCCTGGCGCTGCGCCTGCGGGTGCTCTCCCGCAGGCGCGAGCTCACACGTGCACGGTCGTGATCGGCAGCGACGAGTCGGCGGGGATCTCCAGCGTCGAGGGCGTGACACCGGCGGCGACCAGGTCGGAGCCGAGGGCGGCGACCATGGCGCCGTTGTCGGTGCACAGCCCCGGCCTGGGCACGCGCAGCCGTACGCCGGCCGCGTCGCAGCGCTCCTGGGCCAGCGCGCGCAGCCGCGAGTTGGCCGCCACGCCGCCGCCGATCAGCAGGTCGTGCACGTCGTACTTGCGGCACGCCTGGAGGGCCTTGCGGGTCAGCACGTCCACCACCGCCTCCTGGAAGGAGGCCGCCACGTCGGGCACGTGGACGGACTCGCCTGACGCCTCCCGGGCCTCGACCCAGCGCGCGACGGCCGTCTTGAGCCCGGAGAAGGAGAAGTCGAGCGTGCCGTCGTCGAGCTTGCCGCGCGGGAACGCGATCGCCGTGCCGGAGCCCTCCCTGGCGGCCCTGTCGATGTGCGGGCCGCCGGGGAACGGCAGGCCCAGCACCCGCGCGACCTTGTCGAACGCCTCGCCGGCCGCGTCGTCGACGGTGGAGCCCAGCGAGATGACGTCCTCGGCCACGTCGGGCACGAGCAGCAGTGAAGAGTGGCCGCCCGAGACCAGCATCGCGATGCACGGCTTGGGCAGCGGCCCGTGCTCGAGCTGGTCGACGGCGACGTGCGCGGCCAGGTGGTTGACGCCGTAGAGGGGGACGCCCAGGCCCAGCGCGTACGACTTGGCCGCCGCCACGCCCACCAGCAGCGCCCCCGCCAGCCCGGGGCCGGCCGTCACGGCGATGGCGTCGACGTCGGAGAACTTCAGCCCGGCCTGGGCCAGCGCGGCCTCCACGGTCGGCGTCATGGCCTCCAGGTGGGCGCGCGAGGCGACCTCGGGCACCACGCCGCCGAACCTGGCGTGCTCGTCCATGCTGGAGGCGATCGTGTTGGCCAGCAGCGTGTGGCCCCTGACGATGCCGATGCCGGTCTCGTCGCAGGACGTCTCGATGCCGAGGACCAGGGGTGCGTCAGTCACCAAGCTTCCTTCTCATCATGATCGCGTCGGTGCCGTCGTCGTAGTAGCGGCGGCGGGTGCCGATCTCCTCGAACCCGAAATGCCGGTAGACCGCCTGCGCGCGCGGATTGTCGGCGCGTACCTCCAGGAAGATCTCCCGCGCGCCCCTGCGGGCCGCCTCGGCCAGCAGCTCGGTCAGCATCGCGCCGCCGATGCCCGTGCCCTGGTGCCTGTCCAGCACCGCGATGGTCTGCACGTCGGCCTGGTCGCCCGCGGCGGCGAGCCCGGCGTAGGCGACGATCTCGTCGCCCACCAGGGCCACCACGTAGTGGCGGGTGCGGGGCATCTCGGCCAGTTCGCCGCGCATCATGCCCTCGCTCCACGCGTCGAGCGGGAACGTGGCCCGCTCGATCGCCATGACCGCAGGCAGGTCGGCCTCGGTCATCGTGCGCAGCTTCACGCCGTCACCCTCTTGGGTGCGCCCGGCACCACCGCATCGGGTCTGCGCAGGTAGATGGGGCGTGGCGGGTCGAGCGGCACGCCCGCGCCGAGCCGCTCGGCGGCCAGCGCGCCCAGGGCGCCCGCGTACGGGTAGAGCGGCAGGTCGAGGCCGCCACCCAGGAGGTCGGGGTAGAGCTGCGCGCCCGCGCCCACGACCGGCAGCCCCTCGGCGGGCACGTCGGCGGGCCGGTCCACGAAGGGCCCGTCCGCACGCGTGCGGTGGTCGGAGTAGCGCGCCCAGAAGACTTCCTTGCGCCGCGCGTCGGTGGCCGCCAGGAAGGGCTCGGACAGCCCGCTGCCGTAGGCGACGGCGTCGAGCGTGCAGATGCCGTACGCCGGCACGCCCAGCGTGGTGGCCAGGCCCTGCGCGGTCATCAGCCCGACGCGCAACCCCGTGTAGGGGCCGGGGCCGCTGCCCGCCACGATGGCCGTCACCGCGCGCAGCGGCACGCCCGCCTCGCGCAGCACGGCCTCGATGGTGGGCACGAGCAGCTCACCGTGGCGCCGGGCGTCGATCGTGGTCGACTCGGCGAGCACGCGCTCCCCGTCGTGGAGCGCGGCGGTGACGGCGGGCGTCGCGGTATCAAAGGCCAGGACCAGCACGACTGTTTAGCCTACCCGCCGCGAGGGTCTCACCCGGCCGGTACGCCGCAAGGCCCTACGCCCGGCCCGTACGCCTGCTGGCGGCCGCGCTGCTCATCCGCTCTCAGACCTCGGACGCGTACACGATGACGTTGTCAAGGTACTCGCCCTTGGCGTAGTCGAACTTGCCGCCGCACGTCACCAGCTTGAGCCCGTCCTCGACGTAGACGCGCTGGGCCGGGAACCGGTCCTTGTGCACCTGCTCGATGGAGTCCACCTTGTACTCCACGACCTTGCCGTCGCTGCGCTCCACCTTGACGGTCTCGCCCTTGCGTAACTGCCTGAGCTTGTAGAAGACGGCGGGGGCGGTCTTGGTGTCGACGTGGCCGATGATCACCGAGGCGCCCTTCTCGCCGGGCACCGCGCTGCCGGTGTACCAGCCGGCCACCTTCGGCTTCTCGTACGGCGGCAGCTCGACCTCGCCGTTCTTCAGCAGGTCGAGCTCCATCAGCGGGGCCTCGACGTCGATCGAGGGGATGTCGATGCTCTTGGGCACGACGTCGGCGGCGGGCGTGGTGGTGGTGCCGGTCTGCATGCCCCTGCCGAACGCGACCAGCACCAGACCGGTGATGGCGCCGGCGAGCACCACCCGTCCCGGGCGGGCCACGGCGCTAGGCCCGGTTGCGCCGCTTGACCGCGAAGCCGATGCCTCCGGCCAGTGCCAGGGCGATCAGCACGCCGGCGGGGCCGAACGGGATCGACGACTCCTCGGCGGCGTCCTGCGCGTACGTGCCTCCGCCGCCCGCCCTGGGCGCCCTGGTGGGCACGGTGCTGTCCGGCTCCTCGGACTCGGCCGCGACGATCCGCAGCGTGGCCCTGCCCATGTCGTTGGTGCCGTCGCACTTGACGTCCACGCGGTACTCGCCGCGCCGGATCGTTCCGGACACCTGCGCCTCGCCGCGCACCCAGGGCGAGCCGGTGGTGGCGGTCGGGGACGGGCTGAGCGAGGCCGCGGGGACCGGGTTGAGCGTGACGCCGTTGATGAACGCCCTGGACGTCGCGGTGCCGGTGTGGGCCGGGCCGCCGGTCGGGACGGGGCAGTTGGCCAGGATCCAGACCCTGGACGTCTCTCCCGCGGTGACGCGGTCGGGGTTGAGCTGGACCGAGATGGTCTGCCTGGTCGTGGTGGTCGTCGGCCGTGGGCTGCTGGTGATCGTGGTGGTGGCGGTGCCCGTCGGGGTGCCGGCCGGGGAGCCCGTCGGGGTGCCGGGGCCGGGTGTCGACGCTGTCGGGGTGGGTGTGCCTGTTGGATTGGTCTCCGCCGAGGCGGAGCAGCCGGTCAGACCGACCATGACGATGGCTCCCGCGTACGCGACACGCCTGACCCTGAGCACCGGCCCGCACCCCACTCCGCCGTCTTGCACCCCAGCATCCACCACATTTGGTGAACTCGCTCGTCCTGATACCCAGAAAATCTGGGGGAATCCCTGACCAACGATCATGATTTATATCGTTGGCCTGGTACGTCAAGGGTGCCAGCTTTACCGTGCGTTGACGGACGTTTCAGTCTTGTAGCGGATCAGACGGCGTGTCGGCCCACCTGGGGCCCACGCCTCGCAGCGTCACGAGCCGGGCCTCGTCGCCGGTCTCGCGGTCGATGTGGATCTCCAGCCGGTCGTCGGCCAGCCCTTCGACCAGCCCCTCGCCCCACTCGACGACGGTGACCGACTCCTCCAGCGAGGCGTCGAGGTCGAGGTCGTCCACCTCGAGGTCGCCACCGAGCCGGTACGCGTCCACGTGCACGAGCGGCGGCCCCTCGCGCAGCGACGGGTGCACCCTGGCGATCACGAACGTCGGCGAGGTGATCGGGCCGCGCACCTTGAGCCCCTCGGCGATGCCCTGGACGAGCGTGGTCTTGCCGGCGCCGAGCGGGCCGGACAGCACCAGCAGGTCGCCGGGGCGCAGCCGGGCGGCCAGGCGGGCGCCGTAGGCCCGCATGTCGTCGGGGGTCGCGAGCCGCACTAGATCTCCACCCTCTTCAGCAGGTCGCGCAGCGTGTCGTTGACGATGCCCGGCCGCTCCATCTGGATCAGGTGCGAGGTCTCCGGCACCTCGGTGAGCTGCGCCTTGGGCAGCGCGGCGGCGATGGCCTTGCTGTGGTCGGGCGGCGTCAGCCAGTCGCGGTCGCCGACCACGATCGCGGTGGGCACCGGGTCGAGCACGTGGAGGGCGGCGAGCTTGTCGTGGTTCATCAGGGCCGGGTAGAAGTTGGCGACCACCTCGGTCGGGGTCGCCCTGATCATCGACTCGGCGAAGTCGACCACGGTGGGGCTGACGTTCTTCGAGTCGCCGAAGCCGATGAGGCGGGTGATCAGGAAGGCGATGTCGCTGCCCGCGTGGCGGGTCCTGTCGATCCACGAGCCCCGCTTGCCCAGCAGCGACACCGTGCCGGGAGCCACCTTGTGCACGACCTTGGACAACATCGCGGGCAGGCCCAGCGTCAGCTCGGCCAGCTTGCCCGCCGAGGTCGCGATGAGCGCCGCCGCGCGGATCTTGTCGCCGAACAGCTCGGGGTGGCGGTCGGCCAGCGCCATGATCGTCATGCCGCCCATGGAGTGGCCGACCAGCACGCACGGGCCGGGCACGAACTGCTCGATCACCTCGGCCAGGTCCGCGCCCAGCCGGTCGATCGAGCAGTCGTCGGCGTCGGCCCGCTGGGAGCGGCCGTGGGAGCGCTGGTCCCACAGCACGAGCCGGTAGTTCTCGCGCAGGTCCTTGCGCTGGTAGTGCCAGGACTCCAGGCTGAGGCAGTAGCCGTGGCAGAGCACGACGGTCAGCGGCGCGTCCTCGGGGCCGTCGATCTCGACGTGCAGGGCGTAGCCGTCGGAGGTGACGAGCGTGCGCTCCCTGCCCCGCAGCTCGCCGAACGGCTCGCTCGCCTCGTGGTCGGGGCGCAGCCTGATCCGGCCCACCGCGTAACGCTTGGCCAGCGCCGCCGCCGCGACACCGGCGGAAGCCGCGCCGACGAGCGCGCCGGCGATCCCTACCCTGCGCCGTGTTGGCGTCGTCGTCATGTCCCCGATCCTTCTCCGCTCATGCCCGACGCGAAGTGCCCTGCGTCACGTTCTCGTGAACCCGTGGCACGCGCGAACCGATCCTGGTCACGATCTCATGCGTGATCGTGCCGAGAGTATCCGCCCACTCCTGAGCGGTCGGCTCGCCCCCGTCACCCGGCCCGAACAGCACGACCTCGTCACCGGCCGACAGCGGGTCATCGCCCATGTCGATCATGAACTGGTCCATGCACACCCGGCCCGCGATCAGCCTGCGACGGCCTCCCGCCAGCACCTCGGCCCGCCCCGTCGCGTGCCGCAGGATGCCGTCCGCGTACCCGAGGGGCACCAGACCAAGCGTGGTCTCGTGCCCCGTGACGTAGAGGTGCCCGTAGGAGACGCCCGCGCCCTCGGTGACGCGCTTGACCAGACCGATCCTGGCCGTCAGCGTCATGGCCTGCCTGAGGCCGAAGTCGCCCAGCTCCGGGATGGGGCTCAGGCCGTACATCGCGATGCCGGGTCTGACCAGGTCGTAGTGCGTGCCGGGGAGCGTCACCGTGGCGGCGGAGTTGGCGAGGTGCCTGATCACGCCGGAGTCGGCCGCGCCGGCCTGGTCGGCCAGCTTCAGCGCCGTCTCGTACGCCTCCTGCTGCTGCGCGATCGACGGGTGGCCGGGGATGTCGGCGCAGGCGAAGTGGGACCAGAGCCCGACGATCTCGACGACGCCCTCGGCCCGCAGCTCCACGGCCCTGGCCAGCAGGTCCGGCCAGGCAGCGAGCGGCGCGCCGCCCCTGCTCATGCCGGTGTCGGCCTCCAGGTGCAGCTTCGCGGCGCGGCCCGCGCGCCTGGCGGCGGCGGCGATCTCGTCGAGCAGCCGCACGTCGGCGGCCGACAGCTCGACGTCGGCGGCCAGCGCCTCGTCGAGCGGCTCGCCGGGGGTGATCAGCCAGGCCAGGATCGGCGCGGTC
This sequence comes from Nonomuraea sp. GTA35, assembly GCF_041950525.1. Classification (NCBI taxonomy): domain Bacteria; kingdom Bacillati; phylum Actinomycetota; class Actinomycetes; order Streptosporangiales; family Streptosporangiaceae; genus Nonomuraea; species Nonomuraea sp. GTA35. The sequence goes on along the minus strand of NZ_JBGNUV010000019.1, from coordinate 126,199 downwards.
ACGCCCCCCGCGCGCAGCTCCAGCGCCTCCCTGACGAACGCCGTGCCGAGCCGGCTCGCCCCGCCCTCCAGCACCGCCGCGGACGTGGGCACCAGCCCGTGCCCGTAGGCGTCGGCCTTGACCGCGCCCATGACCTCCGCGCCGCCCGCCCGCTCCTTGAGCAGGGCGACATTGTGCCTGATGGCGGCCAGATCGACCCGCGCCTGAGCGGGCGTGGCCACTGGAGAGTACATCCTTCCAGTGTGGCAGCTCCGGCTCGTGACCGAGTCCGGTTTTCCACCGGGAATCACGAGCCTGCGCTGGTCACGGTACGGATGGCCGCGGGAACGGCGGTGGCCACGTCGGCGGCGGCCAGCGGGGCGCCGTCGGCGGCCAGGTGCCCGGCCAGCCCGTGCAGGTAGGCGCCGCACGAGGCGGCGTCGTAGCAGCTCAGCCCCTGGGCCAGCAGCGCGCCCGCCAGCCCTGACAGCACGTCGCCGGTGCCGCCGGTGGCCAGCCAGGGCGTGCCGGTGACGTTCACCCGCGCCGGCCGCCCGTCCTCGGCCACCACCGTGGTCGAGCCCTTGAGCAGCACGGTCACGCCCAGCTCCGCGGCCGCCCGCCGGGCGTGCTCCAGCCGGGCCGCCTCGATGCCGGCGCGGTCGGCGCGGATCAGCCTGGCCAGCTCGCCCGCGTGCGGGGTGATCAGGACAGGTGCCGCCCGCCGCAGCAGCTCTCTGTCCCTGGCCACCAGGGTCAGCCCGTCGGCGTCGACCAGCACGGGCACGTCGGTGGCCAGCACCCTGGCCGCCAGCTCGTGCGCCCAGTCGTCGGTGCCGAGCCCCGGGCCGAGCACCCACGCCTGCACCCGGCCCACGTGCTCGATCGAGGGCTCGTCGAGGAGCGTGACCACGGCCTCCGGCCAGTGCGCGCGCACCTGGGCGAGCGGCGCCTCGCGGCCGGCGTACCGCACCATGCCCGCGCCGCCCCGCAGCGCGCCGCCCACGGCCAGCACGGCCGCGCCGGTGAACAGGTCGCTGCCCGCCGCGACGCCCAGCACCCCTCTGCGGTACTTGTCCGACTCCTCGCCCGGGCGCGGGACCAGGCCGGCCACGTCGCGGGCGGTGAGCGCCGCGACGTCGGGATCCGGCAGGTACTCCCCCAGTCCGATGTCGATCAGCCGGACGTCCCCGGCGAAGGCGGCGCCGGGGTCGACCAGCAGCCCCGTCTTGTACGCCCCCATGGTGACGGTCACCCCGGCCCGGACGGCGGCCCCCGCCACCTGCCCGCTGCTCGCGTCCACCCCGCTGGGCACGTCCACGGCCACGACCGCGCCGCGGGCGGCGTTGGCCTCCTGCGCGAGCCGCGCGTACGGCTCCCTGAGCGCGCCCGCGGCCCCGATGCCCACGAGCCCGTCGACGATCAGGTCGGCCCGCTCGATCGCGGACGCCTCGGCGACCCGCCCGCCGGCGTCGAGCAGCGCGCGCAGCCCTGCCTCGTGCGTCCTGGACCCGGCGAGCACGGCGTCCACCCGGGCTCCGCGCCTGGCCAGCCGCTCGCCGGCGTACAGGGCGTCGCCGCCGTTGTCGCCGCTGCCGACGAGCAGCACCACGCGTCTGCCGTAGACCCGGCCCAGCAGGTCGGCGCAGACGGCGGCGAGCCCGACAGCGGCCCGCTGCATCAGCGTGCCCTCGGGCAGCCGGGCCATGAGCGCGTGCTCGGCGCCCCGGATCTGGTGGGCGGTGTAGGCGGTACGCATGATCCGAAGCTATCCCTCCGCGATCACGTAGGCCACGGCCACGCCCGCGTCGTGGCTGAGCGAGATGTGCCAGCGCTTGACCCCGAGCCCGTACGCGACCTCGGCCACCTTGCCGGAGACCCGCAGCTCGGGCTTGCCCAGCTCGTCACAGTGCACCTCGGCCTCCAGGTGCCCGAGGCCCTTGGGCGCGCCGAGCGCCTTGGCCACGGCCTCCTTGGCGGCGAACCTGGCGGCCAGCGACTGCACCGGCAGCGGCCGCTCGCCCTCGGTGAACAGCCGCTCCCTCAGCCGCGGCGTACGCTCCAGCGCCGCCTCGAAACGGGCGATGTCCACGACGTCCACGCCGATACCCAGGATCATCGTCCCAATCTATTAGAACGGCCCGCGCTCCCACGGCCCCCAGATCGCGATGGACATGCCCTGCTTGGCCTGCAGGTTGACGTAGAGCGTGTGACCGCCGGGGCCGAACGTGGTGCCGGCGAACTCGGCGCCGTCGTCACCCGCGATGGGCTGCAGCCGGCAGAAGTCGAAGATCTCCCCGCTCTTCGTGAGCCCGCGCAGGTAGTTGTCCTCGCCGCCGTCCTCGCACAGCACCAGCGTGCCGCGCCTGCTGACCGTCACGTTGTCGGGCAGGTCGAGCACCGACGAGCGCGGCGACTCGTAGACGAGCCTGAGCCGCCCGCTCCACGTCTCGTACGCCCACACCTGCCCCCGCCCGTCGCCGAACCCGTCGGGCGCCCGCTCGCCCGGCGCGGTGGCCCCGCCCTGGGTGGAGACGAAGTACACGGTGCCGTGGTGGTGCACCGCACCCTCCAGCCGGGCGAAGATCGCCGCCCCCTTCTTCCTGCCCTGCCTGCCCACGGCCTGGGCGGCCTCGTCGTAGGCGGTCCTGCCGGTGAAGTCGGGGTCGGGGTCGTCGATGTCCACCCAGGTGGTCCCGTACGCGGCGCCGGGCTCCTGTCCCTTCGACAGGTCCGCGCGGTCGGTGCCGTCCACGGCGAGCATCTGCAGCCGGCCGCCGTCGAGCAGCCGCCCGGCCAGGATCGGGTGCTTGGGCGGCAGGTAACGGTAGAAACCGGAGGGGAAGGAGTAGTTGTCCTCGGTCAGGTAGATGGCGCCCGAGGAGGGGTCGAAGGCGGCGGACTCGTGCGGGAAGCGCCCGGCGGCGCGGATCGGCCTGGCCGTGGCGGCGCGGGCGACCGGCACCTCGAAGAGGTAGCCGTGCTTGCGGGTGAGCCTTGAGTTGTCGTCGCCGGAGCGGTCGTTCACCACGTCGGGGCCGTTGACCGTCTCCTCGCAGCTCACCCAGGCCCGCCAGGCCATGGGCCCGCCCGAGCAGTTCATCATCGTGCCGTTCAGCGACGGCGCGCTCCTGATCACCTCGCCGTAGCGGGTGACCTGGAGCGTCGAGGTGCCGCCCCCGGCCATCGGGTCGTAGGCCTTGCGCCTGTCGCCGAACGCGCCCACCGGCCCGTCGACCTCGTGGTTGCGGATGAGGACGGCGCTGCCCTTGGGGCCTGAGAAGGCGGCCATGCCGTCGTGCTTGCCCGGCACGGTGGACCCGTCGCTGTACCTGTCACCCGCCACGCTGAACGAGCGGTATCTGAACCCGTCGGGCAGGTGCAGCCGCGCCTTCCCGTCACGCAGGTCGCGTACGGGGCGCAGCGGGCCGTACCCGCGCACGGGGTCGGCCCCGCCCTTCGCGCCGGCGCACGCGACGCCCGCGAAGGGCCCGGCGATCCCGGCGACGACGTTGGAGATGAAGCGACGACGGTCCACGGAATACCTCCCGTCGGGGACAGTAGCCGCCGGTCAGCCGTTGCACGCCCGTTTCGCCAAGACCCATCTTCCTTCCCCGAACTGGCTCTCGGCAATCCCACGTCTTTGTCCACAGGCTGTGGATCCCTGGGGGACGCCCCGGCCGAGGTCCGGTTCGCGGCACATCGCTACGCTGCCTAGGTGAATAACGGCTACGTGGAACTGAGCAGGGAGCAGTGGAGCGAGCTCCGCAAGAACACGCCCTTGACTCTCACCGCAGACGAGCTGGAAGAGCTACGCGGCGTCGATGATCCCATCGACCTCACCGAGGTCACCGACATCTACCTCCCCCTGACCCGGCTGCTCAACCTGCACTTCACCGGGTCCAAGCAGCGCAGCAGCGTGCTGAGCGCGTTCCTCGGCAAATCCGATCAGCGCGTGCCGTACATCCTGGGCATCGCGGGCAGCGTCGCGGTCGGCAAGTCGACCACGGCGCGCCTGCTGCACACCCTCCTGGCCCGCTGGCCCGAACACCCGCACGTGGAGCTGATCACCACCGACAGCTTCCTCTACCCCAACGCGGTGCTGGAGGCCAAGAAGATCATGCATCGCAAGGGTTTCCCCGAGAGTTACGACCGGCGGGCGCTGGTCAGGTTCGTGGCGGAGGTGAAGGCGGGCGCGGCGGAGGTCAAGGCGCCCATCTACAGCCACCTCGAATACGACATCGTCCCCGGCGCCCACCAGACCGTGAAAAGTCCCGACATCCTGATCATCGAGGGCCTCAACGTCCTCCAACCGGCCCCGCCCACGTCCCTGGCCGTCAACGACTACTTCGACTTCTCCATCTACGTGGACGCCAAGGTCGAGGACATCCGCACCTGGTACGTCGAGCGCTTCCACAAGCTCCGCCGCACCGCCTTCGAGGACCCGAAGTCGTACTTCCGGCACATCGCGGAGCTGTCCTACGACGAGGCCACGGCCTTCGCGCGCAACGTGTGGCGCGACATCAACGAGCGCAACCTCGTCGAGAACATCGCCCCCACAAGGGGCCGCGCCGACCTCGTGCTCAAGAAGGGCGCCGACCACTCCGTACGGCGGGTGCGGCTCCGCCAGACCTGAACGCCTCCTCGAACAGGTAGCGGGCGAACCTGCCCGCGCACTCCTGGTCGTCGAGGTCGGCGAACCAGCACTCCTCGCCGTGGTCGTGGCACCAGATCCAGATCATGTGAGGGAGCTTCGCGTACCGGTATCAACGCCTCGTCAAGATTCGTTCGACACAATGGCTGCGTGCTTCATCTGCGACTGATCGTCCCGTCCGCCCGCGCCGACGAGGCGGTCGAAGTGCTGGAGGGCTGCCCGGGCGTCACCAACCTTGTCGTGCTGCCCGGTGCGGCCCGCGAGCCGCGCGGCGACGTGATCCTCTGCGACGCGGCCAGGGAGGCGGCCAACGAGGTCCTGGGCAGGCTCAAGTGGCTGGAGACCGAGGGCTCCATCGCCGCCGAGCAGGTCGATCTGTCGCTGTCCAGGGCGGCGGAGGAGGCGATCGAGGAGGCACCCGGCGATCCCGACGACGCGGTGGTCTGGGAGCACCTGTCGCAGCGGGTCTACTCCGAGTCGCGCGTGACCTGGGCGTACCTGGCCTTCCTGGCCATCGCCACCCAGCTCGCGGGCATCGCCATCCTGCTGGACTCCCCCATCCTGATGATCGGGGCGATGGTGCTCGGCCCGGAGTTCGGCCCGGTCGCGGCCATCTGCTTCGGCCTGCTGCGACGCAGGTGGCACCTGATCGTCACGGCGATGCGGACGCTGGTCATCGGGTTCCTGGTGGCGATCGCGATCACGTACGCGTGCGCGTTCGTCTCCCATCACTGGGGCTGGTTCGACATCGGCGACCTCACCACGAACGAGGAGTTCCAGTTCATCGTCAAGCCCGACCGCTGGTCGTTCATCGTGGCGGTGCTCGCGGGCGCGGCCGGGGTGCTGTCGATCACGGCGGGCAAGTCGTCGGCGCTGATCGGCGTCTTCATCTCGGTCACCACGGTGCCCGCCGCCGGCTACGTGGCCGTGGCGATGGCCGTGTCGGACTGGACGGAGGTCGCGCCCGCCGTCTCCCAGCTCGGCCTCAACATCCTGGGGATGATCCTCGCGGCCACCGTCACCCTGGTGGTCCAGCGGAAATTCTGGCCTCAAGTAGGACGCCGTTCATCCATATGACCGAGGCCACACCGCCGGCCCGGCTAGTAGGGTCCGGCACATGCACATCCTCGCCACCGAGGGGCTGACCAAGCGTTTCCCCACCGTCACCGCGGTCGACCAGCTCACGGTCACCGTGGGACCCGGCGTGACCGGGCTGGTCGGAGCGAACGGCGCGGGCAAGTCGACGTTGATCAAGATCCTGCTCGGCCTGCTGCCGCCGTCCGGCGGCAGCGCGCGCGTGCTGGATCTGGACGTCACCGCCCAGGGCGCCGAGATCCGCCGGCTCGTCGGCTACATGCCCGAGCACGAATGCCTGCCCCCCGACGTCTCCGCCACCGAACTGGTCGTCCACCTCGCCCGGATGTCCGGCCTGCCGCGCACCGCGGCCCGCGAGCGCGCGGCCGACGTGCTGCGCCACGTCGGCCTGGCCGAAGAGCGCTACCGCCCCGTGGGGGGTTACTCGACCGGCATGAAGCAGCGCGTCAAGCTGGCCCAGGCGCTCGTCCACGACCCCAAGCTGATCTTCCTCGACGAGCCGACCAACGGCCTCGACCCGCGCGGCCGCGACGAGATGCTCGCGCTGATCAGGCGCATCGGCACCGAGTTCGGCATCAGCGTGCTGGTCACCTCCCACCTGCTCGGCGAGCTGGAGCGCATCTGCGATCACGTCGTCGTCATCGACGCGGGGCGGCTGCTGCGCTCGTCGGCGATCGGCGAGTTCACGCAGGCCACGCAGACGGTGACGGTCGAGGTGGACGAGGGCCTCGACGAGCTGGCCGCCCGGCTGTCGGCCGGCGGGCAGACCGTCTCGCGGCAGGGACGCCTGCTGGTCGTCAAGGTGCTGGGGCCCGAGACGTTCGACGCGATCCGCGACGCCACGGCCGAGCTGGACCTGGCCCTCATCCGCCTCGAACAGGGACGCCACCGCATCGAGGACGTCTTCAGGGAGGAGGTGGCGCATGTCTGAGATCTACGACATCGGCTATCGCCACTACGACGGCCCCCGGCTCGGCCGCGGCTACTCGACCAGGGCGCTGGCCGTCCACAGCCTGCGCGGCGTCTTCGGCCTCGGCCGCCCGGCCCGCAGCAAGATCGTGCCGTTCGCGCTGGCCGCCATCATGATCATGCCCTCCATCGTGGGCATCGCCATGATGGCCCTGATCCAGCAGCGCGGCATCCCCTACAGCGGCTTCGCGGTCGTCATGCAGGCCGTGGTCGCGATCTTCCTGGCCGCGCAGGCCCCCACGGTGGTCGCGCCCGACCTGCGCTACCGCGTGCTGCCGCTCTACCTCTCGCGGCCCGTCACGATCGCCGAGTACGTCGGCGCCAAGGTGGCGGCGATGACCGTGGCGGTGTTCGCGCTGATCGCGGTGCCGCTGACGCTGACCTACCTGGGCGAGCTGGTGGTGGACATGCCGGGGCCGCCGGCCACGGGCGAGTACCTGGGCGCCGTGCTCATGGCGCTGCTGCTGTCGGTGCTGCTGTCGGCGTTCGGGCTGGCGCTGGCCTCGTTCACGCCGCGTCGGGGGCTCGGCGTGGCCTCCGTGATCACCGTCTACCTGCTGTCGTCGGCCTCGGTCCCGATCGTCTACGGCTCGCTGTACTCGACGGGCAACGAGTCCGCGGCCGCGTGGGCGTGGCTGGCGAACCCGTTCTGGCTGGTCGACTCCGTGCAGCACTGGCTGTTCGGCACCTCGCCGCACTCCATCGAGAGCGCCGCCTACCCGAGCGGCCCCGCCTCGGCCGCCGTCCTGGTGCTGCTGATCGCCGCCGGCCTGGCCGCCCTCGGACTGCGCTACAGGAAGGCGGCCGCGCGATGAAGATCGAGCTCTCGCAGGTGTCCCGCTGGTACGGCAACGTGGTGGCGGTCAACGACGTCACGATGACGATCGGGCCCGGCGTCACGGGCCTGCTCGGGCCGAACGGGGCGGGCAAGTCGACGCTCCTGCACATGATGGCAGGCTTCCTGTCCCCGTCGGGCGGCACGGTCACGCTGGACGGCGCCGCCGTGTGGAAGAACCACCACATTTACCGAAATATCGGCTTAGTGCCGGAAAAGGAGGGCGTATACGGCTTCCTGACCGGCTGGCAGTTCGTCCTCTCCGCCGCCCGCCTCCACAACCTGCCCGACCCGGTCGAGGCCGCCCGCAAGGCCCTGGCCACGGTGGAGATGGAGGAGCCGAAGGACCGGCGCGTCGAGACGTACTCGAAGGGCATGCGCCAGCGCGTCAAGGTCGCCGCCGCCCTCGTCCACGACCCGCCCGTCCTCCTCCTGGACGAGCCGTTCAACGGCATGGACCCGCGCCAGCGTCTCCACCTCATGGACCTGATCAGGAGCATGGGCACGGCGGGCAAGACGATCCTGTTCAGCTCCCACATCCTGGAGGAGGTCGAGCGGGTCGCCCAGCACATCGAGGTGCTGGTCTCGGGCCGGCACGCGGCGTCGGGCAACTTCCGCGAGATCAGGCGGCTGATGACGGACCGGCCGCACCTGTTCATGATCCGTTCCAGCGACGACAGGAGGCTCGCCGCCGCCCTCGTCCGCGACGCCTCGACCGGCGGCATCACGCTGCGCCCAGAAGGCCTGGAGGTCCAGGCCACCGAGTTCCGCCGGTTCGCCCGCCTCCTGCCCCGAGTGGCTCAGGAGGAGGGCGTGCGCCTCCACGAGGTCTCCCCGGCGGACGAGGACCTGGAGAGCGTCTTCTCCTACCTGATCAACAGGAGCACCTGAATGAACACCGTGGTGGCGGGCATCACCTACCGCGCCCTGCTGGGCCGCCGGCGCATCATCCTGCTCCTGCTGCTCCCGCTCGCCCTGATCGCCCTGGCCGTGTTGTTCCGCCTCGTCGGCAGCGGGGACCAGCGCTCGGCCGTGCTGCTGCTGCAGAGCTTCGCCATCAGCACCATGCTGCCGCTGCTGGGCCTGATCGCGGGCACGGGAGTCATCGCCCCGGAGATCGACGACGGCACCATCATCCACCTGATGTCCAAGCCGATCTCGCGCCCGGTCATCATCCAGACGAAGTTCCTGGTCGCGGCCTCGCTGCTGGCCGTGTTCGGGGCCGTGCCCACCTACGTGGCGGGCTGGCTGCTGATCGGTGGCGAGGACGGCATCGCGGCCGGCTTCGCGGTGGGCACCCTGGTCGCCGGCATCGCCTACGCCGCCGTCTTCCTGCTGCTCGGCGTCGTCACCCGGCACGCGGTCACGATCGGCATCATCTACGCGCTGGTCTGGGAGAGCCTGGTGGGCAACCTCATCCCGGGCGCCCGCAAGTTCTCCATCCAGCACTGGGGCCAGTCGATCGCCGACCAGCTCAGCGACTCGCCCTTCTTCAAGGCCGACGTCACGCTCGGCTTCGCCATCCCGGCCCTGCTCGTGGTCACCCTCGGCGCGGTCTTCTGGGCCGGCCGGCGCCTGCGCGTCTTCTCGCTCACCGGCGACGAGTAGCCGACATGCGTACGGCCCGCGGGTGACATCCCCGCGGGCCGTACAGGAAGGGTCGTTCAGACGCAGGCCGTACGCACGACGTCGGCCAGCCGCCCCGCCACCTGCGTGGCATGCTCCTCGGAAGCGGCCTCCACCATGACCCGGATCATGGGCTCGGTCCCGCTCGGCCGGATCAGCACCCGGCCGGTCTCCCCCAGCTCCGCCTCCGCCTCCGCGACGGCGGCGACGAGCTCGGGCACCGAGGCCTTGCCCTTGTCGACGTCCTTGACGTTGATCAGGATCTGCGGCAGCGGCGTCATCACCGCGGCCAGCTCCTTCAGCGGCACGCCCGACTTGGCCATCACGCCCAGCAGGTGCAGCGAGGTGAGCAGGCCGTCGCCCGTGGTGGCGTGGTCGAGCATGATGACGTGCCCCGACTGCTCGCCGCCCAGGTTGAAGCCGTCGGACTTCATCCGCTCCAGCACGTAGCGGTCGCCCACCGCGGTCTCCACCACGGTGATCCCCGCGTCGCGCATCGCGAGCTTGAAGCCCAGGTTGGACATCACGGTCGCGACCACGGTGTCCTTGGCCAGCGTGCCCTCGCCGTGCATGGCGGCGGCGAGGATGGCCATGATGTGGTCACCGTCGATGATCTCGCCCGTGTGGTCCACCGCCAGGCAGCGGTCGGCGTCGCCGTCGTAGGCCACGCCCAGGTCTGCCCCGCGCGAGATGACGACCTGCTGGAGCTTGTCCAGGTGGGTCGAGCCGTGGCCGGCGTTGATGTTCAGGCCGTCGGGCCTGGCACCGATCGCCTCGACCCTGGCTCCCGCGCGCAGCAGCGCCTCGGGCGCCACCATGTGGGCGGCCCCGTGGGCGCAGTCGACCACGATGTTCAGCCCGTCCAGGGACGCGCTCATCGTGGTCAGCACGTGGGAGATGTACCGGTCGGCCTCCCCGTAGGCGTCGCGCACGCGGCCGACGCCGGAGCCCACGGGGAAGCTCCACTCCTCACCGAGCCGCCGCTCGATCTCGTCCTCGACGGCGTCGGACAGCTTGAAGCCGCCGCGCGCCAGGAACTTGATGCCGTTGTCGGGCGCCGGGTTGTGCGAGGCCGACAACATGACGCCGAGGTCGGCGCCGAGCGCGGCGGTGAGGTGGGCGACGGCCGGGGTGGGCAGCACGCCGAGGCGCAGCACATCCACTCCAGACGCCGCGAGGCCGGCGACCACGGCGGCCTCGAGAAACTCTCCCGAGGCACGCGGGTCCCGGCCTACGACCGCTACCGGACGGCGTCCGGTAGCGGCGAACGCGCCTGCATCGCCGAGGACGTGGGCCGCCGCCACGGACAGATCCATGGCGAGCTCCGCCGTGAGGTCGCGACCAGCGACCCCACGTACCCCGTCGGTGCCGAAAAGGCGCGCCAACTTAGCGCTTGCTGTACTGCGGAGCCTTACGGGCCTTCTTGAGGCCGTACTTCTTCCGCTCCGTGGCGCGGGCGTCACGGGTGAGGAAGCCGGCCTTCTTCAGCGGCGGGCGGTTGACCTCGACGTCCAGGATCGCCAGCGCGCGGGACAGGCCCATGCGCAGCGCGCCGGCCTGGCCGGTGACGCCGCCGCCGTCGATGCGGGCGATGACGTCGAACGCCTCCTCGGCGCCGAGCACCACGAAGGGCTCGTTGACGATCTGCTGGTGGACCTTGTTCGGGAAGTAGACGTCCAGCGAACGACCGTTGATCGTCCACTTGCCGGTGCCGGGGACGATGCGCACGCGGGCGATCGCCTCCTTGCGGCGGCCGGTGCCGTACGAGTTGCCCGTGGTGACGGGCTTGCGCACGGGAGCGTCGGCGCTGGCGGCGGACTCGGTGGTGTACTCGGACGGGAAGTCCTCGCCGGAGAATTCCTCCAGCTCGGCCGTCTCTACGACCGTCTCGACACCGGTGGGCTCAGCCACGGTTCTCCTCTAACTCTTTCGAACTACTACTGGGCGATCTGGGTGATCTCGAACGGCACCGGCTGCTGGGCCTGGTGCGGGTGCTCGGAACCCGCGTAGACCTTCAGCTTCTTGGCCATCTTCCGACCGAGGGAGTTCTTCGGCAGCATGCCCTTCACGGCCTTCTCGACGGCCTTGTCGGGGCGCTTGTCCATGAGCTCGCCATAGCTGACGGAACGCAGACCGCCCGGGTAGCCCGAGTGGCGGTACGCCTTCTTCTGCTCACGCTTGTTACCGCTCAGCGCGATCTTGTCGGCGTTGATGACGATGACGAAGTCACCGGTGTCGACGTGGTTCGCGAAGATCGGCTTGTGCTTGCCGCGGAGCAGGGTCGCGACGTGGCTGGCCAGCCGGCCCAGCACGACATCGGTCGCGTCGATGACGTACCACTGACGCTGGACGTCGGCGGGCTTCGGTGAGTACGTGCGCACGGTCGTAGCCTTCTTTATGCTCGCGTCTTCGGCGCTGTCGGATGCGACAGCTACATTGGTCGGTCGGTGCGGGCACACGACGGCCCGGACCTTCCGTCTCCTCAACACGGGAGATGACGCCGGACGCGCCGCGCATTGGTCACGCTGGACCTATGCACACAACGAACCTAAGCTACCCGCCCAAAGGCGTGCAGGTCAAAGTGACCGGTAACCCGAGGCGAGTCTACCCGACCGCAGAACGGTTCGATTTCGTTTCCCTGGGACCCCTTCTTTCCCAGGACCAGACATCTCTATCGTTAGCGGCGGTATGTGGCGGATCTCTCACACCCGGCAAACCCAGCGCGGCCTTCGGCGCCGGAGCCGCTTGGGCGTGCTGACCTGCCTCTTGGCCGTGCTCTTCACGGGCGTGCTCATCGGCCGGCTGACCGACGGCCCCGAGCCCACCCCGCACGTCTACCTGAACGAGACCGCCCCGCCCGCCGCCGCCACCGCCAACCCCGCGCCCACGACGGCCAGGAAGGCGCAGCCGCAGGCCGAGCGCATCCCCCGGGGCATCACCACGAAGGAGTCGCCCCGCGACACGGCCACGCCCAGGCCCACCAGGACGCCCAAGGACCAGATCGACGGCTTCAACACGCAGGACGACCCCGCGGTGGTCGTCGATCCCCACGACGACGGGGTGCGGGTCGTGGCGGGCCTGGCGTCCCGGGTCGTCTCCCTGACCAACTCCGCCCGGGCCCGGCGCGGCTGCGGGCCGCTGCGGGTGGACACCGCGCTCACCCGCTCCGCGCGTGCGCACTCGCTCGAGATGGCCCGTACGGGGCGGCTGTCGCACAACTCCCCCGACGGCGCCTCGCCCTGGGACCGGATGGAGCGCGCCGGATACCGCTGGGGCGCCGCCGAGAACATCGGCGCCGGATACGACACCGCCGAGGAGGCGGTGGACGGCTGGATGGCCAGCCGCGACCACCGCAAGAACATCCTGGACTGCCGCCTGAAGGCCATCGGCGTCGGCGTCGCCTCGGGCCCCGGAGGACCATGGTGGACTCAGGACTTCGGAACCCAATGACGAACATCACGGTAATGTCGCCGCATGGTTTCCAACGGCAGTGGGGAACGTGAGAACGGCACGGGCAGCGCCCCCTACGGGATGGGAGGCGGCCCCAAGGGTCCGGGCGGCGCTCCCAGGGGCGGCTCTCCCGCAGACGGTGCCCCCTTCGGTGGCGGTCCCGCTGACGGCGGTCCTGCCGGCGGTTCCTTCATGAACGACGGCCCCTCGGGCAACGCATCCTCCGGCGGCTTCTTCACCAGCCGCGGCCCGGCGAACGACGGCCCCTCGGGCAACGGATCGTCCGGCGGCTTCTTCGCCAACGGCGGCCCGGCGGACGACGCCTCCTCCGGCAACGGATCGTCCGGCGGCTTCTTCAGCAACGGCAACCCCGCGAACGACGGCCCTTCCGGGGGCGGATCCACCGATCCCTTCGGCAGCAGGCCACGTGACCCCTTCGACAGCGGGCCCGGCGGCTTCGGCGGCCCCTCCGGCAGCTTCTTCACCAGGGGCGGCCCGCCAGAGGGCGGCCCCGCAGGCCCCGCAGGCGGCGGGCCGGCGGGCGGCGCACGCCCGGGCGGCCCGGGAACCGACGAGCAGGGCAGCCTCTTCATGAGCGGCGGCCCGGGGGGCGGCCCCGGCGGACCCGGTGGAGGCCCCGGCAACAACGGCCCCGGCGGGGGCCCTGGCAGTGGCGGCCCTGGAGGCGGCGGTCCCTTCGGCGGCGGCGGGCCTGGCGGCACCCCTGGCGGCGGCGGCCCTGGCGGCGGTGGTGGCCCTGGCGGCGGTCCAGGCCCCCGTGGCACCGGCGGTCCCGGGGGGCCCGGCGGCGGTGGCCCTGGTGGCCCCGGTGGCCCCGGCCCGGGCGCGCAAGGCCCCGGCGGCGACAGGCCCTCCGGCGGCCCTCCGAGCGGTCCGCAGCCCGGCGGCGGCTTCTTCGGCGCCGACCCGTTCGGCGGCGACCCCTTCTCCGGCGGCCCCTTCGGCGGCGGCGGGCCGAACGGCCCCGCCCCCGGCGGGCCTGGTGGCCCAGGCCCGGGCGGGCAAGGCCCTGGCGGCGGCCCCGGCGCTCCCGGCCCTGACGGACGCCCTGACGGACGAGGCCCAGGTCGCCGTGGAAAGCGCGCTGCCGACTCCGAGGACAGCGGGCCCGGCACCCGCGGCAAGGACCCCTTCGCCACCGACGACCCCGGCGACGACGCGTTCGCGCCCAGCAAGGGCCGCCGTTCCCGCAAGGACCGCAAGGCCTCCGACGACGACACCGGCAAGAACGACAAGGACGACACCTCCCGGAGCCCCCAGAGCCGAGTCGGCTGGAGCCCGTACGACGAGGGCACCCGCTCGCGCGGCCCGCTGCTGGCCACGATCGGCGGCGTGGTGGTGCTCGGCCTGCTCGGCGGCGGCCTCTACCTGATGTGGAACGCCGAGACCCCCACCTCCGCCGAGACCGCCGCCCCCAGGCAGACCTCGGCGCCGCTGCCGTCGGCCCCGCCCGGCAGGTACGGGTTCGCCGCCGACCGCGAGACCGACCCCGACGCCATCTCGGTGAAGGAGTTCTTCGGCTCGAAGAAGAAGTTCACGGTCTCGGGCCGCGGCTACGAGATGACGGTCACCAGCAAGGACAAGAAGTGCGACGACGGCGCCCTGGGCGATGGCCTCAAGAAGGCGCTCAAGTCCGCCAAGTGCAACCAGTTCCTGCGCGCGAGCTTCCGTGACAAGGCCGGCAAGGTGATCGGCACGATCGGCGTGGCCAACCTCAGCACGAGCAAGAACGCGAGCAAGGTGGCCAAGAGCGGCAACGACGAGAACTACGTCAAGCCGCTGGCGGGCAAGGACAGCGTCACGAAGCTCCTCGGCTCGGGCGCCGGCGGCGCGAAGGTCTCGACGTTCGGGCACTATGCGATCTTGGTCTGGTTCCAGAACAAGGACGGCACGAAGCCCGACTCGAAGGGGTCGAAGCGGATCTCCGAGGCCATCAACGACATCACCAAGGCCACCGTGTTCCAGGCCCTGGACCATCGGGCACTCACCGGCAGCGCGCTGAGCTGAGCGGTCTTTGTGGGGCATATGCGCCTGTAGGGGACTCGTGATGCCTTCGGGAACGCCCATACCGACATAACGATCTCGCTACTCTCGCTAGGCTCCAGCTATGCGTGGCCAGGAACCCGGGTCTGAGCACGATCGCAGGGACGCCGACCGCTCGGCCGTCCCCGCGACGCCACCGCCGAGCTTCGGCCAGACCAACGGGCAAGACGTTCCAGCGGCGTTCACTCCATCCGACGAGGCAACGGACGCCGGGGCGCGTCCCGTCCCACCCGTCCTGCAAGGGCCGATCTCCGATGAGGAGACGTCGCCCGGCGCCCAGCCATGGGAAGTGCCGGGCGACGACGCCGCCCCGTACGACTGGTTCTCCGACCCCATCCACCCCGACCACGGGCCCTCCGGCTCACCGCAGGCCGACCAGCACGCCTTCGGCCGGCAGCCGGACCGGGAGCCACCCACCGGCCATCACGCCTTCGCACAGCAACAGCCCGGCTGGGAGCCACCCGCCGACCACACGCCCCTTGGCGCGCCACCCGCCGACCAGCATGCGTTCGACCCGCAACCGCCCGGCCCAGCGCCATCCGCCCCCCACCCTCCGTCCGCCGCCCAGCCGGACCAGCACCACAGCACGCAGGCCGCCCAGCCGGACCAGCACCACGGCATGCAGGCCGCACAAGCAGGCCAGCACTACGGCATGGAGCCTGCACAGGCAGACCAGCCTCATGGCGCGCAGGGCGCCCAGGCGGACCAGCCCCTCCACCCGCGAGCGGCCCAGGATGCGCCCGCCGACCAGCCCTTCGGCACGCAGGCCGCCCACGAGGCTCCTGCCCACCCGCCCTTCACCCCGCCCGCGTACCAGCAGCCGTTCGCCGCGCCCCCGACCGGTTTCACCCCCTTCGGCACGCCCGAGTCCGACCACCCGTGGCAGGCGGACGACGACCGGACCCGCCCGGGCCGCATCCAGGACATCCGCCCCTGGGACCAGCCGGAGAACGAGCCCGGCCGGAACACGGGCCGATGGCCGGTGGAGCCGGTGGTGCCGGGCGCGCCGCCCTGGGAGCCGCCGCCCGCGTTCACGGCCGCCGCGGCGGGCATGCCGGCCTGGCCGGCCCCCGTCTCCGACCCGCACGCCATGCCACCCTGGCCGGCCGCCACGGGCGAGCTGGAGGCCGAGCCCGACGAGCCGAGCCTCCCCCCGCCCTTCGACGCGAACGCCACCAACCCCGAAGGTTTCGCCCACCCGGCCCACTACTTCGACCCCGAGGCCGCGAAGCGGGACACCTCCCACCACTCGGCCCAGGGCACGCCCGCGCCCACCGAGCAGGACGCCACGAACCCCGCCGGCCCCCGCCCCGGCCACGTCACCACCAGCTCGGGACCGGATGACGCCACCACGCCCCCTGACGGCGTGCACCCGCAGCCGGACCGATCCGGCGAACCGGGCACCGCCCACCCGAGGCCCGGCCAAGACGGCCTACCGAACGCCATCCACCCCGGACCCGGCCAAGACGCCACATCAGGTGCCGCCCACCCCGGACCCGACCAGGACGGCACGCCTGGCAATGTCCCCCCGGCCCCCGGCCAGGAACCCCCTCGCCCCGGCCAGGACCAGCCCGCCCCCGCCCGGCAGAACGACCTCGAGCCGGACGACACCCGGCTGGCCCTGCCCTTCCCGACCGCCCCGGGCGGCGAGCCCTCGCCCCTCGCGGCCCCCGTGGCAACGGCGGAAGAGCACCCCGGCGACCAGGGCCCGGCTCACTACTTCGACCCGAACGCGGCCGGCCATGACGCCGCCGCCGCGAATCCGTCCATCCGCCCACCGGAGCCTGGCGACGTACCCGTCTGGCCCCCCACACCCCCCACCGGTGACAAACTGCCCGAGCTCCCGTTCTCCAGAGACACCTGGGGCCAGCGCCCGTCCACGTCGTTGGACGTGCCCAGGCCCCCGGCAGGCGGCCCGGCCTTCCCGCCGGGCGCGTTCAAGCAGCCTCCGTTCCAGACCCCGCCCCCACCCCCACCACCGGCGAAGAGCAAGCGGGCCTTGCTGGTGACACTGGGCGCGCTGGCCCTGGCGGGCGTGGCGACGGGCGGCTTCTTCGCCATTCAGGCCGTGAGCGGCGCCCCGCCCACCACGGCCGCGGCCCGCTCCACCCCGCCACCGACCATCGCCGAGCAGTCCCCGCCCGCGGAAGGCGCCGGCACGTCGATACTCAACTCGGAGCAGACCGACCCGCAGAAGCTGTCGCTGTCGGAGGCGTTCCCGAAGAAGAAGGTCGGCGCGGCGGGCACCACGTTCACCAGGGTCAAGGCCGACATGGAGACGACCTGCGAGAAGGCCGCCACGGGCGAGTTCGCCGACGCGCTGAAGGAGCAGAAGTGCAGCCGGGTCCTGAGGGCCACGTACGTCGACAGCAAGCGCCGCTACGCCGTCACCACCGGCATCGCCGTGCTGCCTGACAGGAACGCCGCCACCACCGCCGACCAGGCGAAGAACCTCTCCCGCAACATCTGGTTCCGCCCGCTCCCCGGCCCGGAGGACTCCGGCGGCGAGCGCGTGCACATCGCGGGCGGGTACGCGGCGGGCCTGGTCTGGGGCCGCTACATCGTCTTCAGCTACGCCACCCACGCCGACGGCCACACGCCGGAGGCCAAGGACAAGACGTTGCCCAAGGTCAGCGGGGCGTTCCGGGACCAGACCTCACTCGTGCTCGAGCGCCGCATCACCAAGGGCTGAGGCCGCCGTCCGCACTCGCCGCGTGGCCAGCGCCCGCGCGGCGAGCTCCGGCTCCGGCGGGTACCCGACCTCTTCCAGGCACAGCCCGTGCGCGGGCGCGACGTGCACCCCGGAGTCCCGTACGGCCGCCGTCAGCACCTGCCCGGGCCACTCCACGGGCCGCCGCCCGTCACCGGCCGCCAGCAGCGACCCGACCAGCGCCCGCACCATCGAGTGGCAGAACGCGTCGGCCACCACCGTGGCCTCCAGCACCCCGTCGGGCAGGCGGGTCCACTCCAGCCGCTGCAGCTCCCTGATCGTCGTGGCCCCCTCGCGCTTCTTGCAGAACGCCGCGAAGTCGTGCTCGCCGATCAGCCGCGACGCGGCCGCGTTCATCGCCCCGAGGTCCAGGGGCCGGTTGTGCCAGACCACCTCGCGCCGCCGCAGCGGGTCGACGCCGCCGGGAGCATCGCTCACCCGGTACGCGTACCGCCGGAACATCGCGGAGAACCGTGCGTCAAAGCCCTCAGGAGCCACTGAGACGCGATAAATGCGTACATCTGGCTCCAGGACCCCACCGAGCCGTCTCACGAGCGCAGCGAGCCGCTCATCGACGCCCAGGGGCCCGCGGTTCCCGTCGAGCTCCCCCAGCGCCGGCTCCGGCACGTCCACGTGGGCCACCTGCCCCCGCGCGTGCACCCCGGCGTCGGTACGCCCGGCCACGGTCAGCATGGCGGGCCCGTCGAGCCGCAGGATCCGGCCGAGCGCCAGCTCGATCTCCCCCTGGACCGTGCGCAGCCCCGGCTGCCTGGCCCATCCGGAGAAGCCGGTCCCGTCGTACGCGAGATCGAGGCGGAGCCGTACCACGATGGTTCTCCCTCACCTATGGAAAAGGGCCCGAACCCCCGCAAGGGGATCCGGGCCCGTCTCATCCAGCCTGAAAGATCAGGCCTCGTCCTTCTTCGCCTCGGGAGCCTCGGCGCCCTCGGCGGGAGCCTCGGCGGCCTCCGCCTTGGTCTCCTCGTCGGCGGCGGCCTCGGGGGCCTCGGCCTTGGTCTCCTCCTCGGCCGGGGCGGCAGCCGGAGCGGCGGCCGGGGCCTCGGTGCGGCGGGTCGTGACGCCGTTCAGCGGCTCGGTCACCAGCTCGATGACCGCCATCGGGGCGTTGTCGCCCTTACGCGCACCGATCTTGGTGATGCGGGTGTAGCCACCGGGACGCTCGGCGAACGTCACCGCGAGCTCGGTGAAGAGGTGGTGCACGACGCCCTTGTCCCGAACGACGGTCAGGACCTGACGCCGGTTGTGGATGTCGCCCTTCTTCGCCTTGGTGATCAGGCGCTCCGCCAGCGGGCGCAGGCGCTTGGCCTTGGCGACCGTCGTGCGAATCTTGCCGTGGCGGAACAGGTCCGTGGCCAGGTTGGCCAGGATCAGCCGCTCGTGCGCCGGGCTGCCGCCAAGACGTGCACCCTTGGTGGGCTTGGGCATGTTAGTTCTCCTTGGGAGTTCACCCGCCCCGGCCGTACCAGGTACCGGGGTCGGGCCGCCAGGCCCCCGGGTCGGGGGCCCGCGCTAGCTGGGAATCAGTACTGCTCGGTCTCGACGTACGCGCTGTCGTCGTCGTCGTAGCCGCCGCCGGCCACCGCGCTCGGGTCGAACCCGGGCGGGGAGTCCTTGAGCGCCAGCGACATCTCGTGCAGCTTCTGCTTGACCTCTTCGATCGACTTGGCGCCGAAGTTGCGGATGTCGAGCAGGTCCTGCTCGCTGCGGGCGACGAGCTCACCCACGGTGTGGATGCCCTCGCGCTTGAGGCAGTTGTAGGAGCGGACGGTGAGGTTCAGCTCCTCGATCGGCAGCGCCAGGTCGGCCGCGAGAGCGGCGTCGGTCGGCGACGGGCCGATGTCGATGCCCTCGGCCTCGACGTTGAGCTCGCGGGCCAGGCCGAAGAGCTCGACGAGGGTCTTACCGGCGGAGGCCACCGCGTCGCGGGGCTTCATCGCCGGCTTGGTCTCGACGTCGAGGATGAGGCGGTCGAAGTCGGTACGCTGCTCGACTCGGGTCGCCTCGACCTTGTAGGTGACCTTGAGGACCGGGGAGTAGATCGAGTCGATCGGGATCCGGCCGATCTCCTGGCCCGGCTGCTTGTTCTGCGCCGCGGAGACGTAGCCGCGACCGCGCTCGACGGTCAGCTCCATCTCCAGCTTCGCCTTGCCGTTCAGCGTGGCGATGCGCAGCTCGGGGTTGTGCACCTCGACACCGGCCGGAGGCGCGATGTCGGCGGCGGTGACCTCACCCGGGCCCTGCTTGCGCAGGTACATCACGACCGGCTCGTCGTGCTCGGAGGAGACGACCAGCTCCTTGAGGTTGAGGATGATGTCGGTGACGTCTTCCTTGACCCCGGGAACGGTCGAGAACTCGTGCAGCACGCCCTCGATGCGGATGCTCGTCACGGCCGCGCCCGGGATGGACGACAGCAGCGTGCGGCGCAGAGAGTTGCCGATGGTGTAGCCGAAGCCCGGCTCCAGCGGCTCGATGACGAACCGGGACCGGGTCTCGTCGATCGACTCTTCGAGAAGAGTCGGGCGCTGAGCGATCAGCATGTGTGGGTCTCCCCTTGTTTCGTGTGGCGACCGCTATATGACGCCACTCCGATAAACAGCCTAGTCGGGATGCGGCGTGCCGCACCCCGACCTGACCGGTGACTACTTACTTCGAGTAGAGCTCGACGATGAGCTGCTCCTGGACCTGGGTGTCGATCTGCTGACGGACCGGCAGCTGGTGAACCAGGACGCGGAGCTTCTCGGGCACGACACCGAGCCACGCGGGCACGGTGCGCTCGCCGGCGGTGGCGCGGGCCACCTCGTACGGCATGAGGTTGCGCTTGTTCTCGCGGACCTCGATGATGTCGTGCTCGCGCACGCGGTACGACGGGATGTCGACCTTCTTGCCGTTCACCAGGATGTGCCCGTGACGGACCTGCTGGCGAGCGGCGTCGCGCGACTGGGCGAACCCGGCGCGGTAGACGACGTTGTCGAGGCGGCTCTCCAGGATCTGGAGCAGCACCTCACCGGTCTTGCCGGTCTTGCGGGTGGCTTCCTCGTAGTAGTTCGCGAACTGCTTCTCGAGGACGCCGTAGATACGGCGGGTCTTCTGCTTCTCGCGAAGCTGAAGCTGGTACTCGGACTCCTTGGGGCGTCCGCGGCCGTGCTCACCCGGCGGGTAAGGACGGATCTCGATGGGGCACTTGGCGGACTCGCACTTGCTGCCCTTGAGGAAGAGCTTGGTCTTCTCGCGACGGCAGAGCTTGCAGTCCGCGCCCGTGTAACGAGCCATTTCTCTGTATCTCCTGGGCTAATTCAGACGCGGCGGCGCTTCGGCGGCCGGCAACCGTTGTGCGGGACCGGGGTGACGTCCTGGATCGAGCCCACCTCGAGGCCGGTGGCCTGCAGCGAGCGGATCGCGGTCTCACGGCCGGAGCCGGGGCCCTTGACGAAGACGTCGACCTTGCGCATGCCGTGCTCCATGGCGCGGCGGGCGGCGTTCTCGGCGGCCATCTGGGCGGCGAACGGGGTGGACTTGCGGGAGCCCTTGAAACCCACGTGGCCGGCGCTGGCCCAGGAGATCACGTTCCCGTTGGGGTCGGTGATCGAGACGATCGTGTTGTTGAACGTGCTCTTGATGTGGGCGTGCCCGTGAGCGACGTTCTTCTTTTCCTTGCGGCGCACCTTCTTCGGCGCACCCTGGCGGCTCTTAGGAGGCATCCTTTGCCTTCACTCCTGAGGTCTTCGGTCCGCGGCTGCGCGGGACTACTTCTTACCGGGCTTCTTCTTGCCGGCGACGGTCTTCTTCTTGCCCTTACGGGTGCGCGCGTTGGTCTGCGTGCGCTGACCGTGGACCGGCAGGCCCTTGCGGTGCCGGATGCCCTGGTAGCAACCGATCTCGATCTTGCGACGAATGTCGGCCTGGACCTCGCGGCGCAGGTCACCCTCGATCTTGAAGTTCGCCTCGATGTAGTCACGCATCGGGACGAGCTCGGTGTCGGAGAGCTGGTGCACGCGCAGGTCGCCGCTCACGCCGGTGGCCTGGAGGATCTCCTGGGCGCGGGTGCGGCCGATTCCGTAGATGTAGGTGAGAGCGATCTCCAGCCGCTTTTCGCGGGGGAGGTCGACGCCAACCAGGCGAGCCATGGTCGGGCATTCTCCTTCTTTGTGGCGGAGGTCTTACGCCGCACTGCCCCTCCCCAATGCCCGGGGTGAGGGCCCCGGCCTCCGACCGGGGGTCTCCTGAACGGTTCAGCGGATGCCGCCGCCTTTTCAGGTGTGAGACGTGACTACTTGTTGCAGGCTCCTCATGGATCGAGCCCGCTCCCTGACGGGGCGGACTCGGAGAAGCCTTGCGGCGACTAGCCCTGGCGCTGCTTGTGGCGCAGGTTGTCGCAGATCACCATGACGCGACCGTGCCGGCGGATCACCTTGCACTTGTCGCAGATCTTCTTGACGCTCGGCTTTACCTTCATTGTCCTTCGTGTCCTCAGACGTTTTTACTTGTATCGGTAGACGATCCGCCCACGACTCAGGTCGTAGGGGCTCAGCTCAACGACTACCCGGTCGTCGGGAAGGATCCGGATGTAGTGCATCCGCATCCGTCCGCTGATGTGGGCCAGGACTTTGTGGCCGTTGTCGAGCTGCACCCGGAACATGGCGTTCGGGAGCGATTCGACCACAGTGCCCTCGATCTCGATGGCGCCGTCTTTCTTGGCCAAAATTCCTCGCGTTTCACTGATCGGTCGTCTGAGGCTCCGGTTCACTACGCAGCCGCGACCCTCACGCTTCGAAGAGAGCGGCGATCGGCAACGATCGCCGACGCGTGATAGTCATAGTGAGCCGACTAAGGAGTGTACGACACCTGAGCCAAAAACGCGAAACGCGTGCCAGGTGTCCTGACACAACCACGAGTGAGTCTACCCCACTGCCCCTCATGCCTGACGCACACAGGGAAGGCCCGCCGGAGTTTTCCGGCGGGCCTTCCCTGTCGTCTATCCGTAGATGCGGTGCTGCGAGCCGCAGTACTTGTGCTTGCCGCCCCAGCAGGTCCAGGTGTAGATCTTCTTGATCCCCTTGCCCGACCACTTCGCGTGGTGCGAGCCGTTCCACTGGCGGTAGAACTGGTGCCACTTGCCGCCGGAGTAGTACTTGAACCAGACGTAGCCGTACTTCGACGATGACTCCTTGCCGTACCAGTGGGTGTAGACCTTCTTGCCCGACTTGTAGGTCTTGCCGTAGGTGTAGGCCTTCTTGTTACTGGAGTAGTACTTGCCCCAGCTCCCCATGGAACCGGACGCCTGCGTCGCGCTGACGGGCGCCGAGGTGGCGGCCTGCGCGGCGGGGGCGACGGCGAGACCGGCGAACGCCATCGAGCCGGCGAGAGCGGTGGCTGCAAGGACCTTGCGCATGTGGTTTCCTCCGTGAGTCGTGGTCCGACACAGCTCACGTTAAGAAGCCGGACATATCCGCACTGCGCACGAATGCACACAGTGCACTAATACACAAAGTCCTAGGTACGCTTCGGCTTGTTGTCGCCGAAGATGGTGCTCACCAGCAGGATCACGCCCCACGGGCCCATCACCCACAGCGGCCAGGGATAGATGAGGTCGCCTGTCGTGATGCTCACGATCAGCCAGATCACCCAGTTGATGCCGCTGGCCGCCGCCCAGGCGCTCCAGGCCGCCTTCATGCCGCTGTGCATGCCCTGCTGCTGCGGCTTGGCCGCCGCGCCGGCCTTGACCGGCAGGTGGCGCAGGTCCACGTCGGGCAGGTCGGACGTCAGCTTGGCCAGCTCGCCGTAGGTCTTGCTCTGGTAGAGGTGCTCGAGCCGCTCGTTGAACTCGTCCATCGTGATGCGGCCCTGCGCCGTGTGCTCGCGGAGGATGGCGGCGACCCGGTCTCGGTCGGCGTCGGAGGCACGCATCTCGGGGCTGTTCTTCGCCATCCCACCACTCCCGGCTAGAGCTGAAGTTGAGCCAGGCGCGATTCGCCCCCGTCCAGGGCGGTAAGCACCCAAGGACCATTATGTGTCACGGCCACGCTGTGTTCGAAGTGTGCGGAGTGCTTCCCGTCGACCGTCACCACGGTCCAGTCGTCGGCCAGCACGCGGGTGCGCTCGGTGCCCAGGTTGACCATGGGCTCGATGGCCAGGCACATGCCCTCCTCCAGCGCCGGGCCCCGGCCGGGCTTGCCGTGGTTGGCGATCCACGGGTCCATGTGCATCTCGGTGCCGATGCCGTGGCCGCCGTACTCCGGGGGGATGCCGTAGCGGCCCTGAGACTTCACGTAGCGCTCGACCTCGTACCCGATGTCGGACAGGTGCCGGCCGGGCTTCAGCGCGGCGATACCGCGCCACATGGCCTCCTCCGTGATCCGCATCAGCTCGGTCAGCTTCGGGTCCACCTCGCCGACCGGGACCGTGACGGCCGAGTCGCCGTGCCAGCCCTCCAGGATCGCGCCGCAGTCGATCGAGATGATGTCGCCTTCGCGCAGCTTGCGGGCGTTCGTCGGGATGCCGTGCACCACCTCGTCGTTCACCGACGCGCAGATGGTGGCGGGAAAGCCCTGGTAACCCTTGAACGACGGGATCGCGCCCTCGTCCCTGATCGCCTTCTCGGCGATGACGTCCAGGTCGAGCGGCGTCATGCCGGGCTCGACCGAGCGCTTGAGCAGGTCGAGCGTGCGCCCGACCACCAGGCCCGCGGCCCGCATCTTCTCGAGCTGCTCCGGCGACTTGATCTGGATGCCGTGTCTGTTGCGTTTGAACATCTTCTGCCCCCCTGGGTCTCAACGGGCCGCAGTGGGGGCCCAATTCCCCCCACAATAGCCGCGAGGTGGCACGGAAACCCGTGCCACCTCCGCAAATCGGTCGTAACTGGACTAGCCCAGGAACGGCCGGATCGCGTCCATGGCCCGCTGAGTGACCTCCTCGACCGGCCCTGTCGCGTCGACGCCGACCAGGATGTCTTCGTCGGCGTAGTAGGAGACCAGCGGCGCCGTCTGCTCCTGGTAGACCTCCAGGCGGTGCCTGACGGTCTCCTCCTTGTCGTCGTCCCGCTGGAACAGCGCGCCCCCGCACGCGTCACACTTGTCGTCCTTCTTGTCGTCGAACTCGACGTGCCAGATGCGACCGCACTGGCTGCAGGTGCGTCGGCCGGCGAGCCGCCTGACCACCTCGTCGTCGTCGACCACGAGCTCGAGTACGAGGTCGAGCGCCTGGCCCCAGTCCTTGAGCATGTCGCGCAGGATCTCCGCCTGCGCGACGTTTCTCGGGAAGCCGTCGAGCAGGAACCCGTCCTGCGCGTCGTCCTCGGACAGACGGTCGCGGACCATGGCGATGGTGACCTCGTCGGGCACCAGGTCACCACGGTCCATGTACGTCTTGGCCAGCTTGCCGAGGTCCGTGCCGCCGGAGACGTTGGCACGGAAGATGTCACCTGTCGAGATCTTCGGGATGGACAGGTTCGATGCGATGTACTGGGCCTGTGTCCCCTTACCCGCTCCAGGGGGCCCAACCAGAACGAGACGCACTACCGCAGGAAACCTTCGTAATTACGCTGCTGCAGCTGGCTCTCGATCTGCTTCACCGTGTCCAGGCCGACGCCTACCATGATCAGAATGCTCGTCCCTCCGAACGGGAAGTTCTGGCTCGCACCGGCCACCGCCAGCGCGACGATCGGGACCATGGAGATCAGACCCAGATAGAGCGCGCCGGGCGCGGTCAGACGGGTGAGCACGAAGTTCAGGTATTCAGCCGTCGGACGGCCGGGGCGGATGCCCGGAATGAATCCACCGTACTTCTTCATGTTGTCGGCGACTTCAGTGGGGTTGAACGTAATCGACACGTAGAAGTAGGTGAAGAAGATGATCAGCAGGAAGAACGTGGCCATGTAGATGGGAGTGTCGCCCGTGGCCAGGTTCTGCGAGATCCAGGTGATCACCACGTTGTCGCTGGTCTGGAAGAGCGACGTGATGAGCTGCGGCAGGTAGAGCAGGGACGAGGCGAAGATCACCGGGATGATGCCGGCCTGGTTGACCTTCAGCGGGATGTACGTCGACGTGCCGCCGTACATCCTGCGGCCCACCATGCGCTTGGCGTACTGCACCGGGATGCGCCGCTGGGCCTGCTCGACGAAGACCACCGCGGCGATCATGAAGATGCCGACCACCATGACGACCGCGAAGGTGAACTTGTTCGCCTGGAAGATGTTGGCCAGCTCGGAGGGGAAGACCGCGACGACCTGCGTGAAGATCAGGATCGACATGCCGTTGCCGACACCGCGGTCGGTGATGAGCTCACCGAGCCACATGATCACCGACGTACCGGCGGTCATGATGACCACCATCGTCACGATCATGAAGATGTTGTCGGGGTCGAGCAGGACGTCCTGCTGGCAGTTCGGGAAAAGCTGGCCGGTACGGGCCAGCGCGATGAAGGCGGTGGACTGCAGGACCGCGAGCCCGATGGTCAGATAACGCGTATACTGCGTGATCTTGGTCTGGCCGGATTGGCCTTCCTTCTTCAGCGCTTCGAGTCGCGGAATGACCACGACGAGCAGCTGGAGAATGATGCTCGCGGTGATGTACGGCATGATGCCCAGCGCGAACACGGAAAGCTTCAGCAGCGCACCGCCGCTGAAGAGCTGGACCATCCCGTAGATGTTGCCGGTGTCGCCACTCCGAGCCTGGTCGAAACAGGCGGCGAGGTTCTGGACGTGGACTCCCGGAGTCGGAAGAACCGAGCCGAGACGGAAAAGCGCGATGATGCCCAGGGTGAAGAGCAACTTCTTGCGCAGGTCCGGTGTCCGGAACGCCCGGGTAAACGCGGTCAGCACGGTCCCTCCTGCGCGCCTTTACGGCGGTGTGAGTAAGCGATGGTGCGGGGATCTGCCATCTGAAGTCTCATGTCAAACGAGCCGGACAGAAGCCTGCCGTCTCGCGAACTCTAACGCACTACGGGCGTGGGGGCCCATTGTCAAAGCCCCCACGCCTCGTCATAGCGTTACTACAGCTCGGTAACGGAACCACCGGCGGCGGCGATCTTCTCCTTCGCGGAGGACGAGAAGGCGTGAGCCGTCACGTTCACCGCGACCGAGATCTCGCCGGTGCCGAGCACCTTCACGAGCTGGTTCTTGCGAACAGCACCCTTGGCGACCAGACCCTCGACGGTGACCTCGCCACCCTCGGGGAACAGCTCGCCGATCCTGTCGAGGTTGACGACCTGGTAGGTCGTCTTGAACAGGGCGTTGGAGAAGCCCTTGAGCTTCGGCAGACGCCTCTGCAGCGGCACCTGGCCACCCTCGAAGCCGAGGGGAACCGTCGTACGGGCGTGCGAGCCCTTGGTGCCGCGACCGGCCGTCTTGCCCTTCGACGCCTCGCCGCGACCCTTGCGGATCTTCGACTTGTTGGCGCCGGGGGCGGGACGCAGGTCGTGAATCTTGAGCGGAGCCTTGTCAGTCATGACTAGTCGACCTCTTCCACCTCGACGAGGTGCGTCACCACGGAGACCATCCCGCGAATCTCGGGCCGGTCCTCCTTGACGACGACGTCGCCGATTCGCTTCAGGCCAAGCGAACGCAGCGAGTCGCGCTGGTTCTGCTTGCCACCGATCTTCGAGCGAACCTGAGTGATCTTCAGGCGTGCCATGACTAGCTCACCGCCTTCGCGGCCGCAGCCTCCGCCAGGCCCTCACGCTGGGCC
Organism: Nonomuraea sp. GTA35; assembly: GCF_041950525.1. Lineage (NCBI taxonomy): Bacteria > Bacillati > Actinomycetota > Actinomycetes > Streptosporangiales > Streptosporangiaceae > Nonomuraea > Nonomuraea sp. GTA35. The sequence goes on along the minus strand of NZ_JBGNUV010000019.1, from coordinate 99,116 downwards.
TTGAGCATGGCCGGCGGGGCCACGTCCTCGATCGGCAGGCCACGGCGGGCGGCGATCTCCTCGGGGCGCGAGAGGCCCTTCAGAGCCGCCACGGTGGCGTGCACGATGTTGATCGGGTTGTCGGAGCCGAGCGACTTGGACAGCACGTCGTGGATGCCCGCGCACTCCAGCACCGCGCGCACCGGGCCACCGGCGATGACGCCGGTACCGGCCGAGGCCGGACGCAGGAAGACGACACCGGCCGCCTCCTCGCCCTGCACGGTGTGCGGGATAGTGCCCTGGATCCTGGGCACCTTGAAGAAGTGCTTCTTCGCCTCTTCGACACCCTTGGCGATGGCCGCGGGGACTTCCTTGGCCTTGCCATAGCCGACGCCGACCAGGCCGTTGCCGTCACCGACGACGACGAGGGCGGTGAAGCTGAAGCGACGACCACCCTTCACGACCTTGGCCACTCGGTTGATCTTCACTACGCGCTCGATGTACGAGACGCCCTTGTCGGCGGCGCCACCGCGGCGATCGTCACGACGGTCCCGCCGCTCGCCACCGGTGCCGCCACCGCGACGCGGAGCTGCAGCCATCAGTGGTTCCTCTTCTCAGTAGCCATCAGAACTCGAGCCCGCCTTCGCGGGCACTGTCCGCCAGAGCCGCGATGCGGCCGGCGTAGCGGTTGCCACCGCGGTCGAAGACGACCTTGGTGATCCCGGCTTCCTTGGCCCGCTGAGCGAGGAGCTCGCCGACCTTCTTCGCCTTCTCCGTCTTGTCCGCCTCCAGCGAGCGCAGCGAGGGGTCCATGGTGGACGCGCTCACCAGCGTGTGGCCGACGGTGTCGTCCACGATCTGGACGAACATGTGACGCGTCGAGCGGTTGACGACCAGGCGCGGACGCTCGGCCGAACCGACGACGAACTTGCGGACGCGGCGGTGACGGCGGGCCCGCGAAACGGTGCGGGCAGCCGTGTGCTTGCTGAACGCAACCTTCGGAGCCATGCCTACTTACCAGCCTTTCCGACCTTGCGGCGGATCTGTTCGCCCTGGTAGCGCACGCCCTTGCCCTTGTACGGGTCAGGCTTGCGCAGCTTGCGGATGTTGGCCGCGACCTCGCCGACCTTCTGCTTGTCGATGCCGTCCACGTGGAACAGGGTCGGCTTCTCGACGCGGAAGCTGACGCCCTCGGGGGCGTCGACGATGACCGGGTGGCTGAAGCCCAGCGAGAACTCCAGCTGCGTCGGGCCCTTGGCCTGAACGCGGTAACCGACGCCGACGATCTCAAGGCTCTTGGAGTAGCCCTGAGTGACGCCCTGCACCATGTTGGCGATCAGCGTCCTGGACAGGCCGTGCAGCGCACGGACCTTGTTCTCGTCGTTCGGCCGGGTGACGGCGATGGCGCCGTCGTCGTCCCGAGCCACCTTGATGGGCTCGGCGACCGTGTGAGTGAGCGTGCCCTTCGGGCCCTTGACCTGGACATCCTGGCCGTTGATCGCGATGTCTACGCCACTCGGCACAGGGATGGGCAGCCGTCCGATTCTCGACATGCTGTGTTCCTCCCCTCTACCAGACGTAGGCGAGGACTTCCCCGCCCACACCACGCTTGCCGGCCTGCTTGTCGGTCATGAGGCCGTGGGACGTCGAGATGATCGCGACGCCCAGTCCGCCCAGGACTCGAGGCAGGTTGTCCTTCTTCGCATAAACCCGCAGACCGGGCTTGGAAACCCGGCGCAGGCCCGCGAGCGACCGCTCACGGGTAGGCCCGAACTTGAGCTCCACCACGAGGTTCTTTCCGACCTTGGCGTCTTCGACGGTCCAGGCCTGGATGTAGCCCTCCTGCTGGAGGATCTCGGCGATGTGCGCCTTGATCTTCGAGTACGGCATCGACACGCTGTCGTGGTACGCCGAATTCGCGTTGCGCAGACGCGTGAGCATGTCTGCGATCGGGTCGGTCATCGTCATGGCCAGTGGCCTTCCTCGCCACGGTTTCCAGTCGGCGAAGCAGCGCTCTGCCGGTGGACCTTTGGCGTGGTCACGAACGTCCCGCTGAGGGAGACGTCCTGTCTTCTACTGAAATATGAGTGCCCGATGGGCGGCACTCGGGCCGCCCACCAGGTTACCTACCAGCTCGACTTGGTGATGCCGGGCAGCTCGCCCCGGTGCGCCATCTCGCGGAAGCACACCCGGCAGAGCCCGAACTTGCGGTAGACGGCGCGCGGCCGGCCACAACGCGAGCAACGGGTGTAGGCCCGGACCTCGAACTTCTGCTTGCGCCCCGCCTTGGCGATCAGCGACTTCTTCGCCATTGGATCAGGCCTCCTTGAACGGGAAGCCGAGGAGCTTCAGCAGCGCCCGGCCCTGGTCGTCGTTCTTCGCGGTGGTCACGATCGTGATGTCCATGCCCCGCGGCCGGTCGACCTTGTCCTGGTCGACCTCGTGGAACATGACCTGCTCGGTCAGACCGAACGTGTAGTTGCCGTTGCCGTCGAACTGCTTCGGCGACAGGCCACGGAAGTCCCGGATACGGGGCAGGGCCAGCGCCAGGAGCCGGTCGAGGAACTCCCACATGCGGTCGCCACGCAGCGTGACGTGCGCGCCGATCGGCATGCCCTCGCGCAGCTTGAACTGCGCGATGGACTTGCGCGCCCGGACGACGGCCGGCTTCTGGCCGGTGATCGCGGTGAGGTCGCGGACGGCACCTTCGATGAGCTTGGAGTCACGAGCCGCCTCGCCCACACCCATGTTGACCTTGATCTTGGTCAGGGCCGGGATCTGCATGACGTTCTCGATGCCGAACTGCTCGCGAAGCTGCGCCGCGATCTCCTCGCGGTACTTCGTCTTGAGTCGCGGCGTCGGGCGCTCGGTCTCAGTGGTCGTGGCAGTCATCAGCTGTCCTCACCCGTCTCGTCGGCCTTCTCGTCGGCCTTCTTCTCGGCGGGCTTGTCGTCCTTGAGCTTCTTCACGTTCGAGACGTGGATCGGGCCCTCCATGGTCTGCACGCCGCCGGTCTTGGCGCCGCGCGGGCCCTGGTGGGTCTCCTTGGCGTGCTTCTTGATCATGTTGACGCCCTCGACCACCACGCGGTCCTCGCGCGGCAGCGTGGCGATCACACGACCCTTGGCACCCTTGTCCTTGCCGGCGATGACCTGGACCAGGTCACCCTTGCGCACGTGCAGCGACTTCGGCATTTACAACACCTCCGGGGCGAGCGAGATGATGCGCATGAACTTCTTGTCGCGCAGCTCGCGGCCGACCGGGCCGAAGATACGAGTGCCGCGAGGGTCGCCGCTGTCCTTGATGATGACGGCGGCGTTCTCGTCGAAGCGGATGTAGGAGCCGTCGGGCCGGCGGCGCTCCTTGACCGTGCGGACGACGACGGCCTTGACCACGTCACCCTTCTTGACGCCCGTGCTGCCCGGCAGCGCGTCCTTGACAGTGGCGACGATGATGTCGCCGATACCGGCGTAGCGTCGGCCCGAGCCACCGAGAACGCGGATGCAAAGGATCTCCTTCGCGCCCGTGTTGTCGGCGACCTTGAGCCGCGACTCCTGCTGGATCACGTCTACTCCTGTTAGTCGCGCCGGTTCTCATTTCTGAGCCTGGCGGAACCTGGCATTGTCTTGTTCCCACGGCCACAGCGCCCCGCAGGGCGCCGCACCGCAGGCGACGCGAGGCCGTGAGGCCCCGCGTCCTTGGACGCCGTCATGGGGGCTCTCGGAGCCCCCACGAGGCGCGGTGTATCAGAGAGGGCCTACTTGGCCTTCTCGAGGATCTCCACGACCCTCCACCGCTTGGTGGCGGAGAGGGGGCGGGTCTCCATCAGCAGCACGCGGTCGCCGACGCCGCAGGCGTTGGCCTCGTCGTGCGCCTTGTACTTGGTCGTACGGCGGATGACCTTGCCGTACAGACGGTGCTTCACGCGGTCCTCGACGGCGACGACGACGGTCTTGTCCATCTTGTCGCTGACGACGAGGCCCTCGCGGACCTTGCGGAAGTGTCGCTGCTCGCCGCTCTCGGCGGCCGCAGTGGTCTCGGTGGTCTCGGTCTCAGCCATCGCTCGTCTCCTTCTCGACCGTGACGATGCCCAGCTCGCGCTCGCGCATCACGGTGTAGATACGGGCGATCTCGCGGCGGACGGCACGCAGCCGCCCGTGGCTCTCCAACTGACCGGTCGCCGCCTGGAAGCGGAGGTTGAACAGCTCCTCCTTCGCCTCCTTCAGCTTCTGGACGAGGGTGTCCTCGTCCTCGAGCCGCAGCTCGCCGGCGGTCAGGCCCTTAGCCATCACGCCTCACCCACTTCACGCTTAACGATCTTGCACTTCATCGGGAGCTTGTGGATCGCACGCTGAAGCGCCTCGCGAGCGATCGGCTCCGCCACGCCGGACAGCTCGAACATCACGCGTCCGGGCTTGACGTTGGCGATCCACCACTCCGGCGAACCCTTACCGGAACCCATGCGGGTCTCGGCAGGCTTCTTCGTGAGCGGACGGTCGGGGTAGATGTTGATCCACACCTTGCCGCCACGGCGGATGTGCCGGGTCATGGCGATACGAGCCGACTCGATCTGGCGGTTGGTCACGTAGGAGTGCTCAACAGCCTGAATGCCGAACTCGCCGAACACGACCCTGGTGCCGCCCTTGGCGGCTCCGCTGCGGTCAGGCCGGTGCTGCTTGCGGTGCTTGACCCTGCGCGGGATCAGCATGGTCAGCTCCCTTCAGCACCCGGCTGCGCAGCCGGGCCGGTCTCGGGGGCGGCCTGCGAGGCCGCCTCGTTGCGGGGGGCGCGGTCGCCACGGCCGCCGCCACGACGGGGGCGGTCGCCGCCACCACGACGCGGACGGTCGCCGCCGCCACCACGACGGTCGTCGCGCTCGCGACGCTGGCCGGCACGAGCGCCGGCGGCAGCCGCCTCACGCTCGGCGCGGCTCGTCGGAGCCTCGCCCTTGTAGATCCAGACCTTCACGCCGATGCGGCCGAAGGTCGTACGGGCCTCGTAGAAGCCGTAGTCGATGTCCGCGCGGAGCGTGTGCAGCGGCACGCGGCCCTCGCGGTAGAACTCCGACCGCGACATCTCGGCGCCGCCCAGACGGCCGGAGCACTGGACACGGATGCCCTTGGCGCCGGACTTCATGGCCGACTGCATCGCCTTGCGCATGGCGCGGCGGAACGACACACGGCTCGACAGCTGCTCGGCCACGCCCTGCGCGACGAGCTGCGCGTCGATCTCCGGGTTCTTGACCTCGAGGATGTTGAGCTGGACCTGCTTCTTGGTCAGCTTCTCCAGGTCGCCACGGATCCTGTCGGCCTCGGCGCCGCGGCGGCCGATCACGATGCCGGGACGCGCGGTGTGGATGTCCACCTGGACGCGGTCCGTCGTGCGCTCGATCTCGACCTTGGAGATGCCGGCCCGCTCCATGCCCTTCTGCAGCATGCGGCGGATCGCCACGTCCTCGGCGACGTAGGACTTGTACAGCTTGTCGGCGTACCACCGGCTCTTGAAGTCGGTCGTGATGCCGAGGCGGAACCCGTGCGGGTTAACCTTCTGGCCCACTATCGGGTCCTTCCCTTCGGCTCGCGGGACTCCACGATCACGGTGATGTGGCTCGTCCGCTTGTTGATCCGATAGGCGCGACCCTGTGCACGCGGGCGGAACCGCTTCAGCGTCGGGCCCTCGTCGACCCACGCGCGGCTCACGAAGAGCGTGCTGGGGTCGAGATCGAAGTTGTGCTCGGCGTTCGCCATGGCGGAACTGAGCACCTTGTAGATCGGCTCGCTCGCCGACTGGGGAGCGAACTGCAGCACGGCCTGCGCCTCCGAAGCGGGCAGCCCGCGAATAAGGTCCACCACGCGGCGGGCCTTGAGGGGCGTGACACGGACGAACCGCGCCTGAGCCCTGGCTTCCATCGCTTTCTCCTACTTCTGGGACGCTTACCGCCGGCTGCGGCGGTCTTCCTTGACGTGGCTGCGGAACGTGCGCGTGGGGGCGAACTCTCCGAGCTTGTGCCCGATCATCGACTCGGTGACGAACACCGGGACGTGCTTGCGGCCGTCGTGCACGGCGATCGTGTGCCCGAGCATGTCGGGAACGATCATGGAGCGACGCGACCACGTCTTGATGACATTCTTGGTGCCCTTCTCGTTCTGGGCGTCCACCTTCTTCTGAAGGTGGTCGTCCACGAAGGGACCCTTCTTAAGGCTACGTGGCATTTCGGCTGCTCCTACCGCTTCTTCCTCTTGGACCGACGGCGGATGATCAGCCTGTCGCTGGCCTTGTTCGCCTGACGGGTACGGCCCTCGGGCTTGCCCTTGGGGTTCACCGGGTGACGACCACCGGAGGTCTTGCCCTCACCACCACCGTGCGGGTGGTCGACGGGGTTCATCGCGACACCGCGGACGGTCGGGCGCTTGCCCTTCCACCGCATACGACCGGCCTTACCCCAGTTGATGTTGGCCTGCTCGGCGTTGCCGACCTGACCCACCGTGGCCCGGCAGCGCACGTCCACCATGCGCATCTCACCGGACGGCATACGCAGCGTGGCGTACTGGCCCTCCTTGGCGAGGAGCTGGATCTGCGCGCCCGCGGAGCGGCCGAGCTTGGCGCCACCGCCCGGACGGAGCTCCACCGCGTGGATGAAGGTACCGGTCGGGATGTTGCGCAGCGGCAGGCAGTTGCCCGGCTTGATGTCGGCGGCGGGGCCGTTCTCGATCCTGTCGCCCTGCTTGAGGCCGGTCGGCGCGATGATGTAGCGCTTCTCGCCGTCGGCGTAGTGGAGCAGGGCGATGTTGGCGGTGCGGTTGGGGTCGTACTCGATGTGAGCGACCTTGGCCGGGATGCCGTCCTTGTCGTGCCTGCGGAAGTCGATGATCCGGTAGGCGCGCTTGTGACCGCCGCCCTGGTGGCGAGCGGTGACTCGGCCGTGTACGTTGCGGCCGCCCTTGCTGTGAAGGGGTGCAAGCAGCGACTTCTCAGGAGTGCTGCGGGTGATCTCGGAGAAGTCCGAGACACTGGATCCGCGGCGACCCGGAGTCGTCGGCTTGTATTTACGGATGCCCATCTTTTTCGTTCATCCTTCGTCGGTTACATGGGTGAGCCCGCCGCACCGAGGTGCGGCGGTCTCAGCCCCGCGGGCCCTAGGGGGACCCACTCACTTCTATGGCTGCTAGCCGATCTGACCGAAGATGTCGATCCGATCGCCCTCGACCAGGCTCACGATCGCGCGCTTGGTGTCGGGACGCTTGCCGTAACCGGTACGGGTGCGCTTGCGCTTGCCCTGCCGGTTGATCGTGTTCACGCTGGTGACCTTGACCCCGAAGATCTGCTCGACGGCGATCTTGACCTGGGTCTTGTTCGCGGTCTTCTTCACCAGGAACGTGTACTTGTTGTTCTCATCGATCAGGCCGTAGCTCTTCTCAGAGACGACCGGCTTGATGATGATGTCGCGCGGGTCGGCGATCTTCTCCATCAGGCGTCTTCCTTCCCGCCACTCAGCCGCGCCACGACCTGGTCGTACGCCTCCTGGGTGAAGACCACGTCGTCGTGCACGAGCACGTCGTAGGTGTTGAGCTGCCCGGCGTCCAGCAGGTGGACCTCGGGAGCGTTGCGCAGGCTCAGCCAGGTCAGCTCGTCGTCCGAGTCGACCACGACCAGGACGCGGGCGGCCTGGGTGATCTTGCGCAGGGCCTCCAGCGCGGCCTTGGTCTTGGGCGTCTCGCCCGAGACCAGGGAGCTCACCACGTGCACGCGGTTGCCGCTCGCCCGGTCGGACAGGGCGCCACGCAGGGCGGCGGCCTTCATCTTCTTGGGCGTGCGCTGCGAGTAGTCGCGCGGCACGGGGCCGTGGACGGTGCCACCGCCGGTGAACTGCGGAGCGCGGGTCGAGCCCTGGCGGGCGCGGCCGGTGCCCTTCTGGCGGTACGGCTTCTTGCCACCGCCGGAGACCTCACCGCGGGTCTTGGCCTTGTGGGTGCCCTGCCGGCGAGCGGCGAGCTGGGCCACGACCACCTGGTGGATCAGCGGAACGTTGACCTTGGCGCCGAAGATGTCTTCGGGCAGGTCGACGGTGCCGGCCTTCGCGCCGCTGGCGTCGAGGACGTCAATAGTGGTGCTCACTTGGCAGCCCCCTTCTTGGCAGCGGTACGGACGAGGACCAGGCTGCCGTTGGCGCCGGGGATCGCACCCTTGATCAGGATGAGGCCCTTCTCGGCGTCCACGGCGTGAACCTTGAGGCTCTGCACAGTGGTGCGGACGTTACCCATCCGGCCAGCCATGCGCAGACCCTTGAAAACGCGGCCCGGGGTGGCGCAGCCACCGATGGAACCCGGCGAGCGGTGCTTGCGCTGCGTACCGTGCGACGCGCCCAGACCACCGAAGCCGTGCCGCTTCATGACACCGGCGAAGCCCTTGCCCTTGCTCTTGCCCGTCACGTCGACGAACTGGCCCGCCTCGAAGGTGTCGGCCAGCAGCTCCTGGCCCAGGGTGTAGTCGCTCGCGTCGTCGGTGCGGATCTCCGCGAAGTAACGGCGCGGGGTGATGTCGTGCTTACGCAGGTAGTCGCCGAGCGGCTTGTTGACCTTCCGGGGGTCGACCTGCCCGAAGCCGAGCTGAACGGCGGAGTAGCCGTCCTTCTCTGCGGTGCGGACGCGGGTCACCACGCACGGACCGGCCTCGACCACGGTGACCGGGACGAGCCGGTTGTCCGCGTCGAAGACCTGGGTCATGCCGAGCTTCTTGCCCAGGACGCCCTTGATCGTCTTAGCCATGTCAGTGCGTTCCCTCAGAGCTTGATCGAAATGTCGACACCCGCGGGGAGGTCGAGCCGCATGAGCGAGTCAACCGTCTTGGGGGTCGGGTCGATGATGTCAATCAGCCGCTTGTGCGTGCGCATCTCGAAGTGCTCGCGGCTGTCCTTGTACTTGTGCGGCGAGCGGATGACGCAGTACACGTTCTTCTCGGTCGGCAGCGGCACCGGGCCTGCGACCTTCGCGCCAGTCCGCGTCACCGTCTCGACGATCTTCTTGGCCGAGCTGTCGATGACCTCGTGGTCATAGGCCTTGAGCCGAATGCGGATCTTCTGTCCCGCCATAGTGGCCTCGGTGTCCTTCGCTGTCGTCTGAAAAAGTATCGTGCGGCCTGTGCCGCTGTGTGTTCATGCAGGTGCAATCCCGCATTAACCCCACGAGGCAGACGTAGTCGATCTGCCTTTTCTTCCGTGATCCGGCAGTGACTTCGGTCACTGGGCCGAAGCGACTGCTGGATCACGGCGCCTCTGCATGGGGCCCTACACGGTGCGGCGGCCGGCCCGAAGGTTCGGGGCCGACCGCCGCCCCGACGGTCTAGCTACTTGATGATCTTCGTGACCCGACCGGCGCCGACGGTGCGGCCACCCTCACGGATCGCGAACTTGAGGCCTTCCTCCATGGCGATGGGCTGGATCAGCTCAACGCGCATCTCGGTGTTGTCGCCCGGCATGACCATCTCGGTGCCCTCGGGGAGGTTCACCACACCGGTCACGTCAGTCGTACGGAAGTAGAACTGAGGACGGTAGTTGTTGAAGAACGGCGTGTGGCGGCCGCCCTCGTCCTTGGACAGGATGTAGACCTGGCCGGTGAACTCGGTGTGCGGGGTCGTCGTGCCCGGCTTGATGATGCACTGGCCGCGCTCGACGTCGTCGCGCTTGATGCCGCGGAGCAGCAGGGCGGCGTTGTCACCGGCGTGACCCTCGTCGAGCATCTTGTTGAACATCTCGATGCTGGTGACGGTGGTCGTGGTCTTCTCCGGCTTGATGCCGATGATGTCGACCTGCTCGTTGACCTTGACGATGCCGCGCTCGATACGACCGGTGACGACGGTGCCGCGACCGGTGATCGAGAAGACGTCCTCGACCGGCATGAGGAACGGCTTCTCCGTCTCACGCGGGGGCTCGGGGACGTTCTCGTCGACGGCGTTCATCAGCTCGATGATGCTGTCGGCCCACTTCTCGTCGCCCTCAAGAGCCTTGAGCGCGGAGACGCGGACGACGGGCAGGTCGTCGCCGGGGAACTCCTGAGCGGACAGGAGCTCGCGGACCTCGAGCTCGACGAGCTCCAGGATCTCCTCGTCGTCCACCATGTCGGCCTTGTTGAGGGCCACGACGATGTAGGGGACGCCGACCTGGCGGGCCAGGAGGACGTGCTCCTTCGTCTGCGGCATCGGGCCGTCGGTGGCGGCGACCACCAGGATGGCGCCGTCCATCTGGGCGGCACCGGTGATCATGTTCTTGACGTAGTCGGCGTGACCCGGGCAGTCAACGTGCGCGTAGTGACGCTTCTCCGTCTGGTACTCAACGTGCGCGATGGAGATCGTGATACCACGAGCCTTCTCCTCGGGCGCCTTGTCGATCTTGTCGAACGGGGTCGCCTTGTTCAGCTCGGGGAAACGGTCGTGAAGCACCTTGGTGATCGCCGCGGTCAGCGTGGTCTTGCCGTGGTCGATGTGCCCAATGGTGCCGATGTTCATGTGCGGCTTGGTCCGCTCGAACTTGGCCTTAGCCACTGGTTCTCTCCTTGAGAATCTGACTGACTTTCGTCTACACACTCGGGCCCGGGAACTCCCGAACCCCTTGGCGGCGGGGTGGCTCGCACCACCCCACCAGGGACCAGGACAGAAGTCCCGGTCCGATCCCTCGCGGGATCGGACTGGAAACTACTCGCCCCGGGCCTTCGCGACGATCTCCTTGGCGATGCCCGGAGGCACCTCCGCGTAGGAGTCGAACTGCATGCTGTAGCTCGCGCGCCCCTGCGTCTTGCTACGCAGGTCACCCACGTAGCCGAACATCTCAGACAGCGGCACGAGCGCCTGGACGACCTTGGCACCGGCCCGGTCGTCCATCGCCTGGATCTGCCCGCGGCGACCGTTGAGGTCACCGATGACATCACCCATGTAGTCCTCGGGCGTGGTCACCTCGACGGCCATCATCGGCTCGAGGAGCACGGCGTCCGCCTTGCGCGCGGCCTCCTTGAAGGCCATCGAACCGGCGATCTTGAACGCCATTTCCGAGGAGTCCACGTCGTGGGCCGCACCGTCGGTCAGCGTAACCTTCACGCCCACCATCGGGTAGCCGGCCAGCACGCCGAACTCGGCGGCCTCCTGGGCGCCGGCGTCGACCGACGGAATGTATTCCCTCGGGACGCGGCCACCGGTGACCTTGTTCTCGAACTCGTAACCGTCGTTGCCCTCGCCCAGCGGCTCCAGGTCGATGATGACCCGCGCGAACTGACCGGAACCACCGGTCTGCTTCTTGTGGGTGTAGTCGACCTTCTCCACCTTGCGGCGGATGGTCTCGCGGTAGGCGACCTGCGGGCGGCCGACGTTGGCCTCGACCTTGAACTCGCGACGCATGCGGTCGACGAGGATCTCCAGGTGAAGCTCGCCCATGCCCCAGATGACCGTCTGACCGGTCTCCTCGTCGCGGCGGACCTGGAAGGACGGGTCCTCCTCGGCCAGGCGCTGGATGGCGGTCGAGAGCTTCTCCTGGTCGCCCTTGGTCTTGGGCTCGATGGCGACGTTGATGACCGGAGCCGGGAACGTCATCGACTCGAGCACGACCTGGTTCGACGGGTCGGAGAGGGTGTCACCGGTCGTGGTGTCCTTCAGACCCATGACGGCCACGATCTGACCAGCGATCGCCTGCGGGCGCTCCTCGCGCTTGTTGGCGTGCATCTGGTAGATCTTGCCGATCCGCTCCTTCTTGCCCTTCACAGAGTTGATGACCTGTGAACCGGCCTCGAGCGTGCCCGAGTAGATGCGAATGTAGGTGATCTTGCCCAGGTGCGGGTCGCTGGCGATCTTGAAGGCCAGGGCGGAGAACGGCTCGCTCGGGTCCGCGTGGCGCTCGATCACCTTCTCCTCGTTGCCGACCGCGTGGCCCTTGAAGGCCGGGATGTCGGTCGGGGCGGGGAGGTAGGCGACGATCGCGTCGAGCAGGGGCTGCACGCCCTTGTTCTTGAACGCGGTGCCGCACAGGACCGGGTTGATGGCGCTGGCCAGCGTGGCGCGGCGGATGGCCGCGACCAGCTGCTCCTCGCTGGGCTCGGTGCCCTCGAGGAAGAGCTCCATCAGCTCGTCGTCGTTCTCGGCGACCGTCTCGATGAGGCGGTCACGCCACTCACGGGCGGCCTCGGCGTGGTCGGCCGGGATGTCGACGGTGTCGTACATCTCGCCCTTGGCCGCCTCGGCGCTCCAGATGAGGCCCTTCATCTTGATGAGGTCGATGACGCCCTTGAAGTCGGCCTCAACGCCCCACGGAAGCTGGATCACAGCCGGGGTCGCGCCCAGGCGGCTGATCATCATGTCGACGCAGCGGTGGAACTCCGCGCCGACACGGTCCATCTTGTTGACGAAGCAGATCCGGGGGACGTCGTAGCGGTCAGCCTGACGCCACACCGTCTCCGACTGCGGCTCGACACCGGCCACACCGTCGAACACGGCGACGGCACCGTCGAGGACGCGCAGCGAGCGCTCGACCTCGATGGTGAAGTCGACGTGACCCGGAGTGTCGATGATGTTGATCGTGTGACCGATCCACTCACAGGTGGTCGCGGCAGACGTGATCGTGATGCCGCGCTCCTGCTCCTGCTCCATCCAGTCCATCGTGGCAGCGCCCTCGTGGACTTCACCGATCTTGTAGTTGATCCCGGTGTAGAACAGGATGCGCTCGGTCGTGGTGGTCTTGCCCGCGTCGATATGGGCCATGATCCCGATGTTTCGGACCTTGGCCAGGTCAAGAGCGGTCTGGGTGGCCACTTCTCTCGCGTCCTCGTCGTCTCGTCGATCCCACTACCAGCGGTAGTGAGCGAAGGCCTTGTTGGACTCGGCCATCTTGTGGGTGTCCTCGCGCTTCTTGACGCTCGCCCCGAGGCCGTTGCTGGCGTCGAGGAGCTCGTTCATGAGGCGCTCGGTCATGGTCTTCTCGCGGCGGGCGCGGGAGTACTGCACCAGCCAGCGCAGGGCCAGGGTGGTGCTGCGCGCGGCGCGCACCTCGACCGGCACCTGGTAGGTCGCGCCACCGACACGACGGCTGCGGACCTCGAGGGTGGGCTTGACGTTGTCAAGCGCGCGCTTCAGGGTGACGACCGGGTCGTTGCCCGTCTTCTCCCTGCAGCCCTCGAGGGCGCCGTAGACGATCGACTGCGCGATGGAGCGCTTGCCGTCCAGAAGCACCTTGTTGATCAGGGCAGTCACCAGCGGCGAGCTGTAAACCGGGTCAGACATGAGCTGACGACGGCCAGGAGAACCCTTACGAGGCATTGTTAGCTCTTCTCCTTCTTCGCGCCGTAGCGGCTACGGGCCTGCTTGCGGTTGCGGACACCCTGGGTGTCGAGCGAACCACGGATGATCTTGTAGCGAACACCCGGCAGGTCCTTCACACGACCGCCACGCACGAGCACGATGGAGTGCTCCTGCAGGTTGTGACCCACACCGGGGATGTAGGCCGTGACCTCGATGCCGTTCGTGAGCCGAACGCGGGCCACCTTACGCAGTGCCGAGTTGGGCTTCTTCGGGGTCGTGGTGTAAACGCGCTGGCACACGCCGCGCCGCTGCGGACTCCCCTTGAGGGCAGGAGTCTTGGTCTTGGAGACCTTGTCCTGCCGGCCCTTGCGGACCAACTGCTGAATAGTGGGCACTGCCACTCCGTTTCGTGCCTTGGCCGGTGTTACGTCATCAGGTCTTGCATTTCGCAGGTACTGCCGGTGTCATGACCTGCTGGTTTTTCTTGTCTCGGCGCCCCCGCGCTCGGGCGTGTCGCGCTGTTCACACAGACACGTCCGCGAGGATACGAGCCAGGAAGCCGTCCCGCGCCCGCAATGAGCGCACGGTCGAGAGCCCGCTAGAAGACGGGCACGATGCTCAAGACTACCCAGGCCCTGGCGACACGTCAAAACGGCGCGACAAGGCGGCAAGCCTTGCCACTCCGGATCGCCGGGGGCCCTTTCATCCAGCCCATCTACAGCTCCGCGGACCATGATATCGGCCTTCGCGACCATCTCGCGAGCGCTTCGCCGAAGCTCAGGCATCGGAACGGTGAAGTCCGCGCGACCGTCCCTAGGGTAATCCCTAGGTCACTCCCTGAAGCGGGCGCCTCACCGCGCGGATAACATCGCGTGGCGAATCGTCGAGAGGGACGACAGACATGCCACAGCTCCTTGACCAGCCGCACCAGGGGCTCCCCCGACACCTGGGCGGAGGCCGCGTTGTCTGAGGCGGCCGACGGGCACTGGCCCGGCTCCCACACCTCCCCCTTCGAACTCGTCCTCGTCAAGCCCCGCGAGCTGCGGGGCCTGCGCCTGCCCGTCTCGGAGGCGCCTACCGAGATCGGCCGCACGGCGTCCCTGCGCATCGACTCCCAGGAGATCAGCCGCAGGCACGCCAGGGTCTGGCTCGCCGGCGGGTCGGCATGGATCGCCGACTGCGACTCCACCAACGGCACCTGGGTCGACGGCGCGCGCATCCACCAGCCCGTACGCCTGGCCGTGGGCCAGCGCGTCCGCATGGGCGGCGTGGAGGCCGTGCTGCAGATCCAGGGCGGCGGCGTGCCGGACGAGCACCACACCACCTCCGCTCCCCTCCAGCGGCCCACGAACACCACGCGCTACCTGTGCGCGGCCGGCTATCTCGAAGCCTCCTTCGCCCACGAGGTCATCCGGGAGACCCTCGGCCGTCCCTACCGGGCCACCGCCCCCTCGTACGGGGTGGAGCTGCCCGCGGTGGCCAAGCACGCGCTCGCCGCCGAGCGCCACCGCACCGTCCGCGACGTGCTCCTCCTGCTCATTGCCTGCGCCGCGCTCGGCACCGTCGCGGCGGCCGCGGCCGGCGCCCTGCCCGACCTGGACGCCTTCGACGTCCTGGACGACCTCGACGACCTGGACGACCTGAGCCCGCTGAGGCTCGTCGTGCTGGCCCTGCTCCCCCTCGCGCCGGCCTGGCTGGTGGTGGCCGCGCACCTCTTCCACACCAGGGTCATCGTCCTCGGCGGGCGCCTGTCCAGCCGCCGCTTCACGGCCGGCTCCGCTCCCGCCCCGTTCGGCCCGCGCGCCCGGCGCCAGGTCCGCCGCCTCGTCCAGGCCCAGCACGGGAACGTCATGGTGTTCTCCGGCTACCGCCCCTTCGTCGGCAGCGGCGAGGAGTACCACGGCTGGTCGTTCGCGATCGACATCACCAAGCCCGCGCACAAGGACCGCCCGCCCCGCCCCTTCCACTCCGACGACGTGCACGCCCACCTCGCGCGGGAGGTGGCCGCCACGGGGCTGCCGAACCTCCGGCTGACCGAGCGGCTGTTCATCAACGGCGTCGACATCAACCACGCCCCCGAGCTGTTACCCGACCCCCTCGCCCCGCCGCTGGTCACGACGGACGCCGAGCTGCTGCGCGCGGTCTCGCGGACGCCGGAGTCCTCGGCCCGCGTCTACCTGTGCGTGGAGGTCCTCGGCTGGGGCGGCCAGCTGATCGTCACCATCTTCATCAGAGCCATCCGGCTGCGCGGCTCCCTCTTCCTGGAGGGCAGCACGTACATGCTCTATCCGCTGGCGCCCAAGTACTCCGAGGTGGACCGGATCTCCTCCGACCCGCTGACGGGCCTGGCCGTCGCCATCGGGGAGGGCGCGGCCAGGACGATCCCGCTGCTGCTCACCGCGCCCTACCGGCTCGCCATGCGCTCGGCCAGAGGCGCGGCCCTGCGCCGCCAGGAACGCGACGACCGCACGGTCATCCAGAACCGCGGCCTGTACGACTACGGCGCGCTCAGGAGCGTACGGGAGATCGCGATGGGCGACGACCTGCGCCGCTTCTTCATCGAACGCGACGTCGAGATGTTCGACCAGGTCGTCCACGAGGCGGTGTTCAAGGCCATCAGCCGCTTCCTGTCCGACCACGGCATCGACACCGGCGAGGTGGCCCAGCGCATCACCCAGGTCACCCACAACAAGATCGACGCCCGCGGCTCCAACTTCGGCAACGCGCCCGGTTCCAACTTCGGCCACGCCCCCGGCTCCCACTTCCGCGGCAGCACAGGCCCGGCACAGAAAGGCGACACCCCATGACCCAGCGCGACGGCGGGAACTTCAGCGGCGCCCAAGGCATCAACCTGGGCAACGCCCCCGGCTCCAACTTCGGCCACGCCCCCGGCTCCCACTTCCACGGCGTGGTCAACGACCACGGCACCGCCGCGCAGCAGGAGGAGCTGCGCACTCTGATCAACGGCCTGCTGAACGTCGTCGCCCGCCACCAGAACGAGCTGGCCGACCCCCAGGGCGCGAGCACCGCGGTCGAACTCCTGCGGGAGGAGGTGGAGGGCGAACAGCGCCCGAACCGCCTCACGGGCTTCCTCAGCATGCTGACGGCCTCCGCCGGCGGCGTGACCGCGATCACCGAGGCGGCCACCAAGGTCAGGGAACTTCTCACGGCGATGCTCTGACCACGCCACCGGCCCACGATGCGCCGTAACGCCGGCCCTCCGCTGAAAGGCTCAGCGGAGGGCCCTGGCGGGGTGAGCACAGCATGCCGTGACAGGACGAGGGCCGTAACGCGACGCGCCCGGGCCTCTCCGACGAGAGACCCGGGCGCTTCACCTGCAGGCGACTAGGAAATCACCTGTTGTACTGACCGAAGTCGTACTCCTCCAGCGGGACGGCCTCGCCGCTGCCAGTGCCGAAGGTGTAGTCCGCGGCGGAGCCGTCGTAACCGCCCACCGTGTACATGGCGGCCTTGGCCTCCTCGGTCGGCTCCACCCGGATGTTGCGGTACTGCGGCATGCCGGTACCGGCCGGGATGAGCTTACCGATGATGACGTTCTCCTTCAGGCCCAGCAGCGAGTCGGACTTGGCGTGGATCGCCGCGTCCGTCAGCACCCGGGTCGTCTCCTGGAAGGAGGCCGCCGACAGCCACGACTCGGTGGCCAGCGACGCCTTCGTGATGCCCATGAGCACCGGACGGCCGGCGGCGGGCGACCCGCCCTCGGCCACGGTCTCGCGGTTCATCTGCTCGAAGCGCGGACGCTCCACGAGCTCGCCGGGCAGCAGGTCGGTGTCACCGGACTCCAGCACGTTCACGCGCTTGAGCATCTGCCGCACGATGATCTCGATGTGCTTGTCGTGGATCGACACACCCTGCGAGCGGTAGACCTGCTGGACCTCCGCCACCAGGTGCAGCTGCACGGCCCGCGGGCCGAGGATGCGCAGCACCTCGTTCGGGTTGACGGCACCGGCGACGAGCTGCTGACCGACCGTGACGCGCTGCCCCTCCTGCACGAGCAGGCGCGAGCGCATCGAGACCGGGTACGCGATCTCCTCCGAGCCGTCGTCGGGGGTGATGACGATCTTCCTGGTCTTGTCGGTCTCGTCGATCCGGACCCGGCCCTCGGCCTCGGAGATCGGGGCGACACCCTTGGGGATGCGCGCCTCGAAGAGCTCCGTGACACGGGGCAGACCGTGGGTGATGTCGGCACCGGCCACACCACCGGTGTGGAAGGTACGCATCGTCAGCTGCGTGCCGGGCTCACCGATCGACTGGGCGGCGATGATGCCGACCGCCTCGCCGACGTCCACGAGCTTGCCGGTGGCCAGCGAGCGGCCGTAGCAGGTCGCGCAGACACCGATCTTGGCCTCGCAGACGAGCGCGCTGCGGGTGCGGACCGTCTCGACGCCGGCCTCGACCAGCTTCGTCACGTGGATGTCGTTGATGTCGACACCCGCCGGGGCGATGATCTTGCCGTCGACCTCGACGTCCTCGGCCAGGATGCGGCCGTGCACGTTGGACTCGGCGTTCTCCGCCTTGACCAGGTTGCCCGACGGGTCGCGGTCGGCCACGTGCAGCGGGACCGCGCGGTCGGTGCCGCAGTCGATCTCGCGCACGATGACGTCCTGCGCCACGTCCACCAGACGACGGGTCAGGTAACCCGAGTCGGCGGTACGCAGAGCGGTGTCGGCCAGACCCTTCCGCTGACCGTGGGTGGAGATGAAGTACTCCAGCACCGACAGGCCCTCGCGGAACGAGGCCTTGATCGGCCGCGGGATCGTCTCACCCTTGGTGTTGGACACCAGGCCGCGGATACCGGCGATCTGCCGGACCTGCATCTTGTTACCACGGGCACCGGAGTTGACCATCATCCAGACCGGGTTGGTCGCCGGGAAGGCGTTGACCATGTCGGTCTCGACGTCGGCCGTCGCGTGCGTCCAGATCTCGATGAGCTCCTGGCGGCGCTCCTCGTCGGTGATCAGACCGCGCTCGTACTCGCGCTGAACCTTGTCGGCCCGGCGCTCGTAGTTCTCCATGATGTCCTGCTTGTTCGGCGGCGCGACGACGTCCTCGATCGAGATCGTGACACCGGAGCGGGTCGCCCAGCGGAAGCCGGCGTCCTTGAGCGCGTCGAGCGAGTTGGCGACCTCGATCTTGGGGTAGGTCTCCGCCAGCTCGTTCACGATCGTGGACAGCTGCTTCTTGCCGACCTGGAAGTCGACGAAGGGGTAGCTGTCCGGCAGCGTCTGGTTGAACAGGCACCGCCCGAACGTGGTCTCCAGCCGGATCGGGTCGCCCTGCTCCCAGCCCTCGGGGGCCACCCAGTCGCGCGGCGGCAGGACGTCCTTGAGCCGGATCTGGATCTTCGCCTGGATCTCCAGCTCGCGGCGGTCGAAGGCCATCTGCGCCTCGGCGATCGAGCCGAACACGCGGCCCTCGCCCAGCGCGCCGTCCTTCTGGGTGGTCAGCCAGTAGAGGCCGATGACCATGTCCTGGGTGGGCATGGTGACGGGCTTGCCGTCGGCCGGCTTGAGGATGTTGTTGGTCGAGAGCATCAGGATGCGTGCCTCGGCCTGGGCCTCAGCCGACAGCGGCAGGTGCACGGCCATCTGGTCACCGTCGAAGTCCGCGTTGAACGCGGTGCAGACGAGCGGGTGGATCTGGATGGCCTTGCCCTCGACCAGCTGCGGCTCGAACGCCTGGATGCCCAGACGGTGGAGCGTCGGAGCGCGGTTGAGCAGCACCGGGTGCTCGGTGATGACCTCTTCGAGCACGTCCCACACCACGGGCCGGGCGCGCTCGACCATCCGCTTGGCCGACTTGATGTTCTGCGCGTGGTTGAGGTCCACGAGCCTCTTCATCACGAACGGCTTGAACAGCTCCAGCGCCATCTGCTTGGGCAGACCGCACTGGTGCAGCTTGAGCTGCGGGCCGACGACGATGACCGAACGGCCGGAGTAGTCGACTCGCTTGCCCAGCAGGTTCTGGCGGAAACGACCCTGCTTGCCCTTCAGCATGTCGCTGAGGGACTTCAGCGGCCGGTTGCCGGGACCGGTGACCGGGCGACCGCGGCGGCCGTTGTCGAACAGCGCGTCCACGGCCTCCTGCAGCATCCGCTTCTCGTTGTTCACGATGATCTCGGGCGCGCCGAGATCGAGCAGACGCTTGAGGCGGTTGTTGCGGTTGATGACCCGGCGGTACAGGTCGTTGAGGTCGGAGGTGGCGAACCGGCCACCGTCGAGCTGCACCATCGGGCGCAGGTCCGGCGGGATGACCGGGATGCAGTCGAGCACCATGCCGCGCGGCGAGTTGGTCGTGTTCAGGAACGCCGACACGACCTTGAGCCGCTTGAGGGCGCGGGCCTTCTTCTGGCCCTTGCCGCTGCGGATGGTCTCGCGCAGGTTCTCCGCCTCGGCGTCGAGGTCGAAGCTGATCAGGCGGTCCTGGATCGCCTGCGCGCCCATGCCGCCCTTGAAGTAGCGGCCGAAGCGGTCGCGCATCTCGCGGTAGAGCAGCTCGTCGCCCTCGAGGTCCTGGACCTTGAGGTTCTTGAAGCGGCTCCAGACCTCGTCGAGCCGGTCCAGCTCGCGCTGGGCGCGGTCGCGAAGCTGACGCATCTCGCGCTCGGCGCCCTCGCGGACCTTGCGGCGCTGGTCGCCCTTGGCGCCGGCAGCCTCCAGCTCGGCCAGGTCGGCCTCGAGCTTCTTCTGCCGGGCCTCGACGTCGGCGTCGCGGCGCTGCTCGATGTGCTGCCGCTCGACGGAGATCTTCGCCTCCAGCGAGGGCAGGTCACGCTCACGCATCTCGGTGTCGACATGCGTGATCATGTACGCCGCGAAGTAGATGACCTTCTCCAGGTCCTTCGGGGCGAGGTCGAGCAGGTAGCCGAGGCGCGACGGGACGCCCTTGAAGTACCAGATGTGCGTGACCGGCGCGGCCAGCTCGATGTGGCCCATCCGCTCACGACGCACCTTGGCGCGAGTCACCTCGACGCCACAGCGCTCACAGATGATGCCCTTGAACCGGACGCGCTTGTACTTACCGCAGTAGCACTCCCAGTCGCGGGTCGGACCGAAGATCTTCTCGCAGAAGAGCCCGTCCTTTTCCGGCTTGAGGGTTCGGTAGTTGATCGTCTCGGGCTTCTTGACCTCGCCGTGCGACCACTGACGGATGTCGTCAGCCGTCGCAAGACCGATCCTGAGCTCGTCGAAGAAGTTGACGTCTAGCATTTTGTGCGATCTCCCCCTCAGACTTCTTCCACGCTGCTCGGCTCACGCCGGGACAGGTCGATACCGAGCTCCTCCGCGGCGCGGAAGACGTCCTCGTCGGTGTCGCGCATCTCGATGGACATGCCGTCGCTGGAGAGCACCTCGACGTTGAGGCACAGCGACTGCATCTCCTTGATGAGCACCTTGAAGGACTCGGGGATGCCCGGCTCGGGGATGTTCTCGCCCTTGACGATGGCCTCGTAGACCTTCACCCGGCCGAGAACGTCGTCGGACTTGATGGTCAGCAGCTCCTGCAGCGCGTACGCGGCACCGTACGCCTCCAGCGCCCACACCTCCATCTCACCGAAGCGCTGGCCACCGAACTGGGCCTTACCGCCGAGCGGCTGCTGGGTGATCATGGAGTACGGACCGGTCGACCGGGCGTGGATCTTGTCGTCGACCAGGTGCAGCAGCTTGAGGATGTAGATGTAGCCGACCGCGATCGGGTACGGGAACGGCTCGCCGGAACGGCCGTCGAACAGCCGCGCCTTGCCCGTCGGCTGCACCATCCGGTCACCGTCACGGTTGGCGATGGTGTTGCCGAGCAGGCCGACGATCTCCTCCTCGTGGGCGCCGTCGAAGACCGGGGTGGCCATGTTGGTGCGCGGGGCGACCTGCTCGAAGCCCTTCTCGCGCAGCCGCTCGGCCCAGGCCTCCTGGATGCCCGAGATGTCCCACCCGCGGGCGGCGATCCACCCCAGATGGGTCTCCAGCACCTGGCCGACGTTCATTCGACCCGGCACGCCGAGGGGGTTGAGGATGATGTCGACCGGGGTGCCGTCCTCCAGGAACGGCATGTCCTCGACCGGCAGGATCTTGGAGATGACACCCTTGTTGCCGTGCCGGCCGGCCAGCTTGTCACCGTCGGTGATCTTACGCTTCTGGGCCACGTAGACGCGGACCAGCTCGTTGACGCCGGGGGGAAGCTCGTCGCCCTCCTCGCGGCTGAACACGCGGACGGCGATGACCTTGCCCTGCTCACCGTGGGGCACCTTCAGCGAGGTGTCACGGACCTCGCGCGCCTTCTCACCGAAGATCGCGCGCAGCAGCCGCTCCTCCGGGGTCAGCTCGGTCTCGCCCTTCGGGGTGACCTTGCCGACCAGAATGTCGCCGGGCACGACCTCGGCGCCGATCCGGATGATGCCGCGCTCGTCGAGGTCGGCCAGGACCTCCTCGGAGACGTTCGGGATGTCCCGGGTGATCTCCTCCGGGCCCAGCTTGGTGTCACGGGCGTCGACCTCGTGCTCCTCGATGTGGATCGAGGACAGGACGTCGTCCTGGACCAGCCGCTGGGACAGGATGATCGCGTCTTCGTAGTTGTGACCCTCCCACGGCATGAACGCCACGAGCAGGTTCTTGCCCAGCGCCATCTCACCGTTGTCGGTGCACGGGCCGTCGGCGATGACCTGGTTGACCTCGACCCGGTCGCCCTCGGCCACGATCGGCTTCTGGTTGAAGCTGGTGCCCTGGTTGGAGCGCTTGAACTTGGCCACCCGGTACGTCGTCCGGGTGCCGTCGTCGTTCATGACCGTGATGTAGTCGGCGGAGACCTCCTCCACCACACCGGCCTTCTCGGCGCTGATCACGTCGCCGGCGTCGGTCGCGGCACGGTACTCCATGCCGGTGCCGACCAGCGGCGCCTCGCTCTTCAGCAGCGGCACGGACTGCCTCTGCATGTTGGAGCCCATGAGCGCGCGGTTGGCGTCGTCGTGCTCCAGGAAGGGGATCATCGCGGTGGCCACCGACACCATCTGGCGCGGCGACACGTCGATGTAGTCGACCTCCTCGGCACGGGCGAGCTCGGTCTCACCGCCCTTGGTGCGGACCAGGACGCGGGCCTCGGCGAACGAGCCGTCGGGGTTGAGCGCCGTGTTGGCCTGCGCCTTGACGTAGCGGTCTTCCTCGTCGGCGGTCAGGTAGTCGATCTGGTCGGTCACCTTGCCGTCGACGACCTTGCGGTACGGCGTCTCGACGAAGCCGAAGGCGTTGATCCGGCCGTAGGAGGCCAGCGAACCGATCAGACCGATGTTCGGGCCTTCAGGGGTCTCGATCGGGCACATCCGGCCATAGTGGGACGGGTGCACGTCTCGAACCTCGAAGCCGGCCCGCTCACGGGACAGACCACCGGGACCCAGCGCGGACAGACGCCGCTTGTGCGTCAGGCCGGCCAGCGGGTTGGTCTGGTCCATGAACTGCGACAGCTGCGAGGTGCCGAAGAACTCCTTGATCGACGCCACGACCGGGCGGATGTTGATCAGGGTCTGCGGCGTGATCGCCTCGACGTCCTGCGTGGTCATGCGCTCGCGCACGACGCGCTCCATACGGGCCAGGCCCAGGCGGACCTGGTTCTGGATGAGCTCGCCGACGCTGCGCAGGCGGCGGTTGCCGAAGTGGTCGATGTCGTCGACCTCGACGATGACCTCACGGTCATTGGCGCCCGGCATCGACTCCTCGCCCGCGTGCAGGCGGACGATGTACTCGATGGTGGCGACGATGTCCTCTTCGGTGAGGGTGCCCTGGGTGATCTCCGCGTCGACGCCCAGCTTCTTGTTGATCTTGTAGCGACCCACCTTGGCGAGGTCGTAGCGCTTGGAGTTGAAGTAGAGGTTCTCCAGCAGGGTCTGCGCCGACTCCTTGGTCGGCGGCTCACCCGGCCGCAGCTTGCGGTAGATGTCGAGCAGGGCGTCATCCTGGCCGGCGGTGTGGTCCTTCTCCAGGGTGGCCCGCATCGACTCGTACTGGCCGAAACGCTCGAGGATCTGCTCGCTGGTCCACCCCAGTGCCTTGAGAAGCACGGTGACGGCCTGCTTGCGCTTGCGGTCGATGCGCACACCGACGCTGTCGCGCTTGTCGATCTCGAACTCCAGCCAGGCACCCCTCGACGGGATGACCTTGCAGCCGTACAGATCCTTGTCGGACGTCTTGTCGACATTGCGTTCGAAGTAGACGCCGGGCGATCGGACCAGCTGGGAGACCACGACACGTTCGGTGCCGTTGATGATGAAAGTGCCCTTCGGCGTCATGAGCGGGAAGTCGCCCATGAACACCGTCTGGCTCTTGATCTCACCGGTGGTGTTATTGATGAACTCCGCCGTGACGAACATCGGGGCGGAGAAGGTCATGTCCTTCTCTTTGCACTCATCTACGGAGTACTTCGGCGGCTCGAACCGGTGGTCGCGGAACGACAGGGACATGGTCCCCGAGAAGTCCTCGATCGGACTGATCTCTTCGAAGATCTCTTCGAGGCCCGACTGGGTCGGGACGTCCCTGCGCCCGGCCTGGCGAGCCGCCTCGACCCGGCCCTTCCACTTCTCGTTTCCGAGCAGCCAGTCGAACGACTCGGTCTGCAGAGCGAGAAGGTCAGGAACTTCGAGAGGCTCCTGGATACGCGCGAAAGAGACGCGACGGGGACCAGCGGGTACGGCGGAGGCGTTGCGCGAGGCTGCCAACAGATGTCCTTCCGAGGGCTCGCGGCGGACTGACTACACGCACGCCAGACAACCTCGCAACGTGAGCAAGCATCGCGGGTCGTCAAAGGGCAGCGCAAAGGGGCAGTGTAGCCGAACGGCACACGCCTGTCCACTTCGCCCTCGCTGCATGCTCCACGTTGGTCGCAGCATCGCCCGTTCAGGCGGAAACGTCAAGCCCGGGAGCGCGACTTTTAGCCGACTCAGGGCCTGGACGCTGGGTTTTCTCCCCTGTGTGACTGATCGCCTACCGCCAGGCCCAAGACGATACCCGCGAACGGGGGCGGTTAACGCTCCGTCACACCGGGGGTCGAACCCATGCCGACAACCGGTGTTGCAGTGACTGGGGTACCCCTATCAAAGACTGCGCTAAACCAGTTTTTTGGTAACAATTGAAGGAAGCGACGCGCCCGCGATCACCTGGAGCCTCAGGCCGTCCCCAGGAGGGTGGACAGGCCCGCCACCAGCCAGCGAGAGTCTTGCCGCACCATGACGAACCTGGCGCGGTTCTGGGTGAACTCTTGCTGGACCCCTTCTTTACCGGGGATCTCCTTGACCGTACCAGTGTTCACGAAGAGCAGAACCTCTACCCGGTCGGGCTCCGCCCGCTCCACCCCGGCGCCCGCCACGGCCACGTTCTGGACGATCTTCTGCTCCTTGGCCTTGGGCACCAGGGTCTTTGCCAGCTCCTTGTAGTGCCCGGCCAGCTCGCCCGTGGTGAACGTGCCCGCCCGGGCCAGGTCCTCCTCCACCGTCCGGTAGTCGTAGGAGAGCAGATCGGGCGCGACCTTCCTGGCCGCGGCCACGGCCTCCGCTCCCGCCGCGTCGCTGTCGCGCAGCTCACGCAGGTCGAACCACATGGTCGGCACCAGCACCCCGCCCACGGCCACGAGGGCGCCGAGCAGCACGATCATGAAGATCCTCACCGGACCTGCACCACCTTCGAGGCCAGCCAGACCCCGCCGACCTTGCTCAGGTCCATCTGCCAGCGGTAGAAGCGCTCCTGCGGCGGGCTGTCGGAGCCGTCCCAGCGGATCTCCACGTCGGCCACGACCAGCACCCTGGCCGTGGTGCCGGTGATCGAGACCAGGCCGGTCGCGCGCAGCACGCCGTGCTGGACGACCTTGTTCTCGACCGTGGTGGACCTGAGCTTGCCGGCGTTGGCCTCGTACTCCGCCCTGGCGGTGCCGGTGGAGGTGTCGAGGATGCGCCGCATGTCGGTGTCCACGCTCTTGTAGTCGAGCGAGACGAGGTTCTTGGCGTGGGTGCCCGCGGCCTGGAGCGCGGCCTGCTTGTCGCCTGCCCTGCCCTGTTCGTCGCGCGCCTGGGCCGCGATCCACACGCCGCCGCCGACGAGCACCGCCAGCACTCCGCTGAGCGCCGCGATCAGGATGCGAGCGGGCCGAACAGCAAGTCCCGCCACGTCTGCTCACCCCTTTCCGGCCGGCCGCTGCCGGATCATAACGCGACATCCACTCCGGAAGCCCGCTGACCAACGCAGCCGGTTGGGCGGGTGGCACGGGGGCGTTCCTCGTGCTCCGGGTCCGGAAGGGGCGCGCGCACGAGAGACCTCGCCAGGGGAATCGGTCAGAGGCGAAAGATCTCCGCAAATGCCCTCAGATGGCCCTCAGAGGCCCGCTGAGCGCCCAGCACGGCCTTCCCCTGAAGGACAGGCTCAGGGCCGCGACGGTCTCGGGAGCGCGCTCTCGGGCCCGGCGAGCAGCCTCAGGCGATCCCGTGGAGGTGGGCGTTGATCAGCCGCGGGTACTCCTCCAGCCAGTTCCGCCCGCGCTCGTCCACGAACGACCCCTGCGGCGGGATCACCCCGTTGGCGGCCAGCCAGGTGCCGGGCGGCCGCTGGGTGCGGCGGATCTTGTTGCCGGACGGCATGAGCTGCGGCGGGATCGGCGGCAGCGGCCCGGGGTCGTGCCCCATCTGCGCCTCGGCCTCCAGCTCCGACAGGTCCTTCTCCTCGGACATGCCGATGGGGCCGTGCTTCCTGGCGTTCAGGAACTGCCGCACCACCGGCTCGTCGCTCGACAGCAACATCTCCCGCGAGCCGAACATCACCAGCTCCCGCCGGAACATCAGCCCGATGTTGTCGGGCACCGTGCGGGCGGTGTTGATGTCGTGCGTCACGATCAGGAACGTGGCCTCGATCTCGGCGTTGATGTCCACGATGAGCTGGTTGAGTATCGCGGTGCGGACCGGGTCGAGCCCCGAGTCGGGCTCGTCGAACAGGATGATCTCCGGATCCAGCACCAGCGCCCTGGCCAGCCCGGCCCGCTTGCGCATGCCGCCGGAGATCTCCCCCGGCAGCTTGGTCTCGGCGCCCAGCAGGCCGACCAGCTCCACCTTCTCCATGACGATCTGGCGGACCTGGGCCTCGCTCTTCCTGGTGTGCTCGCGCAGCGGGAAGGCGATGTTGTCGTAGAGGTTGAGCGAGCCGAACAGAGCGCCGTCCTGGAACAGCACGCCGAACAGGCGGCGCAGCTCGTACAGCTTCGCCTCGGCGCAGTCGGCCAGGTCGAAGCCGTCGATCCAGATGTGCCCCCTGTCGGGCCGCAGCAGGCCGACCATGGTCTTGAGGAAGACCGACTTGCCGGTGCCCGAGGGGCCGAGCAGCACCGAGATCTCGCCGGCGGGCAGCGTGAGCGAGACGTCCTCCCAGATGACCTGCCGGCCGAACGACTTGGTCAACCCGTCGATCACGACTTCCACGCCCACGGTCACCTTCCCGGATCTCAGGGAGTAGCCAAACGCACACCTTGCTCGGTCGATGCCCTCACCGTAACCGCGTTCGGGCGAGCGGGAACGGGATCCCGCAGCTTGTTACCGGGCAGTTATGAGACTTCTCGTCCAGTAAGCGCGGGCAGGCTCGATCGTGCGCGGTGAACGTCTCCCGCACCCACGCCGCGATCCGCGCCGCGTCGTCGCTGCCACCCGTGCTGCGGCCGGCACCGCCCATGCTGCCACGTCCCTGAGCGCCGCCACCACGGCGAGCACCCGGCGTGCGCCGCGCTCCCACAGCACCGCCGTGCTCATACCGACCAGCGCGGGCAGCGCGGGCAGCGCGGGCGGCGCGGGCGGCGCGGGGCCGGCGAAGGAGGGCACGGGACCGGTGCGGCAGCGGGGAGGGCGCGGGGCCGGAAATGCGAAAAGAGGCGGGCACACCCGGCACCAGGGTGTATCCGCCTCTTTCCGAAGAGCTCTTGCGTGAAGCGAAGGGGAAGTTACTTCACGGTGACGGTGGCGCCGGCGCCCTCGAGGGCAGCCTTGGCCTTCTCCGCCTGCTCCTTGTTGACCTTGCCGTCGAAGACCGCCTTCGGAGCGCCGTCGACCAGGTCCTTGGCCTCCTTGAGGCCCAGGGACGTCAGGGCGCGGATCTCCTTGATGACCTGGATCTTCTTGTCGCCGGCGGCCTCGAGGATGACGTCGAACTCGTCCTGCTCCTCGACGGCGGCGGCCTCGCCACCACCGGTGGCGGCGGGGGCGGCGGCAACCGCGACGGGGGCGGCGGCCTTGACGTCGAAGGTCTCCTCGAAGACCTTCACGAACTCGGAGAGCTCGAGGAGGGTCATCTCCTTGAACGCGTCGAGCAGCTCGTCGGTGCTGAGCTTCGCCATGATTGATTCCTTACGTTAGGTCTTGCTGAAAACTTGGAACGGGACCGCGGTACGTGCGGCAACCCCCGTGTTACTCGCCAGCCTCGTCGCGCTTGGCGCGCAGGGCCTCAGCAAGCTGAGCCATCTGCGTGGGCAGAGCGGCGAACATCGCGGCCGCGGCGCTCTGCTTGGCCTTGAGGGCACCGGCAAGCTTCGCGAGGAGGACCTCGCGGGACTCGAGGTCGGCGAGCTTGGTGATCTCGGTAGCGTCGAGCGTCTTGCCGTCGAGGACGCCGCCCTTGATCACCAGAAGGGGATTGGCCTTGGCGAAGTCACGCAGACCCTTGGCCGCCTCGACAACGTCACCGTTGACGAAGGCGATCGCGGTCGGACCGGTGAGCAGGCCGTCGAGGCCCGTCAGACCGGCCTCGTTGGCCGCGATCTTGGTCAGGGTGTTCTTCGCCACGGCGAACTTCGCATTCTCACCGAGAGAGATGCGCAGCTGCTTGAGCTGCGCGACGGTGAGACCGCGGTACTCGGTCAGAACGGCGGCCTGGCTGCCTTCGAACTCACTCTTGAGCTCGGCAACCGCTGTCGCCTTATCCGCCCTCGCCATGGGCCTCCTTCCAGAATGTGCCGCCGGAGAAGGCCCTGGAAATGAGAACAGCCCCGGCGCAGGGCGCACGGGGCTCACGCACACGGAATCAACCATGTGGGAAACTCGCATCACACCTGCGCAGGTCGCCCACATGACGTGGATCCTTCGGTCGCCAGGCTCAGAGCACCCGACGACGACCGGCGGTCTTCGGCAACGACCAGAGTACGTGCTGGCCGCCGAGTTTCCAAATCGTTCTCAGTTGGTCGTGCCCTTGGGCAGCTCGCCGACCTGGTCGGCGGGCGGGGCCTGGATGCTGACGGTCTCGTTGTAGCCCTTGAAGAACAGGGTCGCGTCGAGCGTGGCGCCCTCCTTGGCGCCGTTCAGCGCGAGCTTGCGCGGCAGGCCGTCGGCCGCCACCCACATGTCGAACTTCACGTCCTTCAGCTCGGCCAGACCCTTCCTGGCCTGCTCCTGCTTGTCGGCGGGCAGCTGCTGCACGGCGACCTCCACCGGGAAGGTGCCGCTGTAGTGCGTGGCGTCCTCGCCGTTGACGCTCTCGGTCCCGACCGACTTGACGTCCTGCGACGCCGTGACCAGCTTCGTCATGTTGGCGAGGTCGAACTGCTGGATCTGGCCGAGGTACTGGTTCACCTCACCGGCGTGACCCGTCTCGTTCAGCGAGACCTTGATCCACGGCTTGGCGTTGCCCAGGAAGTCGTTGAGCGCCTGGACCTTCACGTAGACGGTGTCGCCCTGGAGCACCGCCCGCACCCCGCCGGGAACGCTGCGGCCCCCCATGTCGACGGTGTCGAGGGTCAGGTCGGCGGCGAGCTGCGGCTTGCTCTGGTAGAGCATGCGGCCCTGCACCTTGCCGGTGCCTTCCTGGGGGTGCGAGACGTTCACCACGGCATCGACCGTGTAGCTGGTGACCTCGGCGGTCTTCTGCGCGGCCTGCGCGAGCACCTCCGAAGCGGCCAGGTTGACCTGGATGGGCTGGGCGTTCGATCCACAACCGGCGACCGCGGCCACGACTAGCGCGGCGCCAGCCGCGGTCATACTTATCGTGCGCTTCAGCATGCTTTTTACCCTACGTTTAAGTTTCCGGGTCATGGCGCCTTCCCCGCACAATTCGGGGAAAACCCAGGGTTAACCCTCACCCTCTCTGCACATCTCCCACACAATCCGCTTGTGCGCCCGCGTCCGCGCCTTGAGCGACGCGCCTGTGCCCGCCCCTGCGCCGCCCCGCACCCGTGCCGGGCCCAGCATCCGGGCCAGGCCTTGAACGGTGCGCCTGTGCTCTCTCAGTGCGCGGTCGATGCCACGCCGGCCACACCGCGGGCGCAGGCTTACGAGACACCTCCCGACGCGCGCACAGGCACACGGGACGCGTCCCGACGCGGGCACAGACGCACCCCTGAACGCGAAAACGCCCCCGCCCGAACGAATCGGGCAGGGGCGCGAAGAACCGCCAAGCCTGAGGCTCAGGCCTCCAGCTCGGCCGTCAGCCCACGCGTGAGGTTGGGGTCGACCGGAACGCCCGGCCCCATCGTCGTCGAGAAGGTGACCTTCTTCAGGTAACGGCCCTTGGCCGCCGACGGCTTGAGACGCAGCACCTCGTCCAGCGCGGCGGCGTAGTTCTCGATGAGCTGGCGCTCGTCGAACGACGTCTTGCCGATGATGAAG
Organism: Nonomuraea sp. GTA35; assembly: GCF_041950525.1. NCBI lineage: Bacteria > Bacillati > Actinomycetota > Actinomycetes > Streptosporangiales > Streptosporangiaceae > Nonomuraea > Nonomuraea sp. GTA35. Next base: position 69,244 of record NZ_JBGNUV010000019.1, on the reverse strand, counting down.
TGCAGGTTCGCCTGCCGGTCGGTACGGAACTCGATCTTGCCACCCTTGATCTCCGTCACGGCCTTGGCGACGTCGGGCGTCACCGTGCCGGTCTTCGGGTTGGGCATGAGACCGCGCGGACCGAGCACGCGGCCCAGGCGGCCGACCTTGCCCATCAGGTCGGGCGTGGCCACGACGGCGTCGAACTCGTTGAGCCGGTTGCCCTTGGCGATCTCGTCGATCAGCTCGTCGGCGCCGACGATGTCGGCGCCCGCCTCGCGGGCCGCCTCGGCACGGTCACCGGTCGCGAAGACCAGGACCCGGGCGGTCTTGCCGGTGCCGTGCGGGAGGTTGACCGTGCCGCGCACGATCTGGTCGGCCTTGCGAGGGTCGACGCCCAGCCGGAGGGCGACCTCCACGGTCGCGTCGAACTTGGTGGTCGACGTCTCCTTGGCCAGCTTCGCGGCCTCTACCGGCGAGTAGAGCTTGTCGCGGTCGACCTTGGCGGTCGCGTCTTTGTGCGCCTTGCTGCGCTGCATTCTTGACTCCTAGTGGTGTCCGGGCCGCGTCTGGGGCGGCCCTCCCACGAACTGCTGGGAAAGGTCTTACTCGGCGACGGTGATGCCCATCGACCGGGCGGTGCCGGCGATGATCTTCTCGGCCGCCTCGATGTCGTTGGCGTTGAGGTCGGGCATCTTCGTCTCGGCGATGCTGCGCAGCTGCTCGCGGCTGAGCTTGCCCACCTTGTCGCGGTGCGGGACCGCGCTGCCCTTGTCGAGACCGAGGGCCTTCTTGATCAGCTCAGGCGCCGGCGGCGTCTTCGTGACGAAGGTGAAGCTGCGGTCTTCGAAAATGGTGATCTCAACGGGGATGATGTTGCCCCGCTGGGCCTCCGTCGCAGCGTTGTACTGCTTGACGAAGTCCATGATGTTGACGCCATGGGGACCGAGGGCGGTACCCACCGGCGGAGCCGGCGTGGCCTGGCCGGCCGGGAGCTGCACCTTGACGAGTGCGGCAATTTTCTTCTTCGGAGGCATTTGTCCTTCTCCGGGTCCTGATTGCGTTGCGCCCGCCCCGTAGGATTACGGGCCCGGACATGTCGGAGGCCGCCCTCGCGATGAGGCGGCCAGCCGAACGTCTAAGTGTATGTGATCGTCCTAGATCTTCGAGACCTGGTTGAACGAGAGCTCAACCGGGGTCTCCCGACCGAAGATCGACACGAGCACCTTGAGCTTCTGCGACTCGGGGCTGATCTCGCTCACCGAGGCGGGCAGCGTGGCGAACGGGCCGTCCATGACCGTGACCGACTCGCCGATCTCGAACTCGACCGTAGGACCGCTGGCGGCCTTCGTCGTGGTCTTCTTGGCCTCTTCGGTCGGCTCGGGCGCCAGCAGCTTGGCGACCTCGTCGAGGCTGAGCGGGCTCGGCTTGTTGGACAGGCCCACGAAGCCGGTCACGCCGGGCGTGTTACGCACGGCGGCCCAGGACTCGTCGGTCAGCTCCATGCGCACCAGCACGTAGCCGGGCAGCACACGCTCCTTGACCGGCACCTTCTTGCCGCTCTTGAACTCCTGGACGGTGTGCGTCGGCACCTCGACCTGGTAGATGTAGTCCTCCATGTTGAGCGACACGTTGCGGCTCTCGATGTTGGACTTCACGCGGTTCTCGTAACCGGCGTAGGAGTGGATGACGTACCACTCGCCGGGAAGGCCGCGCAGCGAGCTCTTGAACTCCTCGACGGGGTCGACGTCAGGAAGCACCGAATCGTCCTCGACGGTGGCCGCCTCGTCCTCGGCAGCCTCGTCGCTCTCCTCGAGCTCGGACTCGGCCTCAGCCTCTTCCAGAGCCGCCTCGGCGGACTCCTCAGTGGCCTCTTCCAGCTCGTCGCCCCACTCGTCGCGGGACTCGTCCGCCGGAAATGAAGACTCGGACACGGTGACTCTTCCTCTTTCGTGGTTTCGAATGGCGACTCCGTCAGGCGACCCACCCGGCGGTGTCTCGGTCAGGATCCGCCGAAGATGCGGAGGACCGCCCATCCCAGGGCGCTGTCGAGCCCGTACACGATCGCAACCATGATCAGAACGAATATCAGAACGACCGTGGTGTAGGTGATGAGATCCTTGCGTGTCGGCCAGATGACCTTACGAAGCTCGTTGACGACCTGCCGGTAGAAGAGGGCAGGAGAAGTGCGGGTCTTCTTCTCGCCACTAGGCTTGTCTGCGGTCTCGCCGCGCGTGTCGATCGCCACAGTCCTCACCTGATCCGTCGTATCCAACGCAGTTTTGCGGCGCGCTTACACGCCTATTGTTGCGCGGACCGCACTCGCAGGGCACGAGGGACTCGAACCCCCAACCGCCGGTTTTGGAGACCGGTGCGCTACCAATTGCGCCAGTGCCCTATGTCGTCAACCACACTACCCTGATCGACTCACTGCCTGGACCGAACCGCTCGCCGACATGCGGCGGAAGGACCAGGCGAAAGCATACGGGTGATTGCCCGCCACGTCGAACCAAAACCTGATCGCCCAGGTCACGACCCCATGGGAGCATGGAGGCATGTCCACCCGATCCCGCATCTCCGCGAGAATTTCCGCGATTTCCGAGTCCGCCACGCTCGCCGTGGACGCCAAGGCGAAGGCGATGAAGGCGGCGGGGCGCCCCGTCATCGGCTTCGGCGCGGGCGAGCCCGACTTCCCGACGCCCGGGTACATCGTCGAGGCGGCGATCGAGGCGGCCCGCGACCCGCGCTTCCACAAGTACACCCCCGCGGGTGGCCTCCCGGAGCTGAAGGAGGCGATCGCCGCCAAGACCCTGCGCGACTCCGGCTACGCCGCCGAGGCCTCGCAGGTGCTGGTCACCAACGGCGGCAAGCAGGCGGTGTACGAGGCGTTCGCGACGCTGCTCGACCCGGGCGACGAGGTGCTGGTCGTCGCCCCGTACTGGACGACCTACCCCGAGGCGATCAAGCTGGCCGGGGGCGTGCAGGTGGACGTCGTGACCGACGAGTCGACCGGCTACCTCGCGAGCGTGGACCGGCTCGAGGCCGCGCGCACCGAGCGGACGAAGGTGCTGCTGTTCGTCTCGCCGTCCAACCCGACGGGCGCCGTCCACTCGCGCGAGGAGACGGTGGCGATCGGCCGCTGGGCGGCCGAGCACGGCCTGTGGGTCGTCACCGACGAGATCTACGAGCACCTCGTGTACGGCGGCGCCGAGTTCACCAGCATCGCCACGGCCGTCCCCGAGCTGGGCGACCGGGTCGTCATCCTCAACGGCGTGGCCAAGACGTACGCGATGACGGGCTGGCGCGTGGGCTGGCTGATCGGCCCGTCCGACGTGGTCAAGGCCGCGACGAACCTGCAGTCGCACGCCACCTCCAACGTCTCCAACGTCGCCCAGATGGCGGCGCTGGCCGCGGTGTCGGGCGACCTGTCGGCGGTGGCGGAGATGCGGACCGCGTTCGACCGGCGCCGGCAGGCGATGGTCCGGATGCTCAACGAGATCCCCGGCGTCTTCTGCCCGGAGCCGAAGGGGGCGTTCTACGCGTACCCATCGGTCAAGGGGCTGATCGGCAAGGAGCTGCGGGGCAGGCGGCCTCAGTCGTCCGGCGAGCTGGCGGAGCTGATCCTGGAGGAGGCCGAGGTCGCCGTGGTGCCGGGCGAGGCCTTCGGGACCCCCGGCTACTTCAGGCTGTCCTACGCCCTGGGTGACGACGATCTGGCCGAGGGCGTCAGCCGGATGGGCAAGCTGCTCGCCGAGGCACGCTAGCCGCCTGCGGGCTGCGCCTGCGTGATCGGGCTTCGGCCTGGCTAGGCGGTGAAGGTGATGTCGGCGGCGATCGGCTTGATGTCGTCGGCGAGGCCGGGCGTCGCCCCGATGTAGACGGCGGTGCCCGGCCGCTCCAGCCACATGAAGCTGCGCACGCCCGTCCGGGTGGTCCAGCGCAGCGCGGGCTTGCCCTGGTAGGCCGTCAGCGTCGACCTGGCGACCAGCGTGGCGAACTGCTCTGCCGTCCGCACCCCGCACACCACGCCGACGTACATGCGCTCGTCGTTGTCGCTCCAGATGCGGCCCTCGACCTTGAGCGGGCGCGCGAGCGAGTCGAGGCGGGCGAACGTGCCGGCCGGGGTGAGGCCCGCCGGCGAGGCCGGCACCCGCACGCCGGTGTCGTCGCAGGACAGCGCGACCGTGCCGCTGCCGGTGATGGCCGGTTTGGGCTGCGGTGGGGTGCTCCAGGGCTCCTGCACCTCGTCGCCGCCGCCGCGCCCGCTGCCGCCCGCGCCGCACGCCGCGAGCGTGAGCATGAGGAGAACCGCCGCCAACCGCCGCATCGACCCCCCATGAGAGTGAGTGGAACCAGGGAAAAGGCTCCTAGTCTCCTACAGGAGCCTTGACCGAGGCGGCAATAGCGGCGAGTTCGCTGCTCAGGGAGTCGCTGACGCGGATCCACGCGCCCGTTCCCGGGCGTTCGAGCCAGGCGATCACGCGGCCGCCGCCCGGGTGCCTGCCGGCCACGGCGGGCTTGCCGCGCACGGTGGTGGCGCGGGCGTCCAGCACGGTGATCCACTTGCGGTAGGCGCCCCAGTCGGTGGCTACCGTACCGTGCTCCACCTGGACCTCGACGACCCTGCCCGCCGAGCCGAACGTGGCGCGGGCGCCCGACGCGGTGACCTTGCCGCCGCTGCGCGCGAGCCCTTCCGGCAGGTACGTGAGCCAGAAGCCGTCGGAGACGACCCAGAGCGCATCGCGGCCCGAGGCACGGACGGGGCTGGGCCGCGCGGCCACGGCGGCGGCCGGCCGGCCGGGCTGCGCACGAGGCGCGGGCTCGACCTGGCGAGGTGCGGGCTCGACCTGGCGAGGTGCGGGCTCGACCTGACGGGGTGCGGGCTCGACCTGGCGGGGAGCGGGCTCGGGGGTCGGTGCGGCGGCGCGTGGCAGGCGTCCGAAGCCCGAGGAGAACAGGGCGTAGATGACGAGGGCCGTGACCGCGAACGCCAGCGCCGCGAGGGCCGCGCGCCATCCCTGGCCGATCTGGTGCCCCTCCGGGATCATGCTGTCTTGATCCCCCACCGGGTCCCGTCCGTACCGTGCGTTTCAGCGGCCCCGCGGATACCTCTCGCGAGCATCAACGAGGAGCCCCTCTTCGTCCTCCCCAACGCGCGAACCCGGCCGGAGGTTGAGTGGCAAGATATGCAGATGCTCCGGCCCCTGCACGCGCTTCCCAAGGCCCATCTCCACCTGCACTTCACCGGCTCCATGCGGCACTCGACGCTGATCGAGCTGGCCAGGGAGCAGGGGCTCACCCTCCCTGACGCGCTGGAGCAGGACTGGCCGCCCAAGCTGCGGGCGACGGACGAGCGGGGCTGGTTCAGGTTCCAGCGGCTGTACGACATCGCCCGGTCCGTGCTGACCCGTCCGGAATACGTCTACCGGCTGATGCGGGAGACCGCGGAGGACGAGGTGGCGGCCGGATCCCGGTGGCTGGAGATCCAGGTGGACCCGTCGGGGTACGCGCAGCGCTTCGGCGGCCTGACGGCCACGCTGGAGCTGATGCTGGACGCGGTGGAGCAGGCCGCGCGGCACGCGGGCGTCGGGATCGCGGTGATCGTCGCGGCCAACCGCACCCGCCACCCGCTCGACGCGAACACCCTGGCCCGGCTGGCCACCCAGTACGTCGGCAAGGGGGTGGTCGGCTTCGGCCTGTCCAACGACGAGCGGCGCGGCGCGGCCAGGGACTTCGAGCGGGCGTTCAGGATCGCCAAGCGCGGCGGGCTGCTGGCGGTGCCGCACGGGGGCGAGCTGCTGGGTCCGCGCAGCGTGGCGCAGTGCGTGGACGACCTGCACGCCGACCGCGTCGGGCACGGGGTGCGGGCGGCCGAGGACGACTGGCTGATGCAGCGGCTGGCCGACCGGCAGATCTGCTGCGAGGTCTGCCCCACCTCGAACGTGGGCCTGGGGGTGGCCGAGGAGCCGGCGGACGTGCCGGTGCGGCGCCTGTTCGACGCCGGAGTGCCGATCGCGCTCGGGTCCGATGACCCGTTGTTGTTCGGTACGCGGCTGTTGCGGCAGTACGAGCTGGCCAGGGACGTGTACGGGTTCAGCGACGCGGAGGTGGCGGAGCTGGCGCGGCAGTCCGTACGGTCGTCCACCGCACCCGAGTCGGTGCGCAAGGAGCTGCTGAAGGGTGTGGACGACTGGCTCACCCAGTCGCTCTCAGCCGAGTGACGACGCGATGCGGACGGCCTCCGCCATGCTCTTGGCTCCCTCCAGCCGGAAGTTGAGTCCGTCCTGCTGCCAGATGAGCGTGGCGGCGGCCTGGCGGAGCGGGACCTGGGTGCCGTCCTGGCGGAGGATGTAGCCGAGGGGGTGCTCGCCGGGGATCCACCAGGCTTCGCGGCCGTTCACCCTGGTGTACTCGGGGGCGGGCGGGCCCAGCTTCTTGAAGAAGAACGGGGACACGGTGCCGTCGAACTGGTCGAGCCTGAGGCCGCCCGGCCAGAACATCGACACCATCCTGCCGTCGTCGGCCACCGTGACGCGTTGCGGGTCGCCGAGCGCCGCCGGGGTTCTCACCTGGAACCTGGCCTGGCCGGGGACGTCCGTACGGGGGACCTGGTGCTCGCCCGGGAGGGTGGCCGTGGTGGTGACGGGTGGGGGTGTCGTCTCGCCGATCTCGATCTCGATGCCGGCGAAGCGCAGGATCTGCGTCACGGCGGCGCGGCCCTGGGGGGTGGCGGCCGTGACGGTGATCACGGCGACGACCACGGCGGCCACGATCGCCCACCTCGCCCGCCGGCCGCGTCGCGCCGGACTCCGCCGCCCGCCGTCCCGCCGGCCCGGCGCCCGGGAGTCCCTGCGGGTGTGCGGCCGCACGGGGCCCGTGATCGGCCCGTGCGCCGGATCGGGCCCGCCGACGCCCGAGCCACCGGGCGCCGCGACGTCGGGCGCCTCGACATCGGGCGCGGAGGTGTCGGGCGCGGAGGTGTCGGGCGCGGAGGTGTCGGGCGCGGAGGTGCCCGGCACGTGGGTGTCGCGTGTGGTGGGGCGGGCGTCGTGGGGTGGGGTGACTTGTTCGAGGCGGGCGCGGACGGCGGCGGCCATGTCGGACGGGGGCGGCGGGCCGGGGACGTCGAGAAGGTTGCCGAGTGCCGTCAGCTCGGCCTCGAGCTCGTCGAAGGGCCCGTCCAAAGGCCCGCCCGAAGTCCCGTCCAAAGGCTCGTCGACAGGCTCCTCGAAAGGCTCATGCGAGTTCATCCCCCACCTCCCCCCTCAGCCGGGCCAACCCCCGATGAGTGCTGGACTTGACGGTGCCGACGGGCCAGTCGAGCACCTGAGCGGTCTCCGCCTCGCTCAGTTGTAAGAAGTACCGGCACACGACCGCCTGACGTTCCCGCTCGGGCAGCCCCCGTACGGCGGCCAGCAGCCGCGAACGCCGGTCGGTGGCGACGGCGGCGCCCTCCGGGTCGTCGGGCACCCGCGTGTCGGCGTTGCCCGCCAGCCGCAGTTCGAGCGAGGAGCGGCGCCCGCGCGAGCGGGTCAGGTTGTGGGTCTCGTTGGCGACGATGCGCAGCAGCCACGGCCGGAAGGGCGCGTCCGCGCGGAAGCCGGACAGGTGGCGGAACGCCTTGACGAACGCCTCCTGCACCACGTCCTCCGCCTCGTCACCGGCGCCGAGCATGAAGGCGGTACGGTGGGCGAGCGCGCTGTAGCGGGCGACCAGCACCTCGTAGGCCGCCAGATCACCTTCGAGCGAGCGGGCGATCGCCTCGTCGTCGTCCATGGCGAGTCAGATTCCACCGCAAACAGGTCACGGACGGAAGGGCGATCCGCAGATCGTGTCATCCTGGTGACTGTCCAGGGCATTAGACTCGGGCAATCCATGAGCCCCTCGAAGGAACGGGATTATGTCTTCTGGGTATGACCGTGTAGTGCAACCGGCGGCCGGTGACGAGGCCCTGGAGAACCACCTGGGTGGGGACGAGGCCAAGAACTATCGGCAGTACGAGTTCGACATGGTCGCCCCGCATGTCGGCCGCTCGATGCTGGAGATCGGCTCGGGGCTGGGTCACTTCGCCGAGCAGTTCCTGCCGCGCCTCGACCGGCTCGTGGTGAGCGACTTCGACCCCTACTGCGTCGAGCAGCTGGAGAAGCGCTTCGCCGACCGCGACGACATCAGCGTCCTGCAGTTCGGGCTGCCGACCGACATCCCGCTCGAGGACAAGGTCGACACGGTCGTCATGATGAACGTGCTGGAGCACATCGAGGACGACGCGGAGGCGCTGCGCTCGCTGGCGCGGGTGACGCTGCCGGGCGGGCGGATCATCATCTGGGTGCCCGGCTACATGCAGCTCTACGGGGACTTCGACCGCAAGGTGGGGCACGTCCAGCGGTACACGCCGAAGACGCTGAGCACGACGGTCGCCAGGGCGGGGCTCGACATCGAGGTGCTCAAGCCGATCAACTTCCTGGGCGGCATCGCCTGGTGGGCGGCCGTGCGCCGGGGCGGCGTGGGTTACCCGGACCCGCGCCTGGTCAAGATCTACGACCGTACGGTGGTGCCGCTGACCAGGCTCATCGAGCGGTTCGTCACGCCGCCGTTCGGCCAGACCGTGTTCTGCGTGGCGCGCGTCCCCCAGCAGCGGTAACGCCTCAGAAGCGGTAACGCCTCAGAAGCGGCAAGGCCCCGGGAGCGGCAACGCGCCGGGGCCGGTAACGCGCCCGGCCGCGCCCGAGGATCTCAGGGGCGCGGCCGGACGGGCTACTTGATGGAGCCGGCGGTCAGACCGCCGACCACCTTCCGCTCGATCAGGGCGAACAGGATGATCACCGGGATGGTGGCGATCACCGAGCCGGCGAACAGGTTCTGCCAGTCCACCTGGTACTGCCCGATGAACGAGTTGAGCGCCACGGGGAGCGGCTGGTTCTCGGTCGTCGTGGTGAGGGTCAGCGCGACCACGAACTCGTTCCACGCGGCGATGAACGTGAAGATCAGCGCGGTGATGACGCCTGGCATGGCCAGCGGCAGCGTGATCCTGAACAGCGCGCCGAAGCGCCCGTTCCCGTCGATGAAGGCGGCCTCCTCCAGCTCGCGCGGGATGGAGGAGAAGTACGCGTTCAGGATCCACACGGCGAAGGCCAGGTTGAAGCCGCCGTTGACGAGGATCAGCGCCCAGATCGAGTCCACCAGCCCGAACTGGAAGAACTCGCGGTAGATGCCGACCACCATGGCGGTGGGCTGGAACATCTGCGTGATCAGCACGAGGATCAGGAACGCGGTGCGGCCGCGGAAGTTGTGCCGGGCCGAGTAGTACGCGGCGGGCAGCGCGACCAGCAGCACGAGCAGGGTCGAGCCGGCCGCCACCTTGATCGTCACCCACAGGTTCCCGGCCAGGCCGCTGCTCCAGAAGTCGGTGAGGTTGGACCACACCCACTCCTCGGGCCAGAACGTCACGTCGCGCAGCGATTCCTGCGAGCGCAGCGAGGTCAGCAGCATGACCACGTACGGGAACAGGAACAGGAACGCCACGACGTACGCGGTGGCGGCGATGAGCACGGTCTTGAGCTTGGGCATCGCGCGGCGTGCGGCGCTCCGGCCGGTGCGCGCGTGGTGGTGATGGGGCTGGGCCTGCGCAGGCATGGTCTTGACGGCCATCAGGCCACCTCCTTGTTCCACCGCGACACCCTGAGGAAGATCACCGTGAGCACGATCACCATGCCGAAGTTGACGACGGACATGGCGGCCGATTCGCCGATGTCGGAGCCCTTGAGGATGTACATGAGGATGGTCGAGGTGGCCGTCGAGTAGCCGGGCTGCCCGTGCGTCATGGCCCAGATGATGGGGAAGCTGTTGAAGACGTTCATGACGTTGATCAGGGCCGCCACGGTGAGCGCGGGGCGCAGCAGCGGCAGCGTGATCGACCAGTACGTCCGCAGGCGTCCGGCTCCGTCCATCCTGGCGGCCTCGTACACGTCGGCGGGGATCGTGGCGAGCCCGGCGAGCAGCGCGTACGTGGTGAACGGCACCGACACGAACACCGCGACGAACACCAGCCACGGCATGGCGGTGGAGGCGTCACCGAGCTGGTCGGCGGCGGCGCCGCCCATCGCGTCGATCAGCCCGAGCTTGAGGCGGATCTGGTTGATCACGCCGACCTCGGGGTCGAGCATCCACTTGAAGATGATCGCCGTCATCAGCACCGACGCGGCCCACGGCGCGATGAGCGCCCAGCGGGCCAGCTTGCGCAGCGGGAAGCGCTGATTGAAGAGCTGGGCCAGGGCCAGCGAGACCAGCACGGTGAGCACGACGACCGCGACCACCCAGATCACGCTGCGGACCATGACGTCGGCGAAGTCCTTCTCGGCGAAGAGCTTCTCGTAGTTCGCGAACCCGGCCGACCCGCGCACCACGCCCAGCCGGCTGATCTCCAGGAACGACGACCTGATCATCTCGACCACCGGCCAGAGCACGACCAGGGCGATCAGCACGATGGCGGGCCCGACCCAGGCCAGGGGTTCGAGGGTGCGCAGGCCCCGCCGTGCCGCGCGCGGCTTCTTCACGTCCAGCGTTGTCACTCAAGCACCTTTCGCAAGGACGGTACGGCCGGCGAGCCGGCCGTACCGTGGTCCTGCTGGATCAGCCGGCCGCTTCCGCGGTCTTCTGCAGCTCACCGAGGACCTTGGCCGGGTCGTCCTTGACGGCCCCGCCGATGGTCTGCTTGATCGCCGGGTTCAGGGTGGCCCACTTGGGGTCCTGGAAGGGGTAGAAGCTGGCGTTGGGCAGGGCGTCGAGGAACGGCTTGAGCTTCTCGTCGCCGGACAGCTTCTGGATGCCGCCGTTGGTGACGGGCAGCAGCTTGTAGGTGTCGGAGATCTTCTGGGCGGCGGTGCCGGTGTAGAAGAAGTCGAAGAACTTCTTGATCTCGGCGGCGTGGCCGTTCTTGTTGAACGCCATGATCCAGTCCATGACGCCGAGCGTGGTGTCGAGCGGGCCGGCCTTGCCGGGGATGGGCGCGACGCCGTAGTTCTTCAGCCCGGCCGCGTCGAAGATCGGGATGGACATGGGGCCGCCGTTGACCATGCCGACCTTGCCCGCGCCGAAGTCCTCCCAGACCGTCTTGCGGTCCTTGGTGCCCGGGTTCGGGGTGGTCAGGCCGGCGTCGACCAGGCCCTTCATGTACGTGAAGGTCTCGACGTTCTGCGGCGAGTTGATCGCCCACTTGCCGGAGGCGTCCTTGTAGCCGCCGCCGTTGCCGAGCATCCACAGGAACGACTCGGCCTGGGCCTCCTCCTGGCCGAGCGGCAGGCCGAACGGCTGGGTCACGCCCTTGGCCTTCAGCTTCTCGGCGGCGGCCTTGAGCTCGTCCCACGTCTTCGGCGGCTCGGCGATGCCGGCCTGCTCGAACAGGTCCTTGTTGTAGAACAGGGCGCGGGCGGAGGAGACGAACGGGATGCCGTACGCGGCGCCGTCGACCTTGCCGAACTCGGCGAACTTCTGCAGCATGTCGCCGGAGACGTTCGGGGACAGGACCTCGTCCACCTTGTACAGCAGGCCGTCCTCGACGAAGCCGGAGTAGTCGCCGGTCTGCAGGATGTCCGGGATCTGCCCGTTCTGCACCATGGTGGCGACTTGCTTGTCGATGTCGTTCCAGTTGATGACCTGGACCTCGACCTTGATGTTCGGGTTGGCCTTGGTGAACTCGTCGGTGACGCCCTTCCAGAACGTCTCGCCGGAGTTGGGCTTGCCGGGGCCGTCGCCGTAGTCGGCGGCGACCATCTTCAGCGTGACCTGGCCGTCGCCCGATGCCTGGGTGTCGCCTCCGCCGCCGGAGCCGCCGGAACCGCAAGCGGACAGGACCAGCATCGTGGCAAGGCCGAGAGCGGCGCCGCCCACAAGCTTCATGTTCACTGGAGATACCGCCTTCTCGTCGGACGGGCCCTACTGGTCCGTACCAGCCAGCCGAGCCCCGCCCAGGGGGATGTGCGCGCGACCCAGCGAATGGCCGCGTTTGCGCAAGCGTAAGCCGGAGTTAAGCAGCCGGTCTATACCGGCCTGTCTCGGTTTTGCAACACTCAGGCGGCAATGAGCGCACCTCTGGTCTAGACCGGATGTCAGAGGATCTTGCGGCGGACGTTCTCCCCTCCCTCGGGGGCGCCGATCCACGGGCCCTCGATCGACGGGTCGAGGATGCCTTCCTCGACGAAGGTGTAGCGGCCGTCGAGCACGTAGCCGGCCACGCGTACGTCGTGGCTGTCGCTGTTGTCCCACAGGCGGTCGAACAGCGCGTCCACCCGGTGCCTGGACTGCCGGCAGAAGGTGTCGGCCAGCTCGTACGGCCGGCGCCCGAGGTCCTTGGCGTCCTCCTCGGCCTTGAGGCAGACGGCGGTCATCGCGTACAGCTCGGCGCCGATGTCCACGATCCTGCCCAGGAACGACTGCTTGTGCTCCAGCCTGCCCTGCCAGCGGGACATGCCGTAGAAGGTGGACCTGGCCAGTTTCCTGCTGATCCGCTCCACGAAGCGCAGGTGCGCGGCCAGCGGGCCGAAGCCGGCGTAGGCGGTGGGCAGGTTGCCGGTGCCGGCCACCAGCGTGGGCAGCCACTTGGCGTAGAAGCGGCTGGCCCGGCGCAGGGCCTGGGCCCGCTCCTGGCGGCCGGCCTCGGGGTTGATCAGCTCACCGGCGGCGGACAGGTGCGCGTCCACCGCCTCCCGGGTGATCGCCAGGCGCATGATCTCGGAGGAGCCCTCGAAAATGCGGTTGATGCGGGAGTCGCGCAGCATCTGCTCGGCGGGCACCCCGCGCTCGCCCCTGGCGGCCAGCGACTCGGCGGTCTCGTAGCCGCGCCCGCCGCGTATCTGGACCAGCTCGTCCAGCACCTGGTACGACAGCTCCGAGGCGAAGAGCTTGGCCAGCGCGGCCTCGATCCTGATGTCGTTGCGCCGGTCGTCTGCCAGGCGGGCGGTCAGCTCGCAGACGGCCTCGACGGCGTACGCGGTGGCCACGATGAAGGCGACCTTGGTGGCCACGGCCTCGTGCAGGCCGATCTTGCGTCCCCACTGCACGCGCTCGTTGCCCCACTCGCGGGCGATCTTGACGGCCCACTTGGCGTTCCCGGCGCAGGTGGCGGGCAGCGACAGGCGGCCGGTGTTGAGCGTGGTGAGCGCGATCCTCAGCCCTTCGCCCTCCTTGCCGATGAGGTTCCGGGCGGGCACCCTGACCTGGGAGAACTCGGTCACGCCGTTCTCGATGCCGCGCAGTCCCATGAACGTGTTGCGTCGCTTGACCGTGATGCCGGGCGTGTCGGCCTCGACCACGAACGCGCTGATCTTCTTGCCGGTCCTGGCCATGACCACCAGCAGGTCGGCGATGACGCCGTTCGTGGTCCACAGCTTGACGCCGTCGAGCACGTAGTCGTCGCCGTCGCGCACGGCGGTGGTGGCCAGCCGCGCGGGGTCGGAGCCGACGTCGGGCTCGGTCAGCAGGAACGCCGAGATCTCCCCCGCCGCGCACCTGGGCAGGAACTCGCGCTTCTGCTCCTCGGTGCCGAACAGCTTGAGCGGCTGCGGCACCCCGATCGACTGGTGCGCCGACAGCAGCGTGGCCAGCGCCGGGCAGTAGGAGCCGACGAGCGTGAGGGCGCGGCAGTAGTACAGGTACGGCAGGCCCAGCCCGCCGTACTCCTCCTTGATCGTGATCCCGAACGCGCCGAGCTCCGCCAGCCCCTTCACCACGTCGTCGGGCACCTGGGCGGTCCGCTCGACGAGCGCCGGATCGACGCGCGCGTCGAGGAAGCGGCGCACCGCCCTGACGAACTCCTCCCCCTTCTTGGTCGCCTCGTCGGGCGGTGTGGGCGCCGGATGCACCAGGTCCATCCGGAAGTCACCGAGGAAGAGCTGCTTGGCGAAGCTCGGGCGCGCCCACTCCTTCTCCCGCGCCTGCTCGCCCACCTGCCTGGACTCCGCGTACTTGGCGTGCTGGGTCATGGCACCTCCCGACGTGCGCCGTCTGATGCTCATGTGTACTGCCCGCCTGACGGCGCCCTGTCGCCCGTTTATAGCCCGATTTTGTAGGAACGGCGAGGGTTGATGCTGAGCGCGGCGAGCGCCACCGCGCCCAGCACGGCCGGCACCAGCAGGTACGCCCCGCAGAACGCCAGCCCCAGCAGCGACATCCCGGTCCCCACGATCGCCACGATGCGGTGCCGGCCTCGCGGCAACATCCGCACCGCCGCCGCCACCCCCGCCGACGTGACCGCGGCCAGGCACGCCGAGGTGGCCCGCATCAGCATGTCCAGGTCCACCGCCCACACCAGGACGGGCACGCTGAGCGCCAGCACCAGCCCGAGACTCCGGTACGGCGTCTGCCCCGGCGCCCCGCCCCTGGCGAACCAGCGCGGCAGCGCCCCGTCCGCCGCCAGCGCCGCGCCGAGCCTGGCCGCCCCGGCGAGGTAGGTGTTGACCGCGCCGAACGTCAGCAGCACCGCCACCACCCCGGTCACCGGGCGGGCGACGGGGCCGAGGCCGAGCTCCAGCATCCCGGTGAGCGGCACGGCCGACATGTCCGCGCCGAGCACGCCGACGGAGATGACGGAGACGCCCGCGTACAGCAGGCCGATCACGACGAGCGTGACCACGGTGGCGCGCACCAGGCCCTCCTTGCGGGCGAACTCGCCCGACAGGTGGCTGGCCGCCTCCCAGCCCACGAAGGCGAACATGAGCACCCCGGCCGCGCCGGCCACGCCCGCCAGGCCGTACGGGGCGAAGGGGGTGAAGTTGGCCGGGTCGGCGTGCGGGGCGGCGGTGATCACGGCCGCGGCCAGCAGCGCGACGAGGAGGGCGACGAAGCCGATCTGCAACCGTCCCGACGTGCGCAGCCCGGCGGCGTTGGCGGCGAACGCGGCGACCAGGATGAGGCACGCGGCCAGGGTGGCGTCCAGGCCCAGGCACGCCTCGACGTACTGGCCGCCGACCAGCGCGCCGGCGACCGTCCCGATCGGCACGGCGCCGTAGAACCACCAGCCGGTCACCGCAGCGGCGTGGCGGCCGAACGCGAGGCCGACGACGGCGGCCACGCCCCCGCCACCGGGGTAGCGCGCGCCGAGCGCGGCGAAGGTCAGCGCGACGGGCACGCTCAGCGCGAGCATCCCCGCCCAGGCCAGCACCGACGCGGGCCCGGCCGCGGCGGCGGCCAGGTGCGGCAGCACCAGCATGCCGGGCCCCAGCACCGCGCCCACCAGAAGCGCCGTGCCGTGCCATGCCCCCATATGTCCATTCATGTCGCTGAAAGTAGTCCGAACATTCGGCCTGATTCCGTGCTGGGCGAACGTTCGGCCGGAATGGCATGGGAACCTGGCCGCATGGACGAACTTGATTCGGCGATCATACGGCTGCTGCAAACGGATGCTCGGCAGTCCAACCGCGAGCTGGCCAGGCAGCTCGGCATCGCGCCCTCCACCTGCCTGGAGCGGGTCAGGTCGCTGACCCGGCGCGGGGTGATCCGCGGCTACCACGCCGACATCGACCCGGCCGCGCTCAACCGCGGCGTGCAGGCGATGATCTCCGTGCAGGTGCGGCCGCTGAGCCGGGCGGTGATCAACGCGTTCAAGGCGTCGGCGGCCGAGATGCCGGAGGTGCTGAGCGTGTTCGTGCTGGCCGGCGGGGACGACTTCCTGCTGCACGTGGGGGTGCGGGACCTCGACCACCTGCACGGGTTCCTGCTCGACCGGCTGAGCAAGCGCAAGGAGATTGTCGGGTTCCGCACGTCGGTGGTGTTCCAGCAGGTGCAGAAGGCGGTGCCGACGCGGCTGGAGGACACCTGACTTTCGTCAAGGGTGGTTCTGGACGGTCGGCGGATACGGGAGGGTGCCCCGCGTTCCTAGGTTCTTCCCCGTGAAACTCCTTCTGGCCCTCACCCTGACCCTCACCCCGGCCCCCGCCCCGGAGCTGACCCCCGCCGCCATCGACGCCTACCTCCAGGAGGCGATGGAGTCCACCGGGGTGCCGGGCCTGTCCGTGGTCGTGACACACGGCGACGAGGTCGTGCACGCGGCCGGGTACGGGCACGACTCCGCCGGGCGGCCGATGAGCGCCGACACGCCGATGCGGGTGGCCTCGGTGAGCAAGTCGTTCACCGCCATGGCCGTCATGACGCTCGTGGAGCGCGGGAAGATCAAGCTGGACGAGCCGGTGGCCGCGCAACTGCCCGGCTTCACGATGGCCGACCCCCGGGCGGCGCGGATCACCGTACGGCAGCTCCTCAACCAGACCTCCGGCCTGTCGGACCGCACCGTGGACATCGCCGCCACGGAGGAGGCCGCCTCGCTGGCCGACTACACCGCCCGCCTGGCCGGCTCCCGGCTCGCCGCCGACCCCGGCACCCGCTACGAGTACTGCAACGTCAACTACGACCTGGCCGCGCGGCTGGTGGAGGTGGCGAGCGGGCGGCGGTTCGGCGACTACCTGCGCGATCGGGTGTTCGGGCCGCTGGGCATGGCGTCCAGCGCGGTCTCCGACAAGGTCGTGCCGGTCGCGGACGGCTACAACTCCCTCTTCGGCCTCTGGCTGCCCCGGCCGGAGCTGGCCGGGTTCCACGACGACAGCGGGGCGGGCGGGGTCATCACCACCGCCGCCGACATGGGAAAGTGGCTGATCGCGCAGGCGGGCGACGGCCGCCCGCTGGTCAAGCGGCAGAGCCTGGAGGCCATGCACCAGCCCACGAAGCTGCGCCCGTACGGGATGGGGTGGGGCATCGAGGACAACGGGCAGCTCGTGCACTCGGGGAACCTGTTCACCTACAACGCCGTCGAGGCCGTCTCGCCCAAGACCGGCTACGGGTTCGCGGTGATGACCAACAACGCGACGCTGTACGACCCGACGTACGACATCATGCTCGGGCTCACGGCGATGAGCGAGGGCAGGGCGCCGGAAGGGCCGGGCAACGACCGGCAGCTCTTCGAGGCGGTGCTGGGGGCGTTCGCGCTGGTCGCGGCCGGGCTGGGTGTGCTGGGCGTGGCGCGGGCGGGGCGCTGGGCCGCTCGCAGGCCGGGACGGCCGTGGTGGCGGATCGGGCTGCGGCTGCTGCCCGCGCTCGTCCCGGTGGCGGTGCTGGCCGCGTATCCGGACCTCGTGTCCGTCCTGGTGAACGGGCGGACGGTCACCTGGGCGCAGCTCACCTACTTCCCCGCGCCCTTGTCGGTGATGGTGCTGGTCACGGCGCTCGCGGGCCTGGCGGTGACGGCCAGCCGGATTCGTGCACTGTATAACCGCTCTTCTGCTTTGTAAGCCTCCAGCCGGTTCTCACCAAGTACTGGTGTAGATCGACGAAGGGAGCAAGGCCGGTGCGTCTCATACGGGGGAAGCTCGCCACCGACCCCGTGGCGTTCGAAGCCTTCTACCGGCGGCACATCGACGCTGTCACGCGTTTCCTGTCACGCCGGGTCGACGACCCGCACACGGTCGCCGACCTGGCGGCCGACGTGTTCCTCGCGGTGCTCGACTCGGCGCACACGTACCGCCCGGGCAAGGGCAGCGAGATCGCGTGGCTGTACGGCGTCGCGCGCAACACGCTGTCGTCCGAGCGGCGGCGGGCGCTGCGGGAGTCCCAGCTCACGAACCGCGTGAGCGGGCGACGTCCGCTCGACGGCGACGACGTGTCCCGGCTGGAGGAGCAGATAGACGCGGAACGGCCCGCCAGGGCGGCCTTCGAGGCCATGACCGGATTACCCGACGGGGAGCGCGCCGTCCTGGAACTGGTGGTTCTGGAGCAGCTCACGCCGTCGGAGGCGGCGATGGCACTGGGTATCCGGCCGGGGACCGCCATGGTGCGGCTGCACCGCGCCCGCAAGGCACTTCGCGACCTGCCCTTCGTCATGGAAGGAAATCCACGATGAGATTCGAGGAGCAGTTGCTGATGGACCTCAAGACCGAGATGACCGCGCGGAACCAACGTAGCCGCCGTGTCGGCCGCCGCCTGCTCGCGGGGGCGGCGGTGGCCGGGCTGGCGGCCGTGGCGGCGGTGGCTGTGCCGCTGCTGACCGGGCCCGAGCCGGCGTACGCGGTGAGCAAGAACGCCAACGGCACCATCACGGTGGAGCTCAAGGAGTTCAGGGACGCCGACCAGCTGGAGCAGGACCTCGGGAAGCTCGGCGTGACCGCCGACGTCACCTACCTCAAGCCTTACACCAAGTGCCAGAACGACCGGGGCGCGCTCGTCGGCGGCGGGTACGACACTCCGGAGGAGTGGCGCGCGTCCGTGCACTACAAGGTCGCCAGGCCGGGGGCGAAGGGGTTCGTCATCGATCCCCGCCAGGTCGGGAAGGAGCAGACGGTGGTGCTGGAGTTCACCGAGAACCCGAAGGGGCCGGTCAAGTCGCAGCTCAATGCGATGGTGATCGAGGGCTCCGTCAAGCCGTGCGTCCCGGAGCACGACCCGACGCAGCTCGGCTGACGGGCGGCGTGATCCGCCTGTGACGGTCATCCGTCCGGGGCGCATCACCGGCCCCGGACGGATGATTTCAGGCCGCGGAACTCGTCAGCGGTTCCCGGCGCGGGATGGCGGCGTAGCTGACGGCGAGGGCGGCCAGGCTCAGCGCGGCGGCGGCCAGCCCGAGCCACCGCAGCCCGTCCACCGCCACCAGCCCGCCGCCGAGCGCCGACCCGGCCGCGATGCCGATGTTGAACGCGCACACGTTCACCGACACCGCCAGCGTGGGCGCCCGCCCGGCGTGCCGCAGCACCAGGCTCTGCAGCGCCGGCGTGGTGGCCGAGGTCAGCAGCCCCAGCACTAGCACCGCCACCACGGCGGAGCCGGCCCACGGCACCGCGAACGGGAAGACGGCCATCACCACGCTCAGCCCGATGAACGTGCCGCGCACGGTGGCACCCAGCGACCGGTCCGCCAGCCGCCCCGCCACCAGCCCTCCGGCCAGGCTGCCGGCCCCGTACACGAGCAGCAGCGTCGACACCGCCGCCGTCCCGAACCCGGTGATCTCGGTGAGCGTCGGCGCCAGGTAGGTGAACACGGTCGAGGTCGCCGCCAGCCCGACGGCCGTCGTCGCGATCACCACCAGCACCCGCCGACCCAGCACGGTGGCGATCTCGTCCCGCACGCTGGTGGCAGGGGCGTCCTGGCGGGGCAGCACGGCGGCCAGCAACCCGGTCACGGCCAGCGCCAGCACCGCCAGCACGGCGAACGGCGTCCGCCACCCCGCGTCCTCCCCCAGCAACACCCCCAGGGGCACGCCCAGCAGCGTCGCCACCGAGAAGCCCGACCCGACGGCGGCGATGGCCGTCCCGACCCGCTGCGGCTCCACCACCCGCGTCGTCACCATCAGCGCCAGGGTCAGGAAGGCCGCGTGGCTCAGCGAGGCGACCACCCTGCCGGCGATCAGCACCTCGTACGACCCGGCCGCCGCACACGCCGCGTTCCCGGCGGCGAACAGCAGCAGCAACCCCAGCGCCAGCCCCTTGCGCGGCAGCCGTACCGTCGCGATCGTCACCAGCGGCCCGCCGACCACCACCCCCAGCGCGTACGCCGTCACGGCCTGCCCGGCTGTGGACACGGAAACGTCGAGGTCGGCGGCCACCTGGGGCAGCAGCCCCGCGATCAGATACTCGGACGTGCCGACCACGAACACGCTCACCATGAGCACGGCCGGCACCAGCAGACTCTTCTTCATGCGGGCACGCTAAAGTCTCACATGTATGTGAGAGTCAAGTCGTGGAGGTGGGGATGCGGATCGGCGAGCTCGTCCGGCGCACCGGCGTCAGCGAGCGGCTCCTGCGCTACTACGAGGAGCAGGGCCTGCTGAACCCGTCGCGCCTGCCCAGCGGCTACCGCGAGTACACCGAGGCCCACGTGGAGACCGTGCGCCGCATCCGCTGCCTGCTCGCGGCCGGCCTGAGCACCTCGACCATCGCCACCGTGCTGCCGTGCCTGGAGGCTCGTGGCGAGCGCCTGGCGCCCACCTGCCCGGACGTGGTGGGGCAGCTGCGCGCGGAACGCGACCGCATCGACCAGGCGATGCGCGACCTCCGGGAGTCGCGCCAGGCCCTGGACCTGGTCATCTCGGCCGCACGGGTGTGAACCGGGAACAGGTCACCGGGCCTTCCCCACCGGCCACTCATACAGTTGGCGGTCGTCACTGAGGCTGAGCCGGCTGTTGGTACAGCACCTCGAACAAGTGGCCGCCCTTGATCAGAATCGAAGCTTCAACGGGCCGCTCGTCATCACTGCGGATCACCCGGAACTGCCGGATGACCGGTACGTCCGCCGGCAGGTCGAGCAGCACGACCTCTTCCGTGCGCGGCTGCCGCACCGAGATCCGATCTTCGAACATTCGCTGAGGAAAGCCCAGGTCAGCAAGCGCTTTGGGAGCTCCACCCTTGATCTTCGCTCGCCCGGCGAGAGCTGATCCCGCAACGATGGCGAGCGGGTAGTACGACCACGAGAGTTCGATGGGATCCCCGGCGTGCAGCAGGATGCGGTGCCGCTCCACGCAGCGCTCGCCTTCGTCGAGATCGAGCGCCTGCGCGATGTCGGCCGGCGGCTCCACCTCGTGCACGTGCAGGAGGTCGTAGCCGTAGCCGCCCGATGCGGGGGTCTTGTAGGCCGTTGCAGTGACGGTGAAGGGCTGCCGCTGCCGCACGAAGACGCCCTTGCCGGGTTGTCCCTCCAGGAAGCGCTCGTCTTTCAGGAGTTTCATCGCCCCCTGGATGGTGGCGGGCGCGCACCCGTACTGCTGCGCGAGTTGGGGTGTGGACGGCAGTTGCGCACCTGCGGGAAGAGCCCCGGACATGATCTGGGCCCGCAGGTCCGCGGCCACCTGCTGATGCCGAGGCCGGCTGTCGACCCGTCTTGCCATGTTCAGCCTTCCTCGTGTTCGTATCGCAGCTCACGGCCGCTGGCGACCATCGTCATCACCGTGCTCTCGAAGGGAGTTCCGGCGCTGTCCCGGGTGACGCGGCGAAGCACCAGAACCCAGTCGGTCGCATCGAGCTTGAGCAGGCCCCGCTCGGTCGCAGTGGCCGGCCGGGCGCTCACCGTCTCCTCGACCTTGCGCGCCCGATGGCCCAGCTCGGCGAGCAGCCTCACCGCGCCACCACGGATCTTGCCCGGATGTGCGAGGGGCGTGTCGCGTGCGATGGAGGCCGGGTAGTAGGAGTCGGCGAGTTCGATCGGCGCGCCGTCGAGCAGCACGATGCGTCGCCGGACCACGACGTGCTGCTCCCCCTGGAGGTCCAGGTCACGGGCGATGTCCGGCGGAGCTGGGATCTCGCCGACCTCGCGCAGTTCGTTCGTCCCTGCATGTCCCCGCTGGGCGGCTTCCTCGGTCCACGCATCGGGCTCCCCATCGCGGCGAGGCCGGATATAGGGAGCCGAGCTGTTGCTCCAACCTGACGGTCGCACGTCCCATCCCCTCAGACGACTCGTCCTACTTCATCACCTTACTAGTACGCCAGTAAGGTCCTAGATCTCACGTACCTTGCTGCGGTTTCAATATGGCAGTACGGTTGGAAGCGTTCGCAAGTACGAGGAGGAACAGAATGACGGACCTGTACGGCAACAGCCTCGGCGAGGTGCCGTTCACCAGGCTGTGCGGCGGCAACCAGCAGAACGAGGACGGGGAGAGTTGTGTCCTGATCGCCCCGATCCCCGGCGTGGAGGATGCCTACGCCCTGCGTGACTCGAAGAACCCGGACGCCGGGACCCTCCGCTTCACCGGTGACGAGCTTCGCGCCGCCGGACTCGCCACCATCTGAGCGTCACCCCGAAGGACGGCGGTCCCTGCCTGATCACAGCAAGCAGGGCCCGCCATCCCCTCGCACTCTACGGGAGCGCCCGAGCATGCATTGGCACGCCTACCAGTGGACCGGCGCCGGAGCCGACCGCGGCAACGAGGCCGAACGCCGACCGGCCTCACCCGACTTCCCCTCGTCGCCGGTGCCTCCGATGCGAACCGGGGACTGGCTGGCCAAGCCGCCGGCGCGGATCGCCCGTACCTTCGACGAGCCCGGCCAGGCGGCCGGGTGGATGGCCGCCGAGTACGCCAAGGTGCACGACGCGCTGCTGCTGCCCGAGCGGGTGCCCCTGGAGGAGCGCTTGGAGACCGCCGTCGATCTGCTGGCTCGGGGCGTGGACGTGCAGTGGGGCGAATGGCTGCAGGGCGGGCGATTCATCACGATCGGCGTGATCTGCTGCCCCAACCGGCACGTCTCCCATCCCTGCCCGGTCCGCCACCCCTCCAGATGACGACCGGCAGGCGTGGACCGGGCTAGTCGCCGTCCTCGCTCCAGAACCGCGCCATGGCTTCGGCGTCCGAGCAGTCGAACCCGGCCGTGGCGGCGGGGCCCGGTCGTTAATTCGGTTGCACGGGCACCCGGCGCCCCCCTAGCCTCTTGGACATGCGCCTTTACCTGTAATTCGCACGCAAGCCCTGTCCCCGTCCAGCCATGTGACGCGGCACGCAGCTGAGCTCGCAGAGCGGCCCTTCCGTAGGCAGCCGCGTCCCCGAATTACGTAGAGGAGCTTTGTATGTTCATCCGTGCAAGCAACAAGAAGAGCCGCCCCGCCCTGCCGGTCGTGCGGCCGATGCCCAAGATGCCGCAGCGGCCCATCGCGCCGCCGCGCCGCATCCCCTCCAAGGGCAGATGAAGCAACTACCGGGATGGTAGTTAGGCGAGCGCCGCCCCCTCGTTACGCCCGGGGCGGCGCTCGCGCCTTTCCTACAGCCTCTCGATGATGGTGACGTTGGCCTGGCCGCCGCCCTCGCACATCGTCTGCAGGCCGTACCGGCCGCCGGTGCGCTCCAGCTCGTGCAGCAGCTTGGTCATCAGGATCGCGCCCGTGCCGCCCAGCGGGTGGCCGAGGGCGATGGCGCCGCCGTTCGGGTTGACCTTGGCCGGGTCGGCGCCCAGCTCGTGCATCCAGGCCAGCGGCACCGGCGCGAACGCCTCGTTGATCTCGACCACGTCGATGTCGCCGATCGACATGCCGGCCTTCTTCAGCGCCCGCTGCGTGGCGGGGATCGGCGCGGTCAGCATGTAGACCGGGTCGTCGCCCATCAGCGCGAGCTGGTGGATGCGGGCCCGCGGGGTCAGGCCGTGGTCGCGTACGGCCTGCTCCGAGGCGATCAGCACGGCGCCGGAGCCGTCGGAGATCTGCGAGGAGGTGGCGGCGGTGATCTGGCCGCCCTCCTTCAGGGTCTTCAGGCCGGCCATCTTCTCCAGCGTCGTGTCGGCCCGGGGGCCCTCGTCGTCCTCGACGCCGTTGATGGGCTCGATCTGGTCCTTGAAGTAGCCGTTCGCGATGGCCTTGGCGGCGCGCTGGTGGGACTCGAACGCGAACTGCTCCAGCACCTCCCGCGTGTAGCCCCACTTCTCGCACATCAGCTCCGCGCCGCGGAACTGCGAGATCTCCTGCTTGCCGTACCGCTCCACCCACTTCTCGCCGAACGGGAAGGGCATGCCCTTCTCCAGGGCGGCCGTGATCGAGGAGCCCATGGGCACGATGCTCATCGACTCGACGCCGGCGGCGACCACGAGGTCCTGCGTGCCGGACAGGACGCCCTGGGCGGCGAAGTGGATCGACTGCTGCGAGGAGCCGCACTGCCGGTCGATCGTGACGCCGGCCGTGGTCTCGGGCAGACCGGCCGACAACCAGGCATTTCTCGCGATGTCCATGCTCTGGGGGCCGAACTGCATGACGCACCCCATGATGACGTCCTCGACCGCCTCGGGGTCGACGCCGGTGCGGTCGATCAGCGCCTTCAGCGTGTGAGCGGCCAGGTCAGTGGGGTGGACGGTGGAAAGGCCGCCCTTCTTCTTGCCGACCGGGGTGCGGACCGCCCCGACGATGTACGCCTCTGCCACAGTGCCTCCTGGAAACCGAGCATTATTCGGTTACTAGAGGCAGGGTACAACAGAACGTCATTCGGATGCAGGGGCCGCGGGGGGTACGGCGTCCTCCGGCGCGTCTTCCGGTGCGTCTTCCGGTACGTCTTGCGCGGCGGGGGCGAGATCCTCCGGCGCGTCGATCCGGAAGCGCCAGCGGTCCACGGGGATGCCGTTCAGCGCCTCCGACAGCTCCAGCGCGAGCGCGCCCAGCTTCACCTGGTCGTCGCCGCGCAGCTCGATCGCGGTCAGCTCGGTGGCGAAGGGCAGCAGCTCCTGTACGGCCGGAGGCTGCCCCTTCTGCGGCACCAGCGCGGCCTTGACCTCGCCGGCCGTGAACATGAACGCGTCGTCCTCGTCCTGCTGCAGCAGGGGCGCCAGCTCCTCGGCGGTGGGACGTACCGGGAGGATCACCGCAGGACCGCTCTCGGCGCTGTCGTCGGCCGGATCGCTCACCTCGCCCCGGCACACCGCGAGCCCGCCCAGCCGGAACGCCAGGCCCTCGGCCAGGTAGCGGTCGAAGAAGTCCAGCGGCAGCGGCCCTTCGGCGGCCACCCTGACGGCCCACGCCTGCTCCAGCTCGCCGCCGGTCAGGTCCTTGTCCGCCTCGACCGGGGCGTGCACGCGGACGTCCACCGCCACGATGTCGTCGCCGTCGCGCCTGGCGTTCGGGTCGGCGAGCTGGACGAGACGCAGCAGCTCGCCGGGGTCCGGTTTGGCGGGCAGTGCCGCCGTGGGGCCAGTACGCAGTCTCCGCTTCGCCATCCAGCCCATGCCCGCCTCCGCGCTCAGCTTCTGTAAGAGCTCGTCATCGTGGCGTACACGATGACGTTGTCCGTGTAGTGCCCGGTGGTCCGATCGTAGGTGCCACCGCAGGTGATGAGGTGCAGTTGGGCGTTCTGCTGCTCCCCGTACACGCGCTGGGTCGGGAAGGTCTTCTTGTCCGCCTGCTCCACCCCGCCGACGGTGAACACCGCGGTCGTCTTGTCCTGGCGCTTGACCTCGATGGTGTCGCCGTTCTTGAGCTCCGGCAAGCGGGCGAAGACGGCGGGACGCGTCCGGGTGTCCTTGTGGCCGAGCAGCACGGCGGGGCCCACCTCGCCCGGGGTGGACATGTTCCGGTACCAGCCGACCAGGTTGTGGTTCTCCGACGGGGGCACCTGGATCGTGCCGTCCCTCTTCAGACCGACCGACTGGATCGGGGCGTTGATGCCCAGACGCTTGATCACGAGCCTGATCGGGGTGGAGGGCAGCATGGCGGGCGCCGGGGTGATCTGCGGCAGCGGCGGCGGCACGTTCGCCGGGGCCTGGAACCACGCCTGCTCGGGCTGGGCGGTCTGCTTCGGCTGGGCCTGGAGGTTCAGGGTGTCCCTGCTGCTCTGGAGGCCGTACTCCTCAGGGGACCTGAGCACGATCAGCAGGCCTGCCACGACCGTCACCACCCCGGCGATCGCGGCCGTGATCAGGACCGCTCTGAGGGCGGTGCTGCCCTTGTCCTGGGGCGGCGGCGGCGTGGGGGTTTGGCCGCCGCCGTACGGATAGTAGCCCGACACGTCTCGTCAGCCCTTGATCGAACGGCGTCGCATGATCAGCCCGCCGACCGCGGCTGCTCCTACCAGGGCTGTGCCGGTCAGGATGAACAGCCGGCCGTCCGGGCCCATCGTCCCGCCTGCACCCGTGTCCGCGCCCGCCTTGGGGGTCTGGGACTTCCTGGTGGTGCTGCTGCTGGGGGTGATCGTCACCGTGGAGGTGCGGGTGGTGGTGGGGCGGGGGCTGGTGTTCGTGGGGGTGGGGCTGGTCGTGGTGGGGCTCGGGCTGGTCGATGCGTTGCCCACCGTGAACGTGTACGCCTTGAGACCGGTGGTCGGGGCGGTGCACTTGAGTACGGGACTGGTCGAGCTGGTGCCGAAGGCGAGGTCGCCCGCGGTCAGCGACACGGTGCCCGTGGTCGTCGGCTTGACCTTGATCGTGATGCTGGGGAGGGTCGTGATGTCCGCGCCCGGCTGGATGGTGGTCGTGAACGAGCCTTCGCCGGTCGCGGTGGCCGGGGCTCCGGCGCCGGTCGCCTTGATCGTGGCGAAGAGCTTGGCGCCTGAGGCGGGCCAGGCTTGAGGGGCCTTCAGCGTGTCACCTGTGGCCTGGATGGTGCCGGTCCAGGTGATCGAGGCGTCGGCGTTGGCGGAGGCGGTGGTGGGAGGCGTCATGACGACCTTGATGTCCACGTCCGCCTCGGACGGGTAGTTCGTGTCAGTGGTGCTGGTGGGGACGTCGCAGACGTAGGCGACGACGTCGTCGTTGGTACCGCCACCGTTGCCCGTGCCGATCGTCACGTCCAGGACTTCGGTGGAGGTCGTAGTGCAGGTCGCGGTTGTCGTCGAACCAGTGGTCAGGCCCAGCTTCAGGTCACCGGGATCCACGCTTACCTTAGTCGTCGTGGTGGCGCCTGCCGCGATCTTGTAGACGACGTTCCCGGGCTGCGACGCGTTCTGGCCGGATGTAATGGTCGGCCCCGACTTTGCACCAGCGTCGGAGACGCTGCCGCCGGTCGCCGTCATCGTCAGGGTGGCCTGCACGGTGTTGTTGGCAGTGGCAGCCTGAGCCAGCGTCAACGCTGGGATGTTCACGGTCAGGTCAAAGGTCTGGCCAGCCGCAACCGAGTCCGGCGCACTAAGGGTGACAGTGATCGGAGTGTTGGCAGTGAACGTGAAGGGCCCGCCCGTACCGCAGGTATAGCTGAACTGCTTCGACGCCGCGGACGCCGGCGCCGGCGTCGCCACGATGAAGACGGAGCAGACGGAGATGACGAGCGCGCTCATCAATCCCAACGCGGATGTCGTTTGGGCGAGGCGTCGCCTCACCTGGGACATAAGCACGGGTCCTTCTCCGTTTCAAAGCGTTGTCAACAGTCGTGCCAGACTTCCAGCCGTTGGTCACGGTTAGGTAGAGATCCTACGAACTGTCCCTGTCAACTTCCCGTAAACCGCCAAATCCACCCCAACTTTCCCCCTCATCCCTTCTTCTTCGACAACGTTGCGTACACGACGATGTTGTCTGTGTAGTGATGGGTCGCCTTGTTATAGACCCCACCGCAAGTGATGAGCCTGAGCTGGGAGTTGCTGGTGTTGCCGTACACCCGCTTGGTCGGGAACGAGTTCTTGCTCGCCTGCTCGATCCCGCTCACCGTGAACCGGGTGACCTTCCCGTCCGACCGGTACACGTAGATCTGGTCACCCTTGGCCAGCTCCCGCAGCCGATCGAAGACGGCGGGCCCCGAGCGGGTGCTCACGTGGCCGTTGACGATGGCCGGGCCGGTCTCCCCGGGCACCGGCGAGCCCTTGTACCAGCCCGTCTGGTTGGGCTTGCTCAAGGGGGGCGTGCCGAGCACGCCCTTCTTGTTCACCGATACCGAGCCGATCGGCGCGTTCACCTTGATCTTGGGGATCTTGATACGGATCGGCTTGGGCGCGGCCTTGCCGACCTTGGGCTTGGCCTTGGGGATCGCAGGTACGACCGGAGCCGCCGCCAGCGGGGGCGGCGCGTCCAGGCGGGCCGGGGTCAGGGGGACGTTCTTGCCGCCAGGGCCGACCGTCGGCGGGAGGATGAACGCGCCCGCGTTCGACATCTCGACCGTGGACGGCGCGCCCTGGGGCGCGGCGAGCGGCTCCCCTGAGCCCGAGCCGTCGTCCACCGGGGGTGCCAGCGAGAGCAGGCTCACCATGACCAGGCCGATGCCGCCGAGCGAGCCGGCGATGAGCAGCCCGGGCAGCGCCCGCTGCATCGGCGTCTTCTGCTGCTGCTCCTCCATCAGAGCGCTCCTCCCGCGTGCTCGGCCCTACGCCGTCGCAGCAGCAGCCCGCCGCCGGCGGTTCCCATCACCAGAGCCATGCCGCCGGCCATGAGCCCGAGCGGGGGCCTCTCCTCATCGGGGGCCACTCCGGTGTCCACGCCGCCACTCGGGGTGTTGGCGACCTGGGCGCGGTAGTACTTGGTCGCGGTGGGGCCGGTGCTCTTCGGCGTGACGGTTGCCGTGGTGGTGCTGGTGCCGGTCGGCGTGACCACCTGGACGAAGTCACCGCCGATGGTGGCGTCGGAGTCGTGCTCGTTGCCGTTCGGGTCCGGGTCATTGGGGTCGGGGTCGTTCGGATCCGGGTCGTTCGGGTCGTCTGTGGGCGGATCCGTGCCGGGGTCGTCCGTCGGCGTCTGCGTGCCGGTGCCCGTGGGCGTGCTGCCGGGGACGGTCACGTCGATGGCGCCCGGATCGTTCTGCATGGCGCAGGTCGTCTTGTCGTGCTCCGGCGGCTCGGGCACGTCGCTGATGAACACCTGGAAGGCGTCCAGGTAGGCGCGCTTGCTCTCGGTGTTGATGATCTCGATGGTGTGCGGCCCGTAGTCGAGCTGCGGCGACGTCCAGAGCACTTCCTGGCTCTTGGTGCCCGTCATGGGCTTGCCGCTGCTGTCCTTGCCCGGCTCGACCAGGCCCGAGGTGACTTCCTGCCCGTCGATCTTCACCCTGATCTTGCTGAGGTCCTGCTCACGCCGGCCGATGTAGGAGACCTTGGTGCCGAGGAACGCCAGCTTGGCGCTCGCTTCCAGCCCCTCGGTCCAGCGAATGTCCTTCAGGTGGTCGTCATATGTCGCAGCGGTGTAGTCCCACTGCCAAGACCCGGTGTATTGGATGTCCGTGGAGTCGTCGCTGTTGACCTTCACGTCACCCTCGGCTGGCGTGAACTTGAGGCTCAGGCCGGCGGGCTCGAAGCGGATCGTGCCCGCACGGTCGAGCGCCGCGCCATCGGTCAGCCCCTCGGGCAGATCCAGGTAGCTGCCCGGAACCAGCTGCCCCTGGCTCTTGTCTCCGCGAGGTTCGAGTTGACCGTTCCAGGCGCCGCTGGCCTTCACCACGCCCTCGAGACTCAGGGTGGAGCCCTCCGGGAAGAAGCCCGGCGAGCCGAATCGCTGCAGGCTCTTGTAGGACATGTCCCAGCGGACGTCCATCCGTCCGGCCGTGACCTGCGGCGTCATGCGAGCTTCCAGGTCCACGCCGGTGCCCGCGATGCCCCCCGTGCATCGGTACTTGATCACCAGGGACGACTCTGCCTGGCTGGGAATCGAGGACGTCACAACCAACCCAGCAGATGCCGCCACGCCCAAGGATGCGGCGAATAACGCCTTGTGCCACCGACTCACGGAGACTCCGATCCCCCACATACCAGACCGAGGGTAGATCTTAGGGTCGAAACACCGGCAACACATGCCGAAAAACGCTTCTTCCGGCACTTGTGATGAACCCGTGTCCCCAGCCCCCCGCGCCGGGTATACCTTCCGGTAACAGAATCCTATTCTGCAGGCGGAGGCGACTGATGCAGCGAGACCTCTTCGACGACGAGCACCTCCTCTTCCAGGAGACCGTGCGCGACTTCATGGCCCGCGAGGTCGTCCCGCACCACCCCCAGTGGGAGAAGGACGGGATCGTCCCGCGCGAGGTCTGGAAGAAGGCCGGCGAGCTGGGCATGTTCGGTTTCTCGGTGCCCGAGGAGTACGGCGGCGCGGGTGTCAAGGACTTCCGCTTCAACGCCGTGATCGTCGAGGAGCTCATCAGGAACGGCGCCACCGGCCTCGGCTTCTCGCTGCACAACGACGTCATGGCCCCGTACGTCGTGGACCTCACCAACGACGAGCAGAAGCAACGCTGGCTGCCCGGCTTCGCGTCCGGCGAGCTGATCACGGCGATCGCCATGAGCGAGCCCGGCGCCGGGAGCGACCTGCAGGGCATCAGGACCACCGCGACCCTCGAAGGCGACCACTACGTCGTCAACGGACAGAAGACGTTCATCACGAACGGCATCAACGCCGACCTCGTGGTCGTCGTCGCCAAGACCGACCCGGAGGCGGGCGCCAGGGGCACGACGCTGGTCATGGTGGAGCGCGGCATGGAAGGCTTCGTCCGCGGGCGGAACCTGGACAAGGTCGGCATGAAGGCACAGGACACGGCCGAGCTGTTCTTCGACAACGTACGCGTGCCCGTCGCCAACCGCCTCGGCCCCAAGGACGGCGAGGGCTTCTTCCAGCTCATGCACAACCTGCCGCAGGAGCGCCTGTCGATCGCCGTGGCGGCGGTGGCCGCGGCGGAGGCGGTGCTGGAGCAGACCATCGAGTACTGCAAGACCCGCCAGGCCTTCGGCCGCAACATCGGCTCGTTCCAGAACACCCGCTTCGTCCTCGCGGAGCTGTCCACCGAGACGGACATCGCCCGCCACTACGTCGACAAGTGCATCCTCGCCCTCAACGCCGGCCGGCTCACCGCCGTGGACGCGGCCAAGGCGAAGTGGTGGACAACCGAGCTGCAGACCAAGGTGATCGACCGCTGCCTGCAGCTCCACGGCGGGTACGGCTACATGACCGAGTACCCCGTGGCCAAGGCGTGGCTCGACAGCCGGGTCCAGACGATCTACGGCGGCACCACCGAGATCATGAAAGAGATCATCGGCAGGTCGTTCGGTTTCTGACGGGTTCTGAATCGTCACCGCGCGGCAGGCCGGATCGGGCCGCATACTGGACGATATGGACGGCGGCCTGATCCTCCTGATTTTCCTGGCCTTGCTGTTCGCCTGGCTGCTCAACCGCGTGCGCCGGGCGATCCGCCTGGGGCCGATCGGCTATGCCGGTGTGGTGATCGTGTTCGTCCTGGTCATGCTGCTGCTCTGGGGCCAGACCAAGATCTAGCACCGTGGAGCCTCGCCCATGGATGCCCCGACGTCCGTGCTCACGCTCGCCGGTCTCGTCCTGGCTGTTCCCGGGTCCCTCGGCCGGGCCGGTGGTGTGAAGGGCGTCCGCGCCGCGAGGAACGTGCCCGGCTAGGCTCGCTGCCGGGTCTCGGATTCGAGATGCCTGACGAGCTCTTCCAAGGTCTCTCCGCAGCGTACGTTGGAGAGTCCGCTGGTCCTGGGCACCAAGTTCGTGCGGATGGCCGCCCAACCACCTGCCAGGTCGTAGATCTGCCACCCCGGGAACGCGCTGATCACCTGTGCCGCGGTCACTGGCACCGCCATACTCCGGCGACCGGATGGGACGCGCGCACGTCCACGTAACGACGGGAAAGCCGGCCAGCGGCTCTCGCAGGCTCCTGGATGGGATGCCAGGCGTAGATGGCCCGCTTCCGGAGGACGTCCCAGCCCGTACGCCGCCAGAATCTCTCACAGTCGCACCACACGACGAGGCCGACGCACACGGACACCAGCGCGAGCCCGTACCCGTCATGGACGTCGCTGGGGACGCCGAAGAGGTGTAGCTCTCGTTTCAGTTGCTCGGCCGCATCGAGCGACGGCACCCCGAGTACAGGGCCGGGCAATGCTTGGCAGAGGCTCATCCACCCACCTCTCAGACGTTGCGACTCCGATGAGTCCAAGTGAAGCCAGGTGGGCGGGGACCTTTGAACTGCGCGGCAGCCCGTCGTTGGGACGTGTCAAGTCACTGAGAAACGTCCCGCCACGGCCTTGAAACGTCCTGGGACGTTCACGTCCACTGGGAGTGTGAACGAGC
The DNA here is from genome assembly GCF_041950525.1 of Nonomuraea sp. GTA35. Taxonomy (NCBI): domain Bacteria; kingdom Bacillati; phylum Actinomycetota; class Actinomycetes; order Streptosporangiales; family Streptosporangiaceae; genus Nonomuraea; species Nonomuraea sp. GTA35. The sequence goes on along the minus strand of NZ_JBGNUV010000019.1, from coordinate 37,847 downwards.
GCCTACGCACAGCGATGCTCCGCCACGGCCTGTCTCTGGAGGACCTGGCCGAGACGTGCGGTGTCGAGCCCAAAACGGTCGAACGGTGGATCAACACCGGACGGGTGCCGCATCGTCGGCACCGGTGGGCGGCGGCGAAACTGCTGACCGCTGACGAGACGTATCTGTGGCCTGACGTGCTGGAAGCCAGCCAGTCGCGCCGTGGTCGGGCGAACCGGTCCGAGCTGGTGGAGGTCTTCCCCGACCGTGCCAGCGTTCCTCGCGAGCTGTGGCTGCGGCTCCTCAGTGACGCGCAGGCCAGCGTGGACGTACTGGTCTTCTCGGGGACGTTCTTCGCTCAGACACAGCCCAAGATCGCCCAGTTGCTGACCGAGACGGCGGAGCGCGGTGTCACGATCAGGCTGTGCTTCGGTGATCCCACCGCTCAGTCCGTCGAGACGCGCGACCGTGAAGAGGGCCTCGGCGGCACGCTGGCCGCCAAGATCCGCTCATCCCTGACCTACTACCGGACGCTGCCCAAGCTGGACGGCTGTGAGATGCGGCTGCACGCGACGACGTTGTACGCCTCGCTGTTCCGCTACGACGATGACATCCTGGTCAACCCGCACGCGTACGGCGAGCCGGCCTCGGCCAACCCGACCTTCCACTTTCGCCGCCTCGATGGCGGGACGATGGCCGAGCATTACATGTCGTCGTTCGAACGGGTCTGGGCCGGCGCCGTTCCGTGGTCCGGCGCGGAGATCTGAGAGGCACCTCATGGGACGAGTCGAGTACTGGAACGATCCGGAAGCCCCGAAGGCGAACAGCCTGGTGCCGGCCTGCGGGACGGTCACCGTGGACGACGCCGGTCGCATCCTCATGCAGCTCCGACGTGACACCGGCCAGTGGGCTCTGCCGATGGGCAAGATGGAGATCGGCGAGACGCCGTCTCAGTGCGCCGTGCGGGAGACCGAGGAAGAGACCGGTATCCGGGTCGAGCCGGTGGGTATTCTCGGGATCTACTCCGACCCCGGCCACATCGTGGCCTACACGGACGGCGAGATCCGCCAGGAGTACGAGGTCATGCTGATCGCGCGTCCGGTCGGCGGGCGTCCTGAGGCGAACGACGAGGCGAGCGACGTGCGGTGGGTCGAGCCGGGCGAGCTGCACTCTCTCGACATTCATCCCACGCAGTGGCGGCAGCTCAACGACTACCTGGAGGGACGGCACTCCCACGTCGACTGACCTGGGACCATGGCCGGCATCTCGACACCTCCCTCTTCCGGCACGCTCCAGTGACGCCCAGGAGAAGAGGGTGGCCGCTCCGACGTCGAGGACATGGATCAGCGGCTGAGTATATGGGTTTGCCGACGGTCGGCCCGGTCGGCTAGGAATCTCGCATGCTGAAGGGCAGCAAGGTCGGGCTCAGGGCCCGGCACGAGGACGACATCCCGATCCTGCAGGCCGAGCTCTACGACGACGTGGTCACCCACTCGCGGGCCCAGGCCGGCCCATGGCGCCCGATCACGCCCGGCTCCAAGGAATCGCTGGTGGTGGTGGACGACAGGGAGCAGGGGCACGTCGCGTTCTCCGTGGTGGAGCTGGACGGCGGCACGCTGGTCGGCACCGCGACGCTGTGGGGCATCGACACCCACAACCGGTCGGCGCACATCGGGCTGGGGCTGCGGCCTTCCGCCCGCGGCAAGGGTTACGGCACCGACGTGGTGGCGGTGATGTGCCGCTACGGTTTCGTCGTGCGCGGCCTGCACCGGCTGCAGATCGAGACGCTGGTGGACAACACCGCGATGCTGCGCTCCGCCGAGAGGAACGGGTTCGTGCGCGAGGGCGTGCTGCGTTCCTCGGCCTGGGTGATGGGCGAGTTCCTGGACGAGGTGCTGCTCGGGCTCCTCGTCCAGGACTACGAGCCGGACTCGAAGGGCTAGGACGCCGCCGGACTGTCCGCCCCGGTCGCTCAGCCGGGGACGGGCTCCAGGTCGGCGTGGTCGAAGGGCGGGTAGCTCTCGCGGCCCGTACGCTCGGCCGCGTCGATGTAGTCGGCCAGAGCGCTGCGGGACTGGGCGAGCCGCACCATCTGATCGTCGAGCCGCCGCAGCCGTGATCGCATCGCCGCCAGCAGTTCGGGACATCCGAACAGCTCCGGGGCCTCGCCGACCGCGCAGGGCAGCAGGTACGCGATGTCCTCCGACGACAGGCCGGCACCGAGCAGGTGCCGGATCTGCTTCACCCGCAGCACCGCGCTCTCGTCGTACTCGCGGTAGCCGTTCGCGCCGCGCTCCGCCTCCAGCAGGCCCTGGGCCTCGTAGTAGCGCAACTGGTGGGCATGGACGCCCGTCCGACGGCTCAGTTCCCCGATTCGCATCGAACCCCCACTTGACCTTCATACCGGTCTCAACGTTGACGATGCTGCCATGAACAACAGAACCGCTGCACCCGTGACGGTCATCGGGCTCGGGCTGATGGGCCAGGCCCTCGCCGGCGCCTTCCTGAAGGCGGGGCATCCCACGACCGTATGGAACCGTACGGCCTCCAAGGCCGACCAGTTGGTGGCCGGGGGCGCGCGACTGGCGCCGACGGTCGGCGACGCGCTCCGGGCGAGCCCCTTGACGATCATCTGTGTCACCGACTACGAGGCCGTGCGCGAGCTGCTCGGAGGAAGCGAGAGCCCGCTGGAGGGCACGACGCTGATCAACCTGACCTCCGGCACCTCGGCCCAGGCCAGGGAGGCCGCCCAGTGGGCCGCCCGGCGCGGTGCCCGTTACCTCGACGGCGCCATCATGGCCGTCCCGCCTGCGATCGGGACCGCCGAGGCGGTGATCCTGCACAGCGGGCCGCGCGAGGACTTCCAGGCGCACGAGCAGACGCTGGAAGTGCTCGGGACCCTCACCCACCTCGGCGCGGACCCGGGGCTGGCGTCCCTGTACGACGCGGCCGGGCTGACCATGATGTGGAGCATCCTGAACGCCTGGCTGCAGGGAACCGCGCTGCTCAGGACGGCGGGGATCGACGCGGCGACCTTCGCGCCGTTCGCGCGGGAGCTCGCCACCGGCGTGGCCGGATGGCTGCCCGGATATGCCGAGCAGGTCGACAGCGGCTCCTTCCCCGCCGAGGTGTCGGCTCTGGAGACGGACGTGCGGGCGATGGCGCACCTGGTCGAGGAGAGCGAGGCGGCCGGGGTCAACGCCGAACTGCCGAAGCTGATCAAGGCGATAGCCGATCGCGCGATCGCGGCGGGGCACGGTGGGGAGCAGTACCCCGTCCTGATCGAGGAGTTCGTCACCCCCCGGTGACGGCTGACCCGCCCGGCCGCCACCCGGCCACGTGACCGCCAGGCCGCATCCCCCCGCCTATATGAGGGTCACGATCTTCTCGTTCTCCCCCGCCCTGCGCGATCCGGACGTGTCGCGGACGATGGCGGGACCCTACGCCGGCTCCAGGATGACGCGGGCCACCAGCTCCGGATCGTCGCTCATCGGCACGTGACCGCACCCCTTCAGCAGCTTGACCCGCTGCCCCGACCACCGCGCCGCGCGTACGGCCTGGCGGCGCGGCAGCAGCCGGTCCTGCTCGCCCCACGCGATCGTGATCGGCGACTTCGGCGGCGCGGGCGGCATCAGCCCGCCGAACGACTCCAGCGTCTCGTCGAAGCCGGGCGCGCTGCTCAGCGCCTGCGTGGCGGCCATCAGGGCGGTCGGGTCGAGCCTGGCGGGGTGGGCGACGAGCAGCCCGGCGGCCACCGCACGCAGGTGGCGGTTCTCCAGCTGCTCCAGGGTCAGGGTGCGGGCCGAGGCGCGCATGGCGCGCAGCATCGCCTGGCAGTAGAGCAGCTCCGCGCGGGACCAGAAGCCGACCGGGGAGATCGCGACAGCCGAGCGTACGACACCGCGCGAGGCCAGCTCCAGCGCGATGTAACCACCCAGGGAGTTGCCCGCCACGGCGGGTTCGCGGATGCCGAGCCGGGCGCAGAACGACTCGACCGCGTCGGCCAGCGACTCGGCGGTGTACGGGATCCGCGGCGGCAGCTCGCGCGAGACCCCGAAGCCGGGCAGGTCCACCGCGAACACCGTGCGGGTGGCGGCGAGCCGGTCGAGCACCGGCAGCCAGCCCTGCCAGTGGTGGCCGATGCCGTGGACGAGGATCAGCGGCGCGCCGGTGCCCCGGCGTTCGAAGGCCAGCTCCATGGTCGCCAGTGAATCACTCACCTACCACGCGTGGGAATCTCGAACCAGACGGCTTTGCCTTCCCTGGTGGGCCGGGACCCCCAGCGCCTGGCGAGCTGGTCGACGAGGTAGAGGCCGCGCCCGCCCTCGTCGTTCTCGCCCGCGCTGCGGATGCGGGGCAGCCGCAGGTCCTGGTCGAACACCTCGACCCAGACCGCCTCCTCGCCCCTGCGCAGCCGCAGCGTGAACTCCTTGTCGCCGACCACCTCGTCCTCGAAGCCCGGCGTGTCCCAGGACTCCTCGAACGGCAGCGGCGGCCCCTCCACGACCAGTTCCCTGCGCGGCACCCCGGCGGTGGCGGCGTGCAGCACCACGTTGGTGACGACCTCGGAGACGAGCAGGCAGGCCAGCTCGGCGCGTTCCTCCGGCACGTTCCAGCTCGCGAAGGCCTCGGCGGCCATCCGGCGCGCCTCACCGACCATGATGGGCTGGGCGGGGAACGTGCGGGACTCCACGTCGAGGTCCACGTCGCTGGAGCGGACCACGAGGATGGCCATGTCGTCGTCGATCTCGCCGGGCACCGCGACCGTGGCGGCGTCGGCGATGCGCTCGACCTCGGCGTCGGACATCTTGGCGAGCTTCTCGCAGAGCACGCCCAGCGTCTCGGCCTCGCTCGGCATCCGGCCGTCGCGTCCGGGGCGGCGGTCGACCAGGCCGTCGGTGTAGAGGAGCAGCGCCGCGCCCGGCGGCAGCGTGCGGGTCTCCTCCTTGTAGACCAGGTCGGCGTGCAGGCCCTTGGCGCGCACCCCGAGCGGCTGGCCGACCTCCTCGATGTCGAGCTCGACGCACTGCCCGTCGACCAGCAGCAGCGGCGGGGCGTGCCCGGCGTTGGCGAAGGAGAGCTGGCGGGACCAGGCGTCGTAGACGAGGTACTGGCAGGTGACGATGGGCGGGATGCTGACGTCGGCGCCGTTGTCGTCCTGCTCGGGGGTGGCGATGATGCGGGTCCACTCGTCGAGCCTGGCCAGGATGTCGGCCGGGGACTTGTCGTCCTGGGCGAAGGCCCGCAGCGCCGCCCTGAGCTGGCCCATGATGGCCGCCGCCTTGGCACCCCTGCCCTCGACGTCGCCGATCACGATGCCGACGCGGCCGGCGGACAGCGGGATGACGTCGTACCAGTCGCCGCCGACCTGGGTCTGGATGCCCTGCCCGTGGGAGGCCAGCGGGGCGGCCGGGTAGTAGCGCACGGCGATCTGCAGGCCGTCGAGCTGCGGCAGCGCCCGGGGCAGCAGGTACTTCTGGAACGACTCCGCCGTGTGGCGCTCCTCCTCGAACAGCAGCGCGTTGTCGATCGCCAGCGCGACCCGGGTGGCGATGGCACCCACGAAGTCGCGGTCGAAGGCGTCGTAGTGGGGGCTGCGGCGGTCGGTGAGGTTGGACAGGCCGAGGTACATCAGCCCCAGCGTCTCCCCCCGCACCAGCAGCGGCGCCACGATGGCGGAGGTCATGCCGATCTCGCCGCACAGGCGCGCGCTGCCCTCGTGGGGGACGGGGCTGCGGTTGGTGGCGAAGTCCTCGACCAGGATGGTCTCCTGGCGGCGGAGGGCGGTGTCAGCGTAGTGGCCGGAGGGGTAGCGGATCTCCGCGCCCACCGGCTTCCATGTTCCCGACGGTGGCGTCCACCCCTGTACGTGCTGCGAGACCCTGCGGACGAGCCGGTCGCCCTCCATCAGCTCGATGAAGCAGTGGTCGGCGAACTGGGGGACGAGCATCTCCGCGACCCGCTTGAGCGTCTCCTCGACGTACAGGGAGCCCGCCAGCCGCTCGCCGATGCGCTCCAGCAGCCCGAAGCGGTCCTTCTCCCGCTCGTTGCTGCGCAGCGCCTCGCGGGCCATGATGACGATCCCCGTCACCCCGCCCGACGAGGGACGCAGGGGCACGGCCTGCGCGCGGACGTAGACGATGGTCCCGTCGCCGCGCCTGACGTCGAACGTGCCCTCCCACACGCCGCCCTTGAGCACGTGCTTGGCGAGCTCGATCGCCATCGGGTGGTCCTTCTCCATGATCCCGAGGGACAGGACGGACGAGTCACGCGAAGGCGACTTACCCTGCCGGCCGAAAAGTTTCTCGGCGAACGGATTCCAATAGAGGAGATTGCTGAAACGGTCGGTGACGACCACTGCCATTTCGGCGTGGTCGAGCACGGACCCGGCAGCAAGGTGATCAGCCGCTTCTTGTGACAGATCCCCCCATCGCTTCATCCGGAGACCACTCCTCGGGGTGGCGTGTCTGCAAAGCGGACCACGGGCGCTCCTGCAACAGTCTTGGCCAGGGGAGAGTGGAGGGCCTCCCAGGAGGGATTCAACCAAGTAGCTGGGCGCGCGTCAGCGCTTGGAGACAAAAACGTGCGCGGCCACATCGCGCGGAAGCTCCGCAGGAGTATCCTTCGCGTCACCGTCACCTGTCACCCGTACACCGTCGTCGCTCGCCGCGAGCGTCACCTCGCGTCCGGGTTGTATCCCAACTTGCTTGAGTTTAAGCATCACAGCGGGATCGCTTTGCACTTGTTCGCTAATTCGACGCACGACTACCGCTGTGTCGCGTGTGCCGGCGAGGTCGCACATCGTCGTCAGCACGTCGTCACCGCTGTCGACCGGCTCCCTGGCGCCCAGCTCGGCCAGACCGGGGATCGGGTTGCCGTGCGGGCACACCGTCGGGTTGTCGAGCAGCGTCACCAGGCGTGACTCGACCGACTCCGACATGACGTGCTCCCAGCGGCACGCCTCGATGTGCACTTCTTCCCAGGGAAGGCCGATCACCTGGGTGAGCAGGCACTCGGCGAGGCGGTGCTTGCGCATCACCCGCGTGGCGAGCGTGCGGCCCAGCTCCGTCATCGACAGGTGGCGGTCACCCTCGACGCGGACGAGCCCGTCACGTTCCATGCGCGCGACAGTCTGGCTGACGGTGGGGCCGCTCTGCTGAAGACGCTCCGCGATGCGGGCCCGCAGCGGGACGATGCCCTCTTCTTCGAGCTCGTAGATGGTACGGAGATACATCTCCGTGGTGTCGATCAAGCCGTGTGCGGTCAAGGCTCCTCCCAAGTGAATGGTACTTCGCCGATCGTGGGACTGAGCCCGTCCGCTGCGGGCACAGGAGTCACAGGGAACCCTATTGGGAGAACGACCGACGATGGTTAAGGACGGCAACAATGGGGCGGCCGAGTTCCTTCCCGACCGTCTCGATCTCGATTCGCTCCGGAGTGCCGCTGCCTTCTGCGAGGGCTGCGACCTGTACAGGAACGCCACGCAGACGGTGTTCGGCGAGGGGCCGCGGCAGGCGCGGTTCATGCTGGTCGGCGAGCAGCCGGGAGATCAGGAGGACCGGCAGGGGCACCCGTTCGTGGGCCCGGCGGGGCGCATTCTGGACAAAGGGTTGCAGGAGGCGGGGATCGAGCGGGACGACGTCTACCTCACCAACGCCGTCAAGCACTTCTCTTTCACGCCACGGGGTAAAAGGCGGATTCATCAAAAGCCCACGGCCGCCGAGATCGACGCCTGCCAGCCGTGGCTCAACGCCGAGCTGGCCGCGGTGCGGCCGGAGGTGGTCGTGGTGCTCGGCGCGACGGCCGCGCGGTCGCTGCTGGGACGCGCCTTCAAGGTGACGCAGCACCGCGGCGAGCCGGTGCCGCTCGGCGAGTCGCTCGCGGTGGCGACCATCCACCCGTCGGCCGTGCTGCGCGCGCCCGACAGGGACGCGGCCTACGCGGGCTTCCTGGCCGACCTCCAGGCGGCGGCGCGGGCCGCCTGAGCGTCAGTCCGCGGGCTCCTCACTCAACGGGCCGGGCCCCTGCGATCGACGCGGCCGGACCACGGCGGGCGCGCCGGCCCGGTAGTTGCGGAACCCGGCCACCGACAGCCCCACGACCAGCACGGTGACGGCGCAGGCGAGGCCGCCACCCACCCACGCCCCCGTCAGCCCGAAGGCGGTGGCCGTGGCGCCGGCCCGCAGGTCGCCCAGGCGCGGCCCGCCCGCCACGACCACCATGAACGCCCCCTGCAACCGCCCCCGCATCTCGTCCGGCGCATAGAGCTGCAGGATCGACTGCCGCCAGACCGAGGAGATCACGTCCGCCACCCCGCCGACGGCCATGAACAGCACGAGCAGCCACAGGTCGTGGACGAGCCCGGCGGCGGCGACGGCCAGCCCCCAGACGGCGATGACGACCGTCAGCGCCACCCCCTGCCGCTTGACGCGCCCCACCCACCCGGAGAACAGCGCGCCGGTCACGGAGCCGATGGCCATGGCGGAGTTCATCCAGCCCAGCGCGAGCAGGTCCCCGCCGAAGCGCTCGGCGGTCAGCTCCGGGAAGAGCGCCCGGGGCATGGCGAACACCATCGCGATGATGTCCACGACGAACGACATCATCAGCACCGGGCTCCTGACGATGAAGCTGAGCCCGTCCAGGACGGCCCTGGCTCCCGGACGTGTCACCTCGCCCAGCGGAGGCAGTGAGGGCAGTCTGAGCGCCGCGTAGAGGTTGGCGGTGAACAGGACGGCGTCCACCGCGTACGCCCACGCGTTGTCGCCGTACGTCATCGCGACCCCGCCGATCATCGGCCCGAGGACGGCGCCCATGCTGTACACCAGCGAGTTGAGCGCGTTCGCCGCCGGCACCAGCTCCGCGTCGAGGATCCTGGGGATGATCGCGCCCCGGGTCGGCCCGGTGATGGCGAAGCCGGTGGAGTTCAGCGCGACCGCGAGGAAGATCAGGTAGACGTTGTTCAGCCCGAGCAGCGCCTGGACGAGGATGAACAGCGTGGCGGCCCAGGCGACCACCGAGCCGACGACGAGCAGCTTGCGCCGGTCGACGGCGTCGGCGACCGCGCCGCCCCACAGGCCGAAGACGATCAGCGGGATCAGGTTGGCGATGCCGATCAGGCCGACGTAGAACGACGACTGCGTGATCTCGTAGACCTGCTGCCCGACCGCCACGACGGTCACGCCGACGCCGACGTGTGACACGGCCTGGCCCAGCCAGATCCGCCGGTACGCGGGGACGCCCAGCGGCCGGGTGTCTACGAGATGACGCTTGACCAGCTCCCCGAATGCCACTTAACGAACATTAAGGGGCAAGTCTCTCCAGAACCCACCCGGGTCGCGTCCGCCGGTAGCGGAGCCGATCGTGCATCCGGTCGAGCTGTCCCTGCCAGAACTCCATCTCGATCGGGGCGACCCGGAAACCGCCCCAGAAGTCGGGCACCGGCGGGTCCTCCGGCCAGCGGGCCGCCAGCTCCTCGTACCGGGCGTCCAGCTCCTCCCTGGAACGCACGACCGCCGACTGCCGCGAGGCCCAGGCGCCGATGCGCGAGCCGTACGGGCGCGAGTCGAAGTACTCGGCCGACTCCGCGTGGGAGATCCTCGTCACAGTGCCCTCGATGCGCACCTGGCGGCGTACCGGGTGCCAGGGGAACAGCAGGGAGGCGCGCGGGTTCTCGGCCAGGTCGCGGCCCTTGCGCGACTCGTAGTTGGTGTAGAAGACGAATCCGCGTTCGTCGTAGCCCTTGAGCAGGACCGTCCTGGCGCTCGGGCGGCCGCCGGCGGAGGCGGTGGCCAGGATCATGGCGTTGGGTTCCGGCAGGCCGGCGTCGAGCGCGTCCTGGAACCAGGTGGTGAACTGCGCGATGGGGTCGGACGCGAGGTCTGATTCGAGCAACGGCTCGCCCTCGTACGTACGGCGAAGCCCCGCCAGCGTGGGCGGGAGCGGGGTGGCATCCACGAGACGATATTCTTGCGCGCTTGCGTGGTAGATCCCATGCACCGCTCCCGACCAGCGGGTTTGCCTGAACGGCGGGTCCCGAGACCGAGCATGAGCTGGGAGGGGGTTAAATTGACCCGCCGGTATCTCGACATCAAGGCATCGCGTTGCCGAAACATGGCAAGAAAGGGAGGCGGCCGAGTATGTCCGACTTCAAACCCGGGCTCGAAGGCGTCGTAGCTTTCGAGACCGAGATCGCGGAACCGGACAAAGAAGGGGGCGCCCTTCGATACCGGGGCGTCGACATCGAAGAGCTGGTCGGCCGTGTCCCGTTCGGGCACGTTTGGGGCCTGCTGGTCGACAATCAGTTCCAGCCGGGCCTGCCCCCGGCGGAGCCGTACCCCATTCCTGTCCACTCCGGTGACATCCGTGTAGACGTGCAGAGCGCGCTGGCGATGCTGGCCCCTGCCTACGGCTTCAAGCCCCTGCTCGACATCACCGACGAGGAGGCCCGCGACCAGCTCGCCCGCGCCTCCGTCATGGCCCTGTCGTTCGTGGCGCAGTCCGCGCGCGGGCTCGGCCTGCCGATGGTGCCGCAGAGCAAGGTCGACGAGGCCAAGACCATCGTCGAGCGCTTCATGATCCGCTGGCGCGGTGAGCCTGATCCCAAGCACGTCAAGGCCATCGACGCTTACTGGACCTCGGCGGCCGAGCACGGCATGAACGCCTCGACGTTCACCGCCCGCGTCATCGCCTCCACCGGCGCCGACGTGGCCGCCGCGCTCTCCGGCGCCGTCGGCGCCATGTCCGGCCCGCTGCACGGCGGCGCGCCGGCGCGTGTCCTGCACATGATCGAGGGCGTCGAGCAGCTCGGCGACGCCAAGAAGTACGTCCAGAGCGAGCTCGACAAGGGCAACCGTCTCATGGGCTTCGGCCACCGCGTCTACCGCGCCGAGGACCCGCGCGCCCGCGTGCTGCGCCGTACGGCCAAGGAGCTCGACGCGCCCCGCTACGAGGTCGCGGCGGCGCTGGAGCAGGCCGCGCTGGAGGAGCTGCACGCCCGCAAGCCGGACCGCGTGCTGGCCACGAACGTCGAGTACTGGGCCGCCGTGGTGCTGGACTTCGCCGAGGTGCCCTCCCACATGTTCACCTCGATGTTCACCTGCGCCCGCACGGCCGGTTGGGCCGCGCACATCCTGGAGCAGAAGCGCACGGGCAGGCTGGTCCGCCCGAGTGCCACCTACACCGGTCCCACCTCGCGCCCACTCAGCGAGCTCGAGGGCGCCGACGAGGTCGTCGGCAAGTACTGATCCCGTGGTGCGGCTACCGCGCGGCCCCGTCGCCGCCGCGGTAGCCGTTTCGCGTTCCCGGGGACGAAAGCCTTGAACGTCTCCTGCTGGAGGCCCAGGAGCGGCGGCCGGTTCGAGGGCGGGGCCGACGGCACGGCGACCGCGCGCCCCCCGAGGCGCCAGGGAAGCGCCCAGTCCGCCGGTACGGGGTCCACGAGCACCGCCGTGAGCCGGATGCCCCGGATCTCCTCGTCGTACGTCACAGGCCCGCGCACGGCCGCCGGCGCCCACCCCGCGCCGATCAGCGCCCGCGTCACCACCTCGGCGGCGATCGGGCACCTGGCGTGCAGGACGACCAGCGCGCGCCGCTGACCTGGCGCGCAAGGGGAAACTTTCACCGATCTCATACTCCGGACCGGGTTCAAGCCATCCGGCGCAGGTCGGTAGGCTCCGTTACGTGGCTGACATCGTTATTCCCGCTGACATCAAGCCCGCTGACGGCCGCTTCGGCTGCGGGCCCTCGAAGGTTCGCACCGAGCAACTGGCCGCGCTCGCCGCCTCCGGCGCGAGCCTCATGGGCACCTCGCACCGTCAGAAGCCGGTCAAGGGCCTGGTCGGCCGCGTGCGTTCCGGTCTCGCCGACCTGTTCTCGCTGCCGGAGGGCTACCAGGTGGTGCTGGGCAACGGCGGCACCACCGCGTTCTGGGACATCGCCGCCTTCGGGCTGATCCGCGAGAAGTCCCAGCACCTGTCGTTCGGCGAGTTCTCCTCGAAGTTCGCCACGGTCGCCAAGAAGGCGCCCTGGCTGGCCGAGCCGAGCGTGATCAAGGCCGAGGTGGGCACCTACCCCGAGCCCGTCGCCGAGGACGGTGTCGACGCCTACGCGCTCACCCACAACGAGACCTCGACCGGCGTGGCCATGCCGATCAAGCGCGTCGGCTCCGACGACTCGCTGGTGCTCGTCGACGCCACCTCCGGCGCCGGCGGCCTGCCCGTCGACCTCGCCGAGACCGACGTCTACTACTTCGCGCCGCAGAAGAGCTTCGCCTCCGACGGCGGCCTGTGGATCGCGATCATGTCGCCGCGCGCCCTGGCCAGGGTCGAGGAGATCGCCGCTAGCGGCCGGTACGTGCCCGAGTTCTTCAGCCTGCCGGTCGCGATCGACAACTCCGCCAAGGACCAGACCTACAACACCCCGGCGGTGGCCACGCTGTTCCTGCTGGCCGACCAGCTCGACTGGATGAACGGCAACGGCGGCCTGGCCTGGACCACCGCCCGCACCGGCGAGTCCAGCCAGCGCCTCTACACCTGGGCGGAGAAGTCGGCCTACGCCACGCCGTTCGCCGCTCCCGAGTTCCGCTCCCAGGTGGTCGGCACGATCGACTTCGCCGACTCCGTCGACGCCGCCGCCGTGGCCAAGGTGCTGCGCGCCAACGGCATCGTCGACACCGAGCCCTACCGCAAGCTGGGCCGCAACCAGCTGCGCATCGCGATGTTCCCGGCCATCGACCCGGCCGACATCGAGGCGCTGACGACCTGCGTCGACTACGTGGTCGAGCGCCTCTAGTCAGTCCTTGCGGCCCGTCCCCGCGGGCCGGCTCGTCGAGGAGGCGGGCGCGTCCGGGAGACGGGCGTGTCCGCCTCCTCGACGCTCCGCACGAACCTGGCCGGTACCGGCAGCCTGCCGGTACCGGCCGTCGTCGCTTCGCCGGCCCCGGGGATCCCGGGTCGCCCCCCTCACAACCCCTCCGGCTCGACGAGTAGGAACCTTCTTGCCCGCTAAGCCCGCATTCGGCCAGGGAACCGCCCGGCCGAAGAGCCTCGGTTACCTGATGTTCGCCAGCCGCTGGCTCCAGGTTCCGCTCTACCTGGGGCTCATCGTGGCCCAGGCCGTGTACGTCTACCAGTTCGCGCTGGAGCTGTGGCACCTCATCGAGACCGTGTTCCTGCACGGTGACGCCCCGGTCTCCGGGGCTCCCTCGCCCGAGGTCGTGGTCATGCTCACGGTGCTGGCCCTCATCGACGTGGTGATGATCTCGAACCTGCTGATCATGGTGATCATCGGGGGTTACGAGACGTTCGTCTCGCGCATCGACCTCAACGACCACCCCGACGAGCCGGAGTGGCTCTCCCACGTCAACGCGAACGTGCTGAAGGTCAAGCTGGCCACGGCCATCATCGGGATCTCGTCGGTGCACCTGCTGCAGACGTTCATCCGGGCGCAGAGCACGCCCAACGACAAGATCATGTGGCAGACGCTGATCCATCTGGCGTTCGTGGCGTCGGCCGTGGGCCTCGCCTACATCGACCGGTTGCTGGCCACGTCACCGGCCGAGCACACGCGCTCCCACCTCTAACGAGTCCGGGGGCGGGGGCCGCCACGAGCGGGGACGGGCTCCTCCTCTTCCTCCTCCTCGTACTCGCCCTCTTCCTCCGGCTCCTCTTCCTCCTCCTCGCACTCGCCCTCCTCCTCTTCGGGCTCCTCGCCCTCTTCCTCCTCCTCTTCGGGCTCCTCGCCCTCTTCCTCGTACTCGCCCTCCTCCTCTCCGGGCTCCTGACCCTCCTCCTCTTCCTCTTCGCCCTCTTCGGGCTCCTCTTCCACCTCGGGCTCTTCCTCCTCGAAGCCCTCTTCCTCCTCGGGCTCCTCCGCGGCGGCGCGCTCCTCCTCCATCGCCGTCTCGTGATCCTTGACGACCTCGCCGTCGCGGATCTCGCCGCGCCAGCCGTCGCCCACGTCGTCGGGATGCAGGAGGAGGTGCGCCATCACATGCCGCCTGAAGTGCTTGAGCTCCAGCCGTGCGCGGCGTCCCTGGGCTCGCCACAGATTGCCGGTACGCTCGAACAGCCCCTGCGGGTGGTACTCCAGCACCACCAGGATGCGGGTGAGGTCGTCGGTGATCTCGTGGAAGGTCACCGCGCCGTCGACGAACCCCTTCGGGCCCTCGGACCTCCAGATGATCCGCTGGTCGGGGATCTGCTCGACGATGCGCGCCTTCCAGTGCCTGTGGGACCAGAAGACCTGGGCCTTCCACATCGAGTCCTGGTCCGACTCCCGCTTGACGTTCTCGACCTTCTTCATGAACGACGGGAAGTCCTCGTACTGGGTCCACTGGTTGTAGACCAGGCGGCGGGGAGCACCGACGTCGATCGTCTCGATGATGTTGGTGATCTTCCGGTTTCCCTTGTCGCCCTTGCCGGTGATCTTCTGCATGATGCTCTTGAGGCCGCCCTTGAGCCCGCCCTTCAGGCCGCCTGCGAGGCCGCCCTTGAGCCCGCCCTTGAGGGCTCCGCCGACCAGACCGCCGCCCCCGCCCTGGTCGTCGCCACCGGAGCCGGTCACCGCGCCGAGGAGGCTCGCCCCCTTGCCCCCGGCGTAGTCGGACAGGCGGCCGGTCAGCCCTTCGAGCTTGTCCTCGGCACGGGCGAGTGCCCGCCCGGCCGCGGCGTGCAGCAGGTTCTGCGCCTCCTGCTTGAGCCGGTCCGTGGGCAGGTTCTTGACGATCTCCTGACCGGCCTCCTTCGCGGCGCCGGCCACCGCTCGCGTGGTCCCCTTCGCGGCGCCGGCCAGCCCTCCAGCGGCTCCCGTCGCCGCGCCGGCCGCGCCTCCAGCGGCTCCCGTCGCCGCGCCGGCCGCGCCTCCAGCGGCTCCCGTCGCCGCGCCGGCCGCGCCTTCGCCGGCCTCCTTCGCCGCGCCGATCGCGCCTTCGCCGGCACCCTTCACCGCGCCGATCGCATCCCCGCCGGCACCCCTCGCCTCAGGGGCCGCCGATTCCTCCGTGCTGTTCGCCGCGGGGGTGGTCTGCTCGGCCGTGCCCTTCGCCGCCCCGGCCAGGCGCCTGCCTGCGCCGGTGGCCTTCCTGGCCGCTCCCGTCCCGGCCCGGCCCGCCGCCTGGGCCACTCTCCTGGCTCGCCCCGTCTCTGCCTCAGCCATGGCTGTTCCCCCTCACCGACCGGCGGGTCCGCCGCAGCATGCGGGGCCGCCGCTGGGTCCTTTCGGGCTCCTCCGATTCCTGAGCCGCTGATTCCGGCTCCCCGCCGGCGCCCTCGTCCTCGGCGGTGTCCTCGGTGGTGTCCTCGGCGGTGTCCTCGGTGGTGTCCTCCGGCCCCTCCTCAGGCCCTTTGCGAGGCCCTTCCTGAGGCTTGTCCGCCTGATCCGCCTGATCCGCCTCATCGCCGGGCTTCTTCCCCTGCGACCGCAGGGTCTCGGCGCGCTCGTGCAGCTTGTCGCTCAGGGAGTCGATCTGCCTGCCGGCCGCGGCCACCGCCGCCGCCTTGCCGACCTCCAGGAGATCGCCACGCAGGCGGTCGACGATCGGCGCCACGTCCGCGGAGGAGGTGAGGCCCTTGATCCCCTGCGCGAGCAGGCCACCGGCGCCCCCGCCCCCGCCTCCGCCCTTGCCACCGCGTGCTCGACCGGCCAGCCCCGCCGCGGCCAGCGCCGCGGCCATGCGCAGCTTACGTCGCCGGCCGAGGAAGTACCCGGCGAGCAGGGCAAGGGCAATGCGGCATTTGTTCGACATGGTCAGCGCTCCCGTTCCTTCAGCAGCTCTGACCGTCGCCTGCCCGCGTTCGGGCTAAGGACCCGAGGTAGGGAGAAAGATGGACATTTCTTATCAGAACGAGTACGGGTTGGCCGGCGCGACCTCGCGCCGCGGCCTGCGGCGCAGCACCCAGGCGGCCACCACGCCGCCGATGAGCCCGAACAGGTGCCCCTGCCACGAGATGCCCTGCTGGTTCGGCAGAAGGCCCGCCAGGATCCCCCAGTACGCGATGCCCACGCCGACGCCGATGACGATGTCGAGCAGGCTGCGGTTGAACAGGCCACGCGCCAGGATGTAACCGAAGTAGCCGAACACCAGCCCGCTCGCGCCGATCGTGAGGACGGCGGGGCTGGTCACCCAGGTGCCCAGGCCACCGATGAAGATGATCAGCACGGTGGCCCAGAGGAACTTGCGCACGTCACGCAGCCCGGCCAGGAAGCCCAGCACCAGCAGCGGCACGGAGTTGGCCATCAGATGGCCGAAGCCGCCGTGCAGGAAGGGCGCGAAGAGGATGCCCACCAGGCCGTCAGGATCCCAGCCGACGATGCCGAACTGGTAGTCGAGCGCACCGCCGACGAAGAAGTCGACGCCCTCGACCACCCACATGACCGCGACCATGCCGACCACGATGATCAGCGCGCTGAGAGCTCCGGAGAGGAGCGCTCCGGCACCGCGCCTGGCCGACCCGAACCTGGAACCCGAATAGTCGCTCATGCGCTCTCCCGGTAACTTGTCTCCTCTCTCTTTACCGTATCCAGGCAGAGCTATGCGCGCGCTGAAGGAGACCCCTCCCGTTCCTTGAGGAGGACGGGAGGGGGACGGTCATTCGCCCTTCCACCGGGGCGCGCGCTTCTCGGCGAAAGCGGCGGCGCCCTCCATGGCGTCCTTCGAGCCGAAGACCGGGTTGATGATCGCGCCCTGCTTCTCGAACATCTCCTCCAGCGACCAGTCCTGCGACTCGATGACCACCTTCTTGGTCGCGGCGAGCGCCAGCGGGGCGTTGGCGGCGATCTTCCTGGCCAGCTCCAGGGCGCCCTCCAGGGCCGCGCCGGGCTCGGTGATCCGGTTGACCAGGCCGAGCTCGTACAGGCGGGCGGCCTCGTAGTGGTCGCCGGTCAGGGCCATCTCCATGGCCACGTGGTACGGGATCCGCCGCGGCAGCCGCATGATCCCGCCCGCGCCGGCCACCAGCCCGCGCTTGGGCTCCGGCAGGCCGAACTTCGACTCCGACGAGGCCACGATGACGTCGCAGGCCAGCGCCAGCTCGAACCCGCCCGCCAGGGCGTACCCCTCGACGGCGGCCACCAGCGGCTTCTTCGGCGGCGCCTCGGTCAGCCCGCCGAACCCGCGGCCCTTGACCACCGGGAAGTCCCCGGACAGGAACCCCTTGAGGTCCATGCCCGCGGAGAACGTGCCACCGGCGCCGGTCAGCACGTAAGCGGAAATGTCGGGACGGGCGTCCAGCGTGTCCAGCGCCTCGGCGACGCCCCTCGCCACCGCCCCGTTGATGGCGTTGCGCGCCTTGGGACGGTTGATGGTGAGGATCGCCACGTTGCCGGACTCTTCGACGAGCACTTCGTCAGACACGGGACCTGCCTTACTTGGGCTGGAAGCGGATGCCGCCGTCGAAGCGGATGACCTCGGCGTTCATGTAGTCGTTCTCGACGAGCGACCTGACCAGGTGGGCGAACTCGTCGGCCCGGCCCATGCGCTTGGGGAAGACCACCGGCGCCACCAGCTTGGCCTTGAACTCCTCGGAGTTGGGCGAGAAGCCGTAGATGGGGGTGTCGATGATGCCGGGGCAGATCGTGTTCACCCGTACGCCGATGGCGGCCAGGTCGCGGGCGGCGGGCACGGTCATGCCCACGATGCCGCCCTTGGAGGCCGAGTAGGCGAGCTGGCCCGTCTGCCCCTCCAGCGCGGCCACGGACGCGGTGTTGATCACCACGCCGCGCTGCCCGTCGGCGTCGGCCGGCTCGGTCTTGGCGATGGCGGCCGCGGCGATGCGCATGAGGTTGAACGTGCCGATCAGGTTGACCTCGATGACCTTGCGGTAGGAGGCCGGGTTGTGCGGGTTGCCGTCACGGTTGACCGTGCGCTCGGCCCAGCCGATGCCGGCGCTGTTGACCACCACGCGCAGCGGCTTCCCGGTGGCCACGGCGGCGTCCACGGCCGCCTGCACCTGCTGGTCGTCGGAGACGTCCGTCTTGGCGAAGACGCCGCCGATCTCGTCGGCGACAGCCTTGCCGCGCTCCTCGTTGAGGTCGGCGACGACCACGGTGGCGCCGGCGCGGGCCAGCTCGCGGGCGGTGGCCTCACCGAGGCCGCTGGCGCCGCCGGAGATGATTGCTGCAGATCCGTTCACGTCCATAGCCGGACCCTAACCCGCAGACCGAATGAAGTTCTACTCGGGGGCGGTTAAAACTCGCCCACGGCGGTGTCCACGTCGGAGTACACCTTGATCCGCCGGTCCAGCCCGGTCGTGCGGAGGATGCGCGCCACCGGCGCCTGCGGCGCCGCCAGGGAGACGCCACCGCCCTCCCCCGTCGCCAGCCGCCAGGCCTCGATCAGCACCGACAGGCCGCTGGAGTCCATGAACGACAGTTGCTGCAGATCGAGCACGAGCCGCGCGCTGTCCTGCTTGATGGCGTCACGCACCTCGTCACGCAGGAACGGCGCGGTGAACAGGTCAAGCTCTCCCTCGACGGCCACCACCACGGCGTCGCCCAGGGCGTGTCGCGCAAGCCGCAGCTTCATGGGCCCCTCCTCGATGAGCCACTGTACTTCGACATCCCCGGATACCGGGCATGCACAAACTACGAAAAGTCGGATGCAGGAGAACAAGGCGGGCGTAAACGCGTACCAAATGCCCCGTCAAGAACCATGCTCCGGGTTTCTACCCATCTCGCCGCCGATGCCCTTACCTGGGAGGCCAGCTTGCCTCAAACGGCGGGGATCGCGAAGCCGTACGGGAGCTCCAGGCGGTGCCGGGCCAGCAGGTCGGCGTCGGCGAGCAGCTCGCGGGTGGGCCCGTCGGCGGCGATCACGCCGCCGGAGAGGATGAGCGAGCGCTCGCACAGCTCCAGCGCGTACGGCAGGTCGTGCGTGACCATGAGCACCGTCACGTCGAGGGAGCGCAGGATCTCGGCCAGCTCCCTGCGGGCGGCCGGGTCGAGGTTGGAGGAGGGCTCGTCGAGCACCAGGATCTCGGGCGCCATGGCCAGCACCGTCGCCACCGCCACCCGGCGCCGCTGCCCGAACGACAGGTGGTGCGGCGGCCGGTCGGCGGCGTCCAGCATGCCCACCCGGTCCAGCGCGTCCTTGACCACCCGGTCCAGCTCCTCGCCGCGCAGGCCCGCGTTGGCGGGGCCGAAGGCCACGTCGTCGCGGACCGTGGGCATGAAGAGCTGGTCGTCAGGGTCCTGGAAGACCAGGCCGACGCGCTGCCTGACCTCCTTGAGCGTGTCCTTGCGCACCGGCGTGCCGGCCACGGTGACACTGCCGTGCCCGGCGGTGAGAATGCCGTTGAGATGCATCACGAGCGTCGTCTTGCCGGCGCCGTTGGGGCCGAGCAGGGCCACGCGCTCGCCGCGGCCGATCGTCAGGTCCACCCCGAACAGCGCCTGGGTGCCGTCCGGATAGGCGTAGGCGAGCTGCCGGACCTCGAGAGAGTTCACCACGTTAGTCCCCAGATGGCGAGGGCGACGGCGGGCAGGGCGAGGGCGGTACCCCAGTGCGTCACGGACGCCGGCAGGTTCTGGATGACCGGCATCTGGCCTGAGTAGC
Source organism: Nonomuraea sp. GTA35 (assembly GCF_041950525.1). Taxonomy (NCBI): domain Bacteria; kingdom Bacillati; phylum Actinomycetota; class Actinomycetes; order Streptosporangiales; family Streptosporangiaceae; genus Nonomuraea; species Nonomuraea sp. GTA35. Next base: position 18,319 of record NZ_JBGNUV010000019.1, on the reverse strand, counting down.
CGCGGCTGAGCATGGCGAGGTGCACGCGTTCGCCCCGCTCGTACGAGCGGATGAACAGCGCCCCGGCCGACCGCGCGATCACCGGAACGTGCCGGAGATTTCGTGCTTCGAACCCGCGCGACTCCCTGGCCACCCGCATCCGCCGCATCTCGTCCACGATCACGTCCAGGTACCTGAGCATGAACATGGCGATCTGCACCAGCAGGCTCGGCAGCCGCAGCCGCTGCGCCCCCAGCAGGATGGCCCGCGGCTCCGTGGTGGCCGCCAGCAGGATGGACGCCACCACCCCCAGCGAGGCCTTGGCCAGGATGTTCCAGGCCGCCCAGAGGCCGGGCACGCTCAGCGAGAGCCCCAGCACCTCGGTCCGCTCCCCCAGCCCGACGACCGGGATGAGGAACGCGAACAGCACGAACGGCACCTCGATCACCATGCGCCGCAGCACGTACGTCCCCGGCACCCGGGCCGCCACCGCCACGCCGCCCAGCAGGACGGCGTACGCGGCGAACGCCCAGAACCGCTCGCGCGGCGTGGCCACCACCACGAGCGCGAACGCGAAGACCGCCAGCAGCTTGCACTGCGGCGGCAGCCGGTGCACGACCGACTCGCCCGGCAGGTAGAGCCGGTGGTGGTGCCCAGCGCCCACGAATCACACCTTGATCTTGTTACGGCCGCGCGCGGCCCAGGCCACGGCCCCGGTGATGAGCAACACCAGACCGACGCCGACGATCCCGGCCACGCCGACGGGAATCCCGCCCACCTCACCGTAGTCGGCCAGCGCCCACCCGCCGAACAGGTGGTCGGCCGCCTGGTCGATGAAGCCCTTGTCCTCGGCCACCGCCTCCAGCCCGTCGGGCGAGGAGGAGGCGAAGAAGGAGACGACCCCGGCCAGCACCAGCGTCACGCCGACCCCACCGAGCAGGAACGGCTTGAGCCCGCCGCCGGTGACCACCGGCCGCTCCTCGCCCACGACGGTGGTCGTGCCATCGGCGCCGCGCAGCTCCAGCGGCCTGGCCAGGCCGCGGGCGCCGTGCACCAGGTCGGGCCGCACGGCCAGCACGGCGCCGACGGTCATCGCGGTGATCAGGCCCTCCCCGATGCCGATCAGCAGGTGCACCCCGCCCATCGCGGCCGCCACCGTGCCGACCTCGATCGGCGCGGTGCCGCCGATCCAGAACAGCAGCGTGAACACCAGCGCGGAGGCCGGCACCGAGATCAGCGCGGCCAGGAACGCCGCCACCACGACCTTCCCCCTGGCCATGGTCGTGACCAGCCGGAAGACGCCCCAGCCGACGAGCACCGTGACGAGGCCCATGATCGTGATGTTGACGCCGAGCGCCGTCAGCCCGCCGTCGGCGAAGAACACGCCCTGCACCAGCAGGACCACGGCCATGCACAGCACTCCTGTGTACGGCCCGACGAGTATCGCGGCCAGCGCGCCGCCCAGCAGGTGGCCGCTGGTGCCGGCGGCGACGGGGAAGTTGAGCATCTGCACGGCGAAGATGAACGCCGCGACGAGCCCGGCCATGGGCGCGGTGCGGTCGTCGAGCTCGCGCCGGGCCCCGCGCAGGCAGACCGCGACGCCGGCGGCCGCGACGACGCCGGCCGAGATGGATGTCACCGCGTTGAAGAAGCCATCGGGTACGTGCACGGCTGCCTCCAGGAAGAGGATCCGAGAAGAGGACGGACAAACGGTCCTACTTTAGGACATCGTCTTGCACCTGCACATAGATGGCAATTACCGCAGAATTCTTTTGACCACGCTCTCCGCCGTCAGCCGCCGCACCACAGCGCTCAGCCGCCCCTTCCCCGAGGTCGCGTACGGCCGCACGCTCCTGAACAGGGCCGCCCCCCACCCGCGGCGCGGCCCGGCCACCGTATCGGTCTCGATCCTGAACCGCGCGGGCGGCCCGCCCAGATCGAGCTCCAGGTAGGCGTCCCAGGTGCCGGGCGTCAGCTTCCCGACCGCCGGCCGGGCCGCGAACCCGCCGCCGGGCAGCGCCATCACCCGCTCGGCGCGCTCGCGCCCGGTGCGCCGCTCCCGCCACACGAGCCGCTTGACCGCCGAGGTGGGCGGGGTGGTGCCGGCTACCGTGACCTCGCCGTCCATCAGCAGCCGGTGCGCGAGCGACCAGCGCATCCTGATCAGCCGCACCGTGCCGGGCACCGCGACCACGTGACCGCCCACGTCGATGCTGAGGTTCCCGTTGTCCCTGGTGAAGTAGGGCAGGGCCACGACGCCGCCGACCATCCGGGGCTGCGGCCTGCCGATGCCGCTGTCGCGGTCGGCCCCGAGCCTGCCGAGCCGGATCACGCCCTCGATCTCGACCGCGATCCGCAGGTCCCAGATGCCGGAGTCGAGCGTGCCGACGTCCACCCTGGCGGTGAACTCGCCGCCCTTCCTGTCGGCCGGCACCACCAGTTCCTTGTCCGGGTCGTGCCTGGCGCGCAGCACCACGGTCAGGCCGTCGTCCCTGGTGATCCCGGCGAGCCTGGCGGCGCCCGTCACCACCAGGTGCTCGCCGTCCCAGCGCAGCCCGGTCAGCCGGCGCCGCACGGTGGCGCTCTCGATGCGGGCCAGGCGCATGAGGCGGTCGAGGTCGTCCAGGGCGCCGGCCCGCTGCCGGTCCACGGTGTTGAGCCGCTCGTGGACGCCGGGGGTGTACCACTCCTCGCACAGGGCGGCGACCTCGCGCGCGATGTCCTTGCGCCGCACGTCGTCGCTGTCCAGGAACACGGCCCCGAGCTGGGTGAACACGTCCAGCCTGAAGTGCCTGCGCAGCAGGTGGTCGCGGAGCGGGCCGGGCTCGACGTGCCGGGCCATCAGCCGGATGGGCTCGCGGATCATGGCCAGCCAGGCCAGCGGGTCCCTGCTGCCGGGCTGCTGCATGATGCTGCTGCCGTCGGGCCTGGAGACGAGGTGGTAGCAGTCGTGGTCGGCCACCACGGAGACCGCCCGGGCGTGGCAGTAGGCGTGCACGGTGAAGAGGATGTCCTCCCCGACCAGCATGCCCTCGCCGAACCTGATGCGGTGGCGGACGAGCAGTTCCCTCCTGAACAGCTTGAAGCAGCTCAGGCTGTTGTAGACGTTGCTGTCGCCGAGCCCCACCCGGTCGGCGCTGCGCGCGAACATCGACACGGGCGCCCGCCTGCCGTGGCCCACGATCTTGCCGAGGACGATGTCGGTGTCGTTGCGGTCGGCCACCGCGACCATGCGTTCGAGCGCCTCGGGGCCGAGGTAGTCGTCGGCGTCGCAGAAGAAGACGTACCGGCCGGTGGCGTGCTCGATGCCGACGTTGCGCGGCCGGCCCGCGCCGCCGCTGGCCTCGATGTGCACGACCTTGACGGTGCCCGGGTGGTAGGCGGCGTAGAGGTCGAGGAGCTCGCCGCTGCCGTCGGTGGAGCCGTCGTCCACGACGACGATCTCCTTCTTCACCCGCTGGACGAGCGCGGAGGTGAGGCACCGGTCGAGGAAGTCCCGGCAGTTGTGGACGGGGATGACGACGCTGACGTCGACCGCGTCGTCATCGTCGCCTGCCCCGTGCATCTCCACCACTCCACAGTCACGTCTCGTCGTCATCCCGTCTCAGTATGTGACGAGCGCGGGTGTCCGCGGGGGCCGATCGCGACGTCTTCTTCTCACTGCTTTGCCGCCATTGGAGATTCACGGCATTCCACCGATAAGCTGCGGGATCTCCGCCAAATATCTCATTCAACCGGCACCGAATGAGTTTCAGGGAGGAGGATTTCCTCCCCGGGAGAGGATTTCTCTCCGCCGGGTTCATTACGTCACCACCGCGAGCCTCCGGTGATCCCGGAGCGAGAGTTGCGCGTCTACAGTTAGGCAACCTTGACCGGGAGGTGGCGGGAAATGGGATCTGATCTCCGCAGCGGAACGGCCGACGGCTCGGCCGTGCACACTGCTGAGTTCATCGTCTCCTCGGCGCGCCTGACGGAGCTGCACGAATGCTCCGCAGTGCTGCGCCGCACGAGGGCGCGGGCCGAAGAGATCGTGGACGAGGCTCGCGCGCTGCTGGCCGAGGCCGAACGACGCGGCGACAGCGCGCGCACGTACCTGCTGCGCAGCCAGCTCGAACAGGCACGCGAGAGGTACGGGCAGGTGCTGAACGCGTACCTGTTGTTGTCCCGCAGGATCAACGAGGAGCGGCAGGAGATCCTGCGGGCGCAGATGGACCGGGATCGGCTCCAGGGGTTGTCAGGAGTCGCCTGACAACGCTACCGTCAGGACATGCCTGACTGGAAAGAGAACCTCCATTGTTCCTTCTGTCATAAGAAGAGCGGGGACGTGAACAAGCTGATTGCCGGGCCGGGCGTACACATTTGTGACCAATGTGTCGGGCTGTGCACGGAAATCCTCGAACAGGAGCGGCTCGCCGCTTCCACCGAACCGCGACTTCCCGCATGGGAAACCATGACCGTCGAGCAAATACTCGAACATCTCCCGAAAATCGCCGCCGTACAGGCACAGGTGGACGACAACCTGCGCGACTGGGTGGCGCACCTCCGCTCCCGGGACGTCAGCTGGGAACGGGTCGGCGCCGCCCTCGGCATGACGAGGCAGTCCGCGTGGGAGCGTTTCAGGAGCGAAACCTGAGACGTTGTGAACCTCTGGGGCACCTGGGACGTCCTAAACTTTCAGGGAGGCCCGATCATGCACGTCCTGGACGATGTCGCGCCCGATCTCGAACGGCTCCGGCTGGAGCTGCTCCTGATCCAGGCGCTGCACGAAGAGGCGGAGCGGCTGGCCGCCGACTGAACGGGCTCCAGCTCCCCGGTGCACACCGGGGAGCTGGAGCAGGGGGCCACCTCACGCCGAGTCGCCCGCGAGGCTGAGCGTAAGATCCGAAGTCATGCTGCGATGCGCCGTGCTGGACGACTATCAGGATGTGGCCCTCGCCCTGGCCGACTGGTCCCGGGTGCGGGTGGAGAGCTTCCGCGAGCACTTCAGCCGCCAGGACGACCTCGTGGCCGCGATCCGCGACTGCGAGATCGTCGTCGCCATGCGGGAGCGCACGCCGTTCCCCGCCGAGCTGTTCGACCGGCTGCCAAACCTGCGCCTGCTCGTCACCACCGGCATGCGCAACGCCTCCATCGACCTGGCGGCGGCGCGGGAACACGGCGTCACGGTCTGCGGCACGGGCAGCATCGCCACGCCGCCGGTCGAGCTGACCTGGGCGCTCATCCTCGGCCTGACCCGCCACCTGGTGCCCGAGTCGGCGGCCATGCGCGCCGGCGGGCCCTGGCAGCACACGATCGGCGCGGACCTGCACGGCCGCACGCTCGGGCTCGTCGGACTGGGCAAGATCGGCGAGCGGGTGGCGGCGGTCGGGCGGGCGTTCGGCATGGACGTCGTGGCGTGGAGCGCGAACCTCACCGAGGAGCGGGCCGCCGCCGGCGGCGCGCGCCTGGCCCCCGACCTCGACGCGCTGCTGTCCGGCTCCGACATCGTCTCGATCCACGTCGTGCTCGGCGACCGGACGCGGGGGCTCATCGGCAAGCGGGAGCTGGCGCTGATGAAGCCCACGGCCTACCTGATCAACACGGCGCGGGCGGCGATCGTCGACCAGGACGCGCTGGCCGCGGCGCTGCGGGCGAGGCGGATCGCGGGGGCCGGGCTGGACGTGTTCGACCAGGAGCCGCTGCCCGAGGGGCACGAGTTCCGTACGCTGCCGAACGTGCTGGCCACGCCGCACCTCGGCTACGTGACGGAGCTGAACTACGGCACGTACTTCCGCGAGGCCGTCGAGGACATCGACGCCTTCATCGACGGCACCCCGATCCGCGTCCTGTCACCCTGATCCGGCGCCCTTCGCCCTCTTCACTCCGACTTCACTCCGACCCGGCCCCTTCCCCCCTGGCCACTCCGACCCGGCCCCTCGGCCTGTTCACTCCGACCGGGTCCTGGCCCGGAACGCGGCCGTCTTCACCCGGCCCTGGCAGGCCGTGGAGCAGAACCGGCGGGTGCCGTTGCGCGAGACGTCCACGTAGACGCGGTCGCAGTGCGGCGCCGTGCACACCCCCAGGCGATCGCTGAACTCGCTGCCCAGCACGATCGCCAGCCCCGTGGCGCAACTCGCCGCCCAGTCGCCCGCCATGGTGCCGCCGCGGCCGTGGAAGTGCAGGTGCCAGGGCTCGCCGTCGTGCCGTTCGAGCAGCGGCCTGGCGTGCGTCTCCTCCAGCAGCGCGTTCACCTCCGCCGCCGCGCTGTCGACGTCGCCATCCGCGACCGCGGCGAAGACCGTACGCAGGCGGGCGGCGACCCGCGCCAGCTCGGCCCCCTCGGCCTCGGTCACCTCGCGGTAGGAGGTGTAGACGGCACGCAGGCCGGCGGTGGCGGCGGCGCCTGCGTCCACCGGCTCGGGAAAGGGCCGCCCGCGCCGCTCACCCGGGGTCAGCTCGTTGACGAGCGACACCGCCACCCTCACCACGGCGTCCGTGTGACTGTTGTAGTCCAATTGACCAGTTACACCTTCATGTTCTACGTTGTGACTGTCCAAATCTTAGATGACAGTTACAGGGGGCGTTCATGCTTACTCACGATGCCGCGCAGGCGTGGATCGCGCGCTGGGACCACCAGCAGGAGGGCTACCTGCCCGACCGGGAGGCTCGCTTCACGGCCCTGATCGACGCGGTGGAGGCGCTGGGACGGCCCGATCCCGTGGTGGTCGACCTGGGTTGCGGCCCCGGGTCGTTGTCCGCGCGGCTGCTGGAGCGGCTGCCCGGAGCCACGGTGGTCGCGGTGGACGCCGACCCGCTGCTGCTGGGCCTGGGGCGGGCGGCCTACCCGCAGCTCACGTTCGTCCCGGCGGACCTGCGGACGAGCGGGTGGACCGGCCTGCTCGGCCTGGACGGCCGGCCGGTCGACGCGGCCGTCAGCACGACGGCGCTGCACTGGATCTCGGGCCCCGAGCTGAAGGGCGTGTACGCGGAGCTGGCCACCGTGCTGCGCCCCGGCGGGCTGCTGCTCAACGGCGACCACATGGACACCGAGGACACCACGCCCACGCTCTCGCGCCTGGAGCACGAGGTGCACCGGCTCGAGACCGAGCGGGTGTTCGGCCAGAACCCGCCGGAGGACTGGCGTTCCTGGTGGGACGCGATCGAGGCCGACCCCGACCTCGCCGCACTCAACGCGGCCAGGACGACGGCCGGCTCCGCCCACCGCGGCTCGGAGTCCCACCTGCTCTCGCACCACGTGGAGGCGCTGCGGGAGGCCGGCTTCACCGAGATCGGCACGCTCTGGCAGCGGGGCAACAACCGCCTGCTGTGCGCCGTACGGGGCTGAGCCCCCGCAGGGGTTCTGGCCCCGCCCTTCACCTCACCGGCGGCGGGCGGCAGAATGGCTCCATGCCGAGCTTCGAACGGCTGACGATCGCGGAGGCCAGAACCCTCACCCGCGCCGAGCTCCTGCCACGCATCGAGGAGGAGCAGAAGTACTGGTACGACCGCATCCACACCTGTGCGATGCGGCCCGGCGACGAGCAGGCGTTCAAGACCTTCAACGACATCGTGCACATCGCCGCCAACCCCCACCGCGCCATCTCCGACACCGACGCCCTCGCGGAGGGCAGGCCCTTCGACCGCGACTACTGGACCAAGCCCCTCGGCGAGCTGGGCGAGCTGTAGGTGTTCGGCGGGCGCCGCAACCAGGTGGCGTAGCGCCACAGCCACTCGACCGGCCCGAACCGGAAGCGCCGCAGCCACAGGCCGGACAGCACGCGCTGGGCGGCGAGAATGCCCGTGGCGACCAGCAGCACCGTCGCCTCGGACCACGTGGCGGGCGCGCCGCCGAGCAACGGGCTGACCAGCAGCACGAGCACGGTCGCGCTCAGGTAGTTGGTCAGCGCCATCCTGCCCAGGGGCGCGAAGACCGCCTCCAGCACGGGGCGGAGCGGCGTCCTGAGCAGGGCCAGCATCCCGCAGACGTACACTCCCGCGGTGAACAGCCCCGCGACGGCGAACGCGCTGTGCACCTGGTTGCTCTGCGCCCACGCCGCCGGCACCGCCAGCACCGTGAACACCAGCAGCGGCGGCCACCAGGTGATCCGCTCCATCCGCTCCGTCACCCCGTACCTGGTCAGCAGGGAGCCCACCAGGAACAGCCCGGGCACCAGCACGACCCCGTTGCTGCCGAGCACCAGCGGCGCCAACAGGAGGATCCCCGCCGACACGGCCACCGCCCAGCGGGGCAACCACGTGGACGGCAGCAGCACCACCAGGCCGACGACCGCGTAGATCGTCAGGATGTCGCCGCGCCAGAGGAGGAACATGTGCAGCAGGCCGATGGCCAGCAGCACCAGGAGGCGGCGCAGCAGCACCACGCGGGGGCGGCCGGTACGGTTCGCGGTGGTCTCCAGCATGAGGGAGAAGCCGACGCCGAAGAGCAGCGAGAAGATCGGGAAGAAGCGCTGGTCCACCAGGTAGCCCGGCCAGTCGGCTCCCACGGCGGTGTTCAGCACCCCGGCGTTCACGTTGGCGATCGGTCTGACGTTGGCCACGAGGATGCCGCAGAGCGCGAAGCCGCGCAGGACGTCGAGGGCGGCGATGCGGGGTCGATGGGACATGGACCCATCCTTGGGACCCGCCGCACAGCCGGGATGAGCCGCGAGCAGGGTTGCGGCAGTACTTTCGGCTGATTCAGCCGCTGACCACCGGGATACGGGGCGCGCCTTCACGGCGTCCGGGCCTCGTGGACCGCGCGGGCGGCCTCCACTGGCAAGAGCGCCGCCCGCTCACCCCGCCCTGACCAGCAGCCGCCACGGCCGGTAGGCGAACGCGTCGTCGTTCCACCGCACCGCCGCCAGGTCCTCCCGCGCGCGCAGCCCCGGCACCCGGGTCACCAGCGCGCGGAACGCCTCCTGCAGCTCCATCCTGGCCAGGTTCGCGCCGATGCAGAAATGCGGCCCGTGGCCGAAGGTCAGGTGCGAGCTGGGCACGTCACGGGCGAACCTGCGCACGTCGAACCGCATCGGGTCCGCGAACACCGACGGGTCGTGGTTGGCGGCCGACAGGTTGGGCAGCACGACCGTGCCCGCCGGGATGCCGCCGCCGGAGATCTCGACGTTCTCGGTGATCCTGCGCAGCATGCCGGGCGCGCCGGGCCCCTCGTGCCGCAGGATCTCCTCGACCGCCGGCTCCACCAGCTCCGGGTGCGCCACGAGCTCGGCGTACTGGCCGGGATGGCACAGCAGCCGGAAGGTTCCCCGGATGATCATCATGGCCGTGGTCTCGTACCCGGCCAGGATCAACGTGGAGACCATGCTGGTCAGCTCGGCCTCGCTGAGCCTGTCGCCCTCGTCCCGCGCCGCGATGAGCAGGTCGATCAGGTCGTCGCCCGGCTCGGCCCGGTGCTGGGCGATCAGCTCGGCGGCGTAGGCCATGAACGCGGCGTACCCCTCGGCCCTGGCCTCGGCGCTCGTGTCCGAGGTGGACAGGAACATGTCGGTCCACCCGCGTACCTGGTCGAAGCGGTCCATCGGCACGCCGAGCAGCTCGCAGATCACCCGCGCGGGCAGCAGCAGCGCGAAGTCCGCCGCCAGGTCGAACTCCTCGCCTGCCGCGTCGAGCAGCTCGCCGGCGATGGCGGCGACGCGCGGCCGCCAGCGCTCGGCCTGCCTGGGGGTGAACGCGCCGTGCATGATGCGGCGGTAGCGGGTGTGCTCCGGCGGGTCCTGGTTGTTCAGCGCCGCCGGGTCGTCGTCCAGCGCCCTGCCGCTGACCATCCTGGGCAGGCCGGGCTCGCGCAGGTTCCGGCTGCCGGCGGGGGAGGCCAGCAGGCCGCGTACGTCCGCGTACCGGACGATCATGGGGATGCGGTCGCCGCTCGGCATCGTGGCCGGCTCCATCGGCGCCTCGGCGAGCCGGCGGGCCAGGTCGGGCGAGGGGGTGCCGTACGGGCCCGGGGGCAGATCGGGCCAGGCCCCCTTGCTGCTGGGCTGCTCAGTCATGGCCGCCTCCTCCTCCGGAACGTACGCAAGGGCCATGGGGCGGTCAAGGCGGCTCCCGGAAAACATGACACACGCTGTCGGCTTTTCGCTCTAGCGTCTTCGGCATGAGCAACGACTTGAAGGGCAAGGTCGCCCTGGTGGCCGGGGGCACGCGGGGCGCCGGCCGCGGCATCGCCGTCGAGCTGGGCGCCGCCGGGGCCACCGTGTACGTGACCGGCCGCACCAGCGGCGAGAGCAGATCCGAGTACAACCGTCCCGAGACCATCGAGGAGACGGCCGCGCTGGTGGACGAGGCGGGCGGCGAAGGCATCCCCGTCCAGGTCGACCATCTGGAACGGGACCAGGTCAAGGCCCTGGTGGACCGCATCGCGCGCGACCACGGCCGATTGGACGTGCTCGTCAACGACATCTGGGGCGGGGAGCTGCTGGCCCAGTGGGAGAAGCCGCTGTGGGAGCACGACCTCGACGCCGGGCTGCGCCTGCTCCGGCTCGCCATCGACACGCACATCATCACCAGCCACTACGCGCTGCCCCTGCTGATCAAGCGCCCGGGCGGGCTCGTGGTGGAGATGACCGACGGGACCAAGGAGTACAACGACGACAACTACCGCGTCTCGTTCTTCTACGACCACGCCAAGAGCGCCGTGATCAGGCTCGGCTTCGCCCAGGCGCGCGAGCTGCGGCAGTACGGGTGCACGGCCGTGACGCTGACGCCCGGCTGGCTCAGGTCCGAGCTGATGCTGGAGCACTTCGGGGTGACCGAGGCGAACTGGCGCGACGCCACCGCCCGCGAGCCGCACTTCGTGATCTCCGAGACGCCCCGTTACGTCGGCCGCGCGGTCGCCGCCCTGGCCACGGACGCGGACGTGATGCGCTGGAGCGGGCAGTCGCTGTCCAGCGGGCAGCTCGCCCGCGAGTACGGCTTCACGGACGTGGACGGCTCACAGCCCGACTGCTGGCGTTACCTGGTGGAGGTCCAGGACCCCGGCAGGCCCGCGGACGCGACCGGCTACCGCTGACCTCACGCAGACCCGCGGCGGAGACCGGCCACCGCTGACCTCACGCAGGCCCGCGGACGCGACCTGCCGCCGCTGACCTCACCCAGACCCGCGGACGCGGCCGGCCACCACTCCCGGAGGGGAATCCTGGCGCCCTTCCCGCCGCACAAGCTCCACGTACCGCTGGACGGACTCGCGCGAGCTTCGTGGCGGCGGGAATGGTGATGTCCGAATTCCGCTGTAGATCACGACCGACCCGGCACTATATCTGGTAGAAAGACGACGCCCACCCCACCGAGGAGACCCCTTTCCATGACCGCCACCGCCAAGGCCGACCTGCTCCGCTCGCTGCAGACCGATTCGGTGCTGCTCCTGCCCAACGCCTGGGACGCCGCCAGCGCCGCGGTGATCGCCGCAGCCGGAGCCCCCGCGATCGCCACCACCAGCGCCGGCCTGTCCTGGAGCCTGGGGCGTCCGGACGGCCAGGCGCTCAGCCGCGCCGACGCGATCGACGCCGTCGCCCGCATCGCGGCCGCGGTCGACGTCCCGGTCACCGCCGACATCGAGGGCGGCTACGACGACCTGACGGCCACCGTCACCGGCGTGGTCGCCGCCGGCGCGGTCGGCGTCAACCTGGAGGACTCCCAGGCCCCCGGCGGCCCGCTTCACACGATCGAGGAGCAGTCGGCCCGCATCCGGCAGGCGCGCACCGCCGCCACCCAGGCGGGCCTGCCCGGGTTGGTCCTCAACGCCCGAACCGACGTCATCCTGTTCGGCCTCGGCGACCTGGACCAGGCCATCGCCCGCACGCTCGCCTACGCGGAGGCCGGCGCCGACAGCATCTTCGTCCCCGGCCTGCTCGACCTGGCCGCGCTACGCACCCTCTGCGACGCCTCTCCCATCCCGGTCAACGCCATGGCCATGGCCGGCGGCCCCGACGTGGCCGCCCTCGCCGGGGCCGGCGTCCGCAGGATCAGCCTCGGCTCGGCCGTCGCCCAGGCCGCCTACACCACGGCCCGGCAGGTCACCCTCGAACTCCTTGGCAAGGGCACCCTGGACTCCCTGGACGGCACCTTCGACTACGGCGAGCTCAACGGGCTGCTGGTGGCGCGGAACCGACCCTGATCACCGCTGCCCCCTGCCACACGCACCACCGCAGCAAGCGGAGGCGCCGGCGCGTCCGTCCGTGAGAGGATCGCACCGTGTCAGGACCCGTCCGCCGCCTGCTGATCGTGCATCACACCGCCTCCCCGACGTTGCAGGAGCTCTTCGAGTCGGTACGGCAGGGCGCCACCACGGACGAGGTCGAAGGCGTCGAGGTGGTCGCCCGTGCCGCGCTGCGCGCCACCGCCGTCGACGTGTTCGAGGCCGACGGCGTCATCCTCGGCACGCCGGTCAACATCGGCTACATGAGCGGAGCGCTCAAGCACTTCTTCGACACCATCTACTACCCCTGCCTCGAGGAGACCCGGCGCCTGCCGTACGCGCTGTACGTGCACGGCAACAGCGACACGACCGGCGCGGTCCGCGCGGTGGAGTCGATCACCACCGGCCTCGGCTGGCAGCGCGCCCACCCGCCGGTGACAGTGACGGGCACGCCGGGCAAGGACGACCTGGCGGCCTGCTGGGAACTCGGCGCCACGATCGCCGCGACGATCAGCCCTGACTGACCGTCGCGGCGCCGATCAGCCCCGGCTGACCGCGCCGTCGTCCCTGTCTGGATCGTCCTCGTCCGTGTACGGCGAGGCGGACTTGGGCACGCTCCCGCACACCTCGGGCTGCTTCTCGGGGGCGTGGTCGTCGTCGAGAGTCCCGCAGTAGAGCACCGGGATGCCTTGGCGGCCTGGTCTCATGACGGCGATCACCTTGTCGTGCGGCTCGTGACGAGCGCCGCGGAAGTCGATCAGCCCGCTCGTCCCCTCCCACGCGCCGCGGAGGCTGGTGCCCTTCAGCCGCTGCTTGATCTCACCCCGGCTGGGCAGCTCGTCCTCGCGTACCTCCTCGGCCGTCTCCGGCTCGAAGGCGTCGCTGATCGCCTGGTACACCAGGCTGATCGCATCGTAGGTCAGGATGAGATTGTCATCCGACATGTCGGTGAGCCGGCCGCCCAGCAGGTGATTCGCGAATTTCGTACGAGGCGGCTGTTTGCCGGCCCCCCTGCCGAACTCCCACAACCAGCGGCCTGCCAGCCCCAGGTAGTAGACCTCGACCTGCTTCATCGCGGCTATCGCCGCGCCGTGGTTCGGCATCACCCTGGCCACGTCGTCGGCCGCGATCACCTTCACCCGGCCGCATCTCCTGCCCTCCACGGCTGTGAGGAAATCGACGAAGTCCACCGCCCGGCCGGCGTAGAAGATCACGTCGGGTCTCCGGCCGCAGGCCCCGGCGGCGGCGGGAGGCAGCCCGCCGTGCGCGGAGTACGGCAGCTCGTCCACGACGCGGAAGACCGTGTGTGCCTCGTCCAGCGCGGCCTTGAAGCCGTCGGCCAGGTTGCCGGTGTAGTGATCCTTGCTCGTTCTGTCCTTGACGATGACGGCATCGATCTTCTTACCGTTGTCGGACGTGGCGACCCGCTTGCCGTCCCTGAACAGCCACTTGGCGAAGCTCACGCCCAGCCGGGCCTCGCGATGGCTGGTCGGCCCCACGTGGAAGTAGTACTGGGAGGGGTTGCCGGACGAGGCGATCGTCCCCATCCCGTCCGCGGTCGCGGTGCTCGACACCATCGGGATCTTCGCCTTGTGCAGCACCTGGATCGCCTCGCTGATGCCGCGGAGACTGCGCGGGAGACCGACCACCCCCATGAGCTTGCGATTGTCCTCGGCCATGGCGGCGATCTGTTCCGCCGCCTCACGTGCCCGGCTGAAGTCGTCGCCTCCGTTGGCGACCAGGATGCGCAGCCGCGGCGAGCTGTGGATGTTGCTCTGCACGTACTCGGCCGCCGCCAGCTCCGACAGCCCGCTCACGACGCGAGGGTCGTCCGGATCGACGTTCCACGGCGAGTACTCGCCGAACAGCACCACGTCGACGTAGTTTCCCGACTTCTCGGCCTGCTCGTTCTTCTTGTCGATCTTTGTGAGCCATGCCCGGACGTCGCGGTTGAAGAGCCGCCCGTAGTTGAGCCGCTCCCAGTTGAGGACGCCGACGCACTCCCCTCCCTTCATCTGCGCCCAGTGCCGGCCACCGCAGCCGTCCCACCACGCGAAACCGCCCCACCCGGGAAGCACCAGCAGGACCGCCATGACCACCGACCAGTAACCCACGGCGCGCGAGCGCCGAGGACGCCGGGGCTGGAACGCGGTGAGCTCCGGCGGCCCCGGGACCTCGATGCTCAGGCGGAGATCGGGCACCCGCCGCCCGGCCTCGGTCCGCCACTGCCTCACCGCCTCGGAAACCCGGCCGAGGCTCATCGGAGCGCGCGGAGGCCGGGGAGCGACCTCGGGCACGCTCGCCACCACGACCAGGGGAGGCAGCAACCCCGTCTCCCCGGTGGTCTCCTCCATGAGCCGCAGGAACCTGGCGCGCACGCCGCGAGGGTCGTTGATCTTCAGGACGAGCAGTCCGTAACACTCGCGCCCCCAGTTCGGCCAGGGCAGGAGGCGCTTCTTGTAGGCCTCGCGCAGATCCCGCAACAGCGCGTGCACCAGCAGCCGCTCGACCTCGGCGGCCTCCGCGTTCGCCACGCGCAACGCGTAGTGCGGCAACCGTTCGAAGCGCCTCCGGGTGAGGTACGGCTGCCTGCGGAAGGAGCGGTAGAAGAGCGAACCGGTGATCGACATCAGGCCCTGGAACACGGTGCCGATCAGCATCACCGCGAGGCCGACCGCCCAGGGCACGAGGGCCACGAGGTTGTCCCACGGGATGAGCTCGGTCTTCGTACCGGCCAGCCAGATCGCCAGCGTGCCGACGGGCACCCACGCCACCGCCGCCCGCGCCGCGAAGTCGGCCGAGGTCCTGGTGCGGTGCTCGCTGCCGTACTTGCTGCGCTGCCAGCGCCTGAACTGGTGCTTGAACTCCCCGTATCCGGCATTCGTCCGGAAGCGCGGCGGCCAGTCCCCTTCGAAGCCCTCCGGCCGGCCGTGGCACTGCTCCCGCGCCCAGATCACGAACTGGGCCAGCGGAAAGCGCGGCGGCGGCAGCAGCGACCCGTTCACCGGCTTGCCCATCTCCGCGGCCAGCGCCTCGACCAGCTTCAGCAGCTCCCGATGCGGGTCGTCCTCCGCGCCCTCGCCGTTGCCCGCATCCTCCGCGCGGGCGAACGGCACGCCGTTCTGGAACGCTCCAACCAACGCTTCGACGGCGACGGACGCGTACGAGCCGCCCGTGACGTACACGAGGGGAAGCGGCGGATCGGCACGCCAGAACGCAGGCCGGCGAATCAGCTGCTCCACAACGCTGCGCAGGTCGCTCACCCGAAACCTCACTTTCCGAGGTGCTCTTGGGGCGACTCATCCTTTCTCAAGATCTGCACCCGCGTCCGGTGGTTCCCACGTCCGAGTCAAGATGCTGTCAAGAACCGTGCGAGGAGACGCCGTCCCACGTCAGACCCTCCTCGACCGCCCCTCTACTGATCCGCCACCTCGGCGTGCTCCGCCAAAGGCACGAATCCCCCACGCGCCCCTCCACTCGCGGCCACCGTGCCCCAGTCATGCGCCTGCTCATGCGAGCCCACAGCCACCACAACAGCACCGCCGGCCCGATCCACCGCCCTCAACCACGCAAAACGCTCTTCAACCTCATCCGGAGAGACGAGCCCGTCGACGAGGAACCCGGCATCACCCGGCCCGTCCACGACCGAGACGGCAAGACCCGTGAGAAGCCGCCAGCCGACGCACACCGACGGCTCACCCGACCGGAGCTCGAACGCGGGAAGCTGCTCGACGGACGCGGCCGAGACGAGGGCCAGCGCCGGCACGGGACCGTTGAGGTGGATCGCATTCTCGCGGGAGACTCGGGATGGCATTCGGCGAGTATGCCACTCCACCGGCCCCCTGACCTCCTGTTCGCCCCGGGAGGGGCGGAGACGTGGTGGCGGGCTTCGTCGCCGCCGACGATCGGTTCGCGGCGGTGACCGCCCCACCCATCAACGGCGAGTACGGAAGCGAACGATCGTCGCGACCCCGGCCCGGTCGCTGTTCATGCCTCGGTGAGAGCGTCGGCTGAACCCGCAGGCGTCACCCGCCTGGACTCGCTGAACCAGCGCCCAGCCGAGGACAGGAGGAGCGGGACGATGACGACCAACGTGAGCAGGCGAGAGCCCAGCACCGCATCCCAGGTGACAGTGGAGAAGAGAACCAGGTCGAGAACGGTGACGCCGATCTGCAGCAGGTGCACGCTGATGATCGCCCAGCGTACGTACTTTCGGCGGCTCGACCAGCGGCCCAGCAGCCACCCGAGAAGTGCGACCGTGCCCGCGACGTAGACCAGCACGGGCAGGATGCCTGCGTCGAAGGTGGAAAAGAAGCCTGCCAGCGTGATCGCCAGGGCTACCAGGCCGAAAGCCACTTCCAGCGTGATGATGAACTGAACCGCCTTGAGGTGCCCGGCATCCGGTGTGCCTTGACGGTGTTCGTCACAGCCCCATTCTGATGGACAGGGCTGGTCGGGCGACAGAGCGCATTCTTCACCTCAGTTCTGCCCCATTCGAAGATGCGGCGAGGTAGCCGGACGGGACCGCCCCGCCAGCTGCCCTCGACGTCCATCCATTCGCGGCCCTGCGATCCTGCCGCACTCGCGGATCTCCGTGACAAAGGCAGCTCCCACGAGGCTGTCATTGGCAGCCCAGAACAGGAAATCGCTCCTCAACAGCAACAAGAGCGTCCACGAGCGGCGGGATGTCTGTCTGGTCCAAGCCTTCCATCACGAAGTGAAGGGTGTTCCCCATCCCAGGCTCATCAGCCAAAGTCCCGGAGATCGACAGAGAGCCTGTAGGACGGCATTCGATGGTCAGCTCGATCCAGTCCTCCATGGAGGACTGGATCGAGCTGCCCTTGATCCCCGCGTAGACGCCTTCCAAAGCCACTCGGAAGTCGCGGAGTTCATCGATCCGAAGCCCCGCGTTGATTCTGGCCGTGAACCCGCCAACCTTCACATGGATGGGAGAGGTCAGCCAATTTCCATCCCAGAAATCGGTAGAGCCAGGATGCATGCGGCTGTGAACCTGGATAAGTACATGGTCGGAGTCCCTTCCCCGGCCGACAACGATCTCCGCGGGATCCATGCGGTCATCCTCCCTGAAAGGCATCCGGCCTTCCACAGGTGCACCTTGCGTTCCGGCTCATCACCAGGCCCTTCCGCCTGCACCCCGGTTTCCGAAGCCGCCGGCTGAGGCTCGGAACCATGAGGCTTCAGACCCACCCGGCTCAGTTCGTGATCGCACATACGGATTGGCAACCTGCGGGAACGTGGGGCGCCGGTCGCCGCGGTGCTGATCAGCGACCTGGCAGCAGCCCTGCCGATCGCCGCGGTGCTTGGACGTGACCGGGACGACAGCACCGGCTGAAAGGTCCCGATGAGCGATCCCCGCCGTAGGAATGGGCGTGTCCGTCGCCTGGTTGCCGAAGTCAGCGCCGGTGACTCTGTAGCGTCGATCTCACTTGGCTCATGGAGGGGCGATGCCGGAGAACGAGCGGATCCGCGATGCGCTGACCGACGCCATCAACGAGCACACCCTGGAAGGGATCCTGCGGCTCTACGGCCCGCAGGCGGTCCTCGTGGCGCCGGGAGGCGTGGCCGAGGGACGCGATCAGATCGCCACCTACTACGAGTATATGTTTGAAGGCTTCCCAGATGTCCATGCCACGCTCTGGAGAAAGATCACATCCGGAAGCGTGAGCTTGCAGGAGTGGACGCTGGCCGGCACCCACCTCGGCCCCTTCCTCATCCCCGGCGGTGGCACGCTCGATGCGACCGGCCAAGGCGTCGTGGTGCGCGCGTGCAGCACGGTCACCATGGACGACAACGTCATAGCCAGCCATCAGTTCTACTTTGACCAGCTGGAGCTGTTCGCGACCCTCGGGGTCCGGTTGAAGCCCGAAAGACCCGAAGCTTGAGCAACACCAGAACGGCGTCGCGCGGTCATCAACCAGGTGCTGGGTAGCCCCGGCCTCGGGGAGAAACACGCCGTCGCGGCGCCACGCCAGCATCTCGGCTACGGTTGGCTCGCGCTCGTCGCTCACCTCGTCCTCCATGATCCCCTGATCTGTGCGTTGACCGGTCTGCTCGCTGGTCTGAGCTTGACGTTTAACCCTTCCTGTTCTGGTGCTCGGCGAGCGTTTCGGCGCGTTTGGTGGTCTTGCCCACGTCGTGGTGACGGGCGGGAGCCCGGTTCTTCGAGCCTGGAGGCCTGCCGGGACCGGG
>NZ_JBGNUV010000018.1:0-188297 GCF_041950525.1 Nonomuraea sp. GTA35 | reverse complement strand
AACCCGGAAGTTAAGCTTCCCTGCGCCGATGGTACTGCACTCGGGAGGGTGTGGGAGAGTAGGTCACCGCCGGACAATCTTTATAGGAAAGGGCCCCGACGCCGAGCGTCGGGGCCCTTTCTGCGTTTCCGGCCAGAACGGCTGGGTTTCGTGCCCGTCCACCTGGACGGTGGCCGGGCACAGCCGGGCACAAGGGTTATGACTGGCGCAGGACGAAGACACCCCAGCCCAGGTAGTCACGCCCGTACTCCAGATGGGATCGCCGCGCCTGCGCGAGGAAATCGCGCATCGCCGGCGCGTCCGGATCATCGGGATTGTCACGCAGCCAGTCGCTGATCGTCCACCATTGGCTCGCGACATACCTGTCCCAGCTGTCGGGGCTGGCCAGCACCATCTCAAGCAGCTCGAAGCCGGCCGTTTCGGCGCGGTCAGCCGTACCGATCAACGAGGTGAACGAATCCTGGTCGATCTGTAGCGCGGTGCACGCCTCAGGCGGTGGTGGTGACGTCCAATAGCACTCGCCGACCAGCACGATGCCGTTCGGGCGCAGCCAGCGGCGCATGAGAGACAAGGTGCCCTCGAGGCCACCGCCGATCCAGGTCGCGCCGATGCAGGACACGACGTCGTACGACTCAGGGGTGTCCTCGTAGGCCGCGGCGTCCGCTTCTACGAACTCAATGCGATCAGCCACCCCGAGTTCGTCCGCGCGGGTTCTGGCGGCGTTCAGAAAAACCTTGCTGATGTCGACGCCGACACCCTGGACGCCGTAGTCGGTCGCCCAGCGAGCGAGGAGCTCTCCCTTCCCGCAGGCCAGATCCAGGATGCGGGTGCCGGGGGTGAAGTCGCAGATCTCGCCGAGCAGGTTGAGCTTGTCGTCCGTCAAGGGGTTCAGAATTCGGTGGCCTGACTCGGCGATTTCGTGGAAGCGTAGTGACATGCCGAGCAGTCTCGTCCACCGAGTGTTTGCGGTCCAATCAATATCGGGGTTGCGACGGGCTCGTGGACGTTCCGTGACTTGCTAGGCTGGGAGGACCGGGCCACCCCCCACGGGTGGCCTTCGTCGCGTAAGGCCCAGGGTGGGCGGCGACCAGCCACGGTGGACCGTCGTTGTGAGTCCGCTGGGTGAGCCAACGAAATGGACCAGAAGTGAACAGAGATAACGGATCGGACGGCGGACCGCGCGGGCGCGGCGACTACGGTGACAGGCGCCCTGGCGCAGGGGGCAGGAGCGGCGGCTACGGCTCTCGCGGGCGAGACTCCGGCAGCGACCGTCCGTTCCGTTCCGAGGACAGGTCGCGTTCCGACAACCGCGGTGACCGCGGGCCGCGGCGCGACGACGATCGAGATGGCCGAGGAGGGCGTCGCGAGGGCGACGAGCGCCGGCCGTTCCGGGACAGGGACGACTCGGGCCCGCGCCGCGAGGGCGGGTACCGCGGCCCCAGGCGTGAAGGGGACGATCGCGGGCCTCGGGGTGACGACCGCCGTACCTACCGGGACAGAGACGACCGCGGACCGCGTCGCGAGGGTGGCTACGGCGACCGTCGTGAGGGCGGGTTCGGCGGTGGCCGTCGCGAGGGCGGGTTCCGTGATGACCGCGGCCCGCGCCGTGAGGGTGGCTTCCGTGACGATCGGGGTCCGCGCCGTGAGGGTGGCTTCCGTGATGACCGGGGTCCGCGCCGCGAGGGCGGGTTCCGTGACGACCGAGGCCCCAGGCGGGAAGGCGGTTACGCCGGGCGTCGTGAGGGCGGGTCCGAGGACCGGGGTCCGCGTCGTGAGGGCGATGATCGCCGTACCTATCGGGATCGCGACGAGTGGCGACCGCGCCGCGAAGGCGGCTACGGGCAGCGCCGTGAGGGTGGGCCTCGGGACGGCGGCCCCCGCGGCGAGGGCGGCTTCCGTGACGATCGTGGGCCACGTCGTGAGGGTGGCTTCCGTGACGATCGGGGTCCGCGCCGTGAGGGCGGGTTCCGTGATGACCGTGGGCCACGTCGTGAGGGTGGCTTCCGTGACGATCGAGGTCCGCGCCGTGAAGGCGGGTTCCGTGATGACCGTGGGCCGCGCCGTGAAGGCGGGTTCCGTGATGACCGTGGGCCACGTCGCGAGGGTGGCTTCCGTGACGATCGGGGTCCGCGCCGTGAAGGCGGGTTCCGTGATGATCGGGGTCCGCGCCGTGAGGGTGGCTTCCGTGATGATCGGGGTCCGCGCCGTGAGGGCGGGTTCCGTGACGATCGGGGCCCCAGGCGCGAGGGCGGCTTCCGTGATGACCGTCGCGGGGAAGGCGGTTACGGCGAGCGGCGCGAGAGCGGCGACCGCGGCCCTCGTCGTGAGGGTGGCTACGGCGACCGTCGCGAGGGTGGTTACGGTGGTGGCCGCCGCGAGGGCGGGTTCCGCGACAACCGCGGGCCGCGCCGTGAGGGTGGCTCCGGTGATCGCGGCGGTTATGGCGACCGCGGCGACCGCGGTGGCTACGGTGACAGGCGTGAGGGCGGTTTCCGCGAGAGGGGCGACCGCGAGTCCCGCCCGTTCTCTCGTGAAGGCCGCGAGGAGCGTCCCGGCGCGGGGAGCCGCGCAAGGTACGGCCGGAGCGACCGCGAGGGCGCTGACGAGGCCCCGCAGCGGGAGAAGCTGCCCGAGGTGGCGCCCGACATCACGGTGGACGAGCTCGACAAGGAGGTCATCGAGGAGCTGCGTTCGCTTCCGGGCGATCTCGCCGACCTGGTCGGCCGGCACCTGGTGGCTGCCGAGCGGGCGCTTGAGGAGGACGACCCCGACCGGGCGCACGAGCACACCAAGGTGGCACGCAGGTTCGCGGCCCGCATCGGTGTCGTACGCGAGGCCGCGGGGATCGTCGCGTACCGCGCGGGCCACTTCTCCGAGGCGCTGAGCGATCTGCGGGCGGCCAGGCGGATGACGGGTTCGGACGCGTACCTGCCGGTCATGGCTGACTGCGAGCGCGGCATGGGCCGTCCGGAGCGCGCCATCGACCTCGTGCGTTCGCCCGAAGCCGAGCGCCTCGACCGGGCAGGCCGCATCGAGCTGACCATCGTCGAGTCCGGCGCCCGCCGTGACCTGGGGCAGCACGACGCCGCCGTGATCACCCTGCAGCGCCTGCCCGAGCTGCGCGACCCGCAGCCGAAGCCGTGGTCGGCGCGGCTGGCGTTCGCGTACGCCGACGCACTGGCCGACGCCGGGCACCAGGACGCGGCCACCGACTGGTTCGGCAGGGCGATGGCCTTCGACGAGGACGGGGAGACGGACGCGGCCGAACGGTACGCGGAGCTGACGGGAGCCGTCATCGAGGACGTCGAAGAGGACTTCGACCACGAGGACGACTCCGACGACACCGATGTGGCCGAGGCCGAGGTCGGGAACGTGGCCACGGTGGACGAGGAGGCGGCCGACGCCGCCGTCCTCGCCGAGGCCGGGGACCTGCTGGATACCGAGATCGCCGCTGACGACGTGGAGGAATCGTCCGAAGAGGCCGAGTTCGGTGACGAACCGGACGAGGGGGAACGCGCCTCTGCGCCCGGGACTTCGGAGGTCGATTCCGCCGAGGGCGAGGGCGATGACGACTCGGATCTCGTCACCTCGCCGGAGGAAGCTGCGGAGGCCGGAGAGACCGCGTCTGCAGGGAAGGCGGAGGAAACCGCGGTGGAGACCGTGGAGACCGCAGAGACCGCAGAGGCGGGGGAGCAGGCGGCTGGAGTGCCGGGGATCACGCCGGCGTTCATCGAGCCGAACTTCGGTGATGTGCTTGATGAGGGTGCCGAATCACCCGCGGACAAGGCGAAGAAGGACGAGGACTGATCGCTTCGGTTTCGCATTGCCCGGCGTACAGGCCTCGCCTTCCCCGTGGGTGAGGAGAGGCCGGTACGGGGGTGAGGTTTCCTCACGTACGTTGCACACCGCGCGCGGTACGCCTAGGCAGGCGTGCCGCGCGCGGCGCTTTGGCCTGTCTGTGAGGCTCGGCACGCTCAGCATGGGAGTCGAGCTCCCGTGCACGCTGGCGTATCGCGTCGGTCGAGCAGGTGTGACAGGCGTGCCCGGTGTGCCGGGCGTCAAGGCGGACTCCATGCTGGCCAGGTGGACGCCAGGCCAGGTGACGGGGCCCTGCGCCGCTGTGACCTGAGGCACAAGTTGCGGAGAGCCACCGCCGTGTGGCCTGGGGTATGCGCCCCGAGAGCCGCGGCCGTGGGGGCCGGGCATGTGCGATGGAGAGCCGCCGCCGCGTGGTTGGGGGCCATGGCGCCACGAGGAGCTGCGGCCGTGGGGTCCGGCCATGGGGCATGGAGAGCCGCCGCCGTGGGGTATGACCCGGGTAACCGCCGGCACCAGGGCGCACACTCGCAGTGCAGGCGCATGCCGTCACCCAGGGACGCGGCAGACCGTACCTGGTGCCTGCGCGGCTCCTACCTCAAGCCCTCAAGCCGCCGCCCACCTCAGGCTCGGCCAACGGCAGGAGCGCGCAGCAGTACGTGGTGGGGAGGATCATGGCGAGACGCGGTCCAGCCAGTGCATGATCCCCGCGACGTTCGACGGAGCACCGCTCAGCAGCTCGAACTGTTCGGACGTGGCCTCGTCGGCGGTCATCGCGCTGTAACGCTCCTTGGTGCGTTCCCTCACCATGGCGACGGCGTGATCCAGATCCATGCCCTCGGACCGGGCCTGCCGGGTGAGATCGACCCAGACCCGAAGCTCCTCCGCCGACCGTTCAAGCGTCTCCCTGACGGCCTCGACCGGCCCATAGTGGCTGAACAGCAACCGTTGCGGCTCAAGCGCCTCGAACAGGGCGATCGAGTCGAGCGCGGTCTTCAGATCGAAGTCCGGCGGAGGGGTCGCAGGGCGCAGATCCCCCGTCTCGGGCAGATAGACGCCGGCCGCGTCACCGACGTACAAATCGCCCGTGGCCGAGTCGACCAGCCCCACGTGGTGTTTCGCGTGACCGGGTGAGTAGTGGCTGCTCAGCGTGCGCCCGTTGCCCAGGTCGACGGCGCCGGTGTCGCCGAGGGCGACGATGCGTTCTGCCTCGGTGGGGGACAACTCGCCGAAGAGGGTGTCGAGCCGGTCGCCCCACACCATGCGCGCGCTGGCCATGAGCCGTGACGGCTCGGCGAGGTGACGGGCGCCCTTCTCGTGCACGACGACCTGCGCGGACGGGAAGAACCTGGCGATGTCGCCGACACCCCCGGCATGATCGAGATGGATGTGGGTCACGACCACCGTGGCGAGGTCGTCCGGGCCGACGCCGAGCGAGGCGATCGCGTCCCGCACCACGGGTGCCGAGGTCGAGGTGCCGGTCTCCACGAGACAGGGCCGGTCACTGAGGATCAGATAACCAGCCGTGATGCCCGAGAACCCGGCCATTTTGGTGTCGATCTCATAGACGTCGCCGCCGAGCGCGGTGATGTTGTCCACAGGCACTCCCGAGCCTCCAGCCGTTATCCCCAGAACGGCGTTCCAGCCGATCCGGCATCCCCTCATCGTAGAGAGTGATCTCCACCAGAGCATCGACAGGAGGACGATCGTGGACCGAAACGAAGTCTTGCTGGTGGGCAGGCTGTCAGCGCCGGCCGAAGAGCACCCCTTGCCGAGCGGCGACACCCTGACGAAGTGGCGCATCATCGTTCGCCGTCGCCGCCACAGACGTGGGGCGACGCTCAGCGACAGCGTCCCGTGCATCACGTTCAACCCGGAGACGGCCGCGGTCGTCCGCAGCCTCAAACCTCGCGACTACATCGAGGTGACGGGCTCGTTCCGATGCCGCGTCTACGGCCCATCCACCGGCAAGACCTGGCGTTACGAGGTGGAAGTGAGCACTGCCAAGCCGTGCGAGGGCGAGCTCCCCGGTCTGCCGGAGCCTCCCCGGCTCCCCGAGCCCGCCCTCCAGGCGACCGGCGCCGACCCGGCGCAGCTCGCCGCCCTGATACCGCGGCAGGTGCCCTACCTTGCACCCACCGGCTGATCGGGCTGGTCGGCGCGATGTGCACGGCCGGCCCTGCAGAGGCGCCGGCCGGGGGCTGAAGGGACACCGGAGGGGCGGGGCCGGTGTGGGCCGGGAGTGGCGCCTGGCTGGAGGGGCGCCGTGGCTGAGGGCTGGGTTACAGGAGCTGATGTGCGCGGGGCGGTGCAGAGGCAAGGTGGATGCGCTTGGACGCCTGCCTGGGAGCCGTTACCTCAGTCGATGGCGAATGTGCGCAGAACCAGACCGGTTCTCGGCTTCGGACCGAAGGAGGTGGATTTGCGGGGGACTCGTTCGCCACCGGCGGCGATCGCCAGCACGTCATCGACCACGAGCGGCTTGAGGATGACAGCCGTGCCGCCGGTACGGATGGCCAGGCTCACGGCGGCATCCGTGTCGTGGTGGACGATGTGTACGGTCTGGTCGTTGTCGCGCATGCCCCACACCACGGGCAGGACGAACTCGGCGAGCACGGAGGTGTTGAGGGAGTTCCAGCGGTCGGAGCGGTCAGGTGGCATGGCGCGGGAAAGCTGGACCGGGTCCGGGTCGGTGAGCAGATGTGACCCCTGCTCGCCGGCGAGCAGGAAGGCGGGCTCCGGTGCCCTCTCGAGCGCGGCCAGGCCGGCCGCCAGGTCCTCGTAGTCGTGCACCTGCCACGAGCTCTTGGCCCTGGACACGGCCTCGTCCAGGGGCAGGCCCTGGATGACCCGGTGGATGGCCTTGAGGTCGGGCGGGTACGCACGGGAGTCGACGAGCAGGGCCAGGCCGAAGTCCCACGGGCTCAGGGCTGCTTCGTCGTACGCGGGATCGGCGGTGCCCGTGCCGGCGTGCTCGCTCACACCGGCTTCGCCGGGGGCGGCGGGCGGAGCTGCTGAGCCGCCGGTAACCGGTGGTTGTCCGGAATGGGTGTCGCTGGTGGAAGTCGGATGGGGGATGTGGCGGGCGGCACGTTCCTGGCGTTGGAGGACGCGGTAGGTGGCGTACCGGTGATGCCCGTCGGCGATCAGGGCCTGGCGGTGGTGGAGGTCGGCGTTGATCGCGGCGATCTCCTCCGGGGCGGTGATCGCCCAGAGGCGGTGTGTCAGGCCGTCTTCGGTGCGCGCCGAGACGAGGGGGCGCCGCTCTGAGACCACCTCGTCCACCAGGCGCGTGGCCGTGCCGTTGTCGCCGTCGTACAGGAGGAAGATGGGCTCGAGGTTGGCCTGGGTGGTGCTCATGAGAGCGAGGCGGTCGGCGATGGGGCCGGGGAAGACGTCCTCGTGGGGGAGGATGATGCGCTGGCTCGGGTCAGCCAGGCCAACGTCGCCGATCAGGCCGCGTTGCAGAACGTCCGGGCCGCTCTGCTCGTAGACGTACAGCGCGGGTACGTCGTCCGGCACCAGGACGCCTGCGTTCAGCCAGTCCCTGAGCGTGTCCCTGGCAACGGCGTAGCGAGGCTGGAGCGGGGTTTCTCCGGTGGGGGAAGCCGCATCGGGGCGGAACTGTGGTGGAGCCGCCTGGGAGGGTGCCGCCTGGGGGAGGGCTGCTTGCGGGGACTCGGCCTCGGAGGGGGGTGCCTGCGGGGATGCTGTCTGGGAGGGGCCCGGCTCAGACGGGGCGGCGGGTGGGGCTGAGGGGTGGCCGTCGTCGGTGGGTGTGCCGGGGGAGGAGTTGCTTCGGGAGGAGCAGGGAAGGATGAGACGGACGACGTTGTTCGGGTGGGAGTCCAGAAGGACCTCTACGTCGGCGTCGGAGATCAGGTCGTACGGTGGGGAGGTCACCTTGGCGGGATCTTCGACAGCGAAACGCACGCCTCGGAAGGGCCGTAGCACCAGTCCAGCGGGTACCGGCAGTTCAGGAGTCCCCATACCGGGCATGCTCCCACAAATGCTTGCGCCTTCCAGAAGTCGCCCCATGGTTGCGGTCGTGTCCGTTCCGAGGCAGGTCGGAGCCAGGTCGCCGTACAGCGATGAAGGAGTTCTCACGCATGGGTCAGGATGGGAATGTTCATGATGAGAGCGGAGGCGCTCCCCGGGGCGGGGTGTACGACTGGTACCAGCGCGGGGTGAAGCTGCTGCAGGAGGGCAGCCCCGCTGCTGCGGCGGCATTGCTCGAACGGGCCGCGGCGGCGGAGCCTGAATCGCGCAGCATCTTGGAGGCGCTGGCGCGGGCGCAGTTCAACTCCCGGCAGTATGCGGAGGCGGCGGCCAGTTTTCGGCAGATCGTGGATGCCAATCCGGCTGAGGATTATGCCTACTTCGGGTTGGGGTTGGCGTTGTGGCGGACCGGCGACGTGGAAGGGGCGCAGGAACCGCTGGCCATCGCCGTTGCCATGCGACCGGACGAGCGGAATTACGTGTCGGCTCTGAAGAGTGTGCGTGCCACCTTGCGGGCGCGTCGGGAGATGTAGGTGGGGTGTTGAGGCTCGGGTCCCGTTGGTGAGGCGAACCGGGTCCTGTGCGGGTGCGGCGGCGCCTGCAGTGGGGGTGTAGGCAGGTTCCCTGCGAAAGGGGATCGGGTCCTTGCGCTGCGTTGCCGTTGCGGCTGTGGAAGTGACTGTGCCCTCGTCCGGGCTCCGGCCCGGCTCCCGGACCCGGCACCCCGACCCGTCTTCCGGCTCCCGGCCCTCGGCTCCTGGCCCTCGGCTCCCGGTGCCCGGACCCGGCTCCCCGTTCCCGGCTCCGGGCTCCGGCCCTTGTCTCCCGTATCCCGGCTTCCGGCCCTGGGCTCCGGCTTCCGGACCCGGCCCCTCGCCGCCCGACCCGCCTTCCGGCTCCGGCTCCGCCCTCGGCTTGCCGCCGCCTCCCGGCTCCGGCGCTGGGCTCCGACTTCGGTTCCCGCCTCTCGCCTCTCGCTTCCCGCCCTGGGCTCCGACTTCGGCTTCCGGCTCGTGTCCGTACTTGACGGGGTGGGCGTGCGGCTGGTTGTGCACGTGCCGGATGTTCGCGCCTGGGCATGGAGTGGGGCGAGGACCTGGGCTTGGCATGGTGTGGTTGCCGGTGGGCGGTCACCGTAGCTGCCCACAGCGGGCAGGGGAGGGATCGATTTGTGGCCGTACGATCCGGAAGGGGCAGGGTCCCGGGTCGTGGGCTCAGGGGGGAGGTGGGTCAGGCGTTGTGGCGCTGGGCGTTGGCGGTGATGGCGGTCCGGAGGTAGGCGGCAAGGCCTGGAGCCGTGGCGTCGAGGGAGGCGGTGAAGCGAGGGTCCGAGACGTACATCTCGCCGAGGCCGCGGTGGATCTCGTACGTGCACTCGTAGCACCAGCGGGAGATGTGGGCCCGGTGTTCCTCCGCCAGGTCCATGGCCAGGTCGCCGTCCGCGGGCGCGCCGGAGCGGAGCGCGTCCGCCAGGCGGGTGGTGATCTCGCCCGCCTCCGCCATGAAGCGTTTCCAGTCTTCCTTGGTGTAGGAGGACGAGCGGCGCATCGCGTCCGCCCATGCCCCGGTGCCGCCCCAGCGTTGCTCCGCCTCCGCCGCGTGCTCGTCGGGGTCGAAGTCGCCGAACAGTTCGGCGCGGTCCTCGGCGGTGAGGTTGAGGTTCGCCGACATGGTCATCCCTTCTCTAGGTGGGTACGAGGGCGACGCTAAAGTCTCACGCAACGTGAGAGTCAAACGGGAAGAGGCGTTGTGCTGATCGACGGCTATGACACCCTGCTGCTCGACCTCGACGGCGTGGTCTATCTGGGCAGCCACGCGGTGCCGGGGGCTCCGGCGGCGCTGGAGGAGGCGCAGCGGCGTGGTGTGCGGTTGGCGTACGTCACCAACAATGCCTCCCGCACGCCGGCGGCCATCTCGGCCCACCTGCGGGAGCTGGGTGCGCCCGCCTCGGCCGAGGACGTGGTGACCTCGGCGCAGGCCGCCGCCCGGTTGATCGCGGAGCGGGTGCCGCCCGGTGCGAAGGTGCTCGTGGTCGGCGGGTCCGGCTTGCGGCTGGCCCTACGGGACCGCGGGCTGCGGCCCGTCTCCACCGCCGCAGAGTCGCCCGTCGCCGTGGTGCAGGGGATCGCGCCCGGGCTGTCGTACGGGCTGCTGGCGGAGGGAGCGCTGGCGGTGCGGCAGGGGGCGTTGTTCGTGGCGTCCAACGCGGACAGCACCATGCCGACCGGGAGGGGGGAGCTGCCGGGGAACGGTGCCATGGTGCGGGTGATCGCGCACGCCACCGGGGTCGAGCCGATCTACGCGGGCAAGCCTGATCCGCCGCTGCACCGGGAGTCGATGATCCGTACGGGGGCGCGGCGGCCGCTGGTCGTCGGTGATCGGCTCGATACCGACATCGAGGGCGCCTCCAACGCGGGGGTCGAGAGCCTGCTGGTGCTGACCGGGGTGGCGACGGCGGCCGATGTGCTGACGGCGGAGCCCCGGCATCGGCCCACGTACGTGGGGGAGGACCTGGGGACGTTGCTCCTGCCCTACCCCGAGGTACGTGAGGGTGCTTGCGGGGGATGGCGGGCCGAGTGGCGGGACGGGGTGCTGCGTCTCGAGGGTGAGGGCAGCCGGATCGACGGGCTGAGGGCCGCCTGCGATGCCGCCTGGGCGGTGGCCGGTGCGGGGAGGGTCGAGGAGGACGCGGTCAAGCCGGTGCTCGATCGCGTGGGGTGAGCGTGATGGGTGCCCAATGAACGGCCCACGACCCAGTGCCCACGACCCAGTGCCCACGACCCAGTGCCCACGACCCAGTGCCCACGACCCAGTGCCCACGACCCACGGTCCAGGGCCCACGGGCAACGGCCCACGGGCGGTGGGTGACGGGCGGCCGGTGATGCCACTGGGCTGGTGGCGGGTGGGTTGCGGTGGGGGCGTGCGGTGGTAGGCCGGGGCGAGTGAACGGCTGCCGGTCAGGTGATGCGGTGGCTGGTCTGGCGGGTGAACTGCCAGGCTCCGACCGCCAGGAGCAGGGCCGAGGCCACCACCAGCGCCCCCAGCGACAACGGCACCCCGCCACCCCACCCCCGCAACACCAGAAGGCGCATCGCCTCGATCGCGTACGTGAGCGGGTTCACCCGCGCCACCGCCTCCATCCAGCCGGGCATGGCCGTGAGAGGCACGAAGGCGTTGCTCATGAACAGCAGCGGCAGCGAGGCGAACCCGGTGACGGCGAAGAACGTCCCGTGCGAGGGCACCGCGCAGGCCAGCGCCATCGCCGCGGCCGTGAGCGCCAGCGTGAGCAGCGCCGTGGCCGCCAGGATCGCCAGCACCCCCAGGGGCCCCGAGGCGGGACGCACGCCCAGGGCGAGCGCCACGAGCAGGATCACCAGCACCTGGGCCGAGTTCATGCCCACCTGGAACACGAACCGCGACACGATCAGCGAGCCGCGCCTGATCGGCATGCTGAGCAGCTTGTCCAGGTATCCCGTCTCCTTGTCGAACAGCAGGGGCATGGCCGCCGTCACCCCGTTGCCCACCACGGTGAACGCGATGACGCCCGGCACCGCGAAGGCGATGTAGTCGGCGGTCCCCACCACTTGTTCGTCCACCGCGCCGCCCATGCCGCCGGCGAAGAACACCAGCCACACGGCCGGCTGGAGGACGCTGAACAGCAGGTTCAGGCGTTCCCTCAGCGTCATGAGCAGCCAGCGCCGCGAGAGCGCCAGCACCTCCTGTGACCACATCAGCGCGGCTCCTCCCGCAGTGCGTGCCCGGTGTGACGGAGGAAGACCTCGTCGAGGGACTGCGCTCCCAGCGCGGCCTTCAGCTCGGCGGGCGTTCCCGTGACCACCTGGCGGCCGTGGTCGATGATCGTGAGCCGGTCGCAGAGGCGGTCGGCCTCGTCCAGGTAGTTGGTGGCCAGGAGCACGGTCATGCCGGCGTCGCAGAGGGCGCGGATGTGCTCCCACATGTGGTGGCGCGACTGCACGTCCAGGCCGAGGGTGGGCTCGTCGAGGATCAGCAGCTCCGGCCGGTGCAGCAGGCCGCAGGCCAGGTCCAGGCGTTTCTGCATGCCGCCGGAGTACTCCTGGACGAGCCGGTCGGCGTGCCGCGTCAGGCCCACGAGGTCGAGGACCTCGGCGACCCTGGCCTTCAGCCGCCGCCTGGGCACGTGGTACAGGGCCGCCTCGATCTCGGCCTTCTCCCTGCCGGTCAGCATGTAGTGACCCATCGAGGAGACCTGCTGCATCACGTAGCCGATGCGGCCGCGTACCTCGGCAGCCGCCCGC
Organism: Nonomuraea sp. GTA35; assembly: GCF_041950525.1. Lineage (NCBI taxonomy): Bacteria > Bacillati > Actinomycetota > Actinomycetes > Streptosporangiales > Streptosporangiaceae > Nonomuraea > Nonomuraea sp. GTA35. The sequence goes on along the minus strand of NZ_JBGNUV010000018.1, from coordinate 176,205 downwards.
GCCACGTCGAACCCGCACACGCGCGCCTTGCCCCCGCTGGGCGGCAGCAGCGTGGAGAGCATCCTGATCGTGGTCGTCTTGCCCGCGCCGTTCGGGCCGAGGAGGCCGAAGATCTCCCCGGGCGGGATCTCCAGGGTGAGGCCGTCCACGGCGACGGTCTGCTCGCCGAAGGTGCGGCTCAGGTGCTCGACCTCGATGATCAAACCCATACTGATTCACCTGTCGCGTAATAGTTAATGAATTCATTAAATATCTGGGCGGCAGGAGGCGTCAAGCGGGCCGGCCGCCCGGGGCGGGCGGCCGGACGTTCAGATGAGCCGGCGCAGCCGCAGCAGGTCGCCGAAGCTCGCGTCGATCTTCACCCGCCCTCCGAGCAGCGCCCGCGCCAGATCCAGCTCCCCGTCGACCAGCGCGACCAGGTCATCGCTCACGATCGTGAGCTTCACGTCGGCCGGCTTGCCGTCCGCCGGCGGCTCCTGCGTGAACGGGTCCAGCCCCCCGTGGTGCAGCCGGCCGTGGAAGGTCACGTCGAGGTCGGACACCCGGCAGCTGACCGTACGCTCGACCACGTGTTTGGCGCGGTCCTCCTCGTCGATCTCGTCGAACTGCGCGACGAGCTTGGCCAGTGCCGCCCGGCACTCCTCGACGCTTGCCATGATGCGCATCCTTTCTTCCCTTTGCGGACGGTAGCGTTCCACATCAGTAGCACCCCCGTATGTGCTTCAACGCGTGACACGCCTGCCAAGGTCCCGGGTGCTCGCGGGAGGCGTTACGGTCGAGTCATGAGTGTGGTGCCGGAGGAGACCGGTGACGAGCGGGTCGACGCCGTCGTGGCCCGCCTCGGCCGGCTGGGCGAGCTGCCGGTGAGCGAGCACGTCGCGGTCTTCGACGAGGCGTTCTCCGAGCTGGAGGGCGCGCTGGCCGCCGTGGACGAGACGACTCGTGAGGAGTCGGCGGACGCGGGGCGCCGGTGAGCCGCAGGATCCGTCTCGACAGCGAGCTCGTCCGCCGCGGCATGGCCCGATCGCGTGAGCAGGCCGCGCAGCTCATCGAGGCCGGCCGGGTGAGCGTCGGCGGGCAGCGGGCGCGCAAGCCCGCCACCCAGGTCGACACCGCCTCCGCCATCGTCGTGGCCGCCTCCGACGACGGGCCCGACTACGTCTCGCGCGGAGCGCACAAGCTGCTCGGCGCGCTCGACGCGTTCGAGGCCCTGAAGGTGGCGGGCCGCCGCTGCCTCGACGCGGGCGCGTCCACGGGCGGGTTCACCGACGTGCTGCTGCGCCGCGGGGCCGGCCACGTGCTCGCCGTCGACGTCGGTTACGGGCAGCTCGCCTGGTCGCTGCGCAACGACGAGCGGGTGACGGTCATGGAGCGCGTCAACGTGCGCGACCTCACCCCCGAGATGGTCGGCGAGCCGCCCACGCTGATCGTGGGCGACCTGTCGTTCATCTCGCTGCGGCTGGTGCTGCCCGCGCTGGCCGGCGTCGCCGCGCCGAGCGCCGACTTCGTGATGCTGGTCAAGCCGCAGTTCGAGGTGGGCAAGGACCTCGTCGGGGCGGGCGGCGTCGTACGGGACCCCGAGCTGCGCGCTCGCTCCGTGCGCGACGCCGCGGCCAAGGCACTGGAGCTGGGGCTGAGCGTGCGCGGCGTGACCGCCAGCCCGCTGCCGGGGCCGTCGGGAAATGTGGAATATCTGCTCTGGCTGGGCAAGGGGGAGGGCGCGCCGCAGGTCGCCGACCTCGACGCCGAGATCCAGCGTGCCGTCGCGGAAGGGCCGCAATGAATCGGACCGTGCTGGTCGCCGTGCACACCGGGCGCGGCGCCGCCATCGAGAGCGCCCGGCTGGTCATCAACCGGCTGGTCGACGCCGGCATCACCGTCAGGGTGCTGGACACCGAGTGCGCGGACATCGGCTGTGACAAGGCCGACGCGGTGCCCGCCGACCCCGGCGCCGCCAAGGACGCCGAGGTCATGATCGTGCTCGGCGGCGACGGGTCGCTGCTGCGCGCCGCCGAGATGGCCCGGCCCGCGGGCACGCCGCTGCTGGGCGTGAACCTGGGGCACGTCGGGTTCCTGGCCGAGGCCGAGGTCGCCGACCTGTCGGCGGCGGTCGACAGCGTCGTGGCCGGCCGCTACGACGTCGAGGAGCGCATGACGGTCGATGTTCTCGCCAGGCAGAACGGCCGGGTCCTGGCCGACACCTGGGCGCTGAACGAGGCCACCGTCGAGAAGCAGGAGCGCATGCTGGAGGTGGTCGCCGAGATCGACGGCCGGCCGCTGTCCAGGTGGGGATGCGACGGGGTGATCTGCGCCACTCCCACCGGCTCCACCGCGTACGCCTTCTCCGCCGGCGGCCCCGTCGTCTGGCCCGAGGTCGAGGCGCTGCTCATGGTGCCCATCAGCGCGCACGCGCTGTTCGCCAAGCCGCTGGTCGTCTCGCCCCGTTCCACGCTGGCCGTCGAGATCCTGCCGGACACCCCTGGCGGGGTTCTGTGGTGTGATGGGAGGCGTAGATTCGAACTCCCGTCCGGGACCCGGGTGGAGGTTCGCAAGGGCGCCGAGCCCGTACGCCTGGCGCGGCTGCACGGCGTGGAGAGCACCGGAGCACCCTTCACCGACCGGCTGGTGGCCAAGTTCGAGCTTCCCGTCCAGGGGTGGCGCGGAAGGGCGCGACCCTGAGTGAATGGAGGGCGGAGCGCGTAGGATCACGTGGGCAATGACCGGCCGTTTCCAGGGGCCACCTGGGGGCGGGCAGCGGCGTCAGACACGGCAGTGAACGGGAGTGGGCAGTGCGACCGAGGGTCGAGGAGGTCCGCATCCAGGGGCTCGGCGTCATCGACGAGGCCGTGCTCGAGCTTTCGCCTGGCTTCAACGTGGTCACCGGCGAGACGGGTGCGGGCAAGACGATGGTCGTGACGGGGCTCGGGCTGCTGTTCGGCGGCCGGGCCGACCCCTCGCGCGTGCGGCCGGGGGCCGATCGGGCGAGCGTGGAGGGCACGCTGGTCATCGAGCCGGGCGGGCGCGTCGCCCAGCAGGTGGAGGACATCGGCGGCGAGGCCGAGGACGGCGAGCTGATCATCTCGCGCACCGTCTCGGCCGAAGGCAGGTCCAGGGCGTGGCTCGGCGGGCGCACGGTGCCCGTGGGCACGCTGACCTACCTCGCCGACGACCTGGTGGCCGTCCACGGGCAGATGGACCAGCAGCGGCTGCTGCAGCCGGCCAGGCAGCGGGCCGCGCTCGACAGGTACGCCGGCAACGACCTGGTCAAGCCGCTGCGGGCCTACTCCCAGGCGTACAAGCGGCACAAGCAGGTGGCCGCGCAGCTCGAGGAGCTGACCACCAGGGCCAGGGAGCGGGCGCAGGAGGCCGACCTGCTGCGGTTCGGGCTGGAGGAGGTCGAGAAGGTCGACCCCAAGCCGGGCGAGGACGACGAGCTGCGCAGCGAGGAGGAGCGGCTCTCGCACGCCGACGCCCTGCGCAGCGCCGCGACGACCGCGCACACGGCGCTGCTCGGCGACCCCATGGAGGCCGCGGGCGGCCCGCACGACGTGATCTCGCTCCTGGGCGAGGCGCGGGCTGCCGTCGAGGCGGTGCGCGACTTCGACGCCCAGCTCGCCGGGGTGGCCGACCGGCTGGCCGAGGCCGGATACCTGATCTCCGACGTGGCCACCGACCTGGCGTCGTACGCGGAGTCGATCGAGGCGGACCCGGCGCGGCTGGCTGCCGTGCAGGAGCGCCGGTCGGTGCTGTCCAGCCTGATCAGGAAGTACGCCGAGGACAGCACGGGCGTGCTGGCCTGGGCGCAGCAGGCCGCCGCCCGCCTGGCCGAGCTGGAGGGCGACGACGAGCGCATCGACGAGCTGACCCGCGAGTACGACGAGCTGACCGCCCGCCTCACCGAGCTGGCCGACCAGCTCACCGGCGTGCGCCAGGCCGCCGCCGAGCGGTTCGGCCAGGCCGTGACCGAGGAGCTGACGGCGCTGGCCATGCCGCACGCCAGGGTGGTGGTCCAGCTCACCCAGGCCGCGGAGTTCGGCCCCGAGGGGCGCGACGAGGTGGAGCTGCGGATGGCCGCGCATCCCGCCGCGCCGCCGCTGCCGCTCAACAAGGGCGCCTCCGGCGGTGAGCTGAGCCGCGTGATGCTCGCGATCGAGGTCGTCTTCGCCGGCGCCGACCCCGTGCCGACGTTCGTGTTCGACGAGGTCGACGCGGGGGTCGGCGGGAAGGCGGCGGTCGAGATCGGGCGCAGGCTGGCCAGGCTGGCCCGCACCGCGCAGGTGATTGTCGTCACACATCTGCCGCAGGTGGCGGCGTTCGCCGACCAGCATCTCGTGGTCGAGAAGGCGAGCGACGGCAGCGTCGTGCGCAGTGGTGTCGTCACGCTCAACCACGAGGGCCGCGTGCGCGAACTCTCCCGCATGCTGGCCGGTATGGAGGACTCCGAGCTGGGCCGGGCCCACGCGGAGGAACTCCTGGGCCTGGCGGCAGCGGACAGGTGATCCTGGGTGACATAGCGGACACGCCGCGCCATGCGTGGCCCCCGCGCTGTTTCGCTCTGGCAGGATGGTCTTGATGAAGGTTCCGGGAAGCAGAATGCCGGGCCTCCGCGGTAGGAAGGTCGAGGGCCTTCCCGGTGTAACGGCAGTGGCGAGGATCGACCGGCGTACCAAGAGGCTCACCAAACGCCTCCAGCCCGGGGAAATCGCCATTATCGACCATGTCGACGTTGACCGGGTCAGCGCGGAGGCGCTCGTCGCGTGCGGCGCCGCGGCCGTGGTCAACGTCGCCAGCGGCATCAGCGGCCGTTACCCCAACCTGGGGCCGCAGATCTTGCTCGACAACGGCGTGCCGTTCATCGACAACGCCAACCAGGAGCTGTTCGAGCGGGTCAAGGACGGCGACGTCGTACGCGTCTGCGACGGGGTCGTCTACCTCGACGACGACGTGGTGGGCAAGGGCGAGCAGCAGAGCCTGGAGACCGTCGAGTCCGCGATGGCGGAGGCGCGCGCCGGCCTCGCCGTGCAGATCGAGGCTTTCGCCGTCAACACGATGGAGTACGTTCGTGGTGAGGGCAAGCTTCTCATCGACGGAGTCGGCGTGCCTGAGATCCGCACCCCCATGGAGGGCAGACATGTCCTCATCGTGGTGCGCGGGTATCACTACAAGGAAGACATCGCCACGCTGCGCCCGTACATCCGCGAGTACCGTCCCGTCCTCGTCGGCGTCGACGGCGGCGCCGACGCGCTGCTGGAGGCCGGCTACCTGCCCGACGTGATCGTCGGCGACTTCGACTCCGTCTCCACCAAGGCCCTGACCTGCGGCGCCGAGCTCGTCGTGCACGCCTACCGCGACGGCAGGGCCCCCGGCCTGGAGCGCGTGCACCAGCTCGGCCGGGAAGCGGTGATCTTCCCCGCCACCGGCACCAGCGAGGACATCGCGATGCTGCTGGCCGACGACAAGGGCGCCGAGCTCATCGTCGCGGTCGGCACGCACGGCACGCTGGAGGAGTTCCTCGACAAGGGCCGTTCCGGCATGGCCAGCACCTTCCTCACCCGGCTGATCATCGGCAGCAAGCTCATCGACGCCAAGGGCGTCAGCAGGCTCTACCGCAGCCGCATCACCACCTCCCAACTGCTCCTGCTCGTGATCACAGCGCTGATCACCATGGGGGTCGCGCTCGGCCTGTCGCCCCTCGGCCGCACCTGGCTGAACGGCCTGCAAGACCTCTGGAACGCATTCATCTTCTGGCTGGTCGGACTCTTCTCGTGATCGATTTTCGCTACCACCTCGTCTCCACCGTCGCGATCTTCCTGGCCCTCGCGGTGGGGATCGTGCTGGGCACCACCCTGCTGCAGGGGCCGGCGGTCAAGTCCATCGAGGAGGTGACCGCGGGGCTCACCGCGTCCAACGACGAGCTGCGCGCGCAGATCGACACCCTCCGCGGGCGCGAGGCCGGCAACGACCAGTTCATCATCTCGGCCACGGCCGACCTGGTGGCCGGCGACCTGGCCGGCCAGCGGGTGCTGCTGGTCGAGTCGCCGGGCTCCAGCAACGCCGTGCGCGAGGCCTCCGAGCAGGTGCTCGACCAGGCGGGCGCGGAGATCTCCGGCCGGGTCGCGCTGAGCGAGAAGTTCTTCGACCCCAAGACCAAGGGCGTGCTCGACGGACTGGTCAACCAGCTCAAGCCGGTCAACATGGTCTTCCCCGCCACCGCGACGAGCTGGGACAGGGCCGCCGCGCTGCTCGCCGCCACCCTGGTCACGACCGACCAGGCCCAGGGCGGCACGCCGAACCCCGCCACCGCCGACGTCCTGAGCACGTTCGAGGCGGGCGGGCTGCTCACCGCCGAGGGCGACCCGGTCAAGCGGGCCACGCTCGTGGTGATGTTCGCGCCGGAGCGGGCGTACGAGGGGGAGAACGCCGAGACGCAGGCGGGCGCGATCGTCTCCGTCGCCGACGGGCTCGACGTCGGCAGCCAGGGCGCGGTGCTGGCCGGGATGGCCGACCCCGCGGCCTCGCCCGGCGACGCGATCAGCGCCGTACGCGACGAGGGCGAGGTCTCCAAGCGCGTGTCCACGGTGGATACCGCCGACATGCCCGTGGGGCGCGTCGCGATCGTCTACTCTCTCCGGGAGCAGATGTCCGGGCGTGCCGGCCAGTACGGCGTGGGCAAGGGAGCCTCGGCCCCCGTCCCCGCGGTGACGTCCGCGACCCCGTCCCCCACCACCACGTCAGGGAGCTGACATGCCTGCCAGCCGGACCCGTGGCCTGCTGTACGCCATCGCCGGCGCCGCGATCGGCGCCGTGGCCGCCCGCGCCGCCTACACGGCGTTCACCCGCGGCCGGCCCGCCGATCTGAGCGGCCGCTGGACCAGGAAGAACCACCGCGGCGAGCCCATCACCCTGCTCGAAGGCCCCGCGTTCGCGGCCGGCGCCGGCGCCGCCGTCGCGCTCACGCCCGGCCTGACCCCCCGGGTGCGCGCCGCCGCGCTGCTCGCGGGCGTCGGCAGCGGCGCGGTGGGCGCCTACGACGACCTCTACGGCACCACCTCGTCCAAGGGCTTCAAGGGGCACCTCAGCGCGCTGGCCCGCGGCGAGGTCACCAGCGGCGCCGTCAAGATCCTCGGCATCGGCGCCGGTGGCCTGGCCGCCGCCGCGCTCGTCTCCGAGGGCCCCGTCGACACCCTGGCCAACGGCGCCACCATCGCCGCCACCGCGAACCTCGCCAACCTCTTCGACCTGCGCCCCGGCCGGGCCATCAAGGTCGGCCTGCTGACCGGCGGGCCGCTGCTGGCCGCCGCGCTCTTCCGCGGCTCGCCCGCCACGGCCGCGCTGGCCGCTGCCCCGCTCGGCGCCGCCGCCGCGCTGCTGCCCGAGGACCTGGGCGAGCGCGCGATGCTCGGCGACGCAGGCGCGAACGCCCTGGGCGCCCTGCTCGGCCTGGCCGCCGTCACCGAGCTGGGCAGGCCCGGCCGGTACGCGCTGCTGGGCACCGTCGTGGCGCTGACGGCGGCGGCGGAGAAGGTCAGCTTCACCAAGGTCATCGCCGGCAACCGGGTGCTCAACGGCATCGACATGTTCGGCCGCCGCCCGGTCGACCCCGTGTGATCCGCGTTCCCCGACTGTCGGCCCGGCCTGCCAGGATGTCTGCGTAGCGTGGATGGCTGAGGGAGGCCGGGTGGGTGTGGTGACGGCGCGGGGCGTCGCGGGTGGCGCGATGCTCATCGGGGCGATCACCGTGCTGGCGCGCGTCATCGGGTTCGCCAAGCAGTACGCGTTCGCCACCACCGTGGGCACCAACTGCCTGTCCACGGCCTACATGACGGCCAACCAGATCCCCAACATCATCTTCGAGGTCGTGGCCGGCGGCGCGCTGGCGGGCATGGTCGTGCCCATGCTGGCCGGCGCCGCCGATCGGGGCTCGCGGGAGCGGGCGGGGTGGATCGGCTCGGCGCTGCTCACCTGGGTGCTGGTCGTGCTCGTCCCGGTGGGCGTGCTGCTGGCGGTGTTCGCCGGGCCGATCGTCGGGCTGTTCTTCGGCGGCGCCATCGACCGGTGCGAGGTGGGCGAGGTGAGTGCGGTCGCCACGCGCATGCTGGTCGTGTTCGCTCCCCAGATCCCCCTGTACGGCGTCGCCGTGGTGCTCTACGGCGTGCTGCAGTCGCACAAGCGGTTCACCGGGCCGGCGGTCGCGCCCCTGGTGTCCAGCATCGTGGTCATCGTGGCGTACCTGCTGTTCGTGCCGCTCAGCGGCGGGGAGAGCGACCCGGGGGCGGTGCCGAGGCCCGCCGAGCTGGCGCTGTCGGTGGGCACGAGCCTGGGCGTGCTGTCGCTGGTGCTGGCCGTGATCGGGCCCGTGGCGCGGCTGGGGCTGAGGTGGCGGCCGACCTTACGGTTCCCCGACGGAGTGGCCGGGCAGGTGCGCAGGCTCGCGCTGGCGGGCATCGCGGCGCTCCTCGCCCAGCAGGCGGCCATGATCGTGGTGCTGGTCCTGTCGAACCACGCGATCGGCAACGGGGCCATCGCCGTCTACAACTACGCGTGGGCGATCTACCTGGTGCCGTACGCGGTGCTGGCCGTGCCCATCGCCACCAGCGCGTTCCCCCGGCTGTCGGCGCAGGCCGGCGAGCCCGAGGCGTTCGCGGCGCTGGCGGCGCGCACGACCCGGGCCGTGGTGCTGGTGTCGGGGCTGGCCGCCGGCGTGCTGGCCGCCGCGTCGGGGCCCGGCGCCGTGGTGTTCCTGGCGGACAAGAGCGAGGTGCCGCCGGAGCAGCTTGCGGCGGCGATCGCGCTGTTCACGCCGGGGCTGGTCGGATACGGGCTCATCGCGCATCTGAGCCGGGTGCTGTACGCGGCCGGCCGGGGGCGGGCGGTGGCCGTCGGGACCGTGGCCGGGTGGGGCGTCGTGATGGTGGCCCAGACCGTCTTCGTGGTGGTGCTGCCCGACGAGCGGGAGATCGGCGGGATGGCGCTCGGGATGAGCGTGGGCATGAGCGTGGGCGGCGGGATGCTGCTGTGGTCGGTGGTGCGGGCACGCGGGCGCGCGGCCGTGACAGGGCTCGTCAGGGCCGGGGCGGCGGCGGTCGCCGGAGGGGTGCTGGGGTACCTCGCGGGGGCCGGCGCGGTGGCGCTGCTCGGTGTGAGCGGCGTGTGGGCGAACGCGGGGGCGGCGGTGCTGGGCGCGGTCGTGGCGCTCGTCGTGGGCGGGGCCGTCGTGGCCCTGGTGGACCGGGCCGACGCGGAGGCGGTGACCCGGCTGCTGCGGCGGGGCGGGAACGACTGAGGTGCCCGGAGACGGCGGCGGGAACGACCGAGGTGCTCGGGGTGGCGGGGGGTAAACGACTGAGGTGCTCAGTGATGGGGCGGCGAGGCTTAGTGCTCGGTGTGGTGGGGCCGGGGACGGCTGAGTGCTCGGTGGCGGCAGGATCGTGGTGACGGGATGAGGAGGGAGCGGGGCGTGCGGGTGGCTTTCGTGCTGGGCACCACGTCGGGCGGCACCGGGCGGCATGTGCTGATGCTCGTGGAGGGGCTCGTGCGGCGCGGGCACCAGGTGCTCGTGATCGGGCCGGGAAGTGTCGAGGAGCAGTTCTCGTTCGGCGGCGCGGGGGCCAGGTTCGTCGAGGTGCCCGTCTCCGACCGGCCGCACCCCGTGAACGACCTGCGGGCGGTGCTGGCGGTCCGGCGGCTGACCCGGAGCGCCGACGTCGTGCACGCCCATGGGCTGCGGGCCGGGGCGCTGGCCGCGCTGGGGCGGCGGGGCCCGGTGGTGACCCTGCACAACGCGCTGACCGCGGGCGGGTTCGTGGGTCTCGTGTACGGGGTGCTGGAGCGGATCGTGGCACGGCGGGCCGGGCACGTGCTCACCGTCTCGCCGGACCTGGCCGAGCGGATGCGGCGACTCGGCGCTCGTGACGTCCGGGCGGCCATGGTGGCGGCGCCCGTGCCGCGGCCGGCGAAGCGGACGCCTCAGGAGGTCAGGGACGAACTGCAGGCGGGGGACCGGCCCATCCTGCTCACCGTCGCCAGGCTGGCCCAGCAGAAGGGGCTGGAGACGCTGCTCGACATCGCGGCCGGGCCGTGGCGCGCCGTCGGCGACGGGCCGGCGGGAGCGCCGGGTGAGGGTGCTGACGGGTCGGCCGGAGCGGCGGGTGGGGGTGCTGACGGGTCGGCCGGAGCGGCGGGTGGAGGTGTTCACGGGTCGCCGGGAGCGCCGGGCGGGGGAGACAGGGAGCCGCTGTTCGTCGTGGCCGGGGAAGGGCCGCTGCGGGGCGAGCTGCAGCGCAGGATCGACGCCGAGGGGCTGCCCGTCGTGCTGCTGGGCAACCGGGACGACGTGCCCGACCTGCTCGGCGCGGCCGTCGCGCTGCTGATGCCGAGCCGGTGGGAGGGGCAGCCGCTCACGCTCAGGGAGGCGCTCATGACCGGGACGCCGGCCATCGCCTCCGAGGTGGGCGGGATTCCTGAGATTCTCGGGGACGCCGGGATCCTCGTGCCCTACGGGGAGGCGGAGAAGTTCCGCCAAGCCGTACGGGAGCTGCTGGAGACGCCTGGAACTGCGCGGACGCTGGCAGCGGCGGCCGAGCGGCGGGGGCGGGAGATGCCCGGGAGCGACGAGGTCGTGGCGGACGTGCTCGGGGTGTACCGGGCATAACGCCCGGAGGATGATTACGCGTGGTCCATGCGTTCTCATATACTGCCTGGGTTAGGGAGGGGAGTATCCCTTCGCGACAGCCTCGTCATCACGGTGCAGCCCCGCTCCACGGGGCCCCCGGGGCTGCCGGTCCGCAGTTTTCCGCGGGCGGGAGAGACCTCCGGCGCTGAAGCATGCTTGCCGGAGGGTCTGAGTGACTGAACCTTTGTGGGCCTGGATCGCCGTGATCGGCGGTCTTCTTGTCGTCCTTGCCGTTGACTTGTGGATCGTCGACCGCGGAGAAGCACGTGAGTTCTCCATGCGGCAGGCCGGCTACTGGGTCACCTTCTACGTCGCTCTCGCCGTGGCGTTCGGAATTCTGCTGTGGTTCACCTCCGGAGGCGACAGAGCCGGAGAGTTCTTCGCGGGCTACATCACCGAATACAGCCTCAGCGTCGACAACCTGTTCGTCTTCTTCATCATCATGAGCCGGTTCGCCGTCCCCAAGGCGTACCAGCACAAGGTGCTGCTCGTCGGCATCCTGCTCGCGCTCGTGATGCGCGGCATCTTCATCGCGCTGGGCGCGGCGGCGCTCGAGCGGTTCGGCTGGCTGTTCTACGTCTTCGGCGCCTTCCTCGTCTACACGGCGATCAACATCGTCCGCCAGCATCTCAAGGGCGACGAAGAGGAGTTCAACGAGAACGTCGTGCTGCGGTGGGTGCGCCGGGCCTTCCCGACCACCGAGACCTACGTCGGCTCCAAGGTCACCGTCAAGATCGACGGCAAGCGCATGGTGACGCCGATGCTCATCGTGATGGTCGCCATCGGCAGCACCGACCTGCTGTTCGCGCTCGACTCGATTCCGGCGATCTTCGGGCTCACCAAGGACCCCTTCATCGTCTTCACGGCCAACGCGTTCGCCCTGATGGGGCTGCGTCAGCTCTACTTCCTGCTGGGCGGGCTGCTGCAGCGGCTCGTGTACATCAGCTACGGTTTGGCGTTCATCCTGGGGTTCATCGGGGTTAAGCTCGTATTGGAGGCGTTGCACTCCAGCCATGTCTCCTGGGCGCCCGAAATTCCCATCTGGGTGTCGCTCTCGGTCATCGGCGCCACCATGGTCATCACCACCGTGGCGAGCCTGGTCAAGGCCCGCATCGACGCGCGCAAGGGCGAGGAGCCGCATCCGGAGCAGGTCTAGCGAAATGGGCTTCGAGGCGCTTTGCTTGTGTAGTTCTGCCGTGTCATGGTTGCGGGTTCTGTAACATCACGGCAAAGCGCCTTGTCCAGTAACCACCAAAGGTTGTACGTGTCAGACGATTCTGCTAAGCCGAGCCGCATGAGGCTCGCGCGCGGGGTCTCCCCGTGGCTCCTCCCGACGGCGGCTGCGGCGGCCGCCTCCGCTCTGCTGACGCGCCGAGACCGGCGATGGGCACTCGCGGCGGTGCCGCTGAGCGCGCTCACCGGGGGCATGCTCTGGTTCTTCCGCGACCCCGACCGCACGCCGGGCGAGGGCCGCGTGCTGTCGCCCGCCGACGGCGTGGTGCAGAGCATCGACCCGTGGCCCGACGGCCGCACCCGGGTCGCGATCTTCATGAGCCCGCTGAACGTGCACGTCAACCGTGCCCCCCTTGCGGGAAATGTCACCTCCGTGCAGCATGTGGCAGGTGGGTTCCTGCCGGCGTTCAACAAGGACAGCGACCAGAACGAGCGCGTGGTGTGGCATTTCGAGACCACGCTGGGCGACATCGAGATGGTGCAGATCGCGGGCGCCGTGGCGCGCCGGATCGTGCCGTACCTGACCGCCGGGGCCAAGGTGGAGCAGGCCGAGCGGATCGGGCTCATCCGGTTCGGTTCGCGGGTCGACATCTACCTGCCCGAAGGGATCGCTCCCGCGGTGTCCGTGGGCCAGAAGACGGTGGCGGGGGTGACCAGAATTGACCGCGGCTGACGCCGGTAGCTGGCAGGCGGAAGAGGAAGAGCCTCGCGGCCCGGTCGGCAAGGCGTTCCGCCTGTCCGCCGCCGACTCGCTCTCGCTCGGCAACGCCGTCTGCGGGTTCCTCGCGGTGTGCGTGCTGGCCTACTCCGCCATCCAGCAGCTCCAGGTCGACGGCGGGCGGTTCACGCCCGCTCCCAGCTACTTCGCGACCGCCATCGTGCTGCTGCTCATCGGCGCGACCTGCGACCTGTTCGACGGGCTCGTGGCGCGCCGCTTCCGCGCCTCGGCGATGGGCGCCGAGCTCGACAACCTCGCCGACGTCATCAGCTTCGGGTTCGCGCCCGCGTTCATGGTCGTGATCTGGGGCGGGTTCACGCAGCAGGTGCCGTTCATGGCGGTGCTGGCCGCGGCGGCGGCCGTGCTCGTCGCCGGTGTTGTACGCCTGGCCAGGTTCGCCTGCGTCAAGACCAAGAGCGGCGATTTCATGGGGCTGCCCATCCCGATGGGCGCCATGACCGTGATCTCCATCGTGCTGCTGTTCCAGCCGAGCGTCTGGTCGCTGCTTGCCGTGCTCGGCGTGGCCTGGCTGATGGTCAGCCGCATCGAGTACCCCAAGCCGAAGGGACAGCTCGCGGCGGTCGTCCTCGGGTGGATCATGGTGAACGTGGCGTTCCTCACGTTCTGGGTGGCCTGGCCCTCGGGCGGTGACCTGCCCATCAAGATCGGCGCGACCATGCAGATCGCGCTCGTGGCGGCGATCCCGCTGCGGGTCCTGTTCTACAAGCGCGAGCAGCGCAAGGAAGCCCAGCGCGTCGGGCACTACAAGGGCTAACCGATCCGCAAGTGGCGGGATTTTTCGTCATACTTCGGCTTTGATGGAGCCATGTCGGCCACGCCGCGCGAGCACACGCGCACGTACCATCTCGGCAAGCTGGCCACGGAGCTGGAGCAACGCGGGCTGACCGCCCTGCTGCGGTCGTACCCGCCCGCGTTGCGCATCAGCCACCCCGACATGGTCATGCTGGCCGAGACCGTCGACTGCGTGCCCCTCTCCGAGGGGTGGTTCTACCGGTGGTCGTGGGGCGAGCTCGTCGGGCTGACCGACGATCCCGCCCTGGCGGCCGACCGGATCGTCCACGTGCTGGCCGCTCGCCAGTGAGCCGCCCGCGACCCGGCTACCAGCCCCTGGCCTTCCACTCCGGCAGCGCGGGACGCTCCACGCCGAGCGTGGTGTCCTTGCCGTGGCCCGGGTAGACCCAGGTCTCGTCGGGCAGGCGGTCGAAGATCCGCTCCACCACGTCGGCGTAGAGCTGGGTGAAACGCTCGGAGTCGTCCCACGTGTTGCCGACGCCGCCGGGGAACAGCGAGTCGCCGGTGAACAGGTGAGGCCCGGCCTCGTCGCCGCCGTCGTACAGCAGCGCGATCGAGCCCGGCGTGTGCCCCCGCAGATGGATGACCTCCAGGGTGACCGCGCCGACGGTGATCGTGTCGCCGTGCTCGACCGTGCGGTCCACGGGTACGGGCAGGGCGGGCGCGTCGAGCGGGTGGGCGATGACCTGCGCGCCGGTCACCTTCGTCACCTGCTCCAGCGCCTGCCAGTGGTCGCCGTGCTGGTGGGTGGTGACGATCGTGCCGACCGGCTGGTCGGCCATGAGGGCGAGCAGCCGGTCGGAGTCGGCCGCCGCGTCGATGAGCAGGCCCTCACCGGTCTCGGTGCAGCGCAGCAGATAGGCGTTGTTGTCGTACGGGCCGACGGCGAGCTTGCAGATCGTCAGCGCGGGCAGCTCGCGCACGTCGGCGGGGCCGCCGACCTGGACGTCACCTGTATAGGTCATGGGTAGTCCTTCGGGGGCGTCGCGGGTAGATCAGCGGGGGCCGGCATCGACAGCCACGGTGGCGGCTCTGGAAGATCGGCGCCCCCGGGACCTGGCAGATGCGACTGCCCCGCGGGCAACAGACTAACGCCCTGCCCCCCGGACCTGCCGGTGAGCCAGGCAAGCATGTCGCGTGGCGTGCCCGTGACGGCCGGGCCCTGACCGAGCCCCGGCCAGATCACCGCCGCCTCGCCGCCGTCCGGGGCGCGCTCCGTGAGCACGATCTCGCTGACCGTGCTGTGCTCGCGTGACCAGGTGCGGCGGATGTCGTGCAGCTCGCGGCGGACGAACGGCTCCGGCCAGTCCGGCGGGCCGTATCCGGCTGCCAGGTCCACGTGGTGGATGCCGACCTCGCGCAGGCGGCGTACGAGCACGTACCAGGCGGGGTGGGGCGGCGGGCGCATCCCCTCCACCGGCGCCGACCAGGCGTGCGCGGGGACGTCGCGGACTGCGGCGGCGAAACGGGCCGCCCCGTCCTCGACGTCGGCCAGGAGGCGGGCCGCCGGGCGGGCGGCGGTGGCCTCGATCCCGGCCGACCTGGCCTCGTGGGAGGTGTACTGAGGGGTGCGGACGCCGGTCTTCGCCCAGGTCAGCAGGTTGATGTAGGAGTCGGCGTTCCTGGCGAGGTGGGCGAGGACGTGTCCTCTGGTCCAGCCGGGTAGGAGAGAGGGTGCGGCGACGTCGGCGTCGGAGAGGGTCGCGGCCGTGGCCAGCAGCTGGTTCGTCGCCGAGGCGAGCTCGGCCTGCAGCGCAGGTAGGACGGTCATGTCCAGGGATTTTGTCATCTAGGGTGGCGTGGCAGGGCGGGCATAAAGCCGCAGGTCAGGAGGTTGAATGTTGAAGGGCTCCTTCCTGCGGGGGAGTTGCCCGTAACCTGTGAGGGACGGATTTTCGGGGGCCGCGAAGCGGGCCGCCGAAATTGTCGGAGCCGCCGTCTACCATCCCCCGTGGACCTATCCGCCTTTCGACTTCCGGGATCGCCGTGGCAGACCGCCTCATCGTGCGTGGTGCACGAGAACACAACCTCAAGGACGTCTCGCTCGACCTGCCGCGAGACTCGCTGATCGTCTTCACCGGCCTGTCCGGCTCGGGCAAGTCGAGCCTGGCCTTCGACACGATCTTCGCTGAGGGCCAGCGGCGCTACGTCGAGTCCCTGTCGGCGTACGCCCGCCAATTCCTCGGCCAGATGGACAAGCCCGACGTCGACTTCATCGAGGGCCTGTCGCCCGCGGTCTCCATCGACCAGAAGGCCACCAGCAAGAACCCCCGCTCGACCGTCGGCACCATCACCGAGGTCTACGACTACCTGCGGCTGCTGTGGGCGCGCATCGGAAAGCCGCACTGCCCGGTGTGCGCGCGGCCGATCGCCCGCCAGTCGCCGCAGCAGATCGTCGACAGGGTGATGGAGCTGGAGGAGGGCACCCGCTTCCAGGTGCTCGCGCCGGTCATCAGGCAGCGCAAGGGCGAGTACGCCGAGCTGTTCCGCGAGCTGCAGACCAAGGGCTTCGCCCGGGCCAGGGTCGACGGCACCGTGGTCCGGCTGGAGGAGCCGCCGACGCTGAAGAAGTACGAGAAGCACGACATCGAGGTCATCGTCGACCGCCTGTCGGTCAAGGAGTCGGCACGGCGCCGGCTCACCGACTCGGTCGAGACCGCGTTGCAGCTCTCCGGCGGCACGATCACGCTCGAGTTCGTCGACCTGCCGGAAGGCGACCCGGGCCGCGAGCGCTTCTACTCCGAGCACCTCTACTGCCCCTACGACGACCTGTCGTTCGAGGAGATGGAGCCGCGCTCGTTCTCCTTCAACTCCCCCTTCGGCGCCTGCCCCGAGTGCACGGGCCTGGGCACCAAGATGGAGGTGGACCCCGACCTGGTGGTGCCCGACCCCGAGCGCACGCTCGGCGACGGCGCCCTGCACCCGTGGTCCGGCGGTCACACCAGCGAGTACTTCTCCAGGCTGATCGAGGCGCTCGGCCACGCGGTCGGGTTCACGCTCGACACGCCGTGGGACCGGCTGCCGAAGAAGGCGCAGAAGTCGCTGCTGTACGGCCACGACGAGCAGGTGCACGTCCGCTACAGCAACCGTTACGGCCGCCAGCGCTCCTACTACACGACCTACGACGGCGTCATCCCGTGGGTGCAGCGCCGGCACGCCGAGGCCGAGAGCGACGCCGCGCGCGAGCGCTTCGAAGGCTACATGCGCGAAATCCCGTGCCCCGCCTGCAAGGGGGCCAGGCTCAAGCCGGTCAGCCTCGCGGTCACCGTCTCAGGCAAGTCGATCGCCGAGGTCTCGGGCATGTCGATCGGCGAATGCGCCAAGTTCCTGGCCGCGCTCAAGCTGTCCGACCGCGACATGCAGATCGCCGAGCGGGTGGTCAAGGAGATCAACGCCCGCATGGGCTTCCTGCTCGACGTCGGCCTCGACTACCTGACCATGGACCGCGCCGCCGCCACCCTGGCGGGCGGCGAGGCGCAGCGCATCAGGCTGGCCACGCAGATCGGCTCGGGCCTGGTCGGCGTCCTGTACGTGCTGGACGAGCCGTCCATCGGCCTGCACCAGCGCGACAACATGCGCCTGCTCGACACGCTGATCAGGCTGCGCGACATGGGCAACACGCTGATCGTCGTGGAGCACGACGAGGACACGATCGCGGCGGCCGACTGGGTCGTCGACATCGGCCCCGGCGCGGGCGAGCACGGCGGCCAGGTCGTGGTCTCCGGCACCGTCCAGGACCTTCTCGCCAGCGAGGAGTCGTTGACGGGGGCGTACCTGTCGGGGCGCAGGAGCATCCCGATCCCCGCCAAGCGCCGCAAGCGCGACAAGAAGCGGCAGATCACGGTGAAGGGCGCGCGCGAGCACAACCTCAAGGGCGTGGACATCGAGTTCCCGCTGGGCGTGTTCACGGCCGTCACGGGCGTGTCGGGGTCAGGGAAGTCGACGCTGGTCAACGACATCCTGTACAACGCGCTGGCCAAGGAGCTCAACGGCGCGCGCACGGTGCCGGGGCGGCACTCCCGGATCAACGGCATGGACCAGGTCGACAAGGTGGTCCACGTGGACCAGTCCCCGATCGGGCGCACGCCGCGCTCCAACCCGGCCACCTACACCGGGGTCTTCGACCACGTGCGCAAGCTGTTCGCGGCCACGGCCGAGGCGAAGGTGCGCGGCTACCAGCCGGGGCGCTTCAGCTTCAACGTCAAGGGCGGGCGCTGCGAGGCGTGCGCGGGCGACGGCACCATCAAGATCGAGATGAACTTCCTGCCCGACGTCTACGTCCCCTGCGAGGTCTGCCACGGCGCCCGCTACAACCGGGAGACGCTGGAGGTCCACTACAAGGGCAAGACGATCGCCGAGGTGCTCGACATGCCGATCGAGGAGGCCCTGGGCTTCTTCGAGGCGATCCCCGCGATCAAGCGGCACCTGCAGACGCTCAACGACGTCGGCCTGGGGTACGTGCGGCTGGGGCAGCCGGCGACCACGCTGTCCGGTGGTGAGGCGCAGCGCGTCAAGCTCGCCTCCGAGCTGCAGCGGCGGCAGACCGGGCGGACCATCTACGTCCTCGACGAGCCGACCACCGGTCTGCACTTCGAGGACATCCGGCGGCTGCTCGGGGTGCTCGGGCGGCTGGTGGACGGCGGGAACACGGTGATCGTCATCGAGCACAACCTCGATGTGATCAAGACCGCCGACTGGATCATCGACATGGGGCCCGAGGGCGGGTCCCGTGGCGGCACGCTCGTGGCCAGCGGCACGCCGGAGGAGGTCGCGCTGGTGGACGAGAGTCACACGGGGCGCTTCCTGCGCAAGATCCTCGCCCACTGAGGCGCCGCACGGACGCCGCTGACACGCGCCGCTGAGACGTCGTACGCCGCCCGTCCGTGGAGGGACGGGCGGGCGTACCTCGGTGATGCTCGCCGGCCGGTCACCGGCGAGGTGTGGCGGGTGCGGCCGGTCAGGTCAGGTCGGCGGCGGGTGCGGTGGTGCTGCCGGTCAGGTCCGGCGAGGTGCGGCGGGTGCTGCCTGCCGGGTCGCCGGCGGTGGCGCGGTGGCGGCGCCTGGCGGCGGAGGTGCGTTCGAGCCACCACTCGGCGGCCAGGAGCGGCAGTGTCCAGCCGAGCCAGGCGGCCAGGGCGGCGACGGTGCTCGTGAACAGCGCCACGTCGCCGTGGAAGGTGGTCTGGAGCTGCGGCTCCAGCAGGATCGCGAACAGCACGCTGTAGAGCCGGTTGGTGATGATGGACATGGTCAGCGCGAAGCTGCGGACCATCCACCGGCGGTGGTCGACGAACCGGCGCCGCCTGGCCATCCGCCACCCGGCCAGCGTGCAGCCCAGCCAGAGCAGTGCCAGCATGACATCGCTGGCCATCGTGACCGGCCCGAACGGGGTCGCCAGCCCCACCACCAGGCCCAGCAGCCCGCTCGGCAGGCACCCGCCGAACACGTACACGCGGCCGATCAGCCGGTGCGCGCGCGGGTGACGCGCGCGGAACCACGGTCAGATCTGCAGGCAGCACGTGACCATCGCGATCGAGCCGAACACCACGTGCATCGAGAGCAGCACGAAGTGCGGCGGGAAGAAGCCCGGAGCGGGCACGCGCGACCGGCCGGGGTCCAGCGACAGGTACGGCGGCAGCGAGAACGCCAGGAACGCGGCCGCCACCACCATCAGCGGCGCCACCCACGGCCGTCGCCACCAGCGGGGACGGCCGGGCGGGGAGACGGGAGAGGCAGGCGGGCGTCCGGCTGAGAGAGTCATGACCGCAGGCTGCGGCCCGCCGCTGACCGTCGGCCTACCACCCGCTGACCGGACCAAAGGGTCGCGTCAATACCCTGGTAACGGCCGCACCTACGGGGGGCAAAAGGCGACACGAGGTGCGAGCACGAACGAATCACACGATCGGGGGCGGAGCCATGCCGGAGACCGGGCTGGGACGTCGGGACATGCTGGGCGCGACCGGCGTCGCCGCATGCGGGCTGGCGCTGACGGCGTGCGGTGCCGGGGGCGCGCAGGCCAAGCCGAACCTCAAGGGCAAGGTCCTGGCGAAGACGGCCGAGGTGCCCGTGGGCGGCGGCAAGCTGATCGACGACCTGAAGGTCGTGGTGACGCAGCCCACGCAGGGCGTCTTCAAGGCGTTCAGCTCGTCGTGCACGCACAAGGGCTGCAAGGTCTCCACCCCCAAGGACAACGTGATCAGATGCGCCTGCCACGGCAGCGAGTTCGCCGCCGACACCGGGCAGGCCACCAAGGGCCCCGCGACCGCGCCGCTCGCGTCGTTCCAGGTGAAGGTCGAAGGCGACGGGATCGTGGTGGCCTGAACAGGTAAATGTGCGTAGTCCAACCGGATTGGCGTCGGGCACGCTGAACCGGCGCCAGGGCGCTGGCCGTACCTGGAAGTGAGAGCCAATCTGGGAGGACGCACCATGACGGAAACGACGCGCCGGACGGTGATGCTCGGTGCCGGGAGCGCTGGGCTCGCGGCCGTTCTGACGGCCTGCGCGAGCTACGGCTCGCCGACCACGGAAGCGGAGGTCGAGCCGCCTGCGGAGGAGCCGTCGTCCGAGGCGCCCAAGAAGAAGAGCGAGGCCAAGCCCAAGGCGCTGGCGAACACCGGTGACATCCCCGAGGGCGGCGGGAAGGTCTTCAAGAACCAGAAGATCGTGGTGACGCAGCCCACGGCGGGGGAGTTCAAGGCGTTCAGCGCGGTCTGCACCCATCAGGGCTGCACGGTCGACGAAGTCGCCGACACCATCAACTGCCCCTGCCACGGCAGCGCGTTCAGCATCACGGACGGCTCCGTGGCGAACGGTCCCGCGACCGAGCCGCTTGAGGAGAAGCAGATCGAGGTGGACGGCGAGAAGATCAGACTCGCCTGAGAAAGGTCTCATGAATTTCTCACCTTGGTTCGCTTGGGTGAGCTGCATGGCAGATGACCTTCAGAGCCGCAGGGCGGTGTTCGCAAGCGTCGGCGCGGGTGGCCTGGCGCTTGCGATCACCGCGTGCAGCGGCGGCACCGACAGCGCCACGACGGCGGGAACCGCCGCGGAATCGAGCGCGCCACAGGCCGGCGCGAGCACCTCAGCGTCCAGCGCACCGCAGGCAGGCGGCGCGCTGGCCAAGACCGCCGACATCCCGGTGGGCGGAGGCACGATCTTCAAGGAGCAGAAGGTCGTGGTGACCCAGCCGACGGCCGGTGAGTTCAAGGCGTTCAGCGCGCTCTGCACGCACAAGGGCTGCCCGGTCGGCAGCGTCGAGGGCGACGCGATCGTGTGCCCGTGCCACAACAGCAAGTTCGCCATCACCGACGGCTCCGTCACGGCCGGACCGGCCGAGCAGCCGCTGGCCGCCCAGCAGATCAAGGTGGAGAACGACCAGATCATGCTGGCCTAGCCGGGGTGCGCCCGCCGTACGTGCGCCGTACGTGCGCGATGAGTACGGCGGGCAACCTTGTCGGTGCGGGCTACTAGGCTGAATGCGTGGCGAGATCAGCGGGTAGCACCTTGAGTTTCCGGCCCAGGCCGGGCTCCATCCCCGAATCCCCCGGGGTCTATCGGTTCAGGGACGCGCACGGCCGGGTGATCTACGTCGGCAAGGCCAAGAGCCTGCGCCAGCGGCTCAACTCCTACTTCGCCGACTTCTCCGCCCTGCACCCGCGCACCCAGACGATGCTGACCACGGCCGCCGACGTCGACTGGACGGTCGTCGGCACCGAGGTGGAGGCGCTGCAGCTCGAATACTCCTGGATCAAGGAGTTCGATCCCCGCTTCAACGTCAAGTACCGCGACGACAAGTCCTACCCCTACCTCGCGGTCACCATGGGCGAGGACTTCCCGCGCGTGCAGGTCATGCGCGGCGCCAAGCGCAAGGGCACCCGCTACTTCGGGCCCTACTCCCACGCCTGGGCCATCCGCGAGACCGTCGACCTGCTGCTGCGGGTCTTCCCGGTGCGCACGTGCAGCAGCGGGGTGTTCAAGCGGGCCGGGCAGATCGGCCGCCCCTGCCTGCTCGGCTACATCGACAAGTGCTCGGCGCCCTGCGTCGGCCGGGTCACCCCCGACGAGCACCGCGCGCTGGCCGAGGACTTCTGCGACTTCATGGCGGGCAACACCGGCCGCTTCATCAAGCGGCTGGAGAAGGAGATGCGCGAGGCCGCCGCCGAGCAGGAGTACGAGCGGGCGGCCCGGCTGCGCGACGACATCCAGGCATTGCAGCGGGCGCTGGAGAAGCAGGCCGTGGTGCTCGGCGAGGGCACCGACGCCGACGTGATCGCGCTGGCGGAGGACCCGCTCGAAGCCGCAGTCCAGGTCTTCTACGTCCGCGCCGGCCGCATCCGCGGCCAGCGCGGCTGGGTGGTGGACAAGGTCGAGGAGACCTCGCCCGGCGAGCTCGTCGAGCAGTTCCTGCTGCAGATGTACGCCGAGGCCGGCCCCGACTCGATGCCCCGCGAGGTGCTCGTGCCCGCCCTGCCGCCCGACAACGAGGCGGTCGCCGAGCTGCTGAGCGAGCAGCGCCGCGCCCGCGTCGAGGTGCGGGTGCCGCAGCGCGGCGACAAGCGCTCGCTGATGGAGACCGTCGAGCGCAACGCCAAGGAGTCGCTCGCCCAGCACAAGATCCGCCGCGCCGGCGATCTGACCACCCGCAGCAAGGCGTTGCAGGAGATCGCCGACGCGCTCGGCCTCGACCAGGCGCCGCTGCGCATCGAGTGCTACGACGTCTCCCACCTGCAGGGCGAGAACGTCGTGGCGTCCATGGTGGTCTTCGAGGACGGTCTGGCGCGCAAGAGCGAGTACCGCCGCTTCGCCGTCAAGACCAAGGAGGGCGACGTCGCCTCGATCCACGAGGTGATCATGCGGCGGTTCCGCCGCTACCTGGAGGAACGCTCCGCCACGGGCGAGCTGGCCGCCGATGACGACGACGGTCACGGGCCCATCGACCCCGAGACGGGCAGGCCGCGCAAGTTCGCCTACCCGCCCAACCTCGTCGTGGTCGACGGCGCCGGCCCGCAGGCGGCCGCGGCGCAGCGGGCGCTCGACGAGCTCGGCATCGACGAGGTGTCAGTGTGCGGGCTGGCCAAGCGGCTGGAGGAGGTGTGGCTGCCCGGCGACGACCAGCCGGTGATCATGCCTCGTTCAAGTGAGGGTCTCTACCTGCTGCAACGGGTGAGAGACGAAGCACATAGGTTCGCCATCACCTACCATCGTTCCAAGAGGTCCAAGACGGTGAAGGAGAGCGCGCTCGACGGCGTGCCCGGCCTCGGGCCGGCGCGCAGGCAGGCGCTGCTCAAGCACTTCGGCTCCGTGAAGAAGCTACGCGAGGCCACTGCCGCCGAAATCTGCGAGGTTCCCGGCATCGGCCCGTCCATCGCCGAGGTCATCGTGTCGACGCTGAAGGGAGAGTCACCTTGATCTCGCCAGGATGCCAGGGTGTCGTCCGCACCGAACATGAGGTGGGGCGATGAGCACCGAGCCCGCGTTCGTCATCGTCACCGGCATGTCCGGGGCCGGGCGCAGCACCGCCGCCAAGGCCCTCGAGGACCTGGGCTGGTTCGTCATCGACAACCTGCCGCCCGGGCTGCTGTTCGCGATGGCCGAGGAGGCCGGCAAGGTCAAGCTGGCCGCCGACAAGGTCGCGGCCGTGGTCGACGTGCGCAGTCTGGCGTTCACCACCGATCTCAACGCGGCCATCGAGGAGCTCGAAGGGCGCGGCGTCCGCGTGCGCGTGGTGTTCCTGGAGGCCAGCGACGAGGAGCTGGTGCGCAGGTTCGAGAACGTGCGCAGGCCCCACCCCCTCCAGGGCGAGGGGCGGCTGGTCGACGGCATCACCCGCGAGCGGGGGATCCTGCGCGAGGTGCGCGCCAACGCCGACCTGGTGATCGACACCTCCACGCACAACGTGCACGACCTCCGTAACAAGATCGTCGCCTACTTCGGCGGGGAGGACCGGCCGGGGCTGCGGCTCAACGTCGTGTCGTTCGGGTTCAAGTACGGCCTGCCGGTCGACGCCGATCTCGTGGTCGACTGCCGGTTCCTGCCCAACCCGCACTGGGTGCCCGAGCTGCGGCCGATGAACGGGCTCGACCCCGCGGTCAGCGACTACGTGCTCGGGCAGCCGGGGGCCAAGGAGTTCCTCGACGCCTACGAAGAGGTCCTGCAGGTGGTCGCGGCCGGATACACGCGCGAGGGCAAGAGCTACGCGACGCTCGCGGTCGGCTGCACGGGCGGCAAGCACCGCAGCGTGGCCATGGCCGAGCAGGTGGCCGCCCGGCTGCGCGACCGCGGGATGGAGGTCCAGGTGAGCCACCGGGATGTGGGGCGGGAGTGACCGATGAAGGCTTCGAAGCTGCTCTGCCGCGTCCGGTAGAGGGTCGTTCGGAACACGCGGCGGGTCCGGTGGGACGCGGCGAGGAAGGGCGCGCGCCCGCGAACATGGACGCGTGCGGGGACGTGGGCGCGTCCGGGAACGCGGGTGCGCCGGGAAACGCGGGCGCGCCCGGGGACGGGGACGCGGGCGGCGGCGGTGAGGTTCGTCCGGCGGACGGGCGGGCGGCCGGCGGGACGAGGTATGCCGGGTTCGGGCCGTCCGTCGTGGCGCTCGGTGGCGGGCACGGGCTGTATGCGTCCCTTTCGGCATTACGGATGGTCACCGACCGGTTGACCGCCGTGGTCACCGTCGCCGACGACGGCGGGTCCAGCGGGCGCCTGCGCCGGGAGCTCGGCGTGCTGCCGCCCGGCGACCTGCGCATGGCGCTGGCCGCGCTCTGCGGCGACGACGAGTGGGGCAGCACGTGGAGCGAGGTCGTCCAGCACCGCTTCCGCAGCGAGGGCGACCTGCACGGCCACGCCGTCGGCAACCTGCTCATCGTCGCGCTGTGGGAGCTGCTCGGAGACCCCGTGGCCGGGCTCGACTGGGTCGGGCGGCTGCTGGGCGCGCACGGCCGCGTGCTGCCGATGGCCTCGGTGCCGCTCGACATCGTGGCCGAGGTGGAGCTCGACGGCGTCATCTCGACCATCCGCGGGCAGGTGGCGTGCGCCCTGACCCCCGGCCGGGTGCAGGCCATCTCCCTGGTGCCCGAAGACCCGCCGGCGCGGCCCGAGGCGGTCGCGGCGGTGCAGGAGGCCGACTGGGTCGTGTTCGGGCCCGGATCGTGGTTCACCAGCGTGCTGCCGCATCTGAAGGTTCCCGAGCTGGCCAGGGCGCTGCACGCGACCAGGGCCAGGCGGCTCGTCACGCTCAACCTCGCCCCGCAGCCGGGCGAGACCGACGACTTCTCCCCCCAGCAGCATCTGGAGGTGCTCAGACAGCACGCCCCCGATCTGTCGATCGACGTCGTGCTCGCCGACACCGGGGTGGTGGACGACCCCGACGCCCTGGAGAAGGCCGCCGCCGCGCTCGGCGCGCGGCTCGTCATGGCCGGCGTCGCGGCCACGGACGGCTCGCCGAGGCATGACCCACGACGTCTTGCCTCCGTCCTGGACGAGATTTTCCTCTCGAAGCGTTGATCCTGGTCGGCGTGGCGCGAAGGTGCGAGAGACTCGGAGGAGCCGGTCTGAATGGGGGAGAGGACTAACGCATGGCGATGACAGGTGTGGTGAAAGACGAGCTGAGCCGCCTGCCGGTGCTCAAGCCGTGCTGCCGGAAGGCGGAGGTCTCGACGTTGCTGCGGTTCGCCAGCGGCCTGCACCTGGTGGGCGGGCGCATCGTGATCGAGGCGGAGCTCGACACCAACGCCACCGCACGGCGGCTGATCAAGGACATCGGGGAGGTGTTCGGCCACAAGGCGGAGGTGCTCGTGCTCGCGCCCGCCGGGCTGCGCAAGGGCTCCCGCTACGTGGTGCGCGTCTACCGCGACGGTGAGGCGCTGGCCCGGCAGACGGGCCTGATCGACAACCACGGCCGCCCGGTGCGCGGCCTGCCCCGCCAGGTGGTGGCGGGGGCCGCCTGCGACGCGGAGGCGGCCTGGCGCGGCGCCTTCCTGGCGCACGGCTCGCTGACCGAGCCCGGGCGGTCCATGTCGCTGGAGGTCACCTGCCCGGGGCCGGAGGCGGCGCTGGCGCTGGTGGGCTCGGCGCGGCGGCTGAAGATCCACGCCAAGGCGCGCGAGGTGCGCGGCGTGGACCGGGTCGTGGTGCGCGACGGCGACGCGATCAGCGCGCTGCTCACCCGGCTCGGGGCGCACGACAGCGTGCTGGCCTGGGAGGAGCGGCGGATGCGCCGCGAGGTGCGTGCCACCGCCAACCGGCTGGCCAACTTCGACGACGCCAACCTGCGGCGGTCGGCGCGGGCCGCGGTGGCGGCGGGCGCGCGGGTGCAGCGGGCGCTGGAGATCCTGGGCGACGAGGCGCCCGACCACCTGGTGGTGGCGGGGCGGCTGCGGGTGGAGCACAAGCAGGCGTCGCTGGAGGAACTGGGGCAGATCGCCGACCCGCCGCTGACCAAGGACGCCATCGCGGGGCGCATCCGGCGGCTGCTGGCGATGGCCGACAAGCGGGCGTCGGATCTCGGCATCCCGAACACCGAGGCGAACCTCACCGTGGACATGCTCGCCCCGTAACCGGTTGTTCCTTCTTCTGTTACGGCAAGCCAGGGAGGGCCCACCCGCCGTACGTGGCTGGGCCCTGTCCAGGGAGACGCTCCTGCGGTGGAGGTGGCGGGCCGCCGTGACGCGCGCACAGTGGGCCGTGGGCGTGGTGACCCGGGCACCGTGCGGCGATGGGCCGGATCGCCGGCCGTACGCGGAGCGGGCACGTAGGGGAGGCGTGCTCCGCGCCGTACGGCGGCGATCGGTGGGGTGATGTCGCGCACTCTGCCGGTGCGCGCTCGGCGTGGTGCGGCGGCAGTCGGTGGTGTGGCCGGCCTTGGACGGTGTGCGGTGGGGTGTCAGTCCCTGGCGGGGTTGCGGGGGGTGAAGAGGTCCGCCGCCGGCTTGGGGGTGGGCTGCTGGGCGGGCTCGAACGGGGCCCGGTACTCCGGCTCCTGCTCCGCCTGCGCCGCGGCCTCTTCGGTGCGCTGTGCGCGGCGGACGCGGGTGACCCGGAGGGCGACCAGGGCGAAGGCGGCCAGGGCCGCCACGGCGATGCACAGCCAGGCCGCCCCCGTCTCCGCCAGCGTGCCCCGGTACAGCGACAGCGCGCCCCCCAGGCCCGCGTTCAGGTTCTCCAGGGTGACGTCCCCCATGCCGGCCGGGGAGCGGTCGGGCGTGCGCAGGGCGGCGCCGTCCATGACGGCCTTGCCCGTGACCTGGCCGGCCGCCACCGCGCCGCCCGCGTACAGCGCGGCGATGGGGAGCAGGAGGAGGCTGCGCGGGCGGGCGGCGCCGATGGCGAGCGCCACCACGACGGCGATCAGCAGGGACAGCGCGAGCGAGACGGGCAGCCCGCCGCCGAACGACATGACGGCGCTCGGCAGGCGCTGCTGGAACAGGATGGCCGCCCCCAGGCCGGCCGCGCAGACGAGTGCGGCGAGCAGGCCCGCGAGGAGCCCCCAGAGTAGGCCGGACCGCTTATGTGACATCTCAGCCCCCAGAGAATGCACGAATTTACTCCGACGAGTCGGGCACTTTACTCGAACCTCGCAAAACGTGTCGCCAGAACGGTGATTCACACCTCGGGACCTGCAGTGGTCTAAACCAATTTGGGTCCGATAAGGTTCGTGATTGAGGTTTCAGCCCGCCATCTGTTCGAGGAGATCGGTTCCCGTGAGCATCCGCGTAGGCGTCAACGGCTTCGGCCGCATCGGTCGCAACTTCTGGCGCGCTGTCGCCGCCAGCGGCAAGGACATCGAGATCGTCGCGGTCAACGACCTGACCGATACCGCGACGCTCGCGCACCTGCTGAAGTACGACAGCATTCTGGGCCGCCTGCCCTACGAGGTGAAGGCGTCGAGCGACGAGATCACCGTCGACGGCAAGGCGATCAAGGTCTTCGCGGAGCGCGACCCGGGCAAGCTGCCCTGGGGCGAGCTCGGCGTCGACGTCGTGCTGGAGTCCACCGGTCTGTTCACCGACGCCACCAAGGCCAAGGTGCACGCCGACAACGGCGCCAAGAAGGTCATCATCTCCGCCCCGGCGAAGAACGAGGACGTCACCGTCGTCATGGGCGTCAACGAGGGCACCTACGACGCCTCCCAGCACACCATCGTCTCCAACGCGTCCTGCACCACCAACTGCCTGGCGCCGCTGGCCAAGGTCCTTCACGACACCTTCACCATCGAGAAGGGTCTGATGACCACCATCCACGCCTACACGCAGGACCAGAACCTGCAGGACGGCCCGCACAAGGACCTGCGCCGCGCCCGCGCCGCCGCGCTCAACGTGGTGCCCACCTCCACCGGCGCCGCCAAGGCCATCGGCCTGGTCCTGCCCGAGCTCAAGGGCAAGCTCGACGGCTTCGCCATGCGCGTGCCGATCCCCACCGGCTCGGCCACCGA
Organism: Nonomuraea sp. GTA35; assembly: GCF_041950525.1. NCBI lineage: Bacteria > Bacillati > Actinomycetota > Actinomycetes > Streptosporangiales > Streptosporangiaceae > Nonomuraea > Nonomuraea sp. GTA35. Next base: position 148,341 of record NZ_JBGNUV010000018.1, on the reverse strand, counting down.
CCTCACCGTCGAGGTCGGCCGCGAGGTCACCGTCGAAGAGGTCAACGCCGCGTTCAAGGCGGCCGCCGAGGGCCCGCTCAAGGGCATCCTCACCTACACCGAGGACGAGATCGTCTCCTCCGACATCGTGACCGACCCCGCGTCCTGCATCTTCGACGCCGGGCTCACCAAGGTCATCGGCAACCAGGTCAAGGTCGTCGGCTGGTACGACAACGAGTGGGGCTACTCCAACCGTCTCGCCGACCTGATCGAGCTCGTGGGCCGCGGCCTCTGAGCGCACGGCTGAACGGGAGCATGAGCATGCGCACGCTCGACGATCTCGACGTGAAGGGGCGGCGCGTGCTCGTGCGCGCCGACCTCAACGTCCCCCTCGACGGGGAGACGATCACCGACGACGGCCGCATCCGCGCGTCGGTGCCGACCATCAAGACCCTGGTGGAGCGCGGCGCCCAGGTCGTCGTCTGCGCCCACCTGGGCAGGCCCAAGGGCAAGGCCGACCCGAAGTACTCGCTCAGGCCCGTGGCGGCGCGCCTGGGCGAGCTGCTCGGCCAGGACGTGGCCTTCGCCACCGACGTGGTCGGCGACAGCGCCAGGAGCACGGTCGAGGCCCTCCAGGACGGCCAGGTGGTCCTGCTGGAGAACCTCCGCTACGAGCCGGGCGAGGAGTCCAAGGACGACGCCGTGCGGGGCGAGTTCGCCGCGAAGCTGGCCGGGCTGGCCGAGCTGTACGTCGGCGACGGCTTCGGCGCGGTGCACCGCAAGCACGCCAGCGTGTACGACGTGCCCAGGCTGCTGCCGCACGCGGCGGGCGGGCTCGTCGTGGCCGAGGTCGAGGTGCTGCGGAGGCTGACCGAGGACACCGAGCGGCCCTACGTGGTCGTGCTGGGCGGCGCCAAGGTCTCCGACAAGCTCGGCGTCATCGCCAACCTGCTGACCAAGGTCGACCGGCTGCTGATCGGCGGCGGCATGGCGTACACCTTCCTCAAGGCCCAGGGCCACGAGGTCGGCAACTCGCTGCTGCAGGAGGACCAGCTCGACGAGGTGCGCGGCTTCCTCGACAAGGCCGAGCAGCGCGGCGTGGAGCTCGTGCTGCCCGTGGACGTGCTCGCGGCGGTCACCTTCGCCGCCGACGCCGACCACGACGTGGTCGAGGCCACGGCCATCCCGGCCGACCGGGAGGGGCTGGACATCGGGCCGAGGACGCGCGAGCTGTTCGCCTCGAAGCTGGCCGACGCCAGGACGGTGTTCTGGAACGGGCCGATGGGCGTGTTCGAGTTCGACGCGTTCTCCGGCGGCACCAGGGCGGTTGCCCAGGCGCTGATCGACTCCGGCGCCTTCACCGTGGTGGGCGGCGGCGACTCGGCGGCGGCCGTGCGCAAGCTGGGCCTGCCCGAGGACGGCTTCTCGCACATCTCCACCGGTGGCGGGGCCAGCCTCGAATACCTCGAGGGCAAGACCCTCCCCGGACTCGCGGCTCTGGAGGACTAGTTGACTCAGCGCAAGCCGCTCATCGCCGGCAACTGGAAGATGAACCTCAACCACTTCGAGGCCATCAAGCTGGTCCAGAAGCTGGCCTTCGCGCTCAACGACAAGGACTTCGACAAGGCCGAGGTCGCCGTCCTGCCGCCGTTCACCGACCTGCGCAGCGTCCAGACCCTGGTCGACGGCGACAAGCTCAGGATCGTCTACGGCGCCCAGGACCTGTCCCAGTACGACGCGGGCGCCTACACCGGCGAGGTGTCGGGCGCCATGCTGGCCAAGCTGGGCTGCACGTACGTGACGATCGGGCACTCCGAGCGCCGCCAGTACCACGGCGAGGACGAGGACCTGGTCAACGCCAAGGTGCAGGCCGCCTACCGGCACTCGGTGACTCCCATCCTGTGCGTGGGGGAGCCGCTGGCGGTGCGTCAAGAGGGCGGCCACATCGCGTACTGTCTTGCCCAACTCGACGGGGCGCTGCGCAAAATCAGCGCCGAGCAGGCAAAATCGATAGTGGTGGCCTACGAGCCGGTGTGGGCGATCGGCACCGGCGAGGTGGCCACCCCGGAGGACGCCCAGGAGGCGTGCGGAGCGTTGCGAATGAGACTCGCTGAGCTCTACGACGCCGAAGTGGCCTCTGGGATCCGTATCCTTTACGGTGGCTCGGTCAAGTCAGGCAATATCAAGGGGATCATGGCTCAGGCGGATGTCGATGGCGCTCTCGTGGGCGGTGCCAGCATCGACGCCGACGAGTTCGCGAAGATCTGCCGATTCTCCGATATGCCGGGCTAACTGAGCCGTTCTGGGGGTGCGACTTGACATCAGGTCGTACCCTCAAGAGGCAAGTCTGAATCGTCACGCGTAACAGAGCATTGAAGGAACAGGCATACCGTGGAACTCGGAATCTCTATCGCCCTCATCCTGGCGAGCCTTCTCATGATCCTGCTCGTCCTGCTCCACAAGGGCAAGGGTGGTGGCCTGTCTGACATGTTCGGCGGCGGTTTCTCGTCGAACTTCGGTGGTTCCTCGGTGGTGGAGCGCAACCTCGACCGGCTGACCGTGATCACGGGCACGATCTGGTTCGTCTGCATCATCGCTCTCGGCCTGCTCATGAGGCCCTGAGCAACAAAGTTAACGCGTGACAGTGATTCTCCCCCCGTGTCTGTACGCGGGGCGATCGAGCGAGGAGTTCATCCGTGGGTAGTGGCAACGCGATCCGTGGCAGCCGAGTCGGCGCCGGCCCGATGGGGGAGGCCGAGCGCGGCGAGGCGGCTCCGAGAGTGCGGGTCTCGTTCTGGTGTGCCAACATGCACGAGACGCGCCCCAGTTTCGCCAGCGACGCGGCGGTCCCCGAGACGTGGGACTGCCCCCGTTGCGGCCTTCCTGCCGGACAGGACGAGTCTGCGCCGCCTGCCCCGCCGAAGAACGAGCCGTACAAGACGCACCTGGCTTACGTGAAGGAGCGCAGGAGCGACAAGGACGGCAAGGCCATCCTCGAGGAGGCACTGGAGCGCCTGCGCAACAACAAGTCCCCCTGGTAGTACAGGCGTGGACGAAGGGCCCCGGGAGTGGTTCCCGGGGCCCTTCGCCGTGTTCAGGGTCGTTCGTGGACCGGTTCGCCGTCCACGAACGTCATCCGGACCTGCGTGGTCCAGATGTCGCCCGGCGGGAGCTCGAACGGGTCGCGGTCGAGCACCACCAGGTCGGCCGGGCGGCCCGGCTCGATGACGCCGGCGGGCGAGCGGTTGATCCAGGCCGACCCCGCCGTGTACGCGGTCATCGCCGTGGCCAGGTCGATGCGCTGGCCGGGCAGGAACGGGGTCTGCGCGGTCGGGTAGTCGGCGTGCACCGAGCTGCCCGGCTCGGTGCGGTTGACGGCCACGTGCATGCCCTGCAGCGGGTCGGCGTTCGAGACCGGCCAGTCGCTGCCCGCGCAGAACCGGGTGCCGTGCGCCAGCAGGTCCGCGAACGGGTACTGCCACGACGAGCGCGGCTCGCCGAGGTAGGGCAGCGTCAGCTCGTCCATCTGGGCGTGGTGGGTGGCCCACAGCGGCTGCAGGTTGGCCGTGACGCCGAGCGCGGCGAAGCGCGGCACGTCGGAGGGCTCGATGATCTGCAGGTGGGCGATGTGGTGCCGGTTGGCCGGGTCGGTGCCCGCCAGGCTGTCGAGCGCCTCGCGCACCGCGCGCTCGCCGATGGCGTGGAAGTGCACCTGGAAGCCGTGCCGGTCCAGCTCGGCGACGTACTCCCTGAGCTTGCCCGGGTCCACGTACGACAGGCCCGTGCCCCCGCACAGGCAGTACGGCTCCAGCGTCGCGGCCGTGAAGTTCTCCGTGATGCCGTCCTGCATGATCTTGACGGAGGTGGCGCTGAACCGGTCGAGCCCCTCGGCGGAGGCCCGGCGCGCCACCAGGTCCTCGATCTGCTCGGCGCCCCGCGTGCGGTCCCACCACAGCGCGCCCACCACGCGGGCCCGCAGCTCCCCGGAGCGGGCCGCCGCCAGGTAGGTGGGGAGCTGGTCGTCGGAGCCCGCGTACGAGCCCACGATGGCGTCCTGCCAGCCCGTGATGCCCAGCGAGAACAGGTGCCGCTGCGCGTCCGCCAGCGCGTCGTGAAGGTCCTGGGCGGTCGGGCGCGGGGTGAGCAGGCCGACGAGGTCCATGGCGCCCTCGTGCAGGACGCCGGTGGGCTCGCCGGTGGCGTCGCGCTCGATGCGGCCGTCGGCCGGGTCGGGGGTGTCGCGGGTGATGCCGGCCCTGGCGAGGGCGGCGGTGTTGACCCAGGCGGCGTGGTGGTCGCGCTGGATCAGGTAGACGGGACGGTCGAGGAAGTCGAGCTGGTCGCGGTGGGGAAGGCCGCCCGGGAATGCCGACATGTCCCAGCCGCCGCCGTCGATCCATTCTTTATCAAGATTGTTTGCGGCATAGTCGGCGATCTTTTCAACGTACGCGTCAAGGCCGAATACCTCTGACAAATCGCACTTTGCCCGTTCGAGCCCGGCCTGTACCGGATGCATGTGCGCGTCGATGAAACCCGGCGCCAGCAGACCGCCGTTCAGATCCACCGTCTCGTGCGGGTGCCGCGCCAGCTCTCTCTCCGGGCCCACGGCGGCGATCACGCCGTCGCGCACCAGAACAGCCTGCGCCGCCACGCCCTGCGGGGTGAAGACGCGGCCGCCTCGGAAGAGGATGTCCATGGGGGGTGTCCCTTCTAGTGTCCCGTGATCAGGTCGGCGAAGCGGGCCAGCACCGAGGTGCGCGGCATCGTCCGCTCCCGGTGGTCGGCCACCCGGTACAGGCGGTACATCGTGTGCACGCCCAGCCACCGCAGCGGCTCCGGCTCCCAGGAGCGCACCCGGCGGCCCACCCACGGCAGCGAGGTCAGCTCCGTCTCCTCGCCCAGTATCAGGTCGCGCAGCGTGCGGCCGGCCAGATTGGTGGTGGTCACGCCGTGTCCGGTATAGCCGCCGGCCCAGCCGAGGCCGGTGGCCGGGTCCACGTGCACGGTCGAGCACCAGTCGCGCGGCACGCCCAGCACGCCGGACCAGGCGTGCGCGATCGAGGAGGAACGGGCGGCGGGGAAGAAGTCGGTCAGCAGCCGCCACAGCGCCTCGACCGTCCACTCGTGGGTGTGGCCGCGGGCGTCCACGCGCGAGCCGTACAGGTAGGGGCGGCCGCGCCCGCCGAAGGCGATGCGGTCGTCCGCGGTGCGCTGGGCGTACATGTAGTAGTGGGCCATGTCGCCGAGCAGCTCGGCGCCCTGCCAGCCGACCTCGTCCCAGAACGACGCGGGCAGCGGCTCGGTGACGATCATGGAGCTGTTCATCGGGAGCCACTGCCGGCGCAGGTGGGGCAGGCGGGCCGTGAAGCCCTCCGTCGCGCGGATCACGTGGCCCGCCGACACCGTGCCGTACGGGGTGACGGCCCGGTGCGGGGCGATCTCGGTCACCGGGGTGCGCTCGTAGATGGGCACGCCGAGGTCGCGTACGGCCCTGGCCAGCCCCTGCGCCAGCTTGGCCGGCTGGATGCGCGCGCAGTGGGGGCTCCAGGAGGCCTCCAGGGCTCCGGCGACGCGTACGTGGTCAGCGGGGTCGACCAGGCGCAGATCGGCCTCCTCGATGCCCCACGGGCGGGCCGAGGCCACGCTCTGGCGCAGCCGGGCCGCCTGGGCGGGGGTGCGGGCCACGTTCAGCACGCCGCCCTTGACCAGGTCGCAGTCGATGGACTCCGTCTCGCAGACCCTGATGACCTCGTCGATCGAGGCGTACATCTCGCGCTGCAGCCGCCGTGCCCCCGCGCCGTAGCGCTCGTGCGAGCCCGCCAGGTCGCCGGTCAGCCAGCCGCCGTTGCGCCCCGACGCGCCGAACCCGGCGAACTCCTGCTCCAGCAGCACCACGTTCATGGACGGGCGGGCGCGCTTGAGGTAGTACGCGGTCCACAGGCCGGTGTAGCCCGCGCCGACGATGGCCACGTCGGCCTGGAGGTCGCCGTCGAGCCGGGGGCCGGGGACGGGCAGGCCGGCGGACCGGTACCAGAAGGACACGTCGCCGTTCACGTACCCGGACGACAAAGGAACACGCACGCTCATGGCGACATATCCTCCTATATCGGGATAAGTCGGCGCATCTTGCGACGAAATACGCAATGAAACACGTCGTTAGCGGCCGTGTAACAGCCGCCGGGCATGCTCGGGTGCATGGGATTCTTGCGCATCCGCACCACGGTGGACGAGCGACCCGGCCGGCTGGCCTCCCTGGCGGCGGCCCTGGCCCACAGGGGCGGCAACATCCTCGGCCTGAGCGTACAGTCCGACACCGACGGAACCGTTGACGAGTTCGTCGCCGACATCCCCGCCCACCCCGAGACCGTGCGCGAGGCGCTCGAAGCCGCGGGGGGCCGCAACGTCAAGGTGGTGCCGGCCACCGCCCACGAGCTGACCGACGAGCCCACCAGGGCGCTGCTGCTGGCCTCCAGGCTGCGCACGATGCCGTGGCGGCTGCCCGAGCTGCTCGCCGAGCTGCTGCGCGCGGACGACGCGCGCTGGGTCTATGGTGAGGCCGTGAGTGATCTTCCCGACCCGACGCAGCTCGTCGTGCCGGTGGCGCCGCGCCGGGCGGTCCGGCTGCGCCGCGCCGAGCTGCCGTTCACCCTGACCGAGGCGGCCAGGGCGGCCTCCTTCGCCCGGCTCGCCCAGCCCGCCACCGAGCGGAACGGCACCGCTGAGCGGGCGATCAAGCTCGCCGACGGCGTCGAGGTCACCGTCCGACCGCTCACCTCGATCTACCGCGAGGCCGTGCGCGACCTGCACGACAGGTGCTCGCCGGAGTCGCGCAGGTTCCGCTACTTCACCTCGATGCCCGCGCTGCCGCCCCGCATGTTCGACAAACTCTGCGACAGGAACAGGGGATACTCGCTGGTCGCCGGGCACGACGGGCAGGTCGTGGGCATGGCCAACCTCATGTTCAGCAACGACCCCGGCACCGCCGAGATGGCCTTCCTGGTCGAGGACCGCTGGCAGGGGCGCGGTCTGGGCACGGAGATGGCCAGGATGCTCGTGCGGGCGGCCCGCGACCTCGGGTACGCCGAGGTCAGGGCCACCATGCTGGCCGACAACGCGCGCATGCGCCGGCTGCTGCTCTCGCTGGGCGCCACGCTCGGCTACACCGAGGACCCCGGCGTGATCGAGGCGCGGCTGCCGGTCGGCACGATGGTGTCAGCCTAGGGCCCGGCCCTCACCCTCGCCCCGGCCCTCGTCGTCGTCGCCCGCGCCGGCCCTGCCGCCGGGCGGCTGCTCCCGCTTGATGCCCAGGTGGCGCTCGATGCGATCGAGGCTCTCCTGGATCTGGGTGAGCCGCTCGCTCAGCATGGAGCCGCCCGCGAAGAACATCTCGGCCGGGCGCTCCTTGGAGCCTCGGCCCACGCGGTCCAGCACGCGCTGGCGCACGTCGGGCAGGTCCGCCCCCGCGTCCACCAGCGCCTGGGCGGCCAGGCCCTCGCCCTCCCTGATCAGCCCGAGCAGGATGTGCTCGGTGCCGATGTAGTTGTGCCGCAGTTGCAGCGCCTCGCGCAGCGACAGCTCCAGGACCTTCTTGGCGCGCGGCGTGAAGGGGATGTGCCCCGCCGACGCCTTGGCGGCGGACTGGCGCGTGCCGCTGGGCGCGGCCGGGTCGCGGCCCACCTCGCGCTCGACGAAGGCGCGTACGTGGTCGAGCTCCACGCCACAGCTGTCGAGCACCAGCGCGGCGAGTCCCTCACCCTCGTGGATGAGGCCGAGCAATATGTGCTCCGTGCCGATGTAGTTGTGGCTCATCATCCGCGCCTCCTCCTGGGCGAGGACGACGACCCTGCGCGCACGGTCGGTGAAGCGTTCGAACACCGGATGCCTCCGTTCGGCTGGGGCTGCCTCCACTATGCGCTAGGAAACCGCGCATGTGGGGTATTTGTCCTGTGTGGATCTTGACGAGGTGGCGGACAGGCTCTACGCGCTGCCGCCGTCCGAGTTCACCGCCGCACGCACGGCCGAGGCCCGTGCGGCCAAGGACGCGGGCGACGTACGGCTCTCGCGCGAGATCGCGCGGCTGCGCAAGCCGACGGTGTCCGCCTGGGCGGTGAACCGGCTCGCCCGCGAACATCCCGGCGAGCTGGCCGAGCTCCTCGACGTGGGGGAGCGGCTGCGGGCGGCCTGGCAGGAGCAGGACGCCGGCGCGCTGGCGGAGCTCACCCAGCGAAGGGGCGAGGTCGCCGCCAAGGCGGGCCGGCTCGCCAGGCAGGGGGGCGGCCTGTCGGCGGCGGCCGGCACCGAGGTGGACCAGACACTCGACGCCGCGCTGGTGGACGCCGGGGCGGCCGCGGAGGTCCGCCAGGGGCGCCTGGCCAAGCCGCTGCAGTACAGCGGGTTCGCGCCCGCCCCCATCCCGCGCGCGCCGGTCTCCCGGCGGAAGCGCAGCGCGGAGGAGCGGGCCGAGGACGAGGCGGCGCAGGCGCGCGCCCGTGAGGAGGCCGAGGCCAGGAAGGCTCGCGAACGCCAGGAGGCGGAGGCGGCGCACCAGGAGTGGCTGGGGGAGCTGGAGGCCGCCCACGCGGAGCACGACGAGCGGGCGGAGAGGGTCGCGCGGCTGGAGAAGAAGCTGGCCAAGGCCCGCAAGAAGCTGGACGAGGCCCGTCAGCGGCTGGAGGTGACCCAGCGGGAGGAGCGGCACGCCCGGCAACGCCTGGACCGCTAGAAGCCGGGGCGTGGCACACCCGGCAGCGCCGGCGGGTACGCGAGCCGCCCGGCAGCGCCGGCGGGTACGCGAGCCGCCCGGCAGCGTCAGACGGGGGATCGGAAGCGGTGGCGGCGGGCTATCCGGCGGCATGCCATCCGGCGGTGCGCGTTGCGGCGGCGGCGCGTCCATGACCGTTGCCGGGTCCTCCTGCTCCCGGCGATCCAGCGGGACAGCGCGAGCGGGCCGTACGCGGCGAGCACCGCGCCCACCTCCGCCGCCCGTCCCGCGGCTGCCGGCACCGCCAGCACGGCGGCGGTGGTCAGGGCGTACACCATGGAGAAGCGCGCCGCGGAGCGCACGCGCACGGCGGCGCGCCTGAGCCGGGTGACCGTCCACCGGCGCGGGACCGCGCCGCTCACCAGGAAGGTCAGGGCGACGGCGCCGAGGTTCGTGGCGGCGGGCGGCCAGATCTCGCGCAGGCTGAGGTAGACCAGCGCGTACAGCGCGCAGGAGACCGCGTTGACCATGGCGAACGACAGGAACGTGGCCTCGCGGGGCCGGGCGACCACCGCGTCAGGATGCGTGGGCGTCGGCTCCGGCCGCGCCACCTCCACCCGGGCCCGCCCCCTGGAGATCGACCAGGCGACCCTGGCCAGCCCCTTCAGGTCGTCGATGGCGGTCCTGACGACGCGTACCCGCGAGTCGGTGTCCTCGATCCAGTCGACCGGCACCTCGTGCACCCGCAGCCCGTTGTGCTCGGCCAGCAGCAGCAGCTCGGTGTCGAAGAACCAGGAGTCGTCCTCGACCTTGCCCAGCAGCGGCCTGACCACGTCCGTCCTGGCGGCCTTGAACCCGCACTGCGCGTCGCTGAACCGGACGCCGAACCCGTGCCTGAGCAGGGCGTTGTAGCCCCTGGACACCACCTCGCGGCGCAGCGAGCGGCGCGTGCGCGCGCCGGGTGCCAGGCGGGTGCCGACGGCGATCTCGGAATGGCGGCTGGCCACCGAGGCCACCAGCGGGAACAGGGCGTCGAGGTCGGTGGACAGATCGACGTCCATGTAGGCGACGATGTCGGCAGGGCTGTCCTGCCAGGCCGCCCGCAGCGCCGCGCCCCGGCCGCGGATGTCCAGCCGCCGGGCGTGCACCTGCTCCAGCTCCGCGGCCAGCGCGGTGGCGACCCGCCAGGTGCCGTCGGTGCTGCCGTTGTCCACGATCGTGATCCGCCACGGCAGCGGGAAGGCGTCGAGGTAGGCGGCCAGCGTGCGGACGCAGCCGGGCAGCGCGCGCTCCTCGTCGAGCACGGGGATGACGATGTCCACGCTGGCCAGCGCGGCTGCAGGCGCAGGATCCTGCGCCTGCAGCCGCCGGCGGGCCGGCGCGTTGCTCACATGCCGGACCACGGCTCGGACGCGAGGTGGAAGCGCTGGTTCGCGCCGCCGTGGCAGCGGAACTGGATGATCGGCGCGCCGTCGTTCAGGCTGCCTTCGCGCACGTCCAGGCACTTGCCGGCGAAGGTGCGGATCTCCACGCGGCCACGGCTGGCCGGCGCGAGCTGGAAGCGCTGGTTGGGGTTGAGGTGGCAGCGGAACTGGACGATCGGCGCGCCGTCGTCGGCACTGCCGTGCAGGACGTCGAGGCACTTGCCGTTGAAGGTCTGGATCGCCACCGAGCCGTCGGGCAGGTGGCGGATCCTGAAGCGCTGGTGGACCTCCTCGTCGCAGCCGAACTGGATGATCGGGGCCCGGTCCTCCGCGCTGATGCCGGCGACGTCGAAGCACTTGTCGGCGTGGGTCTGGATCTCCACGACGCCGGTGCCGTGCCCCGGGCCGTGCCCCGGGCCGTGCCCCGGGCCGTGCCCCGGGCCGGGGTCCGCGACGGCGGACGGGGCGGAGAGCGTGGCGAGGGCGATCGCCGTGACGGCGCAGCCCGCGGCGGCGCGGGCAGTGGTGCACAACCTCATGATGGGTCCTTTTTTGTCATGAATAGCCGGTTAGCGCCCGGCGACGTGAGCATCGCGAATATCGCGGAGTCATGCTAACTGCGAGCACGTGAATTCCCCGGATGCACACGCCCTGTTTCCGGGGTGTGTCCGCGATCGCTACGGCATTCTGCATAAAGCGGACATCTATCGACCTGTGTGGACAATACGAGTCTTTGCCAGGCTTTGAGGGGCGATATCGCGGCTCTGAGCTGCGACAACAGTGATAATCGGTGTCGGTTGGGCGGTACGGGCAAATCTCCCGGCCCCGTGAATCTGGCGACCTGTGGCCTTTTCGAATCGCATGGTTGGAGAGACATGACTTGTAGAGGTGTGCGCGTTCTGCGATTCGGGGCGATGGCGAGCTTGCGCGTTGATCTCGGATATTTCCGTGCGGCATTCACCGCCGGCGCGGCGCGGAGGCGGTGAGCATCGCATGCCGTCCCAGGAGCATCCGCCAGGCCTGAACCCGGTGGGGAAGGACGACGGCGTCGCCGTGGTCTTCCCCGCGCGCTCCCGGCCCGAATGCCTGGAACACGAAGTCGAATCGCTGCTCGCCACGCTGGCGGAGGCGGGTCTGGAGCACCGGATCGTCATCGTCGGCGAGCCCGGTGGCGTCCCCGGCGCCCTGGACCTGCTGGCCTCGCGCTACCCCGACCGCGTCCTGACCGTGCCGCACGAAGGTGAGCCGGATTCGGCGGAGGCCGAGCGGGCAGGCGTGCTGGCCGCGCTGGAGCGCACCGACATGCGCAGGCTCGTGCTGGTCGGGCCGGGCGACCGGATCCACGCCGCCGACCTGCCCGTGCTCCTGCGCGTGCAGCGCGAGGAGCGGGCCGACGCCGTGGTCGGGACGCCGGAGCGGGCGCGGTCACGCACCCGCCGCGCCACCGTGCTGCCCTGGGCCGCGTGGGACCGCCTGCTGCCGAGGAGCCGCGCGCGGGGCGGCCTGTGCTCCTACCGGCTGCTCGACCGGTGGCTGCTGGAGGAGTGGGGCCACGGCGGGGCGGCGCGGCCCGCGTCCCTGGCGTCGGCGCGGGGAGACGTGCGGATCGTCGAGCTCCCGCTGTCCCGGCAGGGCCGTGCTCCGGCGCCGCGCGCCGTCTCACGGGCCAGGGCGGGCCTCAGCCTCGGCGCGCGCCGCCCGGCCTGGCGGATGCCGCGGGACCCGGTACTCGCCCTGGTGACGGCGGCGAGCGTGGTGCTGTCGGTCCTGGCCTGCCTGTACCACCTGGACCTGGGCTCCGTGCTGGCCTACAACGACAGCGGCTCGCACCTGCTCATCGCCCGCCGGGTCATCGACAGCCCGACCCCCGGGCTGGCCCAGCTCGGCGGCGTCTGGCCGCCGCTGCCGCACCTGCTGGCCCTGCCCGTCGTCTGGCACGACGCGCTGTTCTACTCGGGGCTGGCGGGCTCGCTGATCTCGATGGCCTCGTACGTGGTGACCGTGCGGTACGCGTACCTGATCGCCGCCGGGACGGCGGGCGCCGAGCGCGCGCGCCGCAGGGCGGCCGGGGTCACGGCGGCCGGGCTGCTCGCGCTCAACCCCAACGTGCTCTACCTGCAGAGCACCCCGATGACCGAGTTGCTGCTGTTCGCCTGCATCGCCGCGGCGGTGCACCACCTGGCGCGATGGTGCCGCACCGGACGGCACACGCAGCTCGCGATCGCCTCGGCGGCGACGTTGCTGGCCACGCTGACCCGCTACGAGGGCTGGGTGCTGGCGGTGGCCATGACGGCCGTGGTGGGGTACGTCTCCTTCCGCCGCTGGCGCGATCTTGCCCGGCTGGAGGCACACCTGATCTTCTTCGGGGTGGCGGCGTTCGCCGGGATCGCGGGCTGGGTGGCCTGGAGCTGGCTGATCTTCGATGACTGGCTGTACTGGCACTCCGGCGAGTACGCCAAGCCGGCGCTGTGGGTCTCGCCCGACGACCCGAACATCGGCGCGCCGGGCGTCGCCGCGAGCACCTACGCCCACGCCATGGCGCACGCGCTCGGCCTCCTGACATCGCTGGCGGGCGGGGCCGGAGCGCTGGTGTACGCCTGGCGGCGCCGGCTCCGGGTCGAGGACGTGGCCCCGTACACGCTGCTGATCTTCGTGCCGTTCTTCGTCCTCGCCCTGTACCTGGGGCAGCGGCCGCTCCACGTGCCGGAGGTGCACGGCAGCTTCTACAACGTGCGCTTCGCGCTGGTGATGGCGCTGGGCGCCGCGGTCTTCGCCGGCTACCTGGTGTCGCTCGCCCCGCTGCGGGCCCGCTGGGCCCGTGCCGCGCTGGCCTGCGGCATGATCGCCACCGTCGTGGCGGTGCCCGGCACCGCGACGCTCGCCGAGCCGATGAGCTGGCACGCGGGCCGCGACGAGCGCGCCGTCGCGCGGGCGGTGGACTGGTGGCGGCGCCACTACGACGGCGGGCTGGTGCTCATGGAGAACCACGGCAACGAGATCGCCGCCTTCGACTCCCGCATCCCGCTGGGGCGGATCGTCTACGAGGGCAGCTTCCGCCTGTGGGAGCAGGCGCTGCGGGATCCGGCAGGCGAGGGAATCGGGTGGATCTACGCGCGCACCGCCCCGGGCAGGGAGGACCGGACCTGGCGCGCGCTTCGCGACCGGCCCTCGCTGACGCATGACTTCACGCTGGTCTACCGGGACGCCGTCCAGCACATCTATCGGAGGCGAGTGTCATGACCACGCCACCTCGCGAGCGAGCCGGGCACGCGAGCATCGGCGTCCTCGACGCGGAGCTCAGCGCCAGGCGCCTGCTCAGCCGCGGGCAGGCCGCCTGCGCCGTCCTGGCGTCGGCCGTGATCGCCGCCGCGCTGCTCGCGCACCTGGCGTTCGGGTGGGGCCCGTCGCCGCTGTGGTGGTGCCAGGCCGCCGTCGCGCTCGCCACCGCGGTCTACCTCCTCGTGCTCGTCTTCAAGACGGTCGTCGTGCTGGGAGCGTGGGGAGCCTCGGTCATCGATCCGGACGAGGCCGGCCTGCACCGGCTGTCCGGCGGGGCGCTGCCGTCCTACACGGTGCTGGTGCCGCTGTACCGCGAGGCCGCGGTGCTGCCGTTCCTGCTGGAGCGCCTGGCGAGGCTCGACTACCCGGCCGAGTCCCTGCAGATCCTGCTGCTGATCGAGGAGGACGACGACGAGACCCGCGCGGCGCTGCCGGAGCTGGGCGCGCCGTTCGAGGTGGTGCTCGTGCCGCCGTCCACGCCGCGGACCAAGCCGAAGGCGTGCAACATCGGGCTCGCCCGGGCGCGGGGCGAGTTCGTGGTGGTCTACGACGCCGAGGACCGGCCCGAGCCCGACCAGCTCCGCAAGGCCGTGCTCGCCTTCCGGGCGCTGCCGGGCAGGGTGGTCTGCGTCCAGGCCGAGCTCCAGTACTGGAACCCCTGGACGAACTGGCTGACCCGCTGCTTCTCCGCCGAGTACGCCACCCACTTCAGCCTCATGCTGCGCGGGCTCGACCGCTACCGGCTGCCGATCCCGCTGGGCGGCACCTCCAACCACTTCCGCACCGACGCGCTGCTCGCGCTGGGCGGCTGGGACCCGTACAACGTCACCGAGGACGCCGACCTGGGCATCCGCATCGCCCGGCGCGGCTGGGACGTGCGCATGATGGTCTCGGTCACCGAGGAGGAGGCCAACAGCCGCCTGGGCAACTGGATCCGCCAGCGCAGCCGCTGGATCAAGGGCTACCTGCAGACCTGGCTCGTCCACACCCGGCACCCGGTGCGCCTGTGGCGGCAACTGGGGACGAAGCGGACCCTCGCCTTCCATCTCACGATGGGCCTGTCCACGCTGACCACGCTGGCGAACCCGTTCTTCTGGGGGCTGACGCTGCTCTACCTGTGCACCGGCACCCGGTACGTGCAGGCGTTCTTCCCGCCCGTCTCGCTCTACTGCGGCGCCGCGGCCATGGTGATCGGCAACTTCCTGATGGTCTACTGCATGATGGCCGGCTGCCTGGAGCGCGGGCTCTTCCCGGCGGTCCGGGCGATGTTGTCCATCCCGCTCTACTGGGCGCTGATGAGCGTGGCCGCCTACAAGGCGCTGTGGCAGCTCGCCAGGCCGGACCGGCGCCACTTCTGGGAGCTGACCGAGCACGGCCTGGTGGACGGCGGCCCTCTCGGGGACGACGACGAGGATCTTGAGCCGGCGCTCCGCTGAGGTATGGTGTACGAAACGGTCTCGTACACCAGGAGTGGCGATGACGACGTGGACCCCCGCCTCCATGCCCGACCTGACCGGCAGGACCGCGGTCGTGACCGGCGCCAACAGCGGCATCGGCCTGCCCACCGCGCTGGAGCTGGCCCGGCACGGCGCCCACGTCGTCGTGGCGGCGCGCGACCCGGACAAGGGCGCGCAGGCCGTCCGGCTGATCCTGCGCGAGGCGCCCGACGCCCGGGTCGAGTTCGGCCGGCTCGACCTGGCCGACCTCGCCTCGGTCAGGCGGTTCGCCGCAGGAGTGAGCGAGCTGGACCTGCTCGTCAACAACGCGGGCGTCGCCCTGATCTCCAGGCAGCGGACCAGGGACGGCTTCGAGATGCAGCTCGGCACCAACCACCTGGGGCATTTCGCGCTCACGGGGCTGCTCCTGCCCCTGCTGGCCGCCCGTCCCGGCGCGCGGGTGGTGACGGTGTCCAGCGACGCGCACGCCGCCGGCCGGATCGACTTCGACGACCTGGGCCTGGAGCGCGGCTACGGGCGCATGTCCGCGTACGGGCGCTCCAAGCTCGCCAACCTGCTGTTCGCGCTGGAGCTGCAGCGGCGGGCCGAGCGCGCCGGCGTGGACCTGAAGAGCATCGCGGTCCACCCCGGCACGACCGCCACGAACATCGTGAAGCTCGGGCCGCTCCAGCCGCTCGTGCGGCTGCTGCTGAAGTCCGCCGCGGCCGGCGCCGTGCCCTCGCTGTACGCCGCGACCTCGCCGGACGTGCGCGGGGGCGAGTACGTCGGGCCCAAGGCCAAGCTGCTGCGGCCCTCGGAGAAGGCCCGCTCGCAGGAGCTCGCGGCGCGGCTGTGGGAGGTGTCCATGGAGCTGACGGGCGTACGATTCGACGAGCTGGCCAACCGCTGAAGGACGTGCACGTGGCTCCCCTCGACCCTGACCGTGACAGGGCCATCCTCGACGCCACCGTGGAGCTGCTGTCCGAGGTCGGCTACGACCGCATGACCGTCGACCAGATCGCCAAACGGGCCAGGGCCAGCAAGGCCACCATCTACCGGCGCTGGGCGGGCAAGCCGGAGCTGGTCGTCGACGTCATCTGCCGGCGCTTCGAGACGGACGCGCCGCCGGGGCAGGACACCGGCTCCCTCCGCGGCGACCTGACCACCATCTTCCGCGGCCTGTGCGAGGCGGTGGAGCGCAAGCACGCGCTCGTCATCGGGCTGTCCTCGACGCTGGTGTCCGACCAGGAGCCGGCCCGCACCCTGCGCGCCCACATGCCGGCCAGGAACCTCGGCGACGTGGACGCGCTGCTCGAGCGGGCCGTCGAGCGGGGCGAGCTGGCCGGGCCCGTCGACGCCGGGCGGCTGTTCGGCGTCGCGGAGGCGCTGGTGTGGCATCGCATGATCTTCACCGGGCCGGAGTTCGACGAGGGGTTCGTGACGGAGTCGGTGGACGGCGTGCTCATGCCGGTGGTCACCGCCTTGGCGCGCTGCCGATGACCCGTCGGGCACGGCCCGCCTACCGGGTGGCCCTGGCCAGGTAGGCGCAGACGGGGAACCCCTCCCCGGCGTACGGGGCCGCGAGCCGCAGATATTCGGCCCGGATGCGCTCCGCGACCTCCGGCGGCTGGCCGCCGATCATCCCGAACCTCGGCCCGCCCGCCTCCACCACATCCGCCCACCACGCCGCCAGATCCACCTGGTGGCGCCACCGGACCGCCTCCACCGCCGCCTCCCTGAACCCCGCCCCCTCCAGCAGGGCGATGAACGACGGCGGCGTGGCATGGGCGGCGAACGGACGGGCCGGAGGGTCGTAGGGCACCCCTGTCGCGGCGATGGCCTCGGTGAAGACGCTCGTGGCCGTCATCTCGTCGGCCTTCCACCAGGTCAGGGCGAGCGTGCCGGACGGGCGCAGCACGCGGCGCAGCTCCCGGAGCGACGCGGCGGCGTCGGGCACGTGGTTGATGACGAAATTCCCGGCGACGCAGTCGAACTGCTCGTCGTCGAACGGCAGCTCGGGCAGCGCGGCCTGGCGGATGGCCGCGTACGGATGCCGCCGGGCGATCAGCCGCAGCATGACCGGATCGCAGTCGACGGCCGTGACCTCGGCCCCCAGCGCGAGCGCCGCCGCCGTCACCACACCGGTGCCGCAGCCGACGTCCAGCAGGCGCGGGGCGCGGCTCTCCCGGGCCGCGGCCAGGAGGGGGCCGACGGTGTGGGAGCTGAGGTGGGCGAAGCCGCGATCGTACGCTTCGGCGTTGGTCACCGGCCCAGCCTAGCCCAGCCGGGGAACTTGACAATCTCACGTGAGATTCCGCCTCAACCCCTGTTTTTTCGCGAAATATCACCCCTAAGGTCATCCGCATGACCATCGACGCCTTCATCGACGCCCTCCCCAAGGTCGAGCTGCACGTCCACCTGGTGGGCTCGGCCTCGGTCACGACCGTGCTGGAGCTGTCGCGCCGCCACCCCGACAGCGCGGTGCCCACCACGGAGGAGGAACTGCGCGAGTTCTACCGCTTCGTCGACTTCCCCCACTTCGCCCGCGTCTACCGGGCCGTCAACGCACTCGTACGCGAGCCGGAGGACGTCGCCACCCTCGTCCTCGGCCTGGCCCGCGACCTCGCCCCCCAGGGCGCCCGCTACGTGGAACTCCAGGTCACCCCGTACGCCCACCGCATGGTCGGCATGCCCATGCGCGAGGTCACCGAGGCCCTCGACCTGGCCGCCCGCCGCTCCCTGACCGATCACGGGGTGGAGATGGCCTACATCTTCGACATCCCGGGCGAGTACGGCGAGGAGGCCGCGAAGGTGACGCTGGAGCACGCCCTCCAGGAACCTCCCGCCGCCCTGGTAGGTTTCGGCATCGGCGGCATAGAACAGGAACGCCCGAAATACCGCGACATCTACCGCTCCGCCTTCTCCGCCGCCCGCGCCGCCGGCCTCCACAGCGTCCCGCACGGCGGCGAGATGACCGGCCCGGAGACGATCTGGGAGGTCATCGACGGCTACGGCGCCGAGCGCATCGGCCACGGCATCAACTGCCTCCCGGACCCCCGGCTGGTGTCCCACCTCCGCGACACCCAGCTCCCGCTGGACGTGTGCCCCACCTCCAACGTCTGCACCGGCCAGGTCACCCGCATCGAGGACCACCCGCTGCCCCGGATGCTGGAGGAGGGCCTGTACGTGACGCTGAACAGCGACGACCCGCCCATGTTCGCCACGACGCTGGCGGAGGAGTACCGGGTGGCGCACCGGGTGTTCGGGTTCGGGAAGGAGGAACTGGCGCAGTTCGCGCGGAATGGGGTGCGGGCGTCGTATCTGGGGGAGGGGCGCAAACAGGAACTGCTGGCCGAGATCGACGCGCTGGTCGCGACCGGCTGAGGTCGGCGGACCAGCCGGGTCGGGGCGGAGGACGGAGAGGTCGCCGAGCCCGGATCGACCGGCTCCGGACAGAACAGGAGGTGCGCATCCCGTGGGGCAAGCCGGGCAGCGGGGTGGGGGCACGATGGGTCAGCCGGATCCGGAGTCGGCCCTCGGCCGTGCAAAGTCGGCGTACGGCCGCTCCTTCAGCCAGTACGGTGGCTGCGGCCCTCGTCCTCGCGCTACAGGAAGCACGCCGGGCACTCGTTGCGGTTGACGTCCTGGGCGCCTGTGCCGTCGCCTCCAGCCGAGTAGGTGCGGCACCGTGATGGACTCCTCCGCCATGAGGCGATCCCAAGGATCGGCTCCGATCTCACATCCATGTTCGGCGGGAAGAACGTTTTCGCCGAGCGGGATGACGCCGAAATGGCGGCGTGGCAAAGTGAATCCAGCGGAAAACGAGGCGCGGTCGGCATGCTTTGTGTACGACTCGGCTGGGAGGTTCTCATGGCTACTCGTGCCGAGTTGATGGACGCGCTGCGCCGCGCTCAGGAATTATCGGACCAGCACTGGCATTGTCTGGACCGGCCGCTGCAGCAGATGTCGGGCGGGCGTACCTGGACAGGGCCGGTCGCCGAGCTGTTCGCCGGCGACCTGGTGCGTCAGCGCGCGGAACTGTGGCGGGGGCTGCGCGGAATCATCGACCATCTCCATGAAGAGATTTCACAGGCGACCGTGATGAGGCCGGGCGACTGATGCCCTTTTCCTCGATCGACCCCACAGAAATGCACCAACTCGGGCACGGTGTGCAAAATGCGGGAAAAGGGTTGGCGGATTGCGCGGCGCGGCTTCGGGCGATTCTGAACGAGGTCGAACTCGCCCATCCGGGATTGGCCGCGATCGGCCGGGTGGGGCAGTGGCTGACCGAGCAGGCGCCAGACCTCTACCGCCGACGGGATCTGGCGTACGAGGCCGAGAAGGTCGATGTGGACGTGTTCGGCAATCCCCTGCCCGGCTCGATCGTCCGGCCCGGGCTGACGCGGATCGACGAGTCGAGGATGATCCCGGCCGAGATCCGCGCGCAAGCGGCCCAGGCAGCCTCGCTGGTGGAGGCAGCCACGCGCAGTGACGCGGGAGCGGTGGGGAAACTCGCGGCGTACAAGGGGTGGATGTCCGACCCTAGGTTCGCCACCGCCCTGATCGAGAAACTTGGACCGCAGGGCCTGACCATGTTGCCCGCCGCCATGGGAACACGCGTACGCCATGCCCTCGACGCCGGCGACGGCTCGGCGGAGGCGGTCCGGCGGCAGAATCGCGACGTGCTGCTCCTGCTCGGCAAGGCCCTCGCCACGGCGACCGACCCGAGCAAGAGCGCCCACGTCAACCGGCGGTTCCTGGAGGAGTTGAAGAAGCAGGGACGCGCGGAGATCCAGGTTCCGGGGATGGGCGGGCAGATGACGGTCCATGGATACTGGTCGATCGGCCAGATCCTCGCGTCGGCGCCGGCGGAGGCCTACAGCGAGGCGTTCATGACCACGATCGGCCAGGACATGATCCGGTGGGATCGTGACTTCCTCAAGAAGAACGGTGAGTGGCCCCTGGCACGCGACACCGACGCCTACGACCTGCCCGCTCCCCTGGACACGCGGCCGTTCTCCGGCTCCGGCGCGATCGGGGTCGCCGATCCGGTCGCCGCACTGCTGACCGCTGCCGGCGCGTCGAAGGAACGTTCCCAGGCACTCATCGGGAGCAGGGATCTCCTGGCGTACCTCATGGATGGTCGGCGTCCGCAGTGGGGCATGGGCGATCACGGCGAAGCATTGGGGGAGGCCATGGAGGCGGCGATGAAGGGGGCGGACGCCGAGTCCAAGCGGCTGGCCGTCATGGCGACGCAGATCTACTCGGACGTCGTCGCGTCGCACGTGTCGGTCAACGACGCGGGAAACATCGAGCTCAAGAACCCGTCGGAGCTCGATCGGCTGTCCGGCGCCCGCGACAACATGGGCCGCATTCTCGCCGAGCACATCGACGACATGGTGTTCTCGCACTTCCAGCGCCATCCTCGGTTGTCCGACGATCAGCTCACGGGTGAGGTCGACACGAGACCGACCGCCCGCTTCAACCCGACCGACCTTGATCATGTCCTGCTCGACGTGGCTGTCGACGAACAGGCGTATCAGGCTCTCCTGCACGCGCAGGTCGCTCATATGCGAGGCGGGATCGACCATGGGCTGGCGACACGCGACAGGGACGCCACGGACAACACGATCGCGCTCGACTCCGCGGCGCTCGGGCATCTGATGGAGGCGCGCCGCACCGCCTTGGTCAGCTGGGGCAAGGAAGCGGACGCGGCGGACGAAGCGCTGCGGAAAATGGTCCAGGAAGGCCTCGGCCTGGTCCCGATCCCCTTCGCTCAGCAGGTCGGCAAGCTAGGAGTCAAGACAGCCGACACCATCTACGAGAGCTTCGTCAAGGACGGCTTTGTGAGGGCCGGGGACTGGCTGGTGAAGCAGAGCGGGCACGCCGGCGGCAAGGCCATGAGGGCTTACGGCGACGCGGCGTCGAGTGACATAGCCGCCCGAGAGCTGGTGAAACAGATGCTCGCATCGTCTGCCGTGGCCCACGGAGCCTACGAGCGCGACGATCTCGATCAGCCTTTCGTGGCCGGCGACCCGCCGAGGGTGAAGAGCCCGCTGCTCATGAGTAGAGACGACTATGAGAGCTTCACGCACTGGATGGCGAAGAACACCACGGTTCCGGCTGATCACCAGGAAGCGCAGCAGGGTGCCGCCACCGGAGCCGACACCTTTCAAAAGAACATCAAGGCCGGGGTGGGTGACCGTGGATAGGCGCCCGGCACGGTGGCTGGGCGTGGCCGGCGTGGTCATGCTGCTCGCCGGATGCACTCCGGACAAGCCCGCGCACTCTCCAACCCCGCGCCCTGCGCCTGTCCGGGGCTCGGTCGCCGATCGTCCTCCCTACCTCTGTTACTTCATCCCGCAGGCGGCCGTGGCAGAGCTGACGGGCTACACGGGCCCCTATCGGGCGGGTGACGACGAACGCGATCCTGAGGGTTACAGCTGCGTCATATCGAACGACGAACAGGGGATAGTCATCACGAGCTATGACGTGTCGGCCTCTCGCCGGGCCATCGAGCGGTTCATGGAGTTCGGGAAGAAGCGCAATCCGGTCGACCTGCCGGAGGAGCTCGGCACGGGGCTGATCAGCGACTTCGACATCCGCCTCTATCCGTACCGGACGGTGGAGGCGTGGTTCCGCTGCGGATCGAACGACTCCCTCATCGGCATCACCGTCAAACGGAACCCCGCCCGCGACCAGGACCACGACCTCGTCCAGCTCATGAGAATCGCCCAGCGGCGGTTCGCCGAGATGTTCACGTGCGACCTCGGCTCCCCGCCGCCCCCTTAGCGCCTCACGGCGACGCCAGCCGCCCCAGCCCCGGCGGGATCTTGCTCGCCGCCGTCCGATCCAGCAGGAACAACGTCCGCCTCCGCCCCCGTGCCCCCGCGGCGGGCACCTGGACGGGCCCGGACTCCGACAGGGCGAGCCGGACCGCGCCCGACTTCTCCTCGCCCGCCGCCACCACCCACACCTCGCGGGAGGCCTGGATGGCGGGCAGGGTCAGGGAGATGCGGGTGGGCGGCGGCTTGGGGGAGCCGTGCACCGCCACCACCGGGCGGGTGTCGTAGAGCGCGGGCATGCCCGGGAAGAGGGAGGCCACGTGGGAGTCGGGGCCCATGCCGAGCAGCATCACGTCGAAGCTCGGCACCGGCCCGTGGTCCTCGGGCCTGGCGGCCTGGCGCAGCTCGGTGGCGTACGCGTCGGCCGACTCCTCGGCCGTCATGCCGGAGTCGGGGCCGCGCATGACGTGCACCCGTGCGGGATCCACGTCCACGTGGTCCAGCAGGGCCTCGCGGGCGCCGGTCTCGTTGCGTTCCTTGTCGCCGGTGGGGAGGAAGCGTTCGTCGCCCCACCAGATGTCCAGGCGCCGCCAGTCGACGGCGTCCCTGGCGGGGGTGGCGGCGATGGCCGCCAGGGTGGCGATGCCGACGGTGCCGCCCGTCAGCACGATCGACGCCGAGCCCTTGGCCGACTGCGCGTCGACCAGCCGGGTGATGATCCGCGCGGCGACGGCCTTGGCCAGGACGTCGGCGTCGCGGTGAACGACGATGCCGGGAACGCTCATGGTCGTCTCCCCTTGAACTGCCGTCATCCCTTGTACGTCCTCGCGAACCGCTTGACCGCGGCCTCATAGATCTCGTCGGTGTCGAGCCTGCGCAGCTCCTCGGCCATCAGCTCGGAGGTCTGCCGCCTGGCCAGGGCCACGTTCCTGTCGGGCTGGCCGGGGCGGGAGAGCGTGGCCAGGCGGGCGTCGGTCCTGACGACCGCGAGCTCGCCGTCGCCGAGCTGCAGGCGTACGGAGGTCAGGCCGGGGCCGGGGGAGTCGACGACCTTGATCGGGGCGCCGAGCCGCTCCGACAGCCAGGCGGCCAGCAGCGGCGCGCTCGGGTGGCCGGGGGAGGCCTCCACGGTGCCCTTGCGTACCTTGCCCACCGGCTGGTCGAACGCGGCGGCCAGCAGGCTGCGCCACGGCGTCAGCCGCGCCCAGGACAGGTCGGTGTCGCCGCGCGCGTACCCCTTGGCCCGGATGACCAGCGACTTGACGCCGCCGTCGTCGAAGCCCTTGGCGTCGGTGATGCGCCGTTGCGCCAGCGCCCCGATCGCGTCCTTGGACGGCGCGTCGGGGGCCGCGCCCGGCCACCACGCCACGACCGGCGTGTCGGGCAGCAGCAGCGGGCTGACCACGGAGTCGGCGTGGTCGGTGAGCTCGCCGTACAGGCGCAGCACCACCACCTCGCCGGGCGTGTTCTCGCCGATGCGCAGCTCGGCGTCGAGCCTGATGGCCTCCTCCGGCTCACGCTTGATCACCACGATGATGCGCGAGGGGTGCTCGCGGGCCGCCTCGGTGGCCGCGCGGAGCGCGTCGTACTGGTGGCGCTCCTCGCTGACCACGACGAGCGTGAGCACCATGCCGATGGCGGGCGCGCCCATCTGGTGACGGAGGTGCGTGAGCTGGGCGGCGATCTTCCCGGCCGTGGTGTCCGTGAGCATGAACGTTGTCATCTAGAGCCTCCTCCACACGCGGCCGTCGCGGGCCATCATCGCGTCGGCCGACTCGGGCCCCCACGAACCGGACTCGTACGGCTCCGGCTGTCCCTGCGTGGCCCAGAACTCCTCGATGGGGTCGAGGATGTTCCACGACAGCTCCACCTCCCGCTGGTGCGGGAAGAGCGGCGGATCGCCGATCATCACGTCGAGCAGCAGCCGCTCGTACGCCTCCGGCGACGACTCCAGGAACGACTCGCCGTAGGCGAAGTCCATGGAGACGTCGCGCACCTCCATCGCCGTCCCGGGCACCTTGGAACCGAACCGCACCGTGATGCCCTCGTCCGGCTGGACCCGGATCACCAGCGCGTTCTGGCCGAGGATCTCGGTGTCGTCCTTGCTGAACGGCAGGTGCGGCGCCCGCTGGAACACCACGGCCACCTCGGTGACGCGGCGGCCCAGGCGCTTGCCGGTGCGCAGGTAGAACGGCACCCCGGCCCAGCGCCGGTTGGCGATCTCCAGCTTGACGGCGGCGTAGGTCTCGGTGATGGACTCCTGCGAGATGCCCTCCTCCTGCAGGTAGCCGACGACCTTCTCGCCGCCCTGCCAGCCCGCGGAGTACTGGCCGCGCGCGGTGTTGAGGCCCAGGTTGGCGGGCAGCCGCACGGCCTTGAGCACCTTCTCCTTCTCGCGCCGCAGCGAGTTGGCCTCGAAGGAGGTCGGGTCCTCCATCGCGACGAGCGCGAGGAGCTGGAGCAGGTGGTTCTGGATGACGTCGCGGGCGGCGCCGATGCCGTCGTAGTAGCCGGCGCGGCCGCCGATGCCGATGTCCTCGGCCATCGTGATCTGCACGTGGTCGACGAAGCTGCGGTTCCAGATCGGCTCGTAGAGGTTGTTGGCGAACCTCAGCGCCATGATGTTCTGGACGGTCTCCTTGCCCAGGTAGTGGTCGATCCGGAAGATCGAGCTCTCCGGGAAGGCCGAGGTGGTGATCTCGTTCAGCTCGTGGGCCGACTGCAGGTCGTGCCCGAACGGCTTCTCGATCACCACGCGCCGCCACGAGCCCTCGGGCGCGTCGGACAGCCCGGTGCGCTTGAGCTGCTCCACCACCACGGGGAAGAACTTCGGCGGCACAGACAGGTAGAAAGCGTAGTTTCCGCCCGTGCCGCGGGTCTCGTCGATCTCAGCCAACGCCATGGCCAGCGCGTCGAACGCCCCGTCGTCCGAGAACTCGCCGGGAACGAAATGGATGCCCTCGCGGATCTGCTTCCAGACCTCCTCGCGGAAGGGCGTCCGGGCATGCGCCTTGACGGCGTCGTGCGTCAACTGGGCGAAATCCTGGTCTTTCCAATCGCGCCGGGCGAACCCGACCAGCGAGAAGCCGGGCGGCAGCAGCCCCCGGTTCCCCAGGTCGTAAATCGCCGGTAGCAGCTTGCGCTTGGCCAGGTCACCCGTCACGCCGAACAACACCATCACGCACGGTCCCGCCACCCGGGGCAACCGCTTGTCGCGCGGGTCGCGCAGCGGGTTGGCGGCTGCCACTGCCTCGGTCGTGGCGGTGCCCGCGACGGCCGCCGCCACGGTGGCGGCTTCCTCCGCGGGTGCTGCCGGGTCTGTCATCTCAAGCCTCCTGTGCGGCCTCGAGCAAACGCGCGACGCCCGCCGCGCGGTCGGTCAAATGCAGGCGTACGGCCGGGCGCCCGCGGGTCTCCAGCGCCCCCAGGTCCCCCAGCGCCTGGGCGAGCTGCAGCCGGCCCAGGCTGTACGGCCTGCCGGGCACGGCGACGTCCTCGGTCACCGCCCCCGTGATCTGCAGGAACACGCCGTTCTGCGGCCCGCCCTTGTGGTACTGCCCGGTGGAGTGCAGGAACCGCGGCCCCCACCCGAACGTCACCGGCCGGTCGGTGCGCAGCGCGAGCAGCGTCCGCAACGTCAGCGGATCGGCCATCATCCACGCGTCGGTCATCTGCTCGAAGTCGGCCCCGTCGGGCACCGGCGCGTCGAAGGCGGCCAGCCGGTCCAGATAAGCCGTGATCGCCAGGTAGCCGTCGCCGGGGATCGCGTGCAGCAGCTCGCCGAACAGCCCGGGCAGGTCCTTGGCCGTCGCCGACCCGTACACCTCGACCGGGCCGTCCACGAACGCGGGCGCGCCGGTCGGCAGGTCGGGCAGGGCCAGCAGGGCGGCGGTGTTCTCCTTCGACTCGGCCACGTTCGGCTGGTCGAACGGGTCGACCTCCAGCAGCAGCCCGGCGACGGCGGTGGCGTACTCCCAGACCAGGAACTGCGCGCCCAGCGGCCCGTCCACGCGCACGTCGCCGACGTCGGACTCGATCGCCACGACCAGCTCGTCGCCCGACCTGTTGGGGTCGGCGCCGACGACCGGCAGGATGCCCCTGCCCTGCTTGCCGGTGGACTCGGCGACGAGCTGCTCGATCCAGTCGGGCAGCCCGAAGATGGGCGAGAGCTGGTCCTCCAGGACCAGCTTGTCGCGCCCGGCCAGCGCCGCGCCGCCGAGCGCCGCGCCCAGGTCGAGCCCGGGGTTGCCGCTGTCGAGCGACAGCAGCGGCAGCACCTCCTCGGCCTCGTCGAGCAGCCGCGCCACGTCGGCCCCCGCCAGCGCGGCGGGCACCAGCCCGAACGCCGACAGCGCCGAGTAGCGGCCGCCCACGTCCTCGGGCCCGAGCACCAGGTGGAAGCCGGCCTCGGCGGCCCGCCGCGCCAGCGGCGAGCCGGGGTCGGTGACGACCACGATGCGGCCCGCGGGGTCGATGCCCGCGTCCGCGAAGAGCCGCTCGTAGATCCGCAGATGGCAGTCGGTCTCCACGGTCGAGCCGCTCTTGCTCGCCACGACCACGACCGTGGCCTCCAGGCCGTCGGTCAGCGCGCGGCGGACCTGGCCGGGGTCGGTCGTGTCGAGCACGGTGAGCGGCACGTCGCAGGTGGCGCAGATGACCTCCGCCGCCAGCGACGAGCCGCCCATCCCGGCCAGGACCACGTTCGTCAGGCCCTCGGCGCGGGCCCTCGCCGCGAGCTCGCCCAGGGCGGGCAGCAGCTCGCGGGAGGAGCGGGGCAGGGTCAGCCAGCCGAGCCTGACCGCCGCCTCCGCTTCGGCGTCCTCACCCCACAGCGTGGGGTCGCCGCCGGCGAGCCGCGCGGGCACGCCGTCGGCGACGAGGCGCCCCGCGACGGAGGAGGCGGCCGAGGCCACCCCCTCCTCGCGGTAGGACACCTCCATCACGGAACCAGGTTCTTGGTGACGCTCTCGAGCAGCTCGTTCCAGGACGCCTCGAACTTCTCCACGCCCTCGTCCTCCAGGACCTTCACCACGTCGTCGTAGTCGACGCCGGCGTCCTTGAGCGCGGCCATGGTGTTCCAGGCCTGCTCGTAGAACGGGCGGACGGTGTCGCCGGTGATGTTGGCGTGGTCGGCCGTGGCGTCGAGCGTCTTCTCCGGCATCGTGTTGACGGTGCCGGGGGCGACGAGCTGGTCGACGTACATGGTGTCGGAGTACTCGGGGTTCTTGACGCCGGTCGAGGCCCACAGCGGGCGCTGCGGGCGGGCGCCGGCGGCGCGCAGGCGCTGCCACCGCTCGGAGTTCATGACCTCCTCGAACGCCGCGTACGCCAGGCGCGCGTTGGCGATGCCCGCCTTGCCCTTCAGCTCCGGCTTGCCGAGCTTGTCGAGGCGCTTGTCGATCTCGGTGTCGACGCGGCTGACGAAGAACGAGGCCACCGACTCGATCGAGGCCAGGTTGAGGCCCTTGGCCTGCGCGGCCTCCAGACCGGCGAGCCAGGCGTCCATCACCGCGCGGTACCGCTCGAGGGAGAAGATCAGCGTGACGTTGACGCTGATGCCCTCGGACAGCGCCTGCGTGATCGCGGGCAGGCCCTCCACCGTGGCCGGGATCTTGATCATGAGGTTCGGACGGTCGACCATCCACCACAGCGCGCGGGCCTCGGCGATCGTCTTCTCGCTCTCGCGGGCCAGGCGCGGGTCCACCTCCAGCGACACGCGGCCGTCCACGCCGCCGGTGGCGTCGTAGACCGGGCGCAGCACGTCGGCGGCCCAGCGGATGTCGTAGGTGGTGATGGCGCGCACGGCCTCGCCCACGTCGACGCCGCGCACGGCCAGGTCGTGGAGCTGGGAGTTGTACGCGTCGCCCTTGCTGAGCGCGTTGGCGAAGATGGTCGGGTTGGAGGTCACCCCGACCACGTTCTTCTCCCGGATCACCTGCTCGAGGTTGCCGGTGCGCAGGCGCTCACGGCTGATGTCGTCGAGCCAGATGGCAACGCCCTGGCCGGACAGCTTGTTGAGGATCTCGCTCATCTCTGCTTCAGTTTCCCGTCGTCTCGCCCTTGTCCTGACCCAGCTTGGCCAGGCTCGCCCTGGCCGCCGCCGCCACGCGCTCAGCCGTCAGCCCGAACTGCTCGTACAAAGTCTTGTACGGCGCAGAGGCACCGAAGTGTTCGAGGCTGACCACCTCACCGCACTCGCCGACGTACTCGTGCCAGCCGAGCGCGATGCCCGCCTCGACCGCCACCCGAGCCCTGTTCGACGAGGGCAGAACCGTCTGCTTATATGCGGTGTCCTGCCCGTTGAACCACTCGACACACGGCATCGAGACCACCCGCGTGGGGATGCCCTGCGACTCCAGCAGTTCCCGGCCGTTCAGCGCGATCTCCACCTCGCTGCCCGTGGCGATGACGATGACCTTCGGCTGGCCGTTGGACGCCTCGCGCAGCACGTAGCCGCCGCGGGCCACGCCCTCGGCGCTGGTGCCCTCCACGACCGGCAGGTTCTGCCTGGTCAGCGCCAGGGCGGCGGGGCGGTCGGTGTGCTCCAGCACGGCCTTCCACGCGTACGCCGTCTCGTTGGCGTCGGCCGGGCGCACCACGTCGAGGCCGGGGATCGCGCGCAGCGCCCACAGGTGCTCGATCGGCTGGTGGGTGGGGCCGTCCTCGCCGAGGCCGATCGAGTCGTGCGTCCACACGTACGTGACCGGCAGCTTCATCAGCGCGGCCAGCCGCACCGCGGGCCGCATGTAGTCGGAGAAGACCAGGAACGTGCCGCCGTACGGGCGGGTGCCGCCGTGCAGCGCGATGCCGTTCAGGATGGCGCCCATGGCGTGCTCGCGGATGCCGAAGTGCAGCGTGCGGCCGAAGCGGTTGCCCTTGAAGTCCTTGGTCTGGAACTCCTCGGGGATGAAGGACGGCTCGCCCTTCATCGTGGTGAGGTTGGACTCGGCCAGGTCGGCCGAGCCGCCCCACAGCTCGGGCAGCACCGGGGCCAGCGCGTTGAGCACCTCGCCGGACGCCTTGCGCGTGGCGATGGAGGTGCCCTTCTCGAACGACGGCAGCGCGGTGGCCCAGCCGGCCGGCAGCTCGCGGCGGGAGATGCGGTCGAGCTCGGCGGCGCGCTCGTCGTTGGCCAGCCGCCACTCGGCGTAGGACTTCTCCCACTCGGCGTGGTCGGCGCGGCCGCGCTGGGCGACGCCGCGGGCGTGCTCCAGCACCGCGGCCGGCACGTCGAACGTCTTGGCCGGGTCCATGCCCAGCACTTCCTTGGTGGCGGCGACCTCGGCCTCGCCCAGGGCGGAGCCGTGGATCTTGCCGGTGTTCTGCTTGTTCGGCGCGGGGTAGCCGATGATCGTGCGCAGCCGGATGAACGACGGCCGGTCCGTCTCCGCCTTGGCCGCCTGCAGGGCGTCGTAGAGGGCCTGGACGTCCTCGACGTACTCGCCGGTCTCGGTCCAGTCGACGCTCTGGGTGTGCCAGCCGTAGGCCTCGTAGCGCTTGACCACGTCCTCGGAGAGCGCGATGGCCGTGTCGTCCTCGATGGAGATGTGGTTGTCGTCGTAGACGACGACGAGGTTGCCCAGCTTCTGGTGGCCGGCGAGGGAGCTGGCCTCGTGGCTGATGCCCTCCTCGATGTCGCCGTCGCTGACGATGCACCAGATGTGGTGGTCGAACGGGGAGGTGCCCGGCTCGGCCTCGGGGTCGAACAGGCCGCGCTCGCGGCGGGCCGCCATGGCCATGCCGACGGCGTTGGCGATGCCCTGGCCCAGGGGGCCCGTCGTGGTCTCCACTCCGGCGGTGTGCCCGTGCTCGGGGTGACCCGGCGTGAGGCTGTCCCACTGGCGCAGGCGCCTGAGGTCGTCCAGGGTCAGGCCGTAACCGGAAAGGTAGAGCTGGATGTAGAGCGTCAGGCTGCTGTGGCCGCACGACAGCACGAACCGGTCACGCCCGAGCCAGCCGGGGTCGGTCGGGTCGTGGCGCATCACACGCTGGAAGAGCAGGTATGCGGCGGGGGCCAGGCTCATGGCGGTGCCGGGGTGACCCGAGCCCGCCTTCTCCACTGCGTCCATCGCCAGGGCTCGAACGACATCGACCGCCTGCTTGTCCAGGTCGGTCCATTCAAGGGCTGGCACGAGTTCGGTGCTCAAGTGCTCGATCTCCGGAATCTAGTTGTCATTGGATGTGGCTGTCCCGCCCGAGGCCGGCCGCGTCGCGGCGGCCTGCCGCAGGTTGCGCGCCCGCGCCTACACCGGACCCTAACCGAGTGGGACTGGTGATCGATTCCCATTCCGTCCTCGCGTGTCCAGGTACGGCGCAAGCCCCCCATTGGCCGGACCGGCCGCCCCTGCGACTACAGTTTGTTTGTTCGCAGGGGCGTCACCGGCGCCCGCCCATGGATCCGCTCTTATCAGAGGTTACGCGTTGACTTCCGACAGGCTGGAAGCGCCTTGACGGTGCTGACCAACAGGCAGGCGACGGCCCCATCACGGCAGGTGGAGGCGCCGCGCTCGATCGGCATGATCGTCAAGGCCTACATCGCGCTCACCAAGCCGCGGGTCATCGAGCTGCTGCTGATCACGACACTGCCGGTGATGTTCCTCGCAGCGGGTGGCCTGCCACCGCTGTGGGAGTCGATCTGGGTCATGGTGTTCGGCACCCTATCGGCAGGCAGCGCCAACGCGCTCAACTGCTACATCGACCGTGACATCGACCAGAAGATGCGCCGCACCCGCCGCAGGCCGCTGGCCAGGCACCAGGTCTCGCCGCGCGCCGCGCTGGTCTTCGGCCTCGTGCTGGGCGTCATCTCCACGGTGGGCCTGTGGGTGACCACCAACTGGCTGGCCTCGATGTTGTCGCTCGGCGCGATCCTGTTCTACGTGCTGGTCTACTCGCTGGTGCTCAAGCGGCGCACGGCCCAGAACATCGTGTGGGGCGGCATCGCGGGCTGCATGCCGGTGATGATCGGCTGGGCGGGCATCACCGAGCGGCTCGACTGGGCGCCGCTGGTGCTGTTCGGCGTGGTGTTCTTCTGGACGCCGCCGCACACCTGGACGCTGGCCATGCGGTACAAGGAGGACTACGCGGCGGCCAAGGTGCCGATGCTGCCCGTGGTGGCCACCGAGCGGCGGGTCATCCTGGAGTCCATCGCCTACACCTGGGCCACCGTGCTCTGCTCGCTGGCGCTGTGGCCGGTGGCGGGCACCACGCTGTTCTACCCGATCGTGGCCGCCGTGCTCGGCGTGATGTGCCTGGTGGAGGCGCACCGCCTGCTGGCCCGGCTCAACGCCGGCAAGAGCGGGGTCGACCTGCGTCCCATGCGCTTCTTCCACTGGTCGAACGCCTACCTGGCGCTGCTGTTCCTGGCCGTGGCGATCGACCCGCTGCTCGCCTGACCCCTGGGAGGGCAGGTGCGGGTGCGCGGCCTTCATGTCCGGACGGTGACGAGTGGCTATCCGACCCTGTCGGCCCGCGTGATCGTGACGCGCGGCGCCGGCTGCCACCGGGTGCGCACGCGGCTCGCCGACCTGCTGCACGAGCCGTTCCGGATCGGCCGCACCAGCCTCCACTCCGGCCATGGCGTCCCCGGCCTCGACCGGCGGCGCGAAGACCCGCACGGACCCCGGCACTCTGATCCGTTAAAGTCACCCTATGGCGACCCGTGATCCACGCTGGGTGTTGAAGGACCGCCCGTCATTCGCGTTGATCATCGGGCTGGTCCTCACCGGCATCTGCGCCCTGGTCTCGTTCTCCTTCGACGTGTTCAACGGCGCGCCGGTGCAGTTCTTCATCGCGCTCATGCTGGCACTGGCGCCGGTGCCGCTGCTGCTGGCGGCCGTGCTGGCGCTCGACCGGATGGAGCCGGAGCCGCGCAGCAACCTGATCTTCGCCTTCGCCTGGGGCGCGGGCATCGCCGTGCTCGTGGCCGGTGTGATCAACTCGCTCAACCTGCACTACATCATCGACACCGCCAAGCTGTCGGAGGCCAGCGCCCGCAACCTCGCGGCCACGTTCGGCGCGCCGGTGGTGGAGGAGACGATGAAGGGCCTGGTGCTGCTGGGCCTGCTCAAGTTCCGCAGGGCCGAGCTCGACGGGCCGACCGACGGCGTCATCTACGCCAGCATGGTCGGCCTCGGCTTCGCCATGAGCGAGAACGTCAGCTACTACCTCGGCGCGCTGTCCACCTCGGGCGTCAAGGGGCTGGCCGTCACGGTGGTGCTGCGCGGCATCCTGTCGCCGCTGGCGCATCCGCTGTTCAGCTCCATGATCGGGGTCGCCGTGGCGTACGCGGCCCAGCGGCAGGGCTCCGAGCGCAGCACGTACGTGCTGGCGGGCTGGACGGCGGCGATGATCCTGCACGGCCTGTGGAACGGCCTGGCCTCCTACGGCGGGTTCCCCGGGCTCGTGGTGGCCTACCTGACGCTGCTGGTCGTGCTGGTGGTGCTGATCGGCGTGGTGTTCAGGGACCGGCGGCGCATCGTGGCGCTCATCCAGCGGTACCTGCCGGCGTACGAGCCGACCAAGCTGGTCACCCAGGCCGACATCTACATGCTCTCGGCCTTCGCCCGGCGCCGCCAGGCCCGGCAGTGGGCCCGCGCCCACGGCGGCAAGCCGGGGCTGCGGGCGATGCGCGACTACCAGCTCGCCGCCACCGAGCTGGGGCTGCTGCACGAGCGGGCGGCCCGCCACATGGTCGACGAGCACACCTTCCACGAGGAGCAGCGGGCGCTGCTGGAGTGCATGAGCACCGCCCGCGCCGACTTCCCCGTGCCGGAGATGCACGCCCGTTCGGTGGCCAGGGGATCGCCGCCGCCCGGCTACGCGCCCGGCGCGCCCGGCTGAGGCCGCGGCTCGGCGAGGATGCGGGTGAGCGAGACCTCGCGCGGGCCCGGGTACACCGGGTCGGAGTGCAGGATCATGGCGTCGGCGAACGCCTTGGCGGTGGCGAACAGCTCGCGGGCGGCGTAGGCGTACGTGGTCGCGGCCCAGCGCCTGGCCGAGTCGTCACCCGTCCCGAACGCCTCCAGCCCCGCAGTCCTGCACAACGTCACGGCCCTGGGGATGTGGAACTCCTGGGTGACCACCGTCACGCGCTCGGCCCCGAACACCTTGCGTGCCCGCACGCAGGAGTCCCACGTGTCGAACCCGGCGTAGTCGAGCACCATCACCGCGTCGGGCACGCCCTTGGCGCGCAGGTAGTCGCGCATGGCGGTGGGCTCGTCGTACTCCTTGCGGCTGTTGTCGCCCGACAGCAGCAGCGCCTTCACCTTGCCCGACAGGTACAGCTCGGCGGCGATGTCGAGCCTGCGGGCCAGCATCGGGGAGGGCCGCCCGGCGTACAGGCCGGCGCCGAGCACCAGCGCGGCCTGCGTCTCGGGCACCTGCCGGACCCAGCCCTCGTCCTCGGCCATCGCGCGGTGTCCCGAGCTGCCGAGCCAGGCCCACGTCATGGGCGCCAGCGCGAGCACGCTGGCCAGCACCAGCCCCTGGTACGAGCGGCGCAGCACCTTCCGCGAGAGGCGGACTTTTCCCCGCAAAGCACACCTCTTCCGGGCCGGGGGAGTGGCGCATCTAACACCACATACCCTGGCATATCCGCTCAGACGACGGCGGCTGCTTCGGTGGGGGAGTGGTCCACGGAGGAGGGCTCGGGGTCGCGGGAACGCAGCGACGTGGCGACCCGCAGCGCGGCGATCCAGACCAGGGTCGAGCCGAGGACGTGCAGCAGCACCAGCGCGGCCGGGACGGCCAGGAACCACTGCGTGTAGCCGATCACGCCCTGCAGCAGCTCCACGCCGAACAGGGCCAGCGCGGCCCGCCGGGCGGAGCGCGGCGCGTTGGTCACGTGCAGCGCGAACAGCAGCGCGAACGTCAGCCCCACCACCACGTAGGCGATGTCGGCGTGCAACCGGGCGACGGTCTCGATGTCGAGGTCGAAGCGCGAGGCCATCTCGTCACCCGAGTGCGGCCCGGTGCCGCTGACCACGACCCCGACCACCAGCAGCGCGAACACGGCCGCCAGCAGCGCGTGGCCGAGCCGGCGGACGTCGCGGTGGGTGATCTTCCGTACGGGCCCGTCGCCCTCGCCCGCGCGCGCGTACAACATCCAGCAGGCGGCGATCAGCCCGCTGGACAGGAGGTAGTGCATGCCGACGGTGAACGGGTTGAGCATGGTGTTGACCACCAGCCCGCCCCACAGGGCCTGCGCGATGATCCCGATCGGCTGCAGCCAGGCCAGGCGGACCAGGGAGACCCGGCGGGGCCGCATCCGCACGGCGGCCAGCCAGCAGGCGATGCCCACCGCCAGCACCAGGAACGTGAGCAGCCGGTTGCCGAACTCGACGGCCATGTGCAGCGGCGAGACCTCGGGATGCGCGACCGGGATGAAGCTGGTGGGCGTGCACCTCGGCCAGGTCGGGCAGCCGAGCCCCGACTCCGTCACGCGCACGCCCGCGCCCGTCACCGTGATGCCGGCGTTGACCACCACGGAGGCCAACGCCCAGCCACGCATCGAGCGGGTGGTCGGTGCCCAGAACGACCGGATGAAACGCGCGACGAGGTGGGGATTGTCCGTGGGTAGCTTCACGTCATCGATGGTAGGGGCCACACCGGCCGGTCCCGCCATCGGGAACCGGCTTCCCCGGGGCCGGGCTTCTCAAGGGTGAAGGTATGTGACATATTACTGAGAGGAGGTGGTGATGTCCGACGTGATCGTCGTCGGCGCGGGTGTGGTGGGGGCGGCCTGCGCCTACTACGCCGCCCGCGCGGGCCTCGACGTGACCGTGATCGACCGTGGCCCCGTGGCCGGCGGCACGACGGGCTCGGGCGAGGGCAACGTGCTGGTGTCCGACAAGGAGCCGGGGCCCGAGCTGGAGCTGGCCGTGCTGTCGAACCGGCTGTGGCGCTCGCTGGCCGGGCTCGGCGGGTTCGAGTTCGAGCCGAAGGGCGGGCTGGTCGTCGCCGAGACCGAGCAGGTGCAGCGGCAGCTCACCGAGCTGGCCGGCAAGCAGGGCGTCGAGCACACCCTCGTGCCGGCCTCCGAGCTGCGCGGCTACGAGCCGCACCTGGCCGAGGGCCTGGCCGGAGGGGTGTTCTATCCCCAGGACGCCCAGGTGCAGCCCATGCTCGCCGCCGCCACCCTGCTCAGGCACGGCGCGGAGAGCTTCGGCCACGGCACGCTGCGGCTGCGGCTCGGCGCCACCGTGACCGGGATCATCCGCTCGGGGGACCGCGTCACGGGCGTGCGCACCTCCCAGGGCGACGTGCTCGGCGACGCGGTCGTCAACGCGGCGGGCACCTGGGGCGGCGAGGTGGCCGCGCTGGCGGGCGTGCACCTGCCGGTGCTGCCCAGGCGGGGATTCATCCTCGTCACCGAGCCGCTGCCGGAGCCGCTGATCAGGCACAAGGTCTACACCGCCGCCTACGTGACGAACGTGGCCAGCGACTCCGCCGGCCTGGAGACCTCGGCCGTGGTGGAGGGCACGCCCGCCGGGACCGTGCTCATCGGGGCCAGCAGGGAGCGCGTCGGGTTCGACAGGACGACGTCGGTGCCGGTCCTGGCGCGGCTGGCCGAGCAGGCGGTCGCGCTCTTCCCCGCGCTGCGGGACGTCCGGGCCATCCGGTCCTACTGCGGGTTCCGGCCGTACTGCCCCGATCACCTGCCCGTCATCGGGGCCGATCCGCGCGTGTCCGGGCTGTATCACGCGTGCGGCCACGAGGGTGCCGGCATCGGGCTCGCCCCGGCCACCGGTCACCTGCTCGCCCAGCTCCTCGCCGGCCGGCGGCCCGACCTCGACCTGCAGCCCTTCCGCCCGGACCGCTTCCCTGAGGAGGCCCTGTGACCTTCCACATCACCGTCGACGGCCGCTCCGTGCCGGTCGTGCCGGGGCAGACCATCGGCGCGGCCCTGCACGCGGCCGGGGTGCGGTCGTGGCGCTCCACCCGCTTCGGCGGGCGGCCGCGCGGGCTGTTCTGCGGGATCGGGGTCTGCTTCGACTGCCTGATCTCGGTGAACGGGCGGCCGCCCGAGCGGGCCTGCCTGCTGGAGGCCGAGCCGGGGGACGAGGTGACGACGGCGTGACGTACGACCTCGTGGTGGTCGGCGGCGGGCCCGCCGGCGTGGCGGGCGCGCTCACGGCGGCGCTGGCCGGGCTGCGGGTGGCGCTCGTGGACTCGGGCCTGCGGCTCGGCGGCCAGTACTTCCGGCACGCCGCCGACCCCAAGCCGGCGCCCGGGCTCGACCGGTTCCTGCGGCAGGCGCGGGCCCTGGACGCGCGCGCCGACGTGCTGCTGCGGCACCAGGTGTGGGCCGTTTCCCGCGAGCCGGACGGCGACCTGCTGGTGCACTGCGCGACCAGGGACACGGCGGCGCCCACAGGCCGGTCCGGTACGGGGGACGAGCGGGCGGTGGTGTTGCGGGCGCGGCGGCTGCTGATCGCGACCGGCGCGCACGACCGGCCGCTGCCGTTCCCCGGCTGGGACCTGCCCGGGGTGCTCACCGCCGGTGGCGCGCAGGCGCTGCTCAAGGGCGGCGGGGTCGTGGCGGGGCGGCGGATCGTGGTGTCCGGCACCGGGCCGTTCCTGCTGCCCGTCGCCTCGGGGCTGGCCGGGGCGGGGGCGCGGGTGCTCGGCGTGTACGAGGCCAACGGCGGGCTCGGGCTGGCCAGGAACCCGGTGCTGGCCCTGGGCAAGGCCGGTGAGGCGGCGGGGTACGCGGCCGCCCTGGCCCGGCATCGGGTGCCGTACCGGACGCGCCAGGCGGTCGTGGCCGCCCACGGGGAGCGCGAGGTGGAGGCCGTCACCATCGCCCGCCTCGACCACGACTGGAACGTCACGGCGACCCACGTCGTCGAGTGCGACGCCGTGGCCGTGGGGTACGGCTTCGTGCCGCAGATCGAGCTGGGGACGCAGCTCGGCTGCCGGACCCGCCACGACGTGGACGGCAGCCCGGTGCTGAGCGTGGACGCCACCCTCCGCACCACCGTGCCCGGGGTGTGGGCGGCGGGCGAGCCCGTCGGCGTGGGCGGCTGGCGGCTCGCCGAACTGGAGGGCCGCCTCGCCGGCCGCGCCATCGTGGCCGACGCCCGCACGGGCGCGGCGGCCGATGGGCGTGCGGGGCCGGAGGGCGTGCCGGTTTCCGGTGGTGCGGCGGCGGTCGTGCCGCCGCTGTTCGCGCGCAGGCGGGAGCGGTGGCGGGCGTTCGGGAAGGCGCTGCAGCGCGCGTACCCGGTCAAGCCCGGCTGGCAGGGGTGGCTGCGCGACGACACGCTCGTGTGCCGGTGCGAGGAGGTGCCGCTGGCCCGGGTACGCGAGGCGCAGGCGCTCGGCGCCACCGACGCGCGCTCGGTCAAGCTGCTGGCCCGCCCCGGCATGGGCTGGTGCCAGGGCCGCATCTGCGGCTACGCCGTCTCCTGCCTGGCGGGAGAGCGGCCCCGGCCGCCCCGCCGCCCGATCGCCCAGCCCGTCACCCTCGGCGCGCTGGCCTCACTCACGGCACCCGACGGCGGCTCCGGCAGCGGCTCCGGCGGAGCGACGGCGCCCGGCGGCGCCGCAGGCACGGCGCCCGACGACGACCTCGCTCACTGAACCCCCCGACACCTGGAGGACTTCCCCATGGAACACCGCAGCAAGCCCTGGCAGGGCGTCATGGTCGCCACCGCGCTGCCCCTGCGCGAGGACCTGTCCGTCGACCACGACGGCTTCGCGGAGCACTGCCGCTGGCTGGTCGCGAACGGCTGCGACGGCGTCGTGCCGAACGGCTCGCTCGGCGAGTACCAGACGCTCACCCCGCAGGAGCGGACGAAGGTGATCGAGACCGCCGTCGCGGCAGTCGGCGGCGGGAACGTGATGGCCGGGGCGGGCGCGTACGGCGCCGCCGAGTCGCGCCGCTGGGCCGAGCAGGCGGGCGAGGCGGGCTGCGGCTCGGTCCTCCTGCTGCCGCCCAACACCTACCGGGCCGACGAGCGGGCCGTCGTGGCGCACTATCGTGAGGTGGCCAGGGCCGGCGTGCCGATCGTGGCCTACAACAACCCCTACGACACCAAGGTGGACCTGACCCCCGCGCTGCTGGCCAGGCTGCACGAGGAGGGGCTGATCGTGGCGGTCAAGGAGTTCAGCGGCGACGTGCGCAGGGCCTACGAGCTCGCGGAGCTGGCGCCCGAGCTCGACCTGCTGGTCGGCGCCGACGACGTGCTGCTGGAGCTGGCCGTGGCAGGAGCCGTCGGCTGGATCGCCGGCTACCCGAACGCGCTGCCCGCCTCCAGCACCGCCCTCTACCGCGCGGCGGTGGCGGGCGACCTGGAGACCGCGCTGCCGCTGTACCGGGCCCTGCACCCGTTGCTGCGCTGGGACTCCAAGACCGAGTTCGTGCAGGCCATCAAGCTGTCCATGGACGTGGCCGGCCGTCGCGGCGGCCCGTGCAGGCACCCCAGGGAGCCGCTGACGGACGAGCAGGCCGCTATCGTGCGTGCGGCGACCGAGAAGGCACTGGCAGAGGGGCTGCGATGAGGACCAAGCGCGTATTCCACGCCGTCGACTCCCACACCGAGGGCATGCCCACCCGGGTCATCACCGGCGGAATCGGCGTGATCCCCGGCGCGAGCATGGCGGAGCGGCGCGTGTACTTCCGCGACAATCTCGACCACATCCGCACCCTGCTGATGACGGAGCCGCGCGGCCACTCGGCCATGAGCGGCGCCATCCTGCAGCCGCCGACCAGGCCGGACGCCGACTACGGCGTGCTGTTCATCGAGGTGTCCGGGCTGCTGCCGATGTGCGGGCACGGCACGATCGGCGTGGCCACCGTGTTGGTCGAGACCGGCATGGTGGAGGTGGTCGAGCCCGTCACGACCGTGCGCCTGGAGGTGCCCGCCGGGCTCGTCGAGGTGGACGTGGCCGTCGAGGACGGCATGGCCATGTCGGTGACGCTGCGCAACGTGCCGTCCTACTGCGACCGGCTGGACGCCACGGTGACCGTGCCGGGGTTCGGGGAGATCCCGTACGACCTCGCGTACGGCGGCAACTTCTACGCCGTCGTCGACCTCGACCACTACGGCCTGCCCTTCGACCGCAAGGCCAAGAACGAGATCATCGCGGCCGGCCTGGCCACCATGGAGGCCATCAACGCCGCCGACGAGCCGGTGCACCGCGAGGACTCCCGCATCCGCGGCTGCCACCACGTCTACTTCGCCGCCCCCGGCTCCGACGCCCACCACTCGCGCCACGCCATGGCCATCCACCCGGGCTGGTTCGACCGCTCGCCCTGCGGCACCGGTACCAGCGCCCGCATGGCCCAGCTCCACGCCAGGGGCGAGCTGCCGCTGGGCCGCGACTTCACGAACGAGTCGTTCATCGGCACCCACTTCATCGGGCGGCTGCTGGAGGAGACCACGGTGGGTGGCCGGCCGGCGGTCCTGCCGTCGATCACCGGGCGGGCCTGGATCACCGGCACCGCCCAGTACTTCCTCGACCCGCGCGACCCGTTCCCCGCGGGGTTCGAGCTCTGATGCTGACGACGGTCGACTACCACACGGCGGGGGAGCCGTTCAGGATCGTGACGGGCGGGGTGCCCGAGATCCCCGGCTCCACCGTGCTCGACCGCCGCACCACCGCGATGGCCGAGCTGGATGACGTGCGGCGGCTGCTGTGCAACGAGCCGCGCGGCCACGCCGACATGTACGGCTGCTTCCTGGTGCCCCCGGACGACCAGGGGGCGCGTCTCGGGGCGCTGTTCTGGCACAAGGACGGCTTCTCCACCGCCTGCGGGCACGGCACGATCGCGCTGGGCGTGCACGCCGTGCGGGAGGGCCTGGTCGAGGCCGCCTCCGACGGCGTGACGGACGTCGTCGTCGACGTGCCCTCGGGCCGCGTCCAGGCCAGGGTGCGGCTGTCCGGAGGCAGGATCGAGGGCGTCACCTTCGTCAACGTGCCCTCGTTCGTGATCGCCCGCGACGTGCCCGTCGCGGGCCTGCGCGCCGACGTCTCCTACGGCGGCGCCATCTACGCGTCGGTACGCGCGCAGGACGTCGGCCTGCGGGTCGAGCCCCGGCACGTGAACGCCCTCATCGAGCACGCCCGGCGGATCAAGGCCGGCCTGGCGGGGCACCCGGCCGCCAGGCACCCGTCCGACGAGCGGCTGTCCGGCGTGTACGGGGTGATCTTCCACGAGGAGCTCCCGGACCTGGACGGGGTCAGGCGGCAGCGCAACGTCACCGTGTTCGCCGACGGCGAGGTGGACCGCTCGCCGTGCGGCTCCGGCACCGCCGCCAGGATGGCGCTGCTGCACGACGAGGAGAAGGTCGCCGGGCTCGTGCACGAGAGCGTCGTGGGCAGCGTGTTCACCGCCCGCGTGCGGGAGGCGACGGACGAGGGCGTGATCGTGGAGATCGACGGCATGGCCTACCGCACCGGGCGGCACACCTTCGAGCTCGACCCCGCCGACCCGTTCCCGACCGGGTTCACGCTGCGATGAGCGGGCTGCCGTACCTCGACGCGGCCACCGTGGAGCGGCTGGTGCCCATGGGACGGGCCGTGGACGTCCTGGAGGAGGCGCTGCGGGCGGGGCTCGACCCCGAGACGACCCCGCGGCGGCCGATCGTGGACCTGCCCGCCGGGCAGCTGCTGCTCATGCCCGCCTCCACCCGGCGGTACGCGGGTGTCAAGGCCGTCAGCATCGCGCCGCGCAACCCGGAGCGGGGGCTGCCCCGGATCCAGGGCACGTACCTGCTGTTCGACGGCGACACCCTGGCCCCGCTGGCGGCGCTGGACGGGATCGCGCTCACCTCGCTGCGCACGCCCGCCGTCTCCGCCCTCGCCGTCCGCCACCTCGCCGATCCCGGCGCGCGGCGGCTGGTCGTGTTCGGGAGCGGGCCGCAGGCGTACGGGCACGTGCTGGCGCTGCGAGAGGTGCGGCCGGTGGACGACGTCACGGTGGTGGGCCGCGACGCGGGCCGGGCCGAGGCGCTGGCCGCCCGCTGCCGCGCGCTCGGCCTGACCGCCCGCGCCCTGCCCGCCGGCCCGCCACCTTCCGCCCCGCCGGCTGCCCCGCCGGCTGCCCCGCCGGCTGCCCCGCCGGAGGAAGCCGCCGGAGAAGCGGTGGCGGGGGCGGCGGCCGAGGCGGTCACCGAAGCCGTGACTGAGGCGGTGGCTGAGGCGGTGGCTGAGGCGGTGGCCGGGGCCGATCTGATCGCGTGCTGCACCACGGCCAGGCATCCCCTGTTCCCCGGTAAGCTCGCCCGCGACGGCGTCACCGTCGTCGCGGTCGGCTCGCACGAGCCCGACGCCCGTGAGCTCGACGGCGACCTGATCGCCCGCGCCACCGTGGTCGTCGAGGCCAGGGCGGCCGCCCTGGAGGAGGCGGGCGACGTCGTCGTCCCGATCCGCCAGGGTACGATCACCTCTCATCATCTCGCCGGTAACCTTGCCGACCTGCTCGCCGGAAGGGTGGTCACCGGTCCGGGGCCGCGCGTGTTCAAGAGCACGGGCATGGCGTGGGAGGACCTCGTGGTCGCGGCTGCCGCCTACGAGGCCCGAACGAGGGCGCAGGCATGAGGGTGGACAGAGAAGGGGATGGGCCGATGGCTGCCGAGGACCGGCTCGACCTGCCGATGGTGGGGGAGCGGCAGAGCCTGCGCGAGCAGGTCGCGCACGCGCTGCGTGCCGCGCTGATCACCGGCGAGATGCGGCCGGGGGTGGTCTACTCCGCGCCGGTGCTGGCCGCCCAGTTCGGCGTCTCCGCCACGCCCGTGCGCGAGGCCATGCTCGACCTGGCCAAGGAGGGCCTGGTCGAGGCCGTGCGCAACAAGGGCTTCCGGGTAACCGAGCTGTCCGACCGCGACCTCGACGAGCTGACCGAGATCCGCCAGCTCATCGAGGTGCCCACGGTCGCCAGGCTGGCCGACAGCTCGCGGGCCGAGGAGTTCGAGCGGCTGCGGCCCATCGCCGAGGAGATCGTCTCGGCCAGCGAGCGGGGCGACCTGCTCGCGTACGTGGACGCCGACCTGCGCTTCCACGTCGAGCTGCTGTCGCTGTGCGGCAACGTCCACCTCGTCACGGTGGTGCGCGACCTGCGCAACAGGGCCCGGCTCTACGGCCTGTCCCAGCTCTCCGAGCGCGGCACGCTGGGCGACTCCGCCAGGGAGCACCTGC
Source organism: Nonomuraea sp. GTA35 (assembly GCF_041950525.1). NCBI lineage: Bacteria > Bacillati > Actinomycetota > Actinomycetes > Streptosporangiales > Streptosporangiaceae > Nonomuraea > Nonomuraea sp. GTA35. The sequence goes on along the minus strand of NZ_JBGNUV010000018.1, from coordinate 106,595 downwards.
AACTGCTGGACGCGCTCAAGAGCGGCGACGGCGCCGCCGTCGGCCATCTCATGGCGGAGCACATCGGCCACGTACGCGGTATCTGGGCCGAGCACTGAGCGTTAAGTTCTGACATTCGGGGATCGGGCACTCCCCGATGGAGGTAATCTCGATGCGGGCCGGCCGGGCGACGCCTCGCGCGAACGCCGCCGGTTCCGCCGTTCCCGGTCCGCGACGGACCGGCTGCTTGCGGCACATACCTGGTCACGCGGACACCCGCACTCCGCTGACCTCCATGGGCTCGGCACACCCCGCCCACCGAGCCGAGCCCCCCGCCGCGCGCCCGAGACCCCATCCCACGGGCGCGCGGCGGCCCTCATCTCCGCCTGCGGGTCGAGCCCAGGCTGGCGGCCACGATGCAGATGATCGCCGCCCACTGCTGCGCGTGCAGGATCTCGCTGAGCAGCAGCACGCCGATCAGCGCCGCGACGGCGGGCTCCAGGCTCATCAGGATGCCGAACACGTGCTTGGGCATGCGCCGCAGCGCCTGCAGCTCCAGCGAGTACGGGATCACCGACGACAGCAGCCCCACGCCCAGCCCGATGAGCAGCAGCTCGGGCTGCAGCAGGTCGGCCCCGCCGGTGGTGACCCCGATCGGCAGGATCGCCACCGCTGAGACGATCATCGCGAACGACAGCCCGCTCGTCCCGGGGAAGCGCCGCCCGGCGGCCGCCGACAGCAGGATGTACGCCGCCCAGCAGGCCCCCGCCACCATGGCGAACCCGATGCCCACCCAGCTCACCGACGACGAGTCGCCCCACGGCGCCAGCAGCACCACGCCCATCCCGGCCAGCCCGATCCACAGCAGGTCGATCCGCCGCCGGGAGGCGGCCACCGCCACGCCCAGGGGCCCGAGGAACTCGATCGCCACCGCGATCCCCATCGGCAGCCGGGCCAGGGCCTCGTAGAAGGTCAGGTTCATCACGGCGAGCGTCAGGCCGAAGCCGATCCCCACCGCCCAGTCGCGCCAGGCCAGCCCCTTCAGCTTGGGCCGCGCGACGGCGCCCATGATGAGCGCCCCGGCCGCGATGCGCAGGAACACCACCGCGCTCGGCGGCAGCGCCGCGAACAGCTCCTTGGCGAACCCGGCGCCGATCTGCACCGAGAAGATGGCCAGCAGCACGAGCCCCGAGGGTGGGATGGAGTCGGCCGCGGTGCGCAGCAGGTTCCCCGGCCTGGGCAGGCCGGGACCCCGGCCGATGGGGTCGTCGAGTGCGAAGGCGGTCACGGGACTCCTCGTCAGGTGCAGGAAGAGCAACCGTCAGAGCCTACTCAACGCGACCGACATCACCTCCATTAAGGTGGTACCACTGCCGACTGGATCATATTCCGGGACATATCCACCATGGATGTATGAAAGCCCCCGCGCTCTCCGTGAGTCTCGATCGCCCTCCGCTGGCCCTGTCCGTGTCCGGGTTCGTCAGCAGCTTCGACCGCTTCGCGGTGAGCCCCATGCTCGTGCTCATCGCCGCCGACCTGGACGTCTCGCTGTCGGCCTCGGTCGCCGCCGCCAGCGGCTACTACCTGGCGTACGGGCTGACCCAGCCGCTGTGGGGCCTGCTGTCCGACCGGTTCGGCCGCGTACGCGTCATGCGCTGGGCCCTGTTCGGCGCGGCGCTGGCGGGCGCGGTCTCGGCGCTGATGCCCGTGCTGTGGGCGCTCGTGCTGGCCAGGGTCGTCACGGGTGCCTGCTTCGGCGCGGTGATCCCCACGGGGCTGACGTACGTGGGCGACACCGTCCAGCCGTCGGTACGCCAGCGCGCCCTCACCGACCTCATGGCCGCCGCCGCCCTCGGCACGGCGCTGGCCACGGGCCTGGGCGGCGTCGTCGCCGGCCTGGTGGACTGGCGGGTGGCCTTCACCGTGCCCGCCGCCTGCGCCCTGGCCTGCGCGCTGTCGCTGCGCAAGCTGCCCGAGCCGCCCCGGCACGGGAACGCCGGGAGCGGGGTGCTGAGCCACCTGGGCAAGGTGCTGCGGCAGCGGTGGGCGCTGCTGGTGTTCGCGCTCGCCTTCACGGAGGGGGCGATCATGCTGGGAGCCATGCCGTTCCTGGCCCCGGCGCTGCAGCACACGGGGCTGGCCGCCGCCGTGGCGGGGCTGTCGATCACCGCGTACGGGCTGGGGCTGTGGGGCTTCGCCAAGCTCGTCAAGCACCTGTCGGGCCGCTGGCCCGCGCCGCTGCTGATGGTCGTGGGCGGTGCGCAGCTCTGCGCCGGGTTCGTGATCGTGACCGTGCACGTCAGCGTGCCCGCCGTGGCTGTCACGGCGCTGCTGCTGGGCGGTGGCTGGTCGTTCCTGCACTCCTCGCTGCAGACCTGGGCCACCGCGGTCGTGCCCGAGGCCCGGGGGACCACGATCGCCTTCTTCGCCTGCGCGCTGTTCGTGGGCAGCGCGGTCGCGTCGTGGGCCGCCGGGCCGCTGGCGCAGGACGGCCGGTACGGGCTGCTGTTCGGCCTGGCAGCCGGCGCGGCCATCCCGCTGACGGCGGTGGCCGCCCTCACCCGCCGCCGCTACGGCGCCCTGCGGGCCGAACCGCCGCACCCGGAATGACGATGCGGGCCGGCCCCTGGCTCCCGGCCCCTCACTCCCAGCGGAACGTGCGCGAGACCAGCGCCAGCGACACCACCGCCCAGGCCGCGAGCACGGCCACCGGGACCAGCGGGAGTGCCGCGCCCTGGGCGAGCACCGCGCGCAGGCCGCCGGTCAGCGCGGTGATGGGCAGCGCCTCCAGCACGGGCCGCACCCCCTCGGGGAACTTGCTCAGCGGGAACATCACCCCGCCCGCCCCCAGCAGCACCAGGTAGACCAGGTTGGCCGCCGCCAGCGTGGCCTCGGCGCGCAGCGTGCCGGCCATGAGCAGGCCCAGCCCGCTGAAGGCCGCGGTGCCCAGCACGATCAGCAGCGCCGCGCTCAGGAACGAGCCCTGCGGCCGCCACCCCAGTGCCAGCCCCACGGCCACGATGACCACGGCCTGGATGATCTCCACGCCGGCGACCGCGGCCGTCTTGGCCAGCATGAGCCCGCTCCTGGACAGCGGGGTCGCGCCCAGCCGCTTGAGCACGCCGTAGCGGCGCTCGAAGCCCGTGGCGATGGCCTGCCCGGTGAAGGCCGTGGACATCACGGCCAGCGCGAGCACGCCCGGCGCCAGGAAGTCGACCCGCCGCCCGCCGCCGACGTCGATCAGCGGCGCCAGCGAGAACCCGGCCAGCAGCAGCACCGGGATGACCAGGGTGAGCAGGAGCTGCTCGCCGTTGCGCAGCATCGCGCGGATCTCCGCGCCCGCCTGCGCCAGCACCATGCGCGGGAACGGCGCCGCGCCGGGAGCGGGGCTGAAGTCGAGCGTGGTCATCGGGATCCCCCGTGGGTCGGGCCGTGCGCGGTGATCTCGGCGGGCGCGCTCATCGCAGCTCCCTGCCGGTCAGCTCGAGGAAGACGTCTTCGAGGGTGCGGCGCTCGATGCGCAGGTCGTCGGCCGTGACGCCCTCGGCCGCGCACCAGGCCGTCACCGTGGCCAGCAGCTCGGGCCCCACCAGGCCCTCGATGATGTAGTGCCCGGCCGGCGACTCCTTGGCCGCGCTGCCCGCCGGGAGCGCGTTGAGCAGCTCCTCCAGCGCCAGCCCCGGCCGCGCCCTGAACCTGAGCTGCCGCTCGGCCCCGGTCAGCGAGGCGGGGCTGCCCTCGGCCACCACGCGCCCCCTGTCGATGATCACGACGTGGTCGGCCAGCCGCTCGGCCTCGTCCATGTGGTGGGTGGTCAGCATCACCGACACCCCGGCCTCGCGCAGCTCACCCACCAGCTCCCAGCAGGCGTGCCTGGCCTGCGGGTCGAGGCCGGCCGTCGGCTCGTCGAGGAAGACCAGCTCGGGCCGCCCGACGACGGCCGCCGCCAGCGACAGCCGCTGCTGCTGCCCGCCCGACAGCCTGCGGTACGGGGTGCGGACGTGATCGGTCAGCCCCAGCCGCTCCAGCAGGGCGCGTGGGTCGAGCGGGTGGGCGTAGAAGCGCGAGACCAGCCGCAGCCACTCGGCGCAGCGCATCGCCGGCGGCACGCCGCCCGCCTGCAGCATGACCCCCACCCGCGCGCGCAGCTCGGGCAGCGCGGGCGCCAGGCCGAGGACCTTGACCGTGCCGCCGTCGGCCTTGCGGAACCCCTCGCAGATCTCCACCGTGGACGTCTTGCCGGCGCCGTTGGGACCGAGGACCGCGGTGACCGCGCCCCGCTCGGCGCGGAAGGTGAGGCCGTCGACGGCGGTGCTGCCGCCGTAACGTTTGACCAGGTCGACGATCTCGACGGCTGGGGAATCCATGGCCACGAGTTTAGGGACTCCGGCAGGCAGTCCGGGCCGCAGGTGACCATGACCGCATTCGCCCGGTTCGACGCCCTATCTAAGGAAGTTTCGGGAAATGTCTGATGACTGGGAATTCGGAGGACCGAAACATGGTTTGATCTCTCGGCCCTCGTGGGCCGCAGGCCTACGAGGGAGAGGGGTTCACGCATGTCCGTGGCAGAGATCGCCACGTCCGCCGTCGTCCAGCAGAGTCAGAAGAGCCGCCGCGGACTGCTGCTGCTGATCCTCGGCGCGCTGTCGGCGATCGGGCCGCTGTCCATCGACATGTACCTGCCCGCCCTGCCCTCCATCACCGCCGAGATGCTCAGCGGGGAGGCGCAGGTCCAGCTCACGCTCACCGCCTGTCTCATCGGCGTGTCGCTCGGCCAGGTGATCGCCGGCCCGCTCAGCGACGTGCGCGGCCGGCGGGCGCCGCTGATGGTCGGCGTGGCCGGGTTCATGCTGTCCTCGCTGCTGTGCGCCTTCGCGCCCTCGGTGCCGATGCTCATCGCCTTCCGCCTGCTGCAGGGCATGCTGGGCGGCGCGGCGCTGGTCATCGTGCGGGCCGTCGTCCGCGACCTGTACGACGGCGCCGCCATCGCGCGCATCTTCGCCACGCTGATGCTCGTCAGCGGCCTGGCCCCGATCCTGGCGCCCATCGCCGGCGCGCAGCTGCTGGAGTTCACCTCGTGGCGGGGCGTGTTCGTGGCGCTCAGCATCGCGGGGGTCGTGCTGCTGCTGGCCGTGGTGGCGGGCGTGCGCGAGACGCTGCCCGCCGGGGAACGCGAGAGCGGCGGCCTCAAGCACACCGTGAGCACCTTCTGGCACCTCCTGCGAGACCGCTCGTTCATGGGCTTCGCCCTGACCGGCGGCCTGTCGTTCGCGGCCATGTTCGGCTACATCTCGGGCTCGCCTTTCGTGCTCCAGGAGGTGTACGGCGCCACACCCCAGCAGTACTCCCTCATCTTCGCCCTGAACGCCCTGGCCCTGATCGCCACCTCCCAGCTCGGCGGCCGGCTGTCGGGGCGGGTGCGGCCCGTCCTGCTCGTGCGCGCCGGGCTCGGCGTGGCCCTGGTCGGCGCGGTCCTGCTGATGACCGCCGCGCTGGCCGACCTCGGCCTGTGGGGCATCGTGAGCGGGCTGGCCGTCATCATGCTGGGGCAGGGCCTCGTCCTGCCCGGCACCGGCGCGCTGGCGCTCGGCTCCCAGCCCGCGCAGGTCGCGGGCAGCGCCTCGGCGCTCACGGGCGTGCTGCAGTTCGCGCTCGGCGCCGCCGCGGCCCCGCTGGTCGGACTTGCCGGAACCGGCTCCGCGGTGCCCATGGCATGTGTCATGCTCGGGCTCTTCATCTGCTCGGCCCTGGCGTTCACGATCCTGGGCCGGGCAAAAGTTAGGTAAGGCTACCCTGCGTGACAAATTCCATCCCCGCCCCTGCTCAGATCCGTTTGTGATGCGGGAAGGAATTACGGCACACTGATGTTGTGAAAAACATGCCCACGATGGAGCCCGGTGGTGAGCGCGGCACCCGCGCCCGCGTGGCCAGGCTGATTCTTGAGCATGGTCCCGTCGCGGCCGCGGCTCTCGGCGAGCGGCTCGGGCTCACGCCCGCCGCCGTACGGCGTCACCTCGACGCGCTGCTGGCCGACGGAATGATAGAGCCTCGTACGGTTCGCCCGCGCGGACAGCGCGGGCGTGGACGGCCGGCCAAGCTGTTCGCGATCACCGACGCGGGGCGCAGTGCTTTCGAGCACGCCTATGACGACCTGGCCGGCAGCGCGCTGCGCTTCCTGGCCGAGCGTCTGGGGCGAGAAGCCGTGGCAGACTTCGCCCGCGAGCAGGTGTCCAGCCTGCTGGAGCGGCTGGAGCCGGTCATGGCGACGGTGCCCGCGGACCAGCGCGTACAGGTGCTGGCGCAGGCGCTGTCGGCAGAGGGGTACGCCGCCTCGGCCACCAAGGCCAAGTCGGGCGGCGACCAGCTCTGCCAGCACCACTGCCCGGTGGCGCACGCGGCCGCGGAGTTCCCGCAGCTGTGTGAGGCCGAGACGGAGGCGTTCGCGCAACTGCTCGGCACCCCGGTGCAGCGCCTGGCCACGATCGCCCACGGCGACGGGGTGTGCACGACGCACGTGTCCCCGCAGTCATTGGCCGATTCCGCACATAGAGACAAGAGCAAGGAGACCGGAAGGTGACTGTCACCGACCGCCCGGAGCTGGAAGGCCTCGGGAATTACAAGTTCGGCTGGGCCGACCCGGATGCCGCGGGCGCGGCGGCCAAGCGAGGCCTGTCCGAGGAGGTCGTCCGCAACATCTCCGCGCTCAAGAGCGAGCCGGAGTGGATGCTCGACCTTCGCCTGAAGGGCCTCCGCCTGTTCGACAAGAAGCCGCTGCCCACCTGGGGCTCCGACCTCACCGGCATCGACTTCGACAACATCAAGTACTTCGTGCGCTCGACGGAGAAGCAGGCCGCCTCCTGGGACGAGCTGCCCGCCGACATCAAGAACACCTACGACAAGCTCGGCATCCCCGAGGCGGAGAAGCAGCGCCTCATCGCCGGCGTCGCGGCCCAGTACGAGTCCGAGGTCGTCTATCACAAGATCCGTGAGGACCTCGAGGAGAAGGGTGTCATCTTCGTCGACACCGACACGGGCCTGAAGGAGCACGAGGAGCTCTTCAAGGAGTACTTCGGCTCGGTGATCCCGGTGGGCGACAACAAGTTCGCCGCGCTCAACACCGCCGTGTGGTCCGGTGGCTCGTTCATCTACGTGCCGCCGAACGTCGAGGTCGAGATCCCGCTGCAGGCCTACTTCCGGATCAACACCGAGAACATGGGCCAGTTCGAGCGGACCCTGATCATCGTCGACGAGAACAGCTACGTGCACTACGTCGAGGGCTGCACCGCGCCGATCTACTCCTCCGACTCGCTGCACAGCGCGGTCGTCGAGATCATCGTGAAGAAGAACGCCCGCTGCCGTTACACGACCATCCAGAACTGGTCGAACAACGTCTACAACCTGGTCACCAAGCGCGCCGTCGCCTACGAGGGCGCGACCATGGAGTGGATCGACGGCAACATCGGCTCCAAGGTCACGATGAAGTACCCGGCCGTCTACCTGATGGGCGAGCACGCCAAGGGCGAGACGCTGAGCGTCGCGTTCGCCGGCGAGGGCCAGCACCAGGACGCCGGCTCCAAGATGGTGCACCTGGCGCCCAACACCAGCTCCAGCGTCATCTCCAAGTCGGTGGCGCGCGGCGGCGGCCGTACCTCCTACCGCGGTCTGGTGCAGATCGAGGAGGGCGCCCACGGCAGCGCCAGCACCGTCAAGTGCGACGCCCTGCTGGTCGACCAGATCAGCCGCTCCGACACCTACCCCTACGTCGACGTCCGCGAGGACGACGTCTCGATGGGCCACGAGGCCACGGTCTCCAAGGTCAGCGAGGACCAGCTGTTCTACCTCATGAGCCGCGGGCTCGGCGAGGACGAGGCGATGGCGATGATCGTGCGCGGCTTCGTGGAGCCGATCGCGCGTGAGCTGCCCATGGAGTACGCGCTCGAGCTGAACCGGCTGATCGAGCTGCAGATGGAAGGAGCCGTCGGCTGATGGGCCTGAACGAGAAGCCCCTGTCGACCCTGCACGAGAGGGCGTCCTACGAACTGGGCGACTTCGAGGTCCCGACCGGGCGGGAGGAGGCGTGGCGCTTCACGCCGCTGTCCCGCCTGAAGGGCCTGCACAACGGCAAGGCCGAGCCGGTCGGGCACGTCCGCGTGGACGTGGACGCCGCCCCGGAGGTCACCGTCGAGACGGTCGGCCGCGACGACGCCCGCGTGGGCAAGTCGTTCATGCCGACCGACCGGGTCAGCGCCCAGGCCTGGAACAGCTTCGAGAAGGCCACCGTGATCACGGTGCCGCGCGAGGCCGTCACCTCCAAGCCGACCGTGCTGACGCTGACGGGCGAGGGCGACGGCGCGACCTACGGCCACATCGTGGTCAAGGTGGAGCCGATGGCCGAGGCCGTGCTCGTGCTCGACCACAAGGGCAGCGCCGTCTACGCCGACAACATCGAGTTCGTCGTCGGCGACGGGGCCAGCCTCAAGGTCGTCAGCCTGCAGGACTGGGACGACGACGCGGTCCACGTCTCCCACCACCACGCGCAGCTCGCCAAGGACGCCACCTTCCGCAGCTTCGTGGCGACGTTCGGCGGCGACCTGGTACGCCTGTCGCCCAGCGTCACCTACACCGCGCCGGGCGGCGACGCCGACATGTCGGGCGTCTACTTCGTGGACGCCGGGCAGCACCTGGAGCACCGCCTGCTGGTCGACCACTCGCAGCCCAACTGCAAGAGCAACGTCGACTACCGCGGCGCCCTGCAGGGCGAGGAGGCGCACGCCGTCTGGATCGGCGACGTGATCATCAGGGTCGAGGCCGAGGGCACCGACACCTACGAGCTCAACCGCAACCTCATCCTCACCGACGGCGCCCGCGCCGACTCGGTGCCCAACCTGGAGATCCTCACCGGCGAGGTCGCTGGAGCGGGGCACGCCTCCGCCTCCGGCCGCCTCGACGACGAGCACATCTTCTACCTCCAGGCCCGCGGCATCCCCTACGACGAGGCGCGCCGCCTGGTCGTGCGGGGCTTCCTCGGCCAGCTCGTCGAGAAGGTCCAGATCGAGGAGATCCGTGAGCGCGTCATGAACGCGCTGGAGGCGGAGCTCGCCCGATGAGCTCGTTCGAGAAGGTGTGCAAGGTCGAGGACATCCCCGACGGGGGTGTCATCGGCGTCGAGGTCGGCGCGGACGAGACACCGGTCGCGCTCGTGCGCAAGGGCCGGGAGGTCCGCGCCCTGCACGACGTCTGCTCCCACGCCGAGGTCAAGCTCAGCGAGGGCGAGGTGTACGACGGCACCCTGGAGTGCTGGCTGCACGGCTCGTGCTTCGACATCAACACCGGCAAGCCCACCGGGCCGCCCGCCACCCAACCCGTGAACGTCTACTCAGTGAAGATCGACGGCGATGACGTCCTCGTCTCGCTCTCGAAGGAGTCCTAAGCACATGTCCACCCTTGAGATCCGTGACCTCCAGGTCGCCGTCGAGGACAAGGAAATCCTGCGCGGCGTCAACCTGACCGTGAAGGCCGGGCAGACCCACGCCATCATGGGCCCGAACGGCTCGGGCAAGTCGACGCTCGCCTACGCGATCGCCGGCCACCCGAAATACACGATCACCGGCGGCCAGGTGCTGCTCGACGGCGTGGACCTGCTTGAGCTGTCCGTCGACGAGCGCGCCCGCGCCGGCCTGTTCCTGGCCATGCAGTACCCCGTCGAGGTGCCCGGCGTCTCGGTGTCCAACTTCCTGCGCTCGGCCGTCACCTCCGTCCGCGGCGAGGCGCCGAAGCTGCGCGAGTTCGCCAAGGACCTGAAGGCCGGCATGGACGCGCTGTCCATCGACCCCGCCTTCGCCCAGCGCAACCTGAACGAGGGCTTCTCCGGCGGCGAGAAGAAGCGCCACGAGATCCTCCAGATGGAGCTGCTCAAGCCGAAGATCGCGGTGCTCGACGAGACCGACTCCGGCCTCGACGTCGACGCGCTGCGCGTGGTGTCGGAGGGCATCAACCGCTTCCGCGCCTCCGGCGAGACCGGCGTGCTGCTGATCACGCACTACACCCGCATCCTGCGTTACGTGAAGCCGGACTTCGTGCACGTCTTCGCCGCCGGCCGGATCGTCGAGGAGGGCGGCCCCGAACTGGCCGACAAGCTCGAAGCCGAGGGCTACGAGCAGTACACGAAGGCATCTGCATGACTTCGAACAGCTTCGATGTGGAGAAGATCAGGAAGGACTTCCCGGTCTTCTCCCGCGAGCTGCCCGACGGGCGACCGCTCGTCTATCTCGACTCGGGCAACTCCTCACAGAAGCCCAACCAGGTCATCGAGACCATGCGGGAGCACCTGGCGCTGCACTACAGCAACGTCGGGCGCGCCATGCACGTGCTCGGCGCCGAGTCGACCGACGCCTTCGAGAGCGCCCGCGACAAGATCGCGGGCTTCGTGGGGGCGCCGTCGCGCGACGAGGTGATCTTCACCAAGAACGCCTCCGAGGCCCTCAACCTGCTGGCGTACTCCTTCGGGAACCCCGCCAACACCGATCCGCGCTTCACCCTCGGCCCCGGTGACGAGATCGTCATCTCCGAGATGGAGCACCACTCCAACATCGTGCCGTGGCAGCTGCTCGCGCAGCGCACCGGGGCGAGCCTGAAGTGGTTCGGCGTCACCGACGAGGGTCGGCTCGACTACGACCCCGCCGTGATCACCGAGCGGACGAAGATCGTCTCGATCGCCCACCAGTCGAACGTGCTGGGCACGGTCAACCCGGTGGCCGCGGTGGCCGCACGGGCGCACGAGGTCGGGGCGCTGATCGCGCTCGACGCCTCCCAGTCCGTGCCGCACCATCCCGTGAACGTGACCGAGCTGGACGCCGACTTCGTGGCCTTCACCGGCCACAAGATGGTCGGCCCCTCCGGCATCGGCGTGCTGTGGGGCCGGGCCGAGCTGCTGGAGGCCATGCCGCCGTTCCTGGGCGGCGGCGAGATGATCGAGGCGGTCTGGATGGACCGCTCGACGTACGCGCCGATCCCGCACAAGTTCGAGGCGGGCACGCCGCCGATCGTCGAGGCCATCGGGCTCGGCGCGGCGGTCGACTACCTCACCGAGATCGGGCTCGACGCCATCGAGGCGCACGAGCGGGAGCTGACGGCGTACGCGCTGGAGGCCCTGCGCGAGGTGCCGACGCTGCGCGTGATCGGCCCGCAGACGCTGGAGCAGCGCGGGGGCACGGTGTCCTTCACCCTGGAGGGCATCCACCCGCACGACGTCGGGCAGATCCTGGACGACCAGTTCGGCGTGGCCGTACGCGTGGGGCACCACTGCGCGCGCCCGCTGCACCTGCGGTTCGGAATACCCGCGACCACGCGGGCGTCGTTCTACCTGTACAACACCACGGGCGAGATCGATGCCCTGGTGCGCGGCCTGCATCACGTTCAGAAGGTGTTCGCATAGCCATGATCGGCGAGTCGATGTACCAGGAGCTGATCCTGGAGCACTACAAGCACCCGCAGGGGCGGGGGCTGCGCGAGCCGTACGACGCCGAGGTTCACCACGTGAACCCGACGTGCGGCGACGAGATCACGCTCAGGGTCAAGGTGGACGACGCCGGCAAGATCCTGGACGTGTCCTACGAGGGGCAGGGCTGTTCGATCAGCCAGGCCGCCGCCTCGGTGCTGCACGAGCTGGCCACCGGCTCCACGGTGGAGGAGACGCTCTCGGTCGTCGACGAGTTCACCCGGCTGATGCAGGGCAGGGGACAGGTGGAGGCCGACGAGGAGGTCCTCGGCGACGCGGTCGCGTTCGCGGGAGTGGCCAAGTTCCCGGCGCGCGTCAAGTGCGCGTTGCTTTCGTGGATGGCCTACAAGGACGCTGTTGTGAGGAGTGCTGGGCAATGAGCAAGCCGACGGAGACGCCTACCGGCTACGACGGTGACACGACCGTCGATGAGGTCATGGAGGCGCTCAAGGACGTCGTGGACCCCGAGCTCGGCATCAACGTCGTGGACCTGGGCCTGATCTACGGGCTCAACCTCGACCCGGCCGACGGCGCGCAGCCCGTGGCGACCATCGACATGACGCTGACCAGCGCGGCCTGCCCGCTGACCGACGTGATCGAGGACCAGGCGCACTCGGCGCTCGACGGCATGGTCTCCGACGTCAAGATCAACTGGGTCTGGCTGCCGCCGTGGGGCCCCGACAAGATCACCGACGAGGGTCGCGAGCAGCTCCGTATGCTAGGCTTCAACGTCTGATCTTTCTGCTGTCACCCCTGACGGTAAACGCGTCAGGGGGTTCAGCATGACTTGCGGGTTTCGGAAAGTCCGGACCCGTCGCCGAGGAATATCCGATAACATCCCCGGCGTTGGATTACAGGAACACCTGACGTCTCATCACGCGTCTCGCATCGCCTGCGGCCGGTGCCCGGGTGTGTCCCCCCTCATCTTCACCCCGCCCTCATAGCGGCGGGTGCCCTTGAACCTTGTGCGACCTTCGGGGTCGTACGCCCTGGCTCGTCCTTTCGCAGAAGTGACGCGCCACTTCGACGGAAAGGCACGACTTTCGTGACCATGCTTGACGCTGTCATGCCCGCGCTCGGCGACACCTCCGCTGCTGCGGAAACTCCCGCCGCCGAGCCGGGCCCGTCCGAGTTCGAGCTGCTGGGCCTGCCCAAGCCGCTCGTCAACGGACTGGCCAAGCTGGGCTTCGACAGCCCGTTCCCCATCCAGAGCGCGACGATCCCCGACGTGCTCGCCGGCAACGACGTGCTCGGCCGCGGCCAGACCGGCTCCGGCAAGACGCTCGCGTTCGGCCTGCCCACCATGGCGCGCATCGCCGGCGTGCGGCCCGCTCCCGGCCGCCCCCGCGCGATGATCCTGGTGCCCACCCGCGAGCTCGCCCTCCAGGTGCACGACGCCCTCGAGCCCCTCGGGCGCGGCCTCGGGCTGCGCATGAAGGTCATCGTCGGCGGCATGTCCATGGGCAAGCAGATCGAGGCGCTGCGTCGCGGCGTGGACGTCGTCATCGCCACCCCGGGCCGCCTGGGCGACCTGATCAGGCAGGGCGAGTGCTCGCTCGGCGACGTCGAGGTCTCCGTGCTCGACGAGGCCGACCACATGTGCGACCTCGGCTTCTTCCCCGTCGTCACCGACCTGCTCGCGCAGACCCCGGCCGACGGGCAGCGGCTGCTGTTCTCCGCCACGCTCGACGGCGACGTCGACAAGCTGGTGCAGCGCTTCCTCAAGGACCCGATCACGCACTCCGTGGCTCCGGCGACCTCGCCGGTCGACACCATGGAGCACCACGTGATGCAGGTCACGCGCGACGACAAGTTCGACGTGATCGCCGAGATCGCCAACCGCGAGGGCCGGACCATCATCTTCGTCCGCACCCAGCACGGCGTGGACCGGCTGTGCAAGCAGCTGGCCAGGGTCGGCGTCAAGTCGGGCGGCCTGCACGGCGGCAAGCGCCAGAACCAGCGCACCCGCATCCTGTCGGAGTTCCGCGAGGGCTCCATCAACGTGCTGGTCTGCACGGACGTCGCGGCGCGCGGCATCCACGTCGACAACATCAGCCTGGTGCTGCACGTCGACCCGCCGCAGGACCACAAGAGCTACCTGCACAGGGGCGGCCGCACGGCCCGCGCCGGCGAGAAGGGCACGGTCGTCACGCTGGTGCTGCCGAACGAGCGCCGCTCGACCGACGCGCTCACCCGCCGCGCCGGCATCCACCCGTACCGCCTGAAGGCCACGCCCGGCCACCCCAGGGTCGCCGAGGTGACCGGGGCCCGCACGCCGAGCGGCGAGTCCATCCCCGTGTGGGAGCCGGACGTGCGCAAGCCGCTGCGGCCCCGCCGTGACGGCGGCGTCTCGGAGCGCCGTGGCCGCCGCGGCCGCCGCGACTTCGACGGCGAGCGCCGCCCGCGCCGCCACGAGGACGGGGACCGCCCGTTCGAGGACCGCCGCCCGCGCAGGCACGAGGACGGCAACCGCTCGATCAGCGCCGGTGACGACCGCCGCCCGCGCCGGCACGGCGAGGGCGAGCGGCCGTTCGGGCGCTCGCAGGAGCCGCGCACGTTCGGCGACGACCGCCGGCGTGACGGCCAGGGACGCGGTGGCTACCGCTCCGACGACCGCCCGTTCCGCCAGGACGACAGGCCGTTCCGTCAGGACGACCGGCCGATCCGCCAGGACGACCGCGGCGGCGACCGTGGCCCCCGCTACAACTCCGACCGTGGCCGCCCCTTCTCGGGCGACCGCGACCGCGGTTTCCGTCCCGACGACCGCCCCGCGCGTGACGGTTACCGCTCCGGTGACCGCCCGGCGCGTGACGGCTTCCGCTCCGGCGACCGTCCGGCGGCCCGTGACGGTTACCGTTCCGGTGCCGGCCGCTCCGACGAGCGCGGCAACGGCGGCTTCCGCCGCAACTCCGGCCGCCGCTACGAGCGCTGACCTGCTGTTCCCCGCTGCCCGCCGCACCTTCCCGGTGCGGCGGGCAGCGCCGTTCCCAGCCCCGGACCCGCCTCAGCCCTTGAGGCCGCTGAGCGCGATGCCCCGGACGAAGTACCGCTGGAAGATCAGGAAGAAGACGATCGTCGGCACCGACGCCAGCAGCCCGCCCGCCATGATGGCGCCCTGGTGGTCGGGCCCGGCATAGTAGGAGTTGAGCCTGGCCAGCGCGACCGGCAGGTTGGCCATCTCGTCGCTCTGCACGATGATGAGCGGCCAGAGGAAGTTGTTCCACTCCGCGAGCACGATGAAGATCGACATCGCGGCGAGCGCCGGGCGCAGCAGCGGCAGCACGATCCGCCACCAGATCCGCCACTCCCCGGCCCCGTCCACCCTGGCGGCCTGGATCAGCTCGTTCGGCAGCGACTGCAGGAACTGCACCAGGAAGAACAGCACGAACGCCTTGGCCAGCGCGGGGACGATGTAGGCGGCGTAGCTGTCCAGCCAGCCCAGGTTCCGCATGATGACGTAGTTCGGGATCAGCGTGGTCTGCCAGGGCACCATCATCGAGGCGATGACCAGCAGGAAGACGATCCGGCGCCCCTTGATGTCGTGCTTGGCGATCACGTACGCCGCCAGCGAGCAGATCAGCAGCGACCCGACGGTGATGGCGCTGGTGATGAACAGGCTGTTGAACAGGAACCGCCAGAACCCGAAGTCCACCTGGAAGCGCTGGAAGACGCCCTGGAGATGGCCCGGGTTGATCCGCTCGGGCGACCACTCGGCGTCGTAGAAGTTGGCGACGGTGGGCGACTGCGGCACGAACGACGGGGGAGTCCTGGCCAGCTCGGACGGCGGTTTGAAGACCGTGATGAGCAGCCAGTAGAACGGGATCACCATGGTCAGCGACAGCAGGTAGAACGGCAGGCGCAGCAGGTGACCGTTGACCCGGGCCATCACAGCTCCTTCAGCGCGCGGCCCAGGCGCAGGTTGACCAGGCTGAGCACGAAGATGATCAGGAAGAGCACCCAGGCGACGGCCGAGGCGTAGCCCAGCCGGAAGTGGGTGAACCCCTGGTCGTAGAGGTAGGGGACGATCATCAGGCCGGAGTCGAGCACGCCCCCGACGTTGTTGGTGGCGCGGAAGACGATGTAGACCGACTCGAACACCTGGAAGGCGCCGATCAGGCCGGTCACCACCACGTACGTGGTGACCGGGCGCAGCAGCGGCAGGGTGATGTGCCGGAAACGCCGCCAGGCGGAGGCGCCGTCGATCTCGGCCGCCTCGTAGTACTCCTGGGGGATCGACCCGAGCCCGGCGACGTACAGCACCATGCCGTAGCCCATGCCGCCCCACACCGCCATCAGCACCAGGATCGGGATCGTCAGCCCCGGCGTGGCCAGCCAGGCGACGGCCGTGCCGCCGAACCAGCGCACGATCGTGTTGGCCAGCCCCACGTCGCTGGGGAACAGCACCCACTTCCACATCAGCATGAGCGCGATGGAGGAGGTCACGGAGGGCAGGAAGAACACCGTGCGCATGACGCGGTGCGCCCATCCCGAGCCGTTGAAGGCCAGCGCGAGGCCCAGCGACAGCAGGGTGCCGATCAGGACGGACGCCACCACGTACAGGCTCGTGTTGCGCAGCGCGTGCAGGAATCTCGCGTCCTCCATCAGCCGCTGGAAGTTCTCCAGGCCGGTGAAGGCGGCCGGGTTGATGCCGTCGAACGAGGTGAAGCTCAGGTAGAGCGAGTTGGCCAGCGGCCAGATCAGGAACGCCGCGAACAGCCCCAGGAAGGGCAGCAGCATCGCGTACGAGGTGCCGTAGCGGCGCAGCCGGCTGCGCAGCGGCGGCGCGGGGTTCGCCATGTCGGTACTCCTGTCAGCCGGCGTTGCGCTCCATGACCTTGGCGGCCTCGGCCAGCGCGGTCCTGACGTCCGCCTTGCCGAGGATGGCCGACTGCAGCTGCTTGGAGACGTCCGGAGCGCTCTCGTCCCAGCCCGGGCAGCCCGGGGCCGCCTTGCCCGTGCTGAACGCCTGCTCGAAGACCCGGGCCTGGTCCGGCGTGAACGACGAGGAGTCCACCACCTTGTCGGGGCGCGGCGGGATGTAGGGCAGGTTCCGTTTCCTGGCCTCGTCCACGATCGCGGCGATGGCCTCGTCGCTGTACATGAACCTGACGAAGTCCGCGCCCGTCCGGGCGTGCTTGCTGAAGGAGGTCACGCCGATCGCGCGCCCGCCGATGAACGTGGTCGGCCCGGCGGGGCCCGCGGGCAGCGTGGTCATCGCCCACTTGCCCTTCAGCTCCGGCTTGTTGACGTCGATGCCCTTGGCGATCCAGTTGCCGCCCACCACCAGGGCGGTGCCGGTGTCGAGCGCGTCGGAGGCCTCCACGCTGGCGGTGGGCGCGCCGTGCTCGCGGTAGAGGTCCACCCAGAACGCCAGCGCCTGCTCGGCCTGCGGGGTGTTCAGCGAGGGCTTGCAGTCGGGCGTGTAGAACGTGCCTCCCGCCTGGTAGAGGTAGTTGAAGTAGCCGATCCAGTCGAGGTTGCCCCAGTCCTGGCTGTACGGCTTGGCCACCCCGGCCGCCTTGAGCTTGCCGATGGCCGCGGTCAGCTCCTCCCACGTCTTCGGCGGGGCGTCGAGGCCGGCCCTGGCCAGCAGGTCGGTGCGGTAGTAGAGGGCGAGCGTGGACATGTCCAGCGGCACGCCGTACACCGAGCCGTCGGGGGAGATCGCCGACTCCCACTGCGCGGGCTGGGCCTGCGCCTTGAGCGACTCCAGGCCGTGCTTGCGCAGGTCCACCATGGCGCCCCTGGAGCCGAACTGGATGGTCCAGGTCATGCCGCCGGAGATGACGTCGGGGCCGCTGCGGCTGGTGGCCGCCGCCAGGAGCTTGGCGTAGGCGTCGTCCCACGACAGGGTCTGCACCTTGACCGTCACGTTCGGGTTCTTCCGGTGGTAGAGGTCGGCCGCCTTCTGGAAGATCGCGGTCTCGTCGTCCCCGCCCGTGGACCAGAACGACAGGGTCGCGGGGGCGTCGCGATCCGCCTGCTCGGCGGGGGCCTGGCCGCTGGTGGCGCAGGCCGCGCTCACGAGCGCGAGCAGGACCGTTCCGCATGCCGCCGTCGTACGTCGCATGAAAGCCATCCGATCTATCGCCGCCTGTTGAGCGGATCTCATCACTTAAACGGGTAAGTGACAACTCTCAGTCATGTAAGTTTCATCGCCTTGTTCGCTGCGCCGCGCTGGCCTGTCGGAATGGGGTTTTGGCACGATTCAGGGGTCGGGCGCGAGGCGGCTTTCCCGGTTCAGGGAACGAGCGCCGCGGGCAGGGCTCGTGCTCCGAGGGGCTTCCCGCGTACCGTGGCGAGCACCTTGCCCCCCGGAAGGAGCCATCCGTGTTCGTCGACATGCCCCTGCCGCACCTGCGCGAGTACCGTCCCGAGCGGGCCGAGCCCGCCGACTTCGACGCGTTCTGGCAGCGGACGCTCGGCGAGGCCCGAGCTCACGACCTCGCCCCCGAGTTCGCCCCCGTGCCGGCCGAGCTGACCGTGGCCGAGGTGTTCGACGTGACGTTCGCGGGGTTCGGCGGGCACCCGATCAAGGGCTGGCTGCTGCTGCCGCGGCACGTCCCGGGGCCGGTGCCGTGCGTGGTCGAGTACCAGGGGTACGGCGGCGGGCGCGGGTTGCCGATCGACTGGCTGCTGTGGCCCAGCTTCGGCTACGCCGTGCTCGCCATGGACAGCCGCGGCCAGGGCGCCGGCGGGTGGCGGCGCGGCGACACCGCCGACCCGTACCCCGGCACGGGGCCGCAGACGCCCGGCGTCATGACCAGCGGCATCCACGACCCGGCCGCCTACTACTACCGGCGGCTCTACACCGACGCCGTGCGCGCGGTCGAGACCGCCAGGTCGCATCCGGGCATCGGGGCGGTCGCGGTCGGCGGCGCGAGCCAGGGCGGAGCGATCGCGCTGGCCGTGTCGGCGCTGGTGCCCGATCTGGCCTGCGCGCTGGTGGACGTGCCGTTCATGTGCCACATCAGGCACGCCACGCAGATCACGCCCGAGCACCCGTACGCCGAGCTCGCGGCCTACTGCCGGGCGTTCAAGGACCAGGTGGAGCAGGTCTTCCGGACGCTGGCCTACTTCGACGGGGTGAACTTCGCCGCCAGGGCCCGCACGCCCGCGCTGTTCTCCGTGGGGCTGCAGGACGGGATCACGCCGCCGTCCACGGTGTTCGCCGCCTACAACCACTACGCGGGGGAGAAGGACATCAGAGTGTACCCGTACAACGGGCACGAGGGCGGCGAGTCGGCGCACGTCATGGAGCGGGTGGCCAGGGCGAAGAAGGCGCTGGGGTGAACAGCCGACGGCGCCGTCTCGCGTGGCGGACGCGGGGCGGCGTCACCCCGTGACGCAGACTAGGCTTAACAAGCACGTCATCCGACCGACGAGAGAGACCATGAAGACCTTCGAAGAGCTGTTCGCCGAGCTGTCAGAGAAGGCCACCACCCGGCCCGCGGGCTCGGGCACCGTGGCCGCGCTCGACGCCGGCGTCCATGCCATCGGCAAGAAGGTCGTCGAGGAGGCCGCCGAGAGCTGGATGGCCGCCGAGTACGAGTCAGACGACAGGGCCGCGGAGGAGATCTCCCAGCTCCTCTACCACGTGCAGGTGCTGATGATCGCCAAAGGCATCGGCCTCGACCAGGTCTACAAGCATCTCTAGGGCGCCGCGGCGCGCCCGCCACCAGGAGATAGCGGAAGGCAGACACACGTAAGGACCTGAAGACATGCTGCGTCTGGCAGTACCCAACAAGGGCTCGCTCAGCGAGGCCGCCCAAGCCATGCTGAAGGAGGCCGGCTACCGGTCTCGCAGGGACAGTAAGGAACTCGTCGTCGTCGACGACGCCAACGGCTGGGAGCTGTTCTTCCTGCGGCCCCGCGACATCGCCGTCTACGTCGGCGAGGGCACCCTCGACGTGGGCATCACCGGCAGGGACATGCTGATCGACTCCGGCGCGCCGGTCGAGGAGATCATGTCGCTCGGCTTCGGCGCCTCCACCTTCCGGCTGGCCGCCACGGCGGGTTCCATGTCGTCGGTGCACGACCTCAACGGCAGGCGCATCGCCACCTCCTACGCCGGCCTGCTCGACAAGTACCTCTCCGACCAGGGCGTCGACGCCCGCGTGATCAAGCTCGACGGGGCCGTCGAGACGGCCATCAGGCTCGGCGTGGCCGACGCCGTGGCCGACGTCGTCGAGACCGGCACCACGCTGCGCAACGTCGGCCTTGAGGTGTTCGGCGACCCGATCATGAAGTCGGAGGCCGTGCTGATCAAGCGGCAGAGCGCGCCCGACACGCCGGGCGTCGGCCAGCTCGTACGCCGCTTCCAGGGCGTCGTGCAGGCCCGCGACTACGTCATGATGGACTACGACATCCGCGCCGAGCGCATCGAGGAGGCCATCGCCCTGACGCCCGGCATGGAGGGCCCCACGGTCTCGCCGCTGCACCGCGAGGGCTGGGTCGCCGTGCGCGCCATGGTCCGGCGCAAGGGTCACCAGCAGGTGATGGATCAGCTGTGGGACATCGGCGCAAGGGCCATCCTGGTCACCGACATCTACGCCTGCCGCCTGTGAGATCTGCCCGCTAGGTCACGGGGCCGGCGGGCATATCGCAGCCGTGCGTAACGAAGCGGTCGCCTGGCGTGGTTGTGCCAGGCAGATGTGGTCCTTACTCGAACAGGGCAACCGGCGCTGGGCGGCGGGCAAGTCCGCCCACCCGCACCAGGACCCGCGACGCCGGAGGCAGGTCGCCTCCGGGCAGGAGCCCCGGGCGGTCGTGCTGTCGTGCATCGACTCCCGGGTGCCGCCCGAGGTGATCTTCGACGTCGGCCTCGGCGACCTGCTGGTCGTCCGCACCGCCGCCCACACCCTCGACTCCCTCGTCACGGCCGCCGTCCAGTACGGCCCGCAGGACCTGCGGGCCAGCCTCGTCGTCGTCCTCGGTCACCAGCGCTGCGGCGCCGTCACGGCGGCCGCCCGGGCGTTACGCAGGCGGGTCGTCCTGCCCGGCGAGCTGCCCGCCATCGTCGCGGCGCTCGAGCCCGCCTACGCCACCTCCAACGGCCGGGTCGAGCCCATGGTCCACGCCCACATCCGCCGGACCGTCTCGCGCCTGAGAGCCGACCCTCTCCTGCACGGCAGCGCCACCGTCATCGGCGCCTACTACAGCCTGGACACGGGGCTGGTGAGCCGCGTGAGCTGACCAGCCCGGCGTGACCGCACACCTGCCCAGTCTGACCATCCCGGCGTGACCGCGCTCCTGCCCGGTCCGATCGATGCCCGGCCGGGGCACGACCGTCGTGCTCCGGCCGCGGCCTCCGGGGCCGTGGGCACCTGGTTCAGTAGCGCAGCTCCGCCAGCACCCCGTAGTGGTCGGAGGCGGGCTCGGGGCCGTCGCCCACCACCTCGCAGCGCACCGGATGCCCCGCGCCGCCCGCCCTCGGCCAGGCGCTCAGCACGTAGTCGAAGCGCCGGTCGGGATACAGGCCGGGCCGGGCCCACGGGTTGGCGTTGCTCCACGTGCATCCGGGGCCGCCGTCGCCGGCGACCTCCCACGCGTCGTAGAAGACCAGCCCAGGCACGGGGGTGGCGCTGCGCCCGGTCAGCATCCGCATCTCGTCGCTGTCGGGCGGCGCGTTGAAGTCGCCGCACACCAGCGTGGGATGCCGGCGGGAGCTCACCTCATGCACGAACGCGGCCAGCGCCCGCACCTGCTCCTGCCGTGCCTGCGAGTCGCTCAGCCGGTAGGCCCCGATCATCACGCTGAACACCTGTAACGGCCCGCGCGGTCCGTCCAGCTCGCAGAACAGCGCGCGGCCCGGCAGCACGCCGCCCTTCTCCCGCGGCGGGGGCCCGCCCGGCAGCAGACGGTCCTCCTGCCGGATGATCGGCCAGCGGGACAGCACGGCGACCGGCGCCTCCGCCCGGATCGCCGTCGTGTGCTCGAAGCCGAGCCGCTGACCGGCCCACTCCTGTAACGCCACCACGTCGGGCGCCAGATCGCGCACCACCTTCTCGATCCGCCCTGCCCGCTCGGCGTACGGGCCCTGCTCGCCCCACACGTTCCAGGTCAGCACGCGCACACCGGTGCCGATCAGCGGCCCGTACGGCTCCGCCCAGTTCATCCCAGCCCCTCCACCGCCTTGATCGCCTGATCCACCTGCTCGGGGCCCGTCACGATACTCGTGCCGAAGCGCAGCAGCGAGGGGTTGTACGGCGTCACGCTCGCGATCACCTTCCGATCCCGCAGCCGCTCCACCGCCTCGAACGGCTCCATGCCGGCCACCGAGCAGCACACCAGCCCCGCCGACAGGTCGGGGGCCTGCGGGGTGGCGAGGGTGACGTGCGGGATCTCGGCCAGGCCCGCCTTCAGCCGGGTGGCCAGCTCCTGGGTGCGCGCCCGCACGCGGTCCTTGCCGATCGCCGCCATGAACGCGAACGCCTGCGGCATCGCCCACCGGTGCTCGAACGCCTTGTACCCGCCCGGCGTGACCAGCTCCGCCGTGGTGGCGCCGGGGGATCCGCCGTTCTGCCAGGCGCCGAAGGCGGCCTGGCTGAAGCTGGGCACGATCGGGGCCACCGCGTCCCAGGCGCGGCCCCACACGATGCCGGTGCCGCGCGGCCCGAACAGCCACTTGTGCGTGCCGCTGGCCAGGAAGTCGCAGCCCAGGTCCGCCACGCCGTCGGCCATCGCGCCGAACCCGTGCACCCCGTCCACGCACAGCAGCGCCCTGTCGTGCGCGGCGCGGCCCCGGTTCGCCTCGGCCAGCATGTCGGCGATGGCCCGGACCGGCACGCGCACGCCGGTGCTGGAGTGCACCCAGGTGACCGCGACCACGCGGGTGCGCGGGCCGAGGCCGTCCTTGATGGCCGACACCATGCGGTCGGCCGAGGCGCGGGCCGGGTCGTCGTACAGCCTGACCCTGCGCACCTTCGCGCCCGTGCGTCCCGCCAGCAGCCGCAGGCCCTCGTGGGTGGCCAGGAAGTCGTGCTCGGTGGTCAGCACGTCCTGGCCGGGGCGCAGGACGAGGCCGGAGTAGAGCAGCGCCAGGCCCATCGTGGTGCTGTCGGTCAGCGCGATGGCGTCCGGCTCGGCGCCCAGGTAGCGGGCGGCGGCCTCGCGTACGGCCTGGTCGGGAGACCTGCCGGAAGGGCCGCCGGGAGGCGTGTACTCGGGGTCGGCGTCCAGCGCGTCGCGGTGCGTCCTGATCGCCTCCCGCACCTGCGCCGGCGCCGGCGCCAGCACGAACGCGGCGAACTGCCCGTACGCCGGGTCGAGGGTGAACTGGGACCGCACCGACGCCCAGTCGGCCGGGTCGAAGCTCCTGGGCGGCGGTGACCCGGCGGTGCACGCCGACGCCCCGGCCGGCACGCCGGCGAGCAGTCCGGCGCCGAGCAGGGCGCGTCTGTTCAGCATGCTCTGCTTCCTACCCGCCCGCGCCCGTTCGGCATGCCGTGGTTCCTTCCGGCCCGCGCCCGTTCGGCATGCTCCGCTTCCTGCCCGCCCGCGTCAGCCTCTGATCGCGGTGATCTGCCTGATCAGGTCGGAGACACGGACGATGCCCAGGCAGCGGTTCAGCTCGTCGGTGACCACCAGGTCGTCGTAGACGCGGGTCGCGTCCCTGCCCGCCGCCTGCATGGCGGCGACGGCCGGGGTGGTGCGCGGCACCGTGCGCGGCGGGTCGGCCAGCCGCTGCGCCGGCTTCGACCCGTGCAGCGCGTGCCCGTAGCGGGCGGCGAACGACAGCAGGAAACGGCTGCGGTCCAGGCTGCCCTTGGGCCGCTGGAACTCGTCCACCAGGATCACGCTGGTGATCGTCGGCTCGTGCCCGAACGCCGCCACGGCCTCCTCGGCCTTCGCCTCCACCGGCAGCGTCACGGCCGGCAGCAGCAGCTCCTGCACGCGCGGGCCGAGCATGACCGAGGCGGGGGACTCGTCGGCGATCGGCAGCGGCACCCGTACCTTGCCGTCGGGGCCCGGCGCCAGCAGCGGGCCGTGCGCCAGGCGCACGCCCAGGCCGCGGACCATGGCCACCTGCGCCTCGCGCTCCACGCCCGGCGCCATGACGTGGGCGCCGATGCCGCGCGCCAGCGTCACCACCGCCCGCGCCACCGCGATCGCCCGGTGGTCGCCGGGGATGCGCGTCGCCACCTCCGGGTCGAGGGCGAGCAGGTACGGGGAGGAGTCGGTGATCAGGTCCAGGGCCGCGCCCACGGTGCCCACGTCGGCGAACCCGAGCAGGTAGCCGATCGTGCGCAGGCCGTCGAGGCCCACCTTGAGCAGCGGCCTGTCCTGCTCGTGGCACGGTCCGGTGAGCAGCAGGATCGCCTCGCGCGGATGCCTGCCCGCCCTTCTCAGCGCCTCGTGCAGGGGCGCCAGGGCGCCCGCGCCCGACAGCACCACGTGCACAGGCAGTTCGAGCACCATGGGCAGCGGCGCGGCCCGGAGGACGCCGTTGGCGTCCACGATGGCGGGGTGCGCGATGACGGCCCCGGTGTCGAGATCCACCATGGGACTCGTGAGCAGGGAGGACACGTACAGATGGTGCTCCTGCCACAGCCGCATCAGAAGCCCCGCGAAACAGAATTAACCGACATTTCCGCTTCGGTTCCCGTGTGAGTGCTCCCGGCACGGGTCCGCTAGCCTGCGGGCATGAGCGCGCGTCCGGCGAGGGGCGGCGGCCGGTGGGTCACCGTGCCGCCGGAGCGCCTGCATCCGTGGATCGACGGGTTCGCCGGGCGTCACGGGCCCTTCTCGGCGAGCGGGGACGGGCGGGTGGTGCGGCTGCTGGCCGGCGACGGCGCGGTCGCCGAGCTGCACGTGCCGTTCCCGCCCATGACGCCGCCGGGCCCGCCGCACGTGACCAGGCTCGTCGCGCACGCCGGCCGGGAGCGGCGGGTCGGGGTGTTCCTGGTGCGGCTCGGCGGGTACGCGGCGGGCATCTTCCACGGCGGCTCGCTGGTGGCGTCCAAGGTGGGGTCGCGGCTGGTGCAGGGGCGTACGGCGGCCGGCGGGTGGTCGCAGCAGCGCTTCGCCAGGCGGCGCAGGAACCAGGCGGCCCAGGCGTTCGACGACGCGGTGGAGACCGCGGTGCGGGTGCTGACGCCGTACCTGGGGGAACTGGACGGCGTCGTGCTCGGCGGCGACCGCAGGGCGATGGACGCGCTGCGGCCCGACCGGCGGCTGGCGCCGCTGCTGGCGCTGGAGACCGAGCCGTTCCTGGTGGTGCCGGACCCGCGGCTGGCGGTGCTGCGGGACACGCCCGCGCAGTTCAGGGCGGTACGCGTCCGCGTCATCGACCCAGGCTGATCCGGCAGGCGCTTCGCGTCGGGGGGCTTCGTCCGAGGCGGCTCAGGCGAACGCGTCCTTGTGGTCGGTGAGGAAGTCCGCCAGCGAGCGGGGCGGACGGCCGGTCAGCTCCTTCACCGTGTCCGTGGCCGGCGCCCAGCGCCCGTCGCCGGTCTCGGCCATGAGCACGGCCAGTTCGGCGGCCCGCGGGCCGGGAAGGCCCTGACGTTCCAGATGGGCGGTCATCTCCGGGACGGTCAGGTCCACGTAGCGGACGTCGCGGCCGGTCACCTCGGTGATCCGTTCGGCGATCCGGTCGTGTGACAGGGACTCCGGGCCGCTCAGCACGTAGTCGCTGCCCTGACCGACGGGGCCGGTCAGCAGGGTGGCGGCGACGTCGGCGATGTCGCGGGTGTCGATGTAGTTGACCGGGCCGGTGCCGTAGGAGCCGTACATGGTGCCGGTGCCGAACTCGCCCGGCAGGTTCTGCATGAAGCCGCTCGGCTGCAGGACCGCCCAGGGCACGCCCGATTCGCGTAGATGGGCGTCCACCACGCCGTGCATGCCCCAGCCGAGCCTGGAGCCGGGGGCGGCGTCCCGTACCGACAGCGCGACGATCTGTGCCACGCCCGCCCGGGCGGCCAGGTCGATGACGGCGCGGTGCGCGTCGGCGAAGCCGGGCCAGAGGGAGCTGTTGAGGAAGAGCCGGTCGCCGGGGGAGAGCAGCTCGCCGATGCTCTCGGGGCGCTCGAAGTCGGCCAAGGCGTAAGGGGCGGCAAGCTCGTCGGCAGGGCGGCGAACGGCGGCCAGCACGTCGTGGCCGCGCAGGCGCTCGACAAGGGCACGGCCGATGGACCCGGTGGCGCCGGTTACCACGATCACGGGGACCTCCTAGGGTAAGTGGACGATCGCATTCCGGTTGCCCGACGGTACACTAAGCGGAATCTCGTCGTCCACTTGGGAGTCGTACGTGCGCGCGGATGCCAGGCGGAACCTGACCAAGATCGTCGAGGCGGCCGCCGAGGTCATGGCCGAGCGCGGCGTCAACGCGCCCATGGAGGCCATCGCCAAACGCGCCGGCGTCGGCGTCGGCACGCTCTATCGCCGCTTCCCCGACCGCGAGGCGCTGATCGCGGCCGTCGGTCACCACTACATCCACACGATGGCGGAGGCGCTGGACGCCGCGGCCCTGCGCTCCGCCGACGCCTGGGGCGCGATCCGGGAGTTCATCTCCTGGGCCGCCGCGCCCGGCCGCACCGCGCTGTCCACCGCGCTGGCCGTGCTCCCGGCGGAGGTGATCGCGGAGCGGCCCGAGTTCACCGGGGTGCGGGCGGGCTGGGTGGAGCGGTTCGCCGACCTCGTACGGCGGGCGCAGGCCGAGGGCTCGATGCGGCCCGACGTCGGCGTGGAGGATCTGATCCACCTGCTGAACGTCTTCACCTGCCACCCCGAGCAGCTCCCCGCGCCGGTGGCCGCCGACCCGGGGCGATACCTGCGCCTGATGCTCGACGGCATGAAGGCGGGCGCCGCCACGCCTTCCGGAGCGTGACCACCCCGAGTCTTTGAGACGATTCAAAAGAATCTTGAATGCCGCTATGATGAGCCGAAGTTCACGGTGAACCGCGGTCGGCGGTTCTTCGTACGCAGCGGGTCCTGCGCTTTATCAGTCTGGATTCCGTACTTTCAGCAGCACGGCCTCGTGAGGATCGATGGCGACCAGGAACATCAAGGAGGTCGCGCAGCTGGCGCGCGTCTCGGTGGGGACGGTGAGCAATGTACTCAACCGCCCGGAGATCGTGTCCCCCGCCACACGCGAACGCGTCTTCGAAGCGATCAAGAAACTTGGCTTCGTCCGCAATGAGGTGGCCCGCCACCTGCGGGTGGGCCGCAGCAGGACGGTCGGGCTCGTCGTGCTCGACGTGTCCAACCCGTTCTTCGTGGACGTGGCCCAGGGCGCGGAATCCGTCGCCGACGACCACGACTCGATGGTGGTGCTCTGCAACAGCGCCGGCGACACGGGGCGCGAGCGCCGCCACCTCGACCAGCTCGAACAGCAGCGGGTGATGGGCATACTGATCACCCCTGTCGAGATGGAGAGCCCGTGGGTGGAGGAGCTGATCGCCCGCGGCACCCCCGTCGTGCTGGTCGACAGCCCGGCGACCGGGCTGCAGTGCTCGGTCGCCGTCGACGACCGGCTGGGCGGGCAGATCGCCGGCGCCCATCTCATCGAACGGGGGCACCGGCGGATCATGTTCGTCGGCGGGCCGATGTCCATCAAACAGGTGGCCGACCGGCACGCGGGCGTGACCAGCGCCGTCGCCGCCGCCGACGGCGCCGTCGAACTGCTCACCTCCAGCGCGCACACGCTCACCGTGGCGGAGGGGCGGGCCATCGGGGAGCGGGTGGCGGCGCTGCCCCCCGACGAGCGGCCCACCGCCGCCTTCTGCGCCAACGACATGATGGCGCTGGGGTTCTTACAGGCCATGGCCTCGCACGGGCTCCGGGTGCCCGAGGATCTGGCGATCATCGGGTACGACGACATCGACTTCGCGGCCGCGGCGGCCGTGCCTCTGTCCTCGATCAGGCAGCCCCGGGAGTTGCTGGGGCGGACCGCGATCGATCTGTTGCTGGAGGAGGTGGCCGAGCCTGAACAGCATCGGCATCGGCAGGTCATCTTCCAGCCTGACCTGGTGATTCGAGAATCCAGCGCGTTGCGTCGCGACGCCTGAACCGGAGCTTTCCGCCCGAGGGGTTCTGTGCCGCATGCCCCTTCGGGGATCGAACGCGCGGGCGTGCCGCGGCGCGTTCCCGCGATGGTGCGTCGGCGGCCCTGTCATGCGCACGTTCGGCCATGCCTGCGTGCCCGACGGTGGGCTGTCCCAGTTTCCGCAGCTCAGAAGGGGCACTTCATGGAAGTTCTCTACGCCAACCGCCTGTCCTCACCTCAAGACCTGGCCGGCTTCCGCATGGAAGGCGACGGCGCCACGTCCTTCCCCCAGGGCAGGCTCAGGCTGGAGAGTCTCAGACCCCCGTCCGACGGGCAGGCGGCCAATCTGGTCCTCTGGTGCCCGGAGGACTTTCCGCAGGACATCCGCATCGAGTGGGACTTCTGGCCGGTCAGGGAGCCAGGGCTGGCGATCATGTTCTTCCACGCGCGCGGAAGGAACGGCGAGGACCTGTTCGATCCGGCCCTGGCGCCCCGTAACGGCCCCTACGACCAGTACCACCACGGCGACCTCGACGCCTACCACGTCTCCTATTTCCGCCGCATGTGGCCCTCGGAGCGCGCCCTGCACACCTGCAACCTGCGCAAGAGCCATGGCTTCCACCTGGTCGCGCAGGGTGCGGACCCGCTGCCGGCCGTGCTGGACGCCGACGGTCCCTACGCGATCCGGATCGACGTCAAGGGGGGAGCGGTGGCGTTCTCAATCAACGATTTGGTCTCGTTCCGCTGGGAGGACGACGGGTCGATCGGCGGTCCGGCCCTGGCAGGAGGCAAGGTCGGGTTCCGGCAGATGGCTCCGCTGATCGGAGAGTACGCAAATCTCCGGGTATCTCGTCATTGACTTTGAGTCGATTCAACACTAATTTCGCACCAACCGCCGTTCACTCGCTTGTAACTGGGCAGGAACCACGGTGCAATACTCCACCCCCGTATCCGTGCACATGCCACGAGAAGGTGGTGCCGGATGAACCATCCCGCCATGTCGATCAGGATTCAAGCTGCCTGCTCAGAGGTCATCTGGGCGGCTCGCCTGAACCTGATCTGGCTCGTGTTCACCCTCGCGGGAGGCGTGATTCTCGGGCTCGGGCCCGCTACCGTAGCCGCCTACACCCTGGCTCGGAGGCGTGCCCGGAATGAAACGTTTCAGGCTTGGAGCGAATTCTGGACCGTCTACCGACGGGAGTTCGTCCGGGCCTCGTTGCTGGTCCTGCCGGCGGTGCTCGCCGCCATCGTGCTGGTCGGCAACTACCTCTACCTCTCCGCACTGGGTCCCGACCACGGAGCGCCGCGAATCGCCAGTTTCGTGGCACTCATCGTGCTGGCGGGTGTGGGGGCACATGTAGGGCCGCTTTACGCGCACTACGACCTGCCGCTGTGGGCCTACTGGCTCAAGGCGGCACAACTAGCGCTGCTGCGTCCGGCGTCGTCCGTGATCTTGCTGCTAGCGCTCTCAGCCATCGCCTACGCGACCTCGGTGGCGCCGCTCCTGGCGCCGATGATCAGCTTCGGCGCGTGGATCTATCTCAACACGTGGCTCTGCCAGCGCTTCTTCCAGGAGAACGAGGCGCGCTTGCATTCGAAAGGGAACTCATGAGCGCATCCCGTCGTCGGCGGCTTCTCGCCGGTGTGTTAACGCTAACGGCTGCTCTCACCGCCTCGGCCTGCTCCGGTGGTGGCGACGCGGCTCAGTCCGACCCGAACACGATCACCTTCATGGCGAAGCTGTTCGGCACCGCGCCCGAGCCCACCGGCGAGCTGCAGCAGGCCATCGAGAAGTTCCTCGGCAAGAAGATCAAGGTCACCTGGGTCCCCAACGCCGAGTACACCGAGAAGATGAACGTCACGCTGGCCTCGGACAGCATTCCGCAGGTCGTGGTCGTGGACCCGAAGATGCCGGCGTTCGTCAAGTCCGCCCAGGCCGGGGCGTTCTGGGACTTGACCGACAAGCTGGACAAGTATCCGAACCTCAAGCCGGTGGACGAGCGGACCGCGCTCAACGCCTCCGTCAACGGCAAGATCTACGGCCTCTACCGGATGCGGCCCCTGCTGCGCTCGGCGATCGTGATCCGCAAGGACTGGCTGGAGAAGGTCGGCCTGGAGGAGCCGAAGACGATCGACGACTTCTACGAGGTCGCCAAGGCGTTCACCGAGAAGGACCCCGACGGCAACGGCAAGAAGGACACCTACGGCCTCATCATCCCGAAGTGGCCGTCCAGCTCCTACGCCAGCGCCAGCCCGTACGACGTGGTCGAGACCTGGTTCGGCGCCCCGACCGGCTGGGGCGAGCGCGACGGCAAGGTCGTGCCCGGCTTCGACACGCCGGAGTTCATCGAGGCCAACAAGTTCCTCAAGAAGATGGTCGACGAGGGCCTGGTCAACCCCGACTTCGCCACCCTCGACACCGCCAAGTGGAACGAGCCGTTCTTCTTCGGCAGGGGCGGCATGATCATCGACGTCAACATCCGCTCTCGCCAGGTCCTCGACCTGTTCAGGGAGGACGGCGACAAGAACTACGGTGACAAGGTCACCCTGGTCGGCAACCTGGCGCGCTCCGACGGCAAGAAGTTCTCCTACCCGTTCAGCGGCTACGCCGACTCCCTGGCCATCTCCAAGCAGAGCGTGCGGACCGAGGCCGAGCTGGACAACGTGCTGAAGACGCTGGACAAGCTGGCCACCAAGGAGGGCCAGGTCCTGCTGCAGAACGGCATCGAGGGCCGCAACTTCAAGGTCGAGAACGGCGACACCGCCACGCTGATCAACGTGGACGACCCCGCCGTCAGGACCGTCCAGGACAACGTGGACGACGCGTTCACGCAGCTCAGCACCAAGGGCACGATGGACATCGGCGGCATCGCCTACCAGCGCATCCCGCCCGGCCAGCCGTACCGGGACATCATCGCCAAGCAGAAGCAGCTGGTGGAGGAGGACCTCAAGACGGCGGTGCACAACGTCGCGCTGCCCGTCGTGGCTCCCGCGCAGATCGAGAAGGGCCCGCAGATCGACAAGATCATCGGTGACGCGCGGGTCAAGTTCCTCTCGGGCGCGATCGACGAGGCGGGCCTGAAGGCCGAGATCAAGAAGTGGCACGACGGCGGCGGCGACCAGATCATCACCGAGGTCAACGACCTGCTCGCCAAGCTCCCCAAGTAGGACGACCCCCCGCGTGAGGGGCCCGGCTCCTTCCGGGCCCCTCACATCGAAAGGAGGCCGCTGTGGCCACCGACCTGGCGACGCCTCCGAAGGCGGCGCCCAAGGCGAAGAAGCCGAAGAGGGCGGACAAGGTGCCGCTCGGCACGGCGGTGCTGCGTTATCGCTGGCTCTACCTGATGCTCCTCCCGGGCGTCGCCTACTTCGTGATCTTCAAGTACCTGCCGATGTACGGCGTGACGATCGCGTTCCAGGACTACCTGCCGTTCCTCGGCTACTCGGGCAGCCCCTGGGTCGGCTTCAAGCATTTCGAGCAGCTCTTCTCCGGGCCCGACTTCGCCCGGCTGCTGGCCAACACGCTGATCCTGGCGGCGCTGCACATCCTGTTCGTCTTCACCGCGCCGGTCATCGTCGCGCTGATGCTGAACGAGCTGCGGGTCAACATCCTCAAGCGCTCGGTCCAGTCGCTCATCTACATCCCGCACTTCCTGTCGTGGACCATCGTCGCGGCGCTGACGTACGTGCTGTTCGCGGCCGACTTCGGCGTGATCGCCGCCTGGATGCGCGATCTGCTGGGCGACACCACCAAGATCGACTACATGGCGCAGGAGCAGTGGTTCCGCGAGATCGTCATCCTGCAGCAGCTCTGGAAGATGACGGGCTGGGGCACGATCATCTACCTGGCCGCGCTGGCCGGCGTGGATCCCAACCTGTACGAGGCCGCCCGCATGGACGGCGCCGGCCGATTCCGCCAGCTCTGGCATGTCACGCTGCCCGCGATCCGCCCGACGGTCGTCGTCATGGCCATCCTCGCCTCCGGCAACCTGCTGGACTCCGGCTTCGAGCAGATCTGGCTGATGACCACCTCGCTGAACCGCGGGGTCGCCGAGGTGTTCGACACCTACGTCTACTACGCAGGCGTCCAGAACGGGAACTTCAGCTACTCCACCGCCGTCGGCCTGTTCAAGGGCGTGGCCGGCGTCATCCTGATCTTCGGCTCCAACTGGCTGGCCAAGCGCATGGGCCAGCGGGGACTGTTCTAGGGGGCCCCGGGCATGACCACTATGACTGAGACCAAGCCCAAGAAGCTCGCGGTCAACAACAACAGCTCCGCCGGCAGCCGCGTCTTCGACGCCCTCAACGTCGTCGCGCTCGTCGGCCTGGCGCTGATCACGGTGCTGCCGCTGCTCTACGTGCTGGCCGCGTCGTTCGCCACCGAGCCGGAGATCGCCTCCAGGCCGTTCTTCCTGTGGCCGGAGAAGATCGTCACCGAGGCGTACGAGTACATCTTCGCCACCCCCACCTTCATCCGCTCCCTGCTCACGACCGTCATCGTGACCGCGGTCGGCATGGTGGTGCAGGTGATGCTGACCTTCACCATGGCCTACCCGCTGGCCAAGCGGTACCTGCCGGGCCGCACCCTGGTGCTGAACCTGGTCATCTTCACGATGGTCTTCACCGGCGGCATGATCCCCACCTACCTGGTGGTGCGCGACCTGGGGATGCTCGACAGCTACTGGGCGCTGATCCTGCCACTGGCGATCAACCCGTTCTATCTGATCATCGTCAAGAGCTTCTTCCAGGAGCTGCCGCAGGCGCTGGAGGAGGCGGCCAGGATCGACGGCTGCAACGAGATGGGCGTCTTCTTCAAGATCGTCCTTCCGCTGTCCAAGCCGATCATCGCGACGTTCGCGCTGTTCTACGCGGTGGCGATCTGGAACGACTACATGTCGCCGCTGTTGTACATCACCGATCCGGACAAGTGGACGCTGCAGATCCTCGTCCGCCAGCTCGTGGCCACCGATCCCGCGGCCGCCCTGTCGCAGATGGACCGCACCTGGGTGCCGCCGGAGCAGGGTGTGAAGTTCGCGATCATCGTGATCGCGACGCTGCCGATCCTGTTCTTCTACCCGTTCCTGCAGAAGCACTTCGCCAAGGGCGTGCTGATCGGGGGCGTCAAGGAGTGACCGGCCGCACCGTGCTGCTGGCGGGGGACTCGACGGTCGCCTCCTGCCCGGCCTTCGAAGCGCCGATGTCCGGATGGGGGGCGCAGCTCGGATCGTACGTCGGCGGCCCGGTGCGCAACCTCGCCAAGGGCGGCGCCACCACGGCCAGCCACCGCGCCGAGGGCCTGTGGGCGGCGCTGCTGCGCGAGACCTCGCCGGGCGACGTCGTGGTGATCCAGTTCGGGCACAACGACCAGAAGGAGCCCGGCCTGCCGTACCGCGACAACCTGCGCGCCTTCGTCGAGGAGGCGCGCGGGGCGGGCGCGCTCGCGGTGCTGTGCACGCCGGTGCAGCGGCGCAGGTTCGACGGCGGGCGGCTGGTGCCCACGCACGGCGACTACCCCGACCGCGTGCGCGACCTGGCCGCCGCCGAGGACGTGCCGCTGATCGACCTCACGCGAGCCACCACCGAGCTGTACGAGCGCCTCGGCCCCGAGGGCTCGAAGGCCCTGTTCACCCACTTCCCGCCCGGCACGCACCCCCTCTACCCGGACGGCGTGGCCGACGACACCCACTTCTGCTTCCGCGGCGCCGACGAGGTGGCCGCCATCGTCGCCGAGCGACTGAAGGAGATCGCATGACAGAGCTGCGCTGGCTGGACCGACCGGGAGAGCAGGGGGTGACCTGGGGAGTCCCGTGGCCACGCGGCACGGTCGAGCGCGGCACGCCGTTCGCGCTGGCCGACGGCGACGGCCGGCAGGTGCCGGTGCAGAGCTGGGTGACCGCCACCTGGCCGGACGGTTCCGTCAAGTGGACGGCCCACGCCATCGGCGCGGGACCGGCCGCCAGGGGATACCGGCTCGAACCGGGGAGCGAGCCCGCCGCCCCCGGCACCGCCGTCACCGTCACCCGCGAGGGCCGCGACCTGGCGGTGAGCACGGGCGTCGTCACCTGGCGCATCGGCGGCGGCGCGGTGGCGCGGTCGATCTCGCGCGGGAGCCGCGAGATCGCCAGGGACGTGCGCCTGATCAGCCTCCACCAGGACGGGCCCACCCCCGACGAGGGCGGCCACGTGGCCCGCGAGCAGGCCGAGGGCGTCGTCGAGAGCGTCACGGTCGAGCAGGAAGGGCCCCTGCGCGCGGTCGTCCGGCTGGAGGGCAGGCACGGCGGCCGGCTGCCGTTCACCGTGCGCCTGTACTTCCACGCGGGCGCCGAGCACGTGCGCGTCCTGCACACCTTCATCTGGGACGGCGACCCCGAGCGCGACTTCCTGGCCGGGCTCGGCCTGCGCGCCGACGTGGTCATGCGGGACGAGCTGCACGACCGGCACGTGCGGCTGGCCGGCGGCGACGGCTTCCTCACCGAGGCCGTGCGCGGGCTGACCGGCCTGCGCCTCGACCCCGGCGAGGCCGCCCGCCGCGCCCAGGTCGAGGGCCGCCCGGCCGGCGAGCTCGCCCCCGAGGTGGCGAGCCGCCTGCACCTCATCCCCGCCTGGAACGACTACACCCTCGACCAGACCTCCGCCGACGGCTACACGCTGCGCAAGCGCACCAAGGACGGCCACGCCTGGGTGACGATCCCGGCCGGCGCCCGCTCGAACGGCTACGGTTACGTCGGCGGCGTCAGCGGCGGGCTCGGCTTCGGGCTGCGCGACTTCTGGCGCCTGCACCCCACCCGCCTCGACGTCAGGAACGCGGCCACCGACGTCGCCACCGCCACCATCTGGCTGTGGTCGCCGTCCGCCCCGGCCATGGACCTGCGCTTCTACCACGACGGCATGGGCCAGGACACCTTCGAGGAGCAGCTCGAAGGCCTGGAGATCACCTACGAGGACTACGAGCCCGGCTTCGGCGATCCGCGCGGCATCGCCCGTACGCACGAGCTGAGCCTGCGCGTCCACGACGCCACGCCCGCCGCGCACGAGCTGGCCGCGCACGCCGCCGCCATGAACGAGCCCGGGCTGCTGGTCGCGAGCCCCGAGCGGGTGCGCGAGGCGGGCGTGTTCGGCGTCTGGGGCCTGCCCGACCGCGTCACCCCCGCGCACGCCGAGATCGAGGACCGCCTCGACTTCCTCTTCGACCTGTACGTACGCGAGCGCGAGCAGCGCCGCTGGTACGGGTTCTGGGACTACGGCGACGTCATGCACACCTACGACGAGGACCGGCACACCTGGCGCTACGACGTCGGCGGCTACGCCTGGGACAACTCGGAGCTGTCGCCCGACCTGTGGCTGTGGCTGCAGTTCCTGCGCACCGGCCGCGCCGACGTCTTCCGCTTCGCCGAGTCGATGACCCGCCACACCGGCGAGGTGGACGTCTACCACCTCGGCAGGTGGAAGGGCCTGGGCAGCCGCCACAACGTGCAGCACTGGGGCTGCAGTTGCAAGCAGTTGCGCATCTCCAACGCCGCCTACCGGCGCTTCTACTACTACCTGACGGCCGACGAGCGCACCGGCGACCTCATGGACGAGCTCAGCGTGCCCGAGGAGACGTTCCTGGCGATCGACCCGCTGCGCAAGGTCCGCGAGGACGTCTACACCCCCGACCCGTCCGCGCTGTCGGTCGGGCTCGGCACCGACTGGGGCTCGCTGGCGGCGGCCTGGCTGACCAGGTGGGAGCGGCACGGCGACGAGCGCGCCAGGGACCGGCTGCTCGGCACGATGGCCGACATCGGCGCGATGCCGCGCCGCTTCCTGACGGGCGAGGGCCGGCTGGACCTGGAGACCGGGCGCTTCGACACCTCCCGTGACCAGATCTCCATCTCGCACCTGTCGTCGCTGTTCGGGCTGCCGGAGATGTGCGCGGAGCTGATCGCGCTCGACCTGGGCGTGTCCGGGTTCGAGGAGGCGTGGCTGGAGTACTGCCGGCTCTACCTGGCGCCGCCGGAGCAGCAGGAGGCCGAGGTGGGGCAGCGGCTGAGCGGGATCTCGCTGATCCAGGCGCACAGCCGGCTCACGGCGTACGCGGCGGCCCGCACCGGGGACGCCGAACTGGCCGCCTGGGCGTGGCGCAAGTTCCGCCTGGGGGAGGGCGACCAGCTCAACCGCAATCCGTTGCAGCACCAGGAGAAGTGGGAGCTGACCCTGGTGGACGGGCCCGAGGTGCCGCACCCGGTGCACGAGGCGCCGTTCGTCAGCACCAACAGCGCCGCGCAGTACGGCCTGGCGGCCATCCACAACCTGGTGCTGATCGGCGAGCACCTGGCGAAGGCCTGACGACGGCCGTCAACAAGAGGTGGGGCTCCCGCTGGGAGCCCTACACTGATCGGTATGCATACTCCCGATTGACCGGCGGCGCACGCCCAATCCTCGTTTCCTAGCTCGGGAGTGTCCGGTCACCATGATCATCGCTAATGATATCGAGCTGCGCGCGGGCGCGCGCCTGCTCATCGAGAAAGCCTCGTTCCGGGTCAATCCCGGCGACAAAATCGGGCTCGTCGGCCGCAACGGCGCGGGCAAGACGACGCTGACCAAGGTGCTGGCGGGTGAGGGCATACCCGCCGCCGGCACCGTCACCACCACCGGCAGCGTCGGTTACCTGCCCCAGGATCCGCGCACCGGCGACCTGCAGGTCCTCGCCCGCGACCGCATCCTGTCGGCGCGCGGGCTCGACGAGGTCATCCGCAAGCTCCGCGAGGCGGAGCTCGGCATGTCCTCCGCCGACGACCGCACCAGGGAGAAGGCCGTCAGGCGGTACGGCCGGCTCGAGGATCAGATGCACGTCCTGGGCGGGTACGCCGCCGAGTCGGAGGCCGCCTCCATCGCCTCCAGCCTGGGCCTGCCCGACCGGGTGCTGGGGCAGCCGTTGCAAACGCTTTCCGGCGGCCAGCGCAGGCGCGTGGAATTGGCGCGAATTCTTTTCAGCGGGGCGGAAACTCTCCTTCTCGACGAGCCCACAAACCACCTAGATGCGGACTCAATCGGGTGGCTTCGTGATTTTTTGCGCAGTCATCAAGGTGGCTTGGTGATCATCAGCCACGACGTCGGCCTTCTTGAAGCGACGGTCAACAAGGTCCTGCACCTGGACGCCAACCGGTCGGTGATCGATCACTACAACGTCGGCTGGAAGGCGTACCTGGCCCAGCGCGAGACCGACGAGAAGCGCAGGAAGCGCGAGCGGGCCAACGCCGAGAAACAGGCCGGCGCGCTGCTGGCGCAGGCCGACAAGATGCGCGCCAAGGCCACCAAGGCCAAGGCCGCCCAGGACATGATGCGCCGGGCGCACCGCCTGCTGGCCGGCACCGAGGAGGAGCGGCAGAGCGACAAGGTGGCGCGGCTGCGCTTCCCCGAGCCGCAGCCGTGCGGGCGCACGCCGCTCATGGCCGAGGGGCTGTCGAAGTCGTACGGGTCGCTGGAGGTCTTCACCGACGTCAACGTGGCCATCGACCGAGGTCACCGGGTCGTCATCCTCGGCCTGAACGGCGCGGGCAAGACGACGCTGCTGCGCATACTCGGCGGCATGGAGGAGCCCGACACCGGAGAGCTGAAGCCGGGCCACGGCCTCAAGGTCGGTTACTACGCCCAGGAGCACGAGACGCTCGACGCCGATCGTACGCTTCTGGAGAACATGCGCTCGGCCGGGGGCCAATTCACCGACACCGAGTTGCGCAAGGTGCTCGGCTCGTTCCTGTTCACCGGTGACGACGTCGACAAGCCCGCCGGCGTTCTGTCCGGTGGCGAGAAGACCAGGCTCGCACTTGCGATCTTGGTGCTCTCCAGTGCCAATGTCCTCCTTCTCGACGAGCCCACGAACAACCTCGATCCGGTCAGCCGCGAGCAGGTTCTCAACGCTCTGAGGTCGTATTCAGGAGCAATCGTCCTAGTCACACATGACGAGGGTGCCGTTGACGCCCTGTCACCGGATAGGGTGATCTTGCTACCTGACGGAACTGAAGACGCGTGGAGCGACGAATTTTCCGATCTTGTGGCACTTGCCTGATCTTAATTTGAGTGGGTACGGATCTTTTCCCGTGGAGTAGGTAGCCGATCCCGCTGAAATGACTGATCATGGCGGAGTAACGCTGCGGAAGTCCGGCACTACAGGAGGTACTCGTGGCCGAGACACTGAAGAAGGGCACCCGGGTCACCGGGGCCGACCGGGAAAAACTGGCCGGCGATCTCAAGAAGCGCTACGCCGCGGGCGAAAGCATTCGCGCCCTGGCCGCTTCGACCGGTCGGTCTTACGGGTTCATCCACCGCATCCTCAGCGAGTCCGGTGTGACTCTGCGCGGGCGCGGCGGGGCGACCCGAGGCAAGTCCAAGCGCTGACGGCCGCCTCGGAACGTGCGACCGCAGCCGCCCGTCCCTAGTCAGCCGCCGTCGCGCCCGAGCCAGAACGATATTCTGTAGGCTCGGGCGCGACGGTCAGCAGCAGTCCGACGACAAGGAGCGGGCGATGGCGGAAGCGCAGGCGCAACAGCGCGGGGGGTATACGGACGACGGCCCTGCCACGGCAGAGGGCGGAGTCCGCTTCGAGGTGGACGGTGAGATAGCGACGATCACGCTGGCCCGGCCGGAAAAGCGCAACGCACAGACGTTCGCGACATGGTCGGCACTGGCTCGCATCGGCGAGAGCCTGCCCGAGCAGGTGCGCGTCGTCGTCGTGAAAGGTGAGGGACCGTCCTTCTCGGCAGGCATCGACCTGCGAATGTTCACACCTGAGGGGGTGCCCGGACAGGGCTCCTTCAGCTCGGCGGCCAGAAGTGACGGCGCCGGTTTCGAGCAGCGCATCAGGCAGGCCCAAGCGGGGTTCCTGTGGCTGCGCCGCCCGGAGATCGTCTCCATCGCCGCAGTGCAGGGGCACGCGATCGGGGCGGGGTTCCAGCTCGCGCTCGCCTGTGACCTGCGGATCGTGGCCGACGACGTCTCGTTCTGCATGAAAGAGCCCGCACTGGGCCTGGTGCCCGACCTGACGGGGACCAAGCCCCTGGTCGAGCTGGTGGGCCTGGCCAAGGCGATCGACATCTGCCTGACCGCCAGGACCGTGCACGCCGACGAGGCCATGCGCATCGGCCTCGCCGAGAGAGTGGTCGCCGGGGGCGACCTGGATCAAGCGGTACGTGAGAAGGTCGCGCAGTTGCTGTCCACCAACCGGGACGCGGCCGTGGCGACCAAGCGACTCCTCCAGGGGGCGCAGGCACGCACCCTGGAGGAGCAGAGTGTGGCCGAGGGGATCGAGCAGGCGGCGCGGATCAAGGCGCTGTTCGGCTGATTGAACGGTCAAGCAATCCGCGGTTGACGTGCGTCGGCGGTGAGCGCCCTTCGCCCGCCGCCGGGCCGTGAGGGGGCCGTGGCACCCGCTTGGCGGTGATCGGGGGCGAAATGCGCAGAGGGGCCTCCGTGGCGCCCAGAGGGCCCTTCAAGGGACGCTGAAGGGGCATGGGGCGTCCGGCCGCCGCGCGCGGCGGGGTGACGGCACGCGGGTGCGGAGTTTCGCGGTGAGCTGAGACGGGAATCCCCAGGCGCTCCGGCGGCGCTGTCTCCGGCGGAGGAGGAGGGATCCCCCGGATGGCGATGATGGGTGGGGGCTTCGGCCCCGGCATGATGATGTCCCTGCGGCGCGACGGCTCGGTCACCAAGCAGCGGCTGCGTCCCGGCACGGTCCGGCGCATCGCGCGCTACGCCCGGCCGTACACGCGGCAGATCACGGCGTTCCTGCTGCTCGTCGTGGCGGGCGCGGTGATCGTGGTCGCCAACCCGCTGCTGATGAAGGCGATCATCGACGACGGCATCCTGCTCAAGCAGACCGGCGTGGTGATCGGGCTGGCGGTGGCGATCGCCGCGCTCGCGGTGGTGGACGCCGGGCTGACGCTGGCGCAGCGGTGGTTCTCCGCGCGCATCGGCGAGGGCCTGATCTACGACCTGCGCACCGAGGTGTTCGACCACGTGCAGCGCATGCCGGTCGCGTTCTTCATGCGCGCGCAGACCGGCGCGCTGGTCAGCAGGCTCAACACCGACGTGATCGGCGCCCAGCGCGCCCTGACCAGCACCCTGTCCTCCGTCGTGTCCAACGTGGTCAGCCTGGTCCTGGTGCTGGGCGCGATGCTGGCGCTGTCGTGGCAGGTGACGCTGGTCGCGCTGGTGCTGCTGCCGATCTTCATCGTGCCCGCCAAGTACGTCGGCCGCCGCATGTCGGCCCTGACCCGCGAGCAGATGGAGCTCGACGCCGAGATGAGCTCCGTCACCACCGAGCGCTTCAACGTGGCCGGCGCCATGGTCGCCAAGCTGTACGGCAGGCCCGAGGACGACGCAGAGGTGTTCGGCAGGCGCGC
Organism: Nonomuraea sp. GTA35; assembly: GCF_041950525.1. Taxonomy (NCBI): domain Bacteria; kingdom Bacillati; phylum Actinomycetota; class Actinomycetes; order Streptosporangiales; family Streptosporangiaceae; genus Nonomuraea; species Nonomuraea sp. GTA35. The sequence continues at coordinate 66,751 of NZ_JBGNUV010000018.1, read as the reverse complement.
GGCCAGGGTGCGGGACGTGGGCGTGACCGTCGGCATGTACGGCACCGTGTTCCGGGTCGCGCTCGGCCTGATCGCGGCGCTGGCCACCGCCCTCGTCTACGGCATCGGCGGCGTGCTGTCCGTCTCCGGCGCCTTCGAGCTCGGCACCCTGGTGGCCCTGGCCGCCCTGCTCATGCGCCTGTACGGCCCCCTGACGTCCCTGTCGAACGTGCACGTGGACGTGATGACCGCGCTCGTCAGCTTCGACCGGGTCTTCGAGATCCTCGACCTCAAGCCCATGGTGGCGCAGAAGCCGGACGCCGTGCCGGTGCCCGAGGGCCCCGTGACGATCGAGTTCGACGACGTGCGCTTCCGCTACCCGGCCGCCGAGGAGGTCTCGCTGGCCTCGCTGGAGTCGGTGGCCAGGCAGGACACCGGCCCGTCCTACCCGGTGCTGAAGGGCGTGTCGTTCACGGCCGCGCCGGGGCAGCTCATCGCGCTCGTCGGCCACAGCGGGGCGGGCAAGACCACGATCACCTCGCTGGTGTCGCGGCTGTACGACGTCAACGAGGGCACGGTGCGGATCAACGGGATCGACGTGCGCGACGCCACGCTCGACTCGCTGCGCGACACCGTGGGTGTGGTCATGCAGGACGCCCACCTGTTCCACGACACGATCGGCGCCAACCTCCGCTACGCCAGGCCGGAGGCGAGCGACGAGCAGATCTGGGAGGCGCTGCGCGCCGCGCAGATCGGCGAGCTGGTCGAGAGCCTGCCCGACGGGCTGGACACCGTGGTGGGCGACCGCGGCTACCGCCTGTCCGGCGGGGAGAAGCAGCGGCTGGCGCTGGCCAGGCTGCTGCTGAAGGCGCCGCGCGTGGTCGTGCTCGACGAGGCCACCGCCCACCTCGACTCCGAGTCGGAGGCCGCCGTCCAGGTGGCGCTGAAGACCGCGCTGGAGGGCCGGACGTCGCTGGTCATCGCGCACCGGCTCTCGACGATCAGGGAGGCCGACGAGATCCTCGTCATCCACGACGGCCAGGTCGCCGAGCGCGGCGGGCACGAGGAGCTGCTGGCGCGCGGCGGGTTGTACGCCGAGCTCTACCGCACCCAGTTCAGCTCCGCGGGCAGCCCGGCCGCCTGAGCCGCGTGGCTCAGCTGTGCTGGTAGCCCAGCCGCTTGAGCTCCTGCCTGGCGACCTTCTCCACCAGCTCCAGGTCGTCGCGGCGCAGCCGGGTGCGCCAGGCGCCGACCTTGGGCACCGCGGTGTCGTACAGGACGACCTTGGACACCCGCGTCTCCAGGAACTCCGACAGCGTGGCCACCGACTCCGGCGGCCTGTCGATCAGGTCCTCGTAGCGCAGGGTGAGCAGTTGCGGCTCGGGCAGGGTGCGGCGCAGCTCGGCGCTCATCCGCACCGCGCTGCGCCAGCGCAGCGCGCTCTTGCCCGCCGCCGGCATGGTCTTCCAGCGCTCCAGGTGCTCGTCCTTGTTGACGCCCAGGAACGCGTTGGGGAACTCGGTCTGCTCGGTCAGCATCGCCGGCTTGAACCAGGCCAGGCAGGCCGGGTCGCCCAGCATGCCGGCCACGACGTCGCGGCCGTCGCGGATGAGCTGGACGAACCGGGCGTCGGGGAAGGCCTGCAGCAGCACCGGCGCGCTGTAGAGCAGGTCGGGGCTGCCGTCGCCGAAGCGGGTGACGTCGTCCGCCGACACGCAGGGGCCGAGGCCCGTGACGCCGCCGGCCTCGCGGCACGGCTCGGCGCACTCGCCGCAGGAGCGGGGCAGCACCTGCCACGACTCGGCGAGGGCGTCACGCATGACGCGCACGGCGCCGGACGTGCGGGCGATGGACGGCTTGCGGGCGAAGGCGTACACCACGTGCGCCACGCTCGCGCGGCCCATCGTCACGTGGAAGCCCGGCGAGCGTTTCAGGGCGCGGGCCAGCAGGTCCACGCCGGAATGCGGAGCTCCGAGCAGGAAGACCGGCCGGCGGACCTTGATGCCGTTGACCACGAGGATGTGGGGCGGAAGTCGCATACGGAAAGCAAGTGTGACACCGTTTGCCAGGTGAACGAGCCAACGTCAGTGTCGGTGCTCACCGGTGCGGGCATCTCCACCGACTCGGGGATCCCCGACTTCCGGGGGCCGCAGGGGGTCTGGACGAAGAATCCGCAGGCCGAGGCCAACGCCACGATCGACCGTTACCTGGCGGACCCCGACGTCAGGCGCGCCACGTGGCAGGCGAGGCTGGAGTCCCCGGCCTGGCAGGCCCAGCCGAACCCGGCCCACCACGCGCTGGTCGAGCTGGAGCACGCCGGCCTGCTGCGCGCCCTGATCACGCAGAACATCGACGAGCTGCACCAGCGCGCCGGCTCGTCGCCCGGGAAGGTCATCGAGCTGCACGGCACCATGCGCCGCGCCGAGTGCCTGTCCTGCGACCTGATCACGCCCATGGAGGAAGTGCTCGCCAGGGTGGCCGCGGGCGAGGCGGACCCGCCCTGCCCCCGCTGCGGCGGCATCCAGAAGTCGAACACGATCTCGTTCGGGCAGCACCTCAAGTCCGAGGTGGTCGACGCGGCGCTCGACGCGGCCCGCTCGTGCGACCTGTTCGTGGCGATCGGCACCTCGCTGACCGTGCATCCCGCGGCCGGGCTGTGCGGCGAGGCGCTGGACGCCGGCGCCCGGCTCGTGATCGTGAACGCGCAGCCCACGCCGTATGATCCGTTCGCCGATCGAGTCATCAACGAGCCGATCGGCCAGGCACTACCCGCGCTCGTCAAGGAGCTGATCGATGCGGCCAGGTGACACCGTCGCCATTGTTGCCCCCTCAGGACCGCCCAGCGCCGTGCTGCTCAGACGCGGCGTCCGGCGGCTGGAGTCACTCGGGCTCAAGGTGGTCGTGGGCGAGCACGTGCTCGACCGCCAGGGCCTGCCCTACCTGGCGGGCGAGGACGCCGCCAGGGCCGCCGACCTGCAGTCGGCCTGGTGCGACCCGGCCGTCTCCGGGGTGTTCTGCTGCCGGGGCGGGTACGGCGCCGGGCGGCTGCTCGGCCTGCTCGACTGGGACCTGATGCGCGAGGCTGTTCAGCAGTCCGGGCCCAAGGTGCTGCTCGGGTCGAGCGACATCACGGCGCTGCACAACGCGTTCGCCGCCGAGCTGGGGGTGCCCACCCTGCACGGGCCGATGGCCGCCTGCGACGTCATCGCGGGTGACGAGAGCGGGCCCGAGCCGCTTACGTGGGAGAGCCTGCGCGAGGCGCTCTTCGGCACGGCCACCACCACGGTGGCCGGCGACCGGGTTCTGGCGCCGGGGCGGGCCGAGGGCGTGCTGCGCGGCGGGAACCTGTCGCTGATCGCCTCGATGTGCGGCACGCGGTGGCAGCCGTCCTTCGCCGGGGCGATCGCGTTCCTGGAGGACGTGGGCGAGGAGCCGTACCGGATCGACCGCATGCTCACCCAGCTCCTGCAGGCCGGCGTGTTCGACGGGGTGCGCGGGATCGCGCTGGGGTCGTGGGTGCAGTGCGGCGATCCGTACCCCGTCCTGGAGGACCGGCTGGGGCCGCTCGGGGTGCCGATCGTGGCCGGATTGCCGGTCGGGCACGGGTCTCCGCAGCACAGTGTCTGGCTTGGCGCACTTGGTGGTATCGATACCGAATCGTGCTCCCTAACTGGCATGATGCGGAATGAGGAGCAGGCAAGGTAGGAGGGACGAATCCGACAGAAAGGGACACGACGCGTGAACTTGTTCAGGCGTGAGCCCTCTCGCCGGCCGGTCGAGGACGTCGATCTCGACTCGCTGCTCGCGCTCGTCGCGGAGTCCCTCGGATACTCCTTCGCGTTCGCCCAGGACGGCTCCGCCGTGACGCTCAGCGGAGGCTCGGGGGCGCTCGTCGTCCGGCTCACGGGCCTGCGGCGCGAGGCCGGGCGCAGGGCCAGGGAGGACTGGCCCATGCTGGTCTCCGAGCACCTCGCGCACGCCGTGGCCACCGCGGGCGAGCGGCTGGACGTGTGCGACCTCGACCAGGTACGGCCGCTGATGCGCACCCGCGTGGAGGCCGTGGACGAGATCCCCGACCTGACCCGCGTCGTCGGCCGCCACCTCAACGCCGACCTCGTCGAACTGCTGACCGTCGGGACACGTCCGGTACGCCCGGAGGAGTCCGGATGCTGGCCCGTGCCCACCGGCCAGGCCCTCGACCTGGCCGTGGCCAACGTGCGGGGGCAGGAGCGGCTGCGGGTGGAGTACATCGAGCTGTCGGGCACGCCCGTCACCCGGCTGACCGCCTCCAGCCCGTCGGCTGCCACGCACCTGCGGTGGCTGGGCGACTACCTGGCGGTGCCGGGCGACGGGGTGCTCGTGGTACTGCCGGATCCGTACACGCTGCTGGTGCATCCGGTGGACGGGATCGGGGTGGTGCGGGCCATCGAGCGGCTGCGGGTGCATGCCGCCCGTACGGATGGGCTCAGCTCGCAGGTTCACTGGTGGCATGCGGGGCGGCTGACGTTGATCAGGGCCGACATCGTGACCAGGGACGGGCAGACCAGGCTCGTGGTGGCGCCGCCGCCGGACTTCGCCCGCGTCCTGGCCCGTCTGGCGGTCTGACGGTCCGTCGCCTTGCGGGGTTGTCCGCCGTCGGCGGTTGTGGGGGTGGCCGGGCCGCCCTCACCTCCGGGAAGGCTCGCCGGAGCGTGGCGTGAGGGCGGGGACCGGAGGCCAGGGTCAGGGGCGGTTGACGTAGTCGCGCAGGTGGATGGCCGTCAGGGAGGTGCCGTTCGCCACCAGGTCGGCCGGGGTGCCGGAGAAGACGACCTGGCCGCCGTCGTGGCCGGCGCCCGGGCCGAGGTCGATGATCCAGTCGGCGTGGGCCATGACGGCCTGGTGGTGCTCGATGACGACGACCGTGTTGCCGTCGTCCACGAGGCGGTCGAGGAGGGCCAGGAGCTGGTCCACGTCCGCGAGGTGGAGGCCCGTCGTGGGCTCGTCCAGCACGTACGTGGTGCCGTTCTTGGCCATGTTGATGGCGAGCTTGAGCCGCTGGCGCTCGCCGCCCGACAGGGTGGTGAGGGGCTGGCCGAGGCCGAGGTAGCCGAGCCCGACGGCGACGAGGCGGTCGAGGATGGTGCCCGCCTGGCCGGTGGGGAAGAAGTCGCGGGCCTCGGAGATCGGCATCTCCAGCACCTCGCTGATGTTCTTGCCGCGCAGCCGGTACGTCAGCACCTCCGGCGTGAACCGCTTGCCCTCGCACGTCTCGCACACCGACGCCACCTCGGCCATCATCGCCAGGTCGGTGTAGATGAGGCCGATGCCCTTGCAGGCCGGGCAGGCGCCCTCGGAGTTGGCGCTGAACAGCCCCGCCTTGACCCCGTTGGCCTTGGCGAAGGCGGTGCGGATCGGGTCGAGCACGCCCGTGTAGGTGGCCGGGTTGCTCCGGCGCGAGCCGCGGATCGGCGACTGGTCGGCCACCACCACGCCTTCCCTGCCCGATACGTGCCCGTGGATCAGGGAGCTCTTGCCGGAGCCCGCCACGCCGGTGACCACGGTCAGCACGCCGAGCGGGATGTCCACGCTCACGTCACGCAGGTTGTGCAGGGTGGCGTTCCTGATCGGGAGCTGCCCGGCAGGCTTGCGGAAGCTCTCGCGCAGCCGTACGCGGTGGTCGAGGTAGCGGCCGGTCAGCGTGCCGGAGGCGCGCAGCCCGGACAGGTGGCCGGAGTAGCAGATCTGGCCGCCCGCCGTGCCCGCGCCGGGGCCGAGGTCCACGACGTGGTCGGCGATGGCGATGGTCTCCGGCTTGTGCTCGACCACCAGCACCGTGTTGCCCTTGTCGCACAGGGCCAGCAGCAGGCGGTTCATGCGCTGGATGTCGTGCGGGTGCAGGCCGGCGGTGGGCTCGTCGAAGACGTAGGTGACGTCGGTGAGGCTGGAGTTGAGGTGGCGCACCATCTTCACCCGCTGCGCCTCGCCGCCCGACAGCGTGGACGACTCCCGGTTCAGGCTCAGATAGCCCAGGCCGATCTCGACCAGCGAGTCGAGCGTCGAGCGCAGCCCCTCCAGCACCGGCCCGATCCGCGGGTCGTCGATGCCGCGGATGAAGTCGGCCAGGTCGTTGACCTGCATGGCCGAGCAGTCGGCGATGTTCCTGCCGTGGATCCGCGCCGAGCGGGCGGCCTCGTTCAGCCGGGTGCCGTCGCAGGCGGGGCAGGGGGCCAGCCTGATCGCCCGGTCGGCGAACGCCCGCGCGGCCGGCTGCATCGACTCCCGGTCCTTGCCCAGGAAGCTGCGCCTGACCCGGACGAGCAGGCCCTCGTAGGTGAAGTTGTTGTTGCCGTACTTGAGCTTCGTGGCGGGCTTGTGGAGCAGGTCCGCCCACTGCTGCTCGGTGAAGTCCTTCAGCTTGGCGTCGGGGTCGAACAGGCCGGAGCCGGCCACGATCTGCCAGGGCCAGCTGTCCACCGCGTACCCGGGGGCCTTGATCGCGCCCTCGTTCAGCGACAGCTCCCTGTCGACCACCTCGTCCAGATCGATGTCGGTCGCCTTGCCCAGCCCCTCGCACTCCGGGCACATGCCCTCGGCCATGTTGAAGCTGAAGGCGGAGGCGGAGCCGACGTGCGGCTCGGCGATGCGGCTGAAGATGATCCGCAACATGGTGTGCGCGTCGGTGGCGGTGCCCACGGTGGATCGGGCGTTGGCGCCCATCCGCTCCTGGTCCACGATGATCGCCGCGCTCAGGTTGTGCAGCGCGTCCACGTCGGGACGGGACAGGCTCGGCATGAACGCCTGGATGAACGCCGTGTACGTCTCGTCGATCAGCCGCCGCGACTCCGCGGCGATCGTGTCGAACACGAGCGAGGACTTGCCGGAGCCGGACACCCCGGTGAAGACCGTGAGGCGCCGCTTGGGGATGTCGAGGGAGACGCCCTTGAGATTGTTCTCCCTGGCGCCGCGGACCTGGATGTTGTCGTGGCTGTCCGCGGCGGTGTGGTCACGGGTCTGGACGGTGCTTGCCTGGTGGCTGGAGAGCACGGAACCCTTCCATCGTCGGCTGACTATTTATGGTGTAAAGAGATTAGCCGGGACAGCTTACCCCGGCCCGGGAGCGGGCGGAGCACGTCTGCGGGCGGGCGAACATGTCGTGAACTCGGAGCGACGCCCTGCTCAGGGCGTGCTGCAGGGGATTAGCGTGGCAGAGGCCACCAGTGAAGATCCGTCGGAGTACGTCGAGTTGCGCAGGAATCATCGGGAGCCCGGCGTGCGCGCCGTCCTTGCGGGGGGAAGGCTCGTCTCGGTCGGGATCGACTCCTGGCTGATGCGCGAGCATCCGGAGACCGTGGCCGCCTTGGTGGCCGAGGCGGTGGACGCCGCCTTCGCCAGGGAGTCGCCGGTCGACGCCGCCGTCCCGTTCGTCGAGCCGCTGGCCCTGGCGCGGGAGCTGCGCGCCGTGCGGGCCGACCTGGACGCGCGGATGGCGCGGGTGACCGCGTCGATCGAGGTGAGCGCGGCGGCGCTGCGGGCCGAGGCCGGGGTGCCGCTGATGGACTTCGGCGAGCTGTTCGACCGGCTGATCGCGATGCTCGAGACGATCGGCGGCGTGCCCGACGGGGACGTGCGCGGCACGTCGGAGGGCCCGGTGAGCGCGGTGTGCGCGCCGGGGCCCCGGCTGGTCGCGCTGAGCGTGGCGCCGCGCGCCCTGTACGGCGGCCCGCGGGCCCTGGGGGAGCGCGTGGTGGACGGGGTCAACACCGCCCTGGACGACCTGCGGCACGAGCTGCTGCGGCGGCGCGCCGAGGCCGGTGCGGGCACCGAGCAGATCATGGCCAGGGTGGAGGAGTTGCGGCAGCTCGGCGTGCTGCGGATGCGGGCGTACGCGCGGGACATGGCGGCGATGATGGACGAGGTCAGGTCGGCCGACGCGGTCGGGGGCGACGTGCCGGAGGCGGTGTGATGTCGTGAGCCTGGAGCTGCCCGCCGCGCTGGCGGCCGTCGAGGCGTTCCTCGGCCGGCCGTTCCCCGACGGGGACGAGGACGCCCTGGTGCGGCTGGGCGACGACCACGACGAGCGGCCCGGCGCGGACGCCCGGGTCGCGGGGCTCGGGCTGAAGGCCGCCGCGGGCCTCGTGCTCGCCCGCAAGGGCGTCACGCTGCTGCAGTACGGCCTGATCGCGGCCGCGCTGGCCGAGACGCTGGCGGCGGGCGGCGCGCCGGCGCCGGTGCTGCGACGCGCCGGCCAGCGGGCCCTCGACGCCGTCACGGCGGACGACTTCCCGTCCTGACGCGGCCGGGGACGTGCGGCGCCGCCGGCGCTCACTCAGCTGATCGCGCAGGCTTCGCCCGCTGCTCACCCCGCGTACGCCCGCCCGTCCCCGGCATGCCCGATCTTGTCGCGAGACCAGCACCTCTACGGGGACGGACGAACACATGAAGAGATGGCACGCGCTCGCGGCCTCGGCGGCCCTGGCGCTCGCGGCCCTGCCCGGGACGGCCGCCGCCGACGCCGGGCGGCACCGGGACTTCGACCTGCAGGCGCACCGGGGCGGGCTCGGGCTCGTGGTGGAGAGCTCGCTGCCCGCGTTCGCGAACGCGCTGGAGCTCGGCGTGAGCACGCTGGAGCTGGACGTGCAGATCACCGAGGACGGCCAGGCCGTCGTGACGCACGACCGCAGGATCAGCGACAGGAAGTGCCGCGACACCGCGCCCGCCGTCGCGGGCGACCCCGAGTTCCCCTACGTGGGCAAGTACCTCAACACGCTCACCCTCCAGCAGGTCAGGACCATGGACTGCGGATCGTGGACGCTCGCGGAGTTCCCCGGGCAGCGGGCCGTGCCCGGCGCGCCGATGGCCACGCTGCGCGAGGTGTTCGACCTGGTGCACCGCTACCGGGCGCGCGGGGTCAAGCTGAACGTCGAGACCAAGGTGGAGGCCGGGGCGCCCAGCGAGACGGCGCCCAGGGAGCAGTTCGTCCAGGTGACGCTGGGCGAGATCCGCCGGGCCGGGCTGCTGCGGCAGGTGACCATCCAGAGCTTCGACTGGGGCGCGCTCATGCGGATGCGCGAGCTGGAGCCGCGCCTGCCGCTCGTCGCCCTGACCAACCGCGACTTCCTGCAGACCGGGCGGCCCGGCGCGTCGCCCTGGCTGGGCGGCCTCGACATCGACGACTTCGGCGGCGACCCGCTCAAGGCGGTGAAGTCGTTCGGCGCGCAGGCGTTCTCGCCGGTCCACGGGTTCCCGCAGAACGGCAAGGTCACCGACGCGAACTACCAGCCGTACGTCACCAAGGACATGGTGGACCAGGCCCACGCCCTCGGGATCAAGGTGATCCCGTGGACGGTGGACGACGAGGCGACCATGAACAAGCTCATCGACGACGGCGTCGACGGCCTCATCACCGACTACCCCGACCGGCTGCGGCAGGTCATGGACGCGCGCGGGCTCAAGCTGCCCAAGCGCTACCTCCCGCGCGGGCAGGGCGGCGGCGAGCGGTAACGCGCCGGCCTCATGCCGAGATCGAGTTGACGGCCCTGTGGTGCAGGCCGATCACCGGGATCTCGTGCAGGCTGCCCGAGTACAGGAACTGCGTCATGCCGATCAGCAGCCGTCGTACGTCCTCCTGAGGGCGTACGACGAGCCGCAGGAACTGGCTCGTCGTGCCGAGCTTGTTGCCGCACTCGCGCACGTACACGCCGTGCTCGGTGAGCAGGTGGTCGCGCAGCGGCACCCCGTCCTGGCCCGGCGGCAGCTTCACCAGCAGGAAGTTGCCCTGCGAGGCGAACACCGACAGCCCCGGCATCGTGCTGAGCTGCTGGAACATCGCCCTCCTGTCGTTGCCCAGCCGCTTGAGGCTGTCCTGGTACTCGGGCATGAACTGCCGCATCATGAACACCACGACCTCGGCGAACGAGTTGAGGTTCCACTTGGGCAGCGCGTCCCTGATCCGCCCGGCCAGCGCCGGGTTGGCCACCATGTAGCCGAAGCGGATGCCGTGCAGGCCGAAGTTCTTGCCGAGGCTGCGCAGCACGATCACGTTCGGCCGCACCGCCGCCTCCGCCGCGATCCCCGGGTACGGCTCGGCGTCCACGAAGTCGCCGAACGACTCGTCCACGATCACCAGATCGAGGTCGATGAGCTGGTCGAGCAGGCGCAGCACCTCGTGCTTGGGCAGGTAACCCCCGTCGGGGTTGTTGGGGTTGCAGATCACCGCCACCCGCGAGCCGCGCGTACGGACGAACGAGACGTAGTCGTTCACGTCGAGCGCGAAGTTGCGGCTCTCCAGCAGCGGGTACATGTCCACCCGCTTGCCCGTCTCCAGCGGCTGGTCGGTCCAGCGGCCGAAGGTCGGGATCGGCACCGCGAGGCTCTCGCGCACCAGCAGGTGGTCGATCCAGGTGATCAGCTCCGTGGAGCCGTTGCCCATCGCGACCGTCTTGGGGTGGAGCCCGAGCGTGGAGCAGAGCTCCTCGGTGATCGTGCCCGCGTCGCTCGGATAGAACTTGAGTATCGTCTCCAGATTTCTCCCGAGGTGCTCGAAGATCTCCGGTGTGGGGAAGTAGGGGTTGCAGGGGATGCAGAAGTCCACCGGGGCGCGCTCTCCCGACGAGCTGCGCAGGAGTGAGAAGTACGACGGGCTGTGCGCCTGTGCCCGCAAGAGACTGAGCTCCACGACACCTCCATGGACCACGTGTCCGATGTGTGTAGGTACGCGCGGGTGTCGTCAGTGGTTCATGGTGACGGTTCGGTTCTGCGGAGCGCGAGGATCGCGATGTCGTCGCGGGGGGCGGCGCGGGTGAAGCCGCGCAGGTCGGCTTCCAGCCTGGCGGCCAGCCCGCCGGACGGGGCGCGGGCGTAGGCGCGCAGCCGCGCCTCCAGCGGGTAGAAGGCGCCGCGGGGATCGCGGGCCTCGGTGACCCCGTCGGTGCACAGCAGCATCGTCGCGCCGGCCGGGAACGTGAAGCGCGCGCTCTTCCTGGGCGCCGACGACAGTGCCGCCAGGCCGAGCGGCACGGCGGGCTCGCCCAGGTCCGCCTGGGTCGCGTCGCCGTCGTGGATGACGAACGGGGCGATGTGGCCGCAGTTGACGGCCTCGACCACGGGCTCCCTGCCGATGTCGAGCACGAGGGCGGTGACCAGCCGTTCGGGCTCGCCGGTGTGCGCGGCGAAGGCGTTCTGCCTGACCACGGAGTTCTCCAGGGCGGCCACGACGCCGGTGAGCGTGGGCTCGCGGTAGGCGGCCTCCCTGAACGAGCCCAGCACCGCCAGCGCCGTGCCGATCGCGGGCAGGCCCTTGCCCTGGACGTCCGCGATCAGCACGCGGGTGCCGTGGCGGGAGGCGGCCACCTCGTACATGTCGCCGCCCACCATCGCGTCCTCCTCCACCGGCTGGTAGAGGCCGTTGACGACCACGTCGGCCGTGCGCAGGGGCAGCGGGCGCACGATCAGCCGCTGCAGCGCCGCCGCGGCCGAGCGCAGCCGCGACACCTCCTCCTCGCGCCGCACCCGGTAGCGGCAGCCGATCGCGCTCAGCGTCCCGAACACCACCATGAACCCGGTCGCCAGCAGGATGTCGTCGGTCTCCGCGCCGATGTAGAGCCCGACGCCGATCTCCACCACGACCACCCACGCCGAGGCCAGCACCGTCTGCCACACCTCGCCCAGGGCCGAGACGATCGCCGGCAGGAAGATCAGCAGCGGGTACAGCCGCACCGCCGTGCTCGTGGCCATGTCCAGCGCGACCACCACGACCGTGACCAGGATGCCCGCCAGCAACATCGCCGGTGTGCTCAGCCGCGGCCCGTCGCGGTGCACCTGTCTCCCGTCGTCCGTCACCGGTCCCCTTCACCCCCATGTCACCTTCTATCAGTCTGTTTCTCCTCTCCGGCGCGCTGGCACGCGCGCTTGACCGCACCTTGCCCTGGCGCGCAAATGAGAACGCCTCCCGGGCGTGCCGGCGCGATTATCCGGCGGGTTGTCACCGTGTTTTGAATGGCGGATAAACCGCGCCCCGGCAGGCATGTCGAAATTCGAGTTCGTTGTCATTTCAACTGGGCGTCCGAGGTGTGGCATTGACGCTCTGTACTGCGAGGATAGGACGAACGGCTACGGAAAGTAAACAGTGCTGCCCTATATGGTGGGGTTTGCCGGCGTTGGCCGTCAATTATCCTCGGGGTTTTGCAGGCGGGGTGCCGGGTTCTCATTTTCTTCTAATCCGCAAACTCATTGACACAAGAAAATGATCTTGTAAATATCTGAGTCAAGACGCGAACGGCGAATTCATGCCTGGGAAAGGGAGAGGCTCATATGGACATCGAGCACGACTGGACCCTGCTGCCGGCCGTGGTCGTCCGGAGCGCCGGGTTCCCCTGGGAGCTCGTCCTGTCCCTCGTCCACCCCAGGGCGGCGGAGGCCGCCGCGGCGGTCGTGCGGCTGGAGCGCCGGGCACTCGACCTGCTCGCCGAGGCGCCCGGCCGCGAAACCGACGCCCGCCCGTCCGGAGCGCCCAGCGGACGGGCGGGAAGCGGGCGGCTGCGGCGTGGCCTGCGCAGCCGCCTGCGCGATCTGCGGCCCCTGCCGGACGGCACGCCCGGCCCGGCAGGCTGGCTGACGTCGTGGAACGACGTGACCGGGCGGCTGGAGGAGGCCAGGCTCACGCTGGCCGGCCTGGTCTCGGGAGACGCCGCGCTCGGCAGGGCCGCCGTGGCCGGGATCGTGGCCGACGAACGGTTCCTCGACGCGCTCGTGTGCTCCTCGCCCGCCCTCTACCGCGACCTGCGGCACGGGGCCAAGGGCGGCAAGACCCGCCGCGAGCTCGCCGAGCAGGTGCAGCGGCTGTCGGCGTCGTGCGAGACGGCGGGCTGCTACGGGCCCGTCAACTACGGGGCCGTCGCCGCCGGGGAAGGCGGAGGCTACACGTGGGCGGGGGCCTGCGGGTACGCGCGGCGGGTGGCGTTCCCGGCCGCGCGGGTGGGCGAGGCGCTGCAGCAGCGCGTGCTCGCCGAGCCCGCGCTCGTCGCCGGGCTGGTGCCGGGGCGCAAGACGTGGACGGGCGAGGTGCTCGACGGCGCCGCCTTCGTGGGGCACTGCGACGGAGCGCGCACGCTGGCCGAGATCGCCGCCGCTACCGGTGCGGGCATCGAACGGGCCGCGGCGGCGCTGGCCGTGGCCGTGCGGCGCGGGCTGCTCACCCACGACCTGTGCCCGCCCGCCACCGTCTGCGACACCCTCGGCTGGCTGCGCGAGCGGCTGGCCGCCAGGGGGGTGCGGGTGACAGCGGGGGACGCCGCCGGACCGAGCCCTGCCGGGCACGGGCGGGCCGCTGCCTCGGCGAGCTGCGAGTGCGGGTGTGCCGAGGTGGAGGGGCATACCGGGCGGGGCGGCGCCCGAGATGAGGAGGGCTGTGGCGCGCGGGCACGCAGGCTGCTGGCGCCGGGCGTGCCCGGGCGGGCGTTCGCGGCCCGTACCGGCGTGCCGGCCCAGCGCTCGCGGGCGATCATCGGCTCGCGGCCGCCCCAGGACGCCGACCTGCCGCTCGGCCGGCGCGTCGGCGAGATCAGCGAGCTGCTCGCGCAGTACCCCGGCGCCTCGCCCGACGTGAAACTGGCCGTGCAGCGGCGGATCGAGGCGCTGGCCGGAGGCGGGGGCCGCGACGACCGGGCGATCGTGCACGAGGCCGCCGCCGGCACGCTGCACGTCACGGTCGGCGACACGCTCGCCGCCGACCTGCGGGGCCGCGTGCCCAGGGCGCTCGACCTGCTCGCCGAGGAGGCCGAGCTGACCAGGCAGCGCACCAACCGGCTGCTGGCCGGGCGGCTCGGGCCCGGCACGTACGAGCTGGCCGAGGTCCTGCGCTCGACCGGCGACCTGGAGATCGAGCACGGCGACCGGCTGGCCGCGCGCATCGCCGCCCTCGTCCGCGAGGCCCCCGCCGACGTCCCCGAACTGAACCTCGCCGGCCTGCTCGGCGAGCCCGCCCCGCCCGCCGCCCCGGTCCTCTGCTCGGCCGACGTCATGGTGGCCGCGCCCGGGCTGGAGGCGTACGAGACGGGCGTGACCCCGCTGGTCCTCAGCCGGCTGCACGACACGGTGCTGCTCACGCCGTGGGCGCTGCAGTTCCACGAGGAAGCCGCCGCCTGCCTGGCCGAGCGGGACACCGAGATCAGGCGGGTGCTGTCCGGGTTCACCGTGCTGAACGTCATCTCCCGCCGCACCGACGGCGTGCCGCCGCTGGAGCTGCCCGGGCCCGTGCTGGAGCTCGGCGGGGTGGCGGCCGACCCGCGGCGGCGGCGGATCGGGCTCGACGAGCTGTACGTGCACAGCGACGGGCAGCGTGCCGTCCTGCACGCCAAGGGGATGGAGGAGCCGCTGCTGCTGCACAACGGCGAGCACGACACGGCGCTGCACACGGCGTTCGCGCTGCCCAGGATCCGGCCGCCGCGGCTCGGTGACCTGGTCCGGGTGCCCCGGCTGACCTGGGACAACGTGGTCATCTCGCGGCGGCGGTGGCGGCTGGTGCGGGCCGCGTTCGAGGCGCTCGGGCAGGCCGGGGGCGACCGCGAGCTGCTGGTGGCGATGGCGCGCCTGCGGGAGGTCCACGAGCTGCCGGTCGCGTTCTTCGCCTCGACGCCCCGGGAGCGCCGCTCCCTGTACGTGGACACGCGCTCGCCCGCGCTGCTCGAAGCGCTGGCCCGGCTGGCCGCCACCGCCGATCGGGTCACGATGACGGAGGTGCTGCCGGGGCCGGAGGCCTGCTGGCTGCGGGAGGGGGAACGGCGGTTCGCGGCCGAGCTGCGCTGCGTCTACCTGCGGCCGGCGGGCTCTTCGGCGCCGGGTGGCCACATCGCACGGTCCGGAGCCGCGCAGGCGGAGGCCGTGCGGTCCGGAGGCGCGCAGGCGGGGGGCGCGCGGTCCGGTGGGGCCGGTTCGCGACCGGGTGTGGTGTCCCGTAGCGGTACCGGGCAGCAGGCGAACCGGGTTGCCCGGCAACCGAACCGCGTCGTCCAGCAGTTCTACGGTCCCCTCCAGCAGCTTCACGGCCCGGTCCAGCCGTCCGATGGGCCCGTTCAGCAGCTTCGCGGCCCGGCCCAACAGCCGCACGGGCCCGTTCAGCAGTCGCACCCCTACCCCTGGCCCGGAGAGAGCGGTTGATGGAACTTCTCGTCATTCCCCCCTTCACCGACTTCACCACCGAGATCGTCCCGCCGCCCGGGGCCGAGGTGCTCGACCTGGGAGCCGGCATCGTCGAACGCCTCGCCGACCCCGCCCGCCTGCGCGCCGCCGCCGGGCGCCGCCACGACGGGCCGCACACCGCGCTGACCGGGCGGGCGGCGGCCGTCATCGAGCGGGCGGCGTACGACGACGCGCACCTGCGAGCCGTCGGCACGGCGCTGCGCCTGGCGGGCGACCCCGCGCTCCGGCTCAGCATCGACGGCCTCGAACTCGCCGAGGGCAGCACGCAGAGCAGCCGCGACGTGCTCGCCGCCGCCGCCAGGTGCGAGCTGTTCCGGCCCGAGGTCGAGCAGGCCGTGGAGGCGGCCAAGGAGCGGCGCGTGCACGTCGTGGTGGACGGCGAGCGGCAGCTTCCCGCCGCGTTCGCGCTGGTGCGGGCGCTGGGAGCGGAGCGGGTGACGCTGTGCGGGCGGCTCGTGGCCGAGCAGGTCGGGGCGCTGCGGCGGGTCCCGGAGCTGGCCGGGGCCGAATGGCTGAACTGGTCGCCCGAGCGGGTGATCCGGCAGAGCTGGTACGCGGGCGGCTCCCGCACCCCCGCGCACGGGGCGGGCGAGCCGGGCATCCCCGCGCGGTGGACGGGCGAGCCGGACGCCCAGGCACGGTGGGCGGGCGAGGCGGACGTCCCTGCGCGGTGGGCGGGCGAGGCGGACACTCCGGCACGGTGGGCGGGCGAGGCGGACGCCAGCCTGCGCTGGGCGGATGGTGCGGGCGCCCGCGCGCACCGGGTGGACGGGTCGCAGGCCCCGGTGCGCTGGGTGACCGGGATGGACGTGCCGCCCGTGAGCGGGCCGTGGGCAGGGCGGCTGGACGCGGTGCGGGTGGCGGCGTTCCCCCTCGGCGCGCTGGCCCGCTGCCGTGGGCTGACGATCATCGTGACGCGCATCGACTTCCTGGCCGCCGTGACCGGGCTCAACGGCATGACCGTCAACCTGCGCCGCCTGCTGGCCGCGATCCCGGTGGCGGCGCCGGTGACGTGCGAGCTGGCGGTGGGGGCGCCGGGGATCGACGCGGGCGTCGTGGGGGAGTCGCTGGAGCTGCTGGCCGACGGGCCCGGCGGGGTGCGGCTCGGCGGGCTGCGGCCGTACCGGATGGGCATCCGTACGGTCTGGGCCGGGCACAGCGTGCGCTTCCCGCCACGCGCGGGGCACGACCTGACTCGCTGGATCGAGTTCGACGCGCCCGAGACCATGCGCGAGTGGGAGGTGGCGAGGACGATCAGGACCTGGCGCGACCGGCTGCACGGCCTCCCGCCCGGACGGCTCGCCGCCTGCACCGTCGCCGCGGAGACGCCGGCGACCATGGGGGATCCGTGCGGGCCCGGGGCGCCGAGGGGGCGCGGGTGAGCGGCCCGCGGCCCGGCGGGCACCCGCGGGCCGCTGAGCAGGCTTTGGACCGGAGTCACGGGACGGGGCAGGGCGGGCCACCCGGCAGCGTCGGTGGGGGCGAGCTGGTGGTGGGCCGTGCGGCCTGGAGCGTCGGTGGTGGGGGTGATGCTGGGCCGGGCGGGCCACCCGGCAGTGGGGCGCCGGTGATGTCCTGGGCGGTTCCTGCTGGGCGTGGGGAGCTGGTGGTGGAGTTGCGTCCGTGGTTCCTGCTGCGGACCACCGGGTTGCCGGTGTCGTTGCTCGACGGGCTCGGCCATCCCGGCCTGCGGCGACTCAGCGAACGGCTGCTCGCCGCCGAACGCCGGCTGGCCGCCGAGCGGCAGTGCTTCGAGCGGCTCGCCGCTCCCATGCGCGGCAGCGTTCTGCGGCTCAACCCCGAGCGGCGGGCCCAGGCCAGGCGCTGCATCAAGAGCGTACGCGCCGGGATGCCGCTGACCGGGGAGGAGCTGGGGCTGGTGGAGTCGCTCGGGCTGGGGGAGTGGGCGCGGCGCTGGCAGTCCGCCGTGGTCGTGGCGGGCGCGGCCCGGGCGGCAGCCAGGAGCGCCTACGCCACCGCCCGGCTCGTGACCCGGCGCAAGGTCGCCGAGGCGTACGACGACGAGTCCGTACGGCAGGCCGCCTTCCTCGCCGACCCCGCCTTCTACCAGGCGATCGTGCGGCATCCGCTGGCCCGGAGGCCGGGAGACGGCACGGCGAGGCGTTCCCGGCTGCTCAGCGCGACCGCTCACCGGCAACTGCGGCGCTTAACGGTGGGTGGTGGGGGTGGCGGGCCTGTCCTGTACGCGCGGTTCGCGCCCGGCAGCGGCGGCGCGGCGCTGCGCGTGGGCGAGCCGGGCCCCGAGCGGGTGATCGTCGAGGTGGGCGACTGGCTGACCCGGCACCTCGGGGACGCGAGCCGGGCGGAGGAGCTCCGCGCCCGGTACGCGAGCACGTCCTGGCCCCAGCGCGCCCAGCACCACGAAGCCGCCCGCCTCGCAGCACTCGGCCCCGTCGATCGGCCTGACTCGGCCGATCGGCCCCGTTCTGGTGATCGGGTCGCCTCGGGTGAGCGGCCTGGTCCCGACGTGGATGGGCCGCTTGGCGCCGGTGAGGCGTTGGCGCCCGGCCGTCGGTCCGGGGTGGCGGGGCGGCCTCATCCGCACGGGTGGGGCGGGCGGCCGGGGAGTGGCGGGGTGCGAGGACCGCAGCGTCACGAGGTCTTCCGCGAGGAGCGGTCCAGCCCGTACAGCGAGCGCCTCACGATCGGCGGCGGGGCACTGGCCGGACTGCGGGAAGCGCTCACGGCGGTGCTGCCGCTGTGGCACCTGGCCACGCTGCTCGCCGGTGACCCCGCCCGCACGAGCGCGCTCACCGCCGCCCTCGCCAGGCTGGCGGCTGAGGCGCTCGGCCGTGCCGGGCAGGACGTCGTCCGGCTGACCGCCCAGGACGTGGCCCGCGCCACCGCCCGCCTGTGGGACCTCGCGCCGGACGGCCCCGCCCCCCGCCTCCCCGGCCCGGAGCTGATGGCCGTCGGCCCGCACCTGGACGAGGCGACGTGGCTGCTGTGCGGCGTCCGGGACGACTGCCGCCCCCTGTACGAAGGCCTCCACGCCAGGCTGCACTCCGCACCCCACACGCTCCGCGACGGCCTTCCCGAGCCCGGCCCTGCGCCCGATTCCGCGCCCGATTCCGCGCCCGATACCGCGCCCGATACCGTGCCCGCGCCCGAGTCCGCTGCTGCGCCGGATCCCGCGCTGGAGCCCGCTCCCGAGGCCGGGCCGGTGGTCGCCCGCGCGCGGCCGGGACGCAGCCGGCCGCCCGAGATCGACCTCGGCGCCCACACCCCTCGCATCCTGATCGACGACCTGATCTACCAGCGGGCCCGCTGGCGCGTCCACCTCCCGCAGGAACGCGGCGCCGACGCCTTCGACCGCTGGCTCGCCCTCCACCGCCTGCGCCGCGAACGATCCCTGCCCCGCCACGTCTTCGTCCACCACCCCGCCGACCCCCGCCCCTGCTACGTCGACTTCTGCGACCCGTTCGCGGTCGAGGAGCTGGCCAGGCACGACCCGGCCGAGGTGCTGATCACCGAGATGCTGCCCGCCCCCGGGCAGCTCTGGTGGCGGGTGGACGGCCGCGAGCAGTGCGCGGAGCTGCGGCTGGGCTGCGTCGTACGACCCGCGGCCCGGTAATTCGGTTGCCGGGCCGCACCCGGGCCTGGTGTACTCCCCGACGGAAGACCGGCCCTACCACCGCGAGGAGGCCCACGATGGCTGCAGCGTTCATGATCCCTCAGCTCAGTGAATCCTCCGACGCAAAGGGCATGACGCTTCTTGAGATCGTTCGATCCGGAGACCTCATCATCACCTAGTTCCGCCGTCCTCCGGCTGCTCCGCCCAGGACCGGGCGCCACCGCGGCCCTGGCCGCGGCGATCGCCGCCGCGACCGCGCTCCCGCTGGCCGCGCCGCAGGTGACCCGGCGGTTCGTCGACGACGCCATCGGCGGCGCGAGCATCCGGCACCTGACGCTGGTCGCCCTCGGCTACCTCGCGCTCGCCGTGGCGGGCCAGGCCGCCAGGATGGTGACCGCGTGGCTGGCCAGCAGGCTCGCCTGGGACGGCACCAACCGCCTGCGCGAGCGCCTCACCGGCCACGCGCTCGGCCTCGACCTGGCCTTCCACGGCCGCCACACGCCCGGCGAGCTGATCGAGCGGGTGGACGGCGACGTCGTGGCGGTCGCCGACTTCGTCGTGGCGTTCCTGCTGGACGTCGTGGCCAGCGTGCTGCTCCTGGCCGGCGTGGTCGTCGTCGTGTTCGCCGTCGACTGGCGCATCGGGGCCGCGCTGCTGGCGTACTGCCTGCTCATCGGGTACGGCATGGCCCGCGCCCAGCGGCTGGCCGTGCCGTCGGCGGCCCGGTCCCGCGCCGCGAGCGCCACGCTGTTCGGCACCCTCGAGGAGCGCCTGGCAGGCGTCGAGGACCTCAGGGCCAACGGCGCGGGCGAGCACACCGTGCGACGCTTCCACCAGGTCGCGGCCGCCCTCTTCCGCGCCGAGCACCGCGACGCCCGCATCGGCACCGCGCTGCTCGCCGGCACCTCCGTGGCCTTCGCCGCCGGCACGGCCATCATGCTGGGGCTGGCCGCATGGACCATCGAGACGGGCGCGCTCACGGTGGGCACGGCCGTGCTGCTCTTCCAGTACACGCTCATGGTGCGGACGCCGTTCGAGCGGCTGATCGACCAGCTCAGGCAGTACCAGGCGGCCCTGGCCGGCCTGGCCCGCATCGCGGCGCTGCTCGCCGAGCGGCCCGCGCTCACCCCGGGCACGCGCCCGCTGCCGGGCGCCGGGCCGCTCGGCCTGAGCGTCGAAGGGGTCGCGTTCTCCTACCCGGACAACGAGCAGGTGCTGTCGGGGATCGACCTGACGCTGGCGCCCGGCGAGACGCTGGGCCTGGTCGGGCGCACGGGCAGCGGCAAGACCACCCTGGCCAGGCTCGTACTGCGGCTGCACGACCCCGTCGAGGGCGCCGTGCGCGTGGGCGGCGTGGACCTGCGCGAGGCCGACCCGCGCTCGCTGCGCGCCAGGATCGGCGTGGTCACCCAGGACGTGCAGCTCTTCGCGGCGAGCGTGCGGGACAACCTGACGCTGTTCAGGCCGTCGCCGGGCGACGAGCGGCTGATGGAGGTGCTGCACGGGGTCGGGCTCGGCGAGTGGGCGGCCGGGCTGCCCGACGGGCTCGACACCGAGCTGCGCGGCGTGTCGGCGGGGCAGGCGCAGCTCCTGGCGTTCGCGCGGGCGTTCCTGGCCGATCCCGGGCTCGTCGTCCTCGACGAGGCGTCCAGCCGCCTCGACCCGGCCACCGAGCGGCGCATCGAGGACAGCGTCGGCCGGCTGCTCGAAGGCAGGACCGGCGTGATCATCGCGCACCGCCTGTCGTCCCTGTCCCGGGTGGACAAGATCGCGGTGCTCCACCGCGGCAAGATCGTCGAGTACGGTCGCCGCGACGAGCTCGCCGCGGATCCGGGCAGCAGGTTCGGCCGGCTGCTCGACCTGGCGGGGGTGGGCCGGTGAGGCCGGTGATGCTGGTGGCCACCCGGCTGGCCACGTTCGACCTGCGCCGGTATCTGGTCGGGGCGCTGCTGTGGCTGCCCGTCCACGTCATCCCGCTGGCCGGCGGGCTCATCCTGCAGCAGGTCTTCGACCAGATCAGCGGGCACCAGCCGGCCGCCCTGCGGGCCACGCTGTGGTGGTGCGCGGCGTTCGTGGGGGTCGAGCTCGTCCGCGGGCTGGTGATGGTCGTCGCGTGGACGTACGGCGTGTACTGGTGGAACGCGGCGGCGACCCTGCTGCGCGCCAACGTGCTGCGCTCCGTGCTGACCGCGCGCGGGCCGGCCGCCGCGCGGCTGCCGCACTCCTCGGGCGAGGCCGTCGCCCGGCTGCGGGACGACGTGGCCGACGCGGTGGACTTCACCGACGAGAGCGTCAGCCTGGCCGGTACGACGCTGTTCGCCGCCGCGGCCCTGCCGATCATGGCGTCCGTCGATCCCGTGATCACGCTGGTGCTGGCCCTGCCGATGATCGCGATCGGGGTGCTGAGCAGGACGATGCGGCGGGCGGTGGCGCGGCTGCACCGGCGGGCCAGGCGGCTCGGCGCGGCTGTGACGGCGTACGTGGGCGAGGTGTTCGGCGGCGCGCTCGCGCTCAAGACGGCGGGGGCCGAGGCGGCGGCCCTGGAACGGCTGCGCGAGCACAACCGGCGGCGGCGCGACGCGGCCGTCAGGGACCGCATGGCGACCGACCTGCTGAGCGCCGCGACCACCACGACGATCGAGCTCAGCACCGGGCTCGTGCTGCTCCTGGCCGCGCCCGCCATGCGCGGCGGCGACTTCACCGTCGGGGACCTGGCGCTGTTCACCAGCTACATCGGCTGGCTCACCGCGCTGCCCCGCTCGATCGGCACGATCCTCTACCGGCTGCCGCAGGCGGCGGTCGCCACCGAGCGGCTCACCGGGCTCATGGCGCCGCACGAGGACGCCGGCACCCTGTCGCGGGGCGCCGACGTCTGGCTGCACCGCGACCCGCCGCCCGCCGCGCCGCCGCCCCGGCACGCCGATCCGCTGCGGGTGCTCGAAGCGCGCGGGCTCACCGTGCGCGGCGCGCTGCACGGCGTCGACCTGCGCCTCGAACGCGGCACGTTCACAGTGATCACGGGGGCCGTGGGGGCGGGCAAGACCACGCTGGTACGCGCCCTGCTCGGCCTCCTGCCGCTGGACGGGGGCTCGATCTCGTGGAACGGCGCCCCGGTGGCGGACCCGGGCACGTTCCTCGTCCCCGGCCGCACGGCGTACGCGGGCCAGGTGCCGCGCCTGTTCTCGGCGACGCTGCGGGAGAACCTGCTGCTCGGCCTGCCCGCCGGCGACGACGACGCGCGGCGGGCGCTGGAGCTGGCGGCGTTCGAGCAGGACCTGGCCGGGATGCCGGACGGGCTCGGCACGGTCGTCGGGCCGCGCGGGGTGCGGCTGTCCGGCGGGCAGGTGCAGCGCGCCACCGCCGCCCGCGCCCTCGTCCGCGAGCCCGACCTGCTGGTGGTGGACGACCTGTCGTCCGCGCTGGACGTCGAGACCGAGCAGCTCCTGTGGGAGCGGATCGCCGGGCGCGGCCCCGGGACCGTGCTGGTCGTCTCCCACCGGCAGGCCGCGCTCGAACGCGCCGACCAGGTGATCGTCCTCGACCGGGGCCGCGTCGCCGGTCGCGGGCGGCTGGAGGAGCTGCTGGAGAGCTGCCCCGAGATGCGGCGGCTGTGGCACGCGGAGCTGATCGCGGAGGCGGAGGAGCAGACCGGCGGTTGAGGCACCATGGAGGGGTGACACCAAGCACCACGAGCGTGGCGGAGCTGGTCGAGCTGGTCGCTCCGGGGCGGGTGGCCGTGCTCAGCGGGGCCGGCCTGTCGACCGAGTCGGGCATCCCCGACTACCGGGGGCCGACCGGCCGGGCCAGGCGCGCCGAGCCGATGACGTACCAGCGGTTCGTCGGCAGCGCCGAGGCCCGGCAACGTTACTGGGCGCGCAGCCACGTCGGCTGGCGGCAGATCGGCACCGCCAGGCCCAACGCCGGCCACCGGGCCGTGGCCGACCTGGAGCGGCGCGGGCTGCTGGCCGGCATCGTCACCCAGAACGTGGACGGCCTGCACCAGGCGGCCGGCGCCCGGCGGGTGATCGAGCTGCACGGCGGGCTCGACCGCGTCGTCTGCCTGTCGTGCAGGGAGCGCACCCCGCGCGCGGAGCTGGAGCGCCGCCTGCGCGAGGCCAACCCGGACTGGGAGGCCAGCGGCCGGATCAACCCCGACGGCGACGCCGTGCTCACCGACGAGCAGGTGGCCGGGTTCCGCGTGGTCGGCTGCGCCGGCTGCGGCGGCGTGCTCAAACCCGACGTGGTGTTCTTCGGCGAGAACGTGCCCAGGCCGCGCGTGGACGAGTGCTTCGCCGTCGTGGGCGGGGCCCGGGCGCTGCTCGTGCTCGGGTCGTCGCTGGCGATCAGGTCGGGGCTGCGGTTCGTGACGAAGGCGGCGGCGCTCGGCATCCCCATCGCCATCGTCAACCAGGGCCCGACCGGCGGCGACGCCGACGCCACCCTCACCCTGAACGCCCCGCTCGGGGCCACGCTGACCGACCTCGCCGCCCGGCTGGAGTCGGCCTGCTGAACGCGGCCTGCCGGGGGCGGCACCGTCGCGGGCGCGGCAGAATGGGGCGCATGCCTCCTCGTACGTGCCTGTGCGGCCTGCCCGCCCCCTACCAGGACTGCTGCGGCCGCTTCCACCGGGGCGAGGCCGCGCCGGCCACCGCCGAGCAGCTCATGCGCTCCCGGTTCAGCGCGTTCGGCGTGGGGGACGAGGCGTACCTGCTGCGCACCTGGCATCCCTCCGCCCGCCCGCCCCGGCTCGACCTGGACAAGCGGGTCAGGTGGGTGCGGCTGGAGGTGCTGGGGAGCACCGGCGGCAGCGTCGTGCACACCGAGGGCACCGTCCGCTTCCGCGCCCACTACCTGGAGCGCGGGAAGCCGGGCGAGATGGAGGAGCACAGCAGGTTCGTGCGCCTCGACGGCCGCTGGGTCTACGCGGGCGCCCTGAACGGCTAGCGGGCCGTCACTCGACGCAGCGCGTCAGCGTCTGCACCGTCTTGGTGATCCGGTAGTCGTGGTCGATGGTGACGATGGCGTTGCCGGGGCCCCAGTCGATGTTCTCGCAGGTGTCCTCGGAGCTGACGGCGCCGAAGTCCCACGCCCCCTGGACGATCTTGTTCCCGGAGACCTTCCACTTCGGCCCCGAGTGCCATTTCAGCAGGAGGCTGTAGTTGCCGCCGGCCACGAGGTTGTCGGTGACGGTCACCGCGCTGAGGTTCTTGTCCACCAGGTTGATGGGGTCGGAATGCTGGGGAGCCTGCCGCTGGTCGATCGTGTTGTGGTCGAACACCAGCCCGCTGCAGACGATCTTGCCGGGGCAGTACGCCTGGATGCCGTCGGAGTGGCTGGTCGGCGGGCCGCACAGCTTCACGTAGGAGTCGCGGACGACGATGTTCCTGCCCGACATGCGGAAGCCGTCGTCGAACCCGCGCACGCTGATGCGCTCGGCCTTGAAGTTCTTCTCGCCGACGCCCTGGTTGATGACGCAGCCGCTGGGCGGGCCGACCGTGGAGTCGGTGATGGTGAACGAGCCGCCCGTCTCCCAGTTGGTGATCAGGCCGTCGATCCGGCTGTTCCTGATGACCACGTCGTTCGCGGTGACGATGAGGTCGCCGGTGATGTGCTGCCCGTCGATGACCTGGCCGTTCCTGGCGGCGGTGACGTTGCCCTTGACGGTGGTGAGCCTGGTGCCGGGTGGCACGCCGGTGCAGGACGGGCGGGGGTGTCTCGGCAGGTCGCAGTCGGGCCTGCCCGGGGTCGAGGGCGTGGGCGTGCCGGTGGGTGTCACGGTCGGAGTGGGGGTGACGGTAGGAGTGGGGGTGACCGACCGAGTCGGGGTGACGGTCGGGGTCGGGGTGACCGTCGGTGATGGTGACGGCGAAGGGGAAGTGGTGGCCGGTTGGAAGGCCACGTCCACCAGATAGTTGTGCCCGGCGCTCGTTCTCCGCGGAAATGCGCTGGAATCGTAGCGGTACACGCCATTGCGCGCCTGCGCGCGCAGGGAATCGGTACGCGGCGAATTCCGCGTGAAGTAACGCGGTACGACGGCATATCGGCCGTCGGCGCTGAAATACGACACCGTGTAGGTCCTGCCCGGCGCGAGCGCCACCCCCTTGGGCAGGCGCACCTCCTGCCAGCCCTGGCCGCTCTCCACCGTGGACGCCGCCTTGGCCAGGCGGTTGCCCCGGTCGTCCCAGAGGCTGGCGGTGTGGCCGTCCGAGCTCGTGGGGTGCTTGTAGAAGCGCAGCGCCGTCACGGAGCCCGCCCGGGAGGTGGTGAAGCGCATGCCCAGCTCCACGGGGCGCCGCCCGTTCGACAGCCGCGGGGACAGCGGGCTGGAGGCGGACCAGAAGCTCTCCTGCGTCGTGCCCGCCCCCGGCAGCGCCGCGGCGGGGTTGACGATCACGAGCCCTCCCGCCAGGACGCCCGCCACCAGCACGGCCACGCCGGGCCGCTGCCGGAAGCGCCGCGGTGCTTTTCGATCGACGTGATATGACCCGTTCACGAGCGAGCCTCCATGGCAGGCAACACGCACCGGAATATCCGATCAAGAATGGGGCCCATCGTGCCATGCCCCGTCAGACACCCGCCGCGGTTATCGCCATTCAGCTGAGAAATAGGCCGTAAACGGACGGCGCTAAACCCCTGTTTAAATGTCGGCCGCCGCCGGTCAGGGCTTGCGGGCGACGGCTCCGACGAACGTGTGGTACGTGATGCCGGGCTCGGCCCGGTCGCCGGAGCCGGGGCGCCATTCAGGCAGCGGGACGAGGCCGGGCTCCAGCAGGTCCAGGCCGTCGAAGCAGGCCAGGATCTCCTCGCGCGTACGCCAGCGCCCCGTCCCCAGCGTCTCGTTGAAGATCTTCTCGGCCGCGAACGCCTGCCTGGACACCTCCGGGTACGCCGGCCCCGGGTTGTGGAAGTGGGAGACGGCCAGGTAGCTGCCCGGCGCCAGGCGGTCCACCAGGCGCGCGGCGATCCCGGCCGGGTCCTCCTCGTCGGTCAGGTGGTGCAGGATGGCGAACATCAGCAGCCCCACCGGCCGGTCGAAGTCGATCAGCCGCCGCACCTCGGGATCGTCGATGATCGCGTCGGGGTCGCGCAGGTCGGCCTCCACCACCGTCGTGCTGCCCTCGTCCACGGCGAGCAGGGCCCGGCCGTGCACCAGGACGATCGGGTCGTTGTCGACGTAGACGACGCGGGTGCCGGGGGCGGCCGACTGCGCGATCTCGTGCACGTTGCCCTGGGTGGGCAGGCCGGAGCCGATGTCCAGGAGCTGCCGGACGCCCGCCTCCGCGGCCAGGAACCGGACCACCCGGCCGAGGAACTCCCGGTTGGCGCGCGCGGCCTCCGGAGCGTCCGGGGCGACCTCCAGCGCCAGGTGCGCCATCCACCGGTCGGCCTCGTAGTTGTCCTTGCCGCCGAGCATGAAGTCGTAGACGCGGGAGACGTTGGGCTTGGTGGTGTCGATCCCCTGGGGTGCCTGCTCCCGCTCGCCGTCGGCCACTGTGGGCTCCTTCGGGTGCGTCAACTCAGGGGATCGTACTGCCGAATTGCTGATATGTCGGGAAAGGCGTGCGATTGCGCCCGCCGACGGGGTCAGGCCGACTCGCGGATCACCAGCTCCGTGGGGAGTATCACCGGTTCCACGTGCTCCGCCCCGTCGATGAGTGCCAGCAGCAGGCGCAGCGTCTGCTGCGCCATCTCGGCCAGCGGCTGGCGGATGGTCGTCAGCGGCGGATGCGTCGAGACGGCCACCGACGAGTCGTCGAACCCGCCCACCGCCACGTCGTCGGGCACCCGCCGCCCCGCCGCGCGCAGCGCAGCCAGGGCGCCGGCCGCCATGAGGTCGGAGGCGACGAAGACGGCGTCGATGTCGGGCGCGCGCTCCAGCAGCTCCGTCATCGCCCGCTCGCCGCTGGCCTGCGTCCAGTCGCCGTGCGCGATCAGCCGCTTGGTGGCCTTGCGGCCGAGCACGTCGGCGAAGCCCTCCAGGCGCTGGATGCCGCCCGGCGTGTCCATGGGACCGGTGATCATCGCGATGCGCCTGCGGCCGAGGCTCACGAAGTACTCGGTCATCTGGCGGGCGCCGAGCCGGTCGTCGGCGGCGGCGTACGGGATGACGGTCTCGCGCCCGATGACCGGGCCGCAGGAGACGGCCGGCGGGCCGCCGCCCAGCGCGTCGAGCAGCGGGTCGCCCGCGTGCGTCGAGACCAGCAGCACCCCGTCGGCGTGGCCGCCGCGGACGTAGCGCACCACCCGCTCCCTGTCGCCCTCGTCGCCCGCCAGCATCATCACCAGCGACAGGTCCCGCTCGGCCAGCATCCTGATGGCCACCCGGATGAGCGTGCTGTAGTTGGGGTCCTCGAACAGCTTCTCGTGCGGCTCCGACAGCACCATGACGACCGACCCCGTACGCTGCGTGACCAGGCTGCGGGCGGCGCGGTTGACCACGTAGCCGGTTTCCGAGATGGCCCTCTCGATGGCCACGCGCGCCGCCGGGCTCACGTACTTGTCGCCGTTGAGCAGGCGGGAGACCGTGCCGCGGGAGACCCCCGCGGCGGCGGCGACGTCGTGGATCGTTGGGCGTTTCACTTCACGGCTCCCGAGGACAGATCGGTCTTCCAGTATCGCTGCATGGTGAGGAAGAGCGCGATCAAGGGCACGATCGACAGGAAGGCGCCGGTCAGGATCAGGTTGTAGAGGGAGGGCTGGTTCGCGCCCGCCATCAGCAGCGTGTAGAGGCCGACCGTGAGCGGGAACTTGCCGTCGTCGCCCAGCATGATGAACGGCAGCAGGAAGTTGTTCCAGATCGCCACGAACTGGAACAGGAAGATCGTCACCATGCCCGGCACCATCAGCGGCATCGCCACCCGCGACATCAGCCGCCACTCGCCGGCCCCGTCGATGCGGCCCGCCTCCAGCAGCGAGTCGGGGATCGCCGCGGCGGCGTAGATGCGGGCCAGGTAGATGCTGTACGGGTGCAGGATCTGCGGCAGCAGCACGGCCCAGTGGGTGTCGGCCAGGCCGATCTTGGAGAACAGCAGGTACTGCGGGATGGCCAGCACCACGGCCGGCACCAGGATGCCGCCGATGAGCAGGTTGAAGATGGCGTCGCGGCCGGGGAAGCGGTACTTCGCCAGCGCGTACCCGGAGACCGCGGAGACGGCGGTGGACAGCAGCGCCCCGCCGCCGGCGTAGAGGAGCGTGTTGCCGGCCCACAGCCAGAACACGCCGTCGCGGTAGGCGAACAGCTCGGCCACGTTGTCGAAGAAGCCCGTGCCGAAGGAGAGGGTGGCGGTGCTGAACAGCTCGCCCGGCGACTTGGTGGCCGCGATCAGCACCCAGAAGACCGGGAACAGGCAGTAGATCGCGCCGATCAGCAGCAGCGCGGTCGGCACGGCGCCGATCGGGCGGCCGAAACCCGCCCGGGTGCGGCGGTGCGAGGTGGTCGCGGCCATCAGCCCTCCCTGAAGGCGTGGCTGCGGACCACGCGCAGGAAACCGAACGACAGGACGAGCGAGATCGCCGCGATGACGATCGAGGTGGCGGCGGCCGAGTACAGGTCGCCGGTGACGAACGCGTCGCGGTAGACCTTCATCAGCGGGCTCCACGTGGAGCTGATCGTGTTGGTCAGCGGGCGCAGCGTGGTCGGCTCGGTGAACACCTGGATCGTCGCGATGATGGAGAACACGGTCGTCAGGACGATCGCCGGGGTCAGGATCGGGATCTTGACCCGGACGGCGATCTGGAACTCGGAGGCGCCGTCGAGCCGCGCGGCCTCGTACAGGTCGCGGGGGATGGCCCGCAGCGTGGTGTAGAGCACGAGCATGTTGAAGCCGACCCCGCCCCACACCGCCACGTTCGCCATCGAGTACGTGACGGTGGTGGCGCCCAGGAAGTCGACGTCCAGGACGTCCCTGATCGGGCTGAGCGAGGGCAGGTAGAGGAAGCCCCACAGCAGGGTGGCCGCCACGCCCGGCACCGCGTACGGCAGGAAGATCGCGATCCGCGAGAACCGCGCCAGCCGCACCCGGGCCGAGTCCAGCAGCAGCGCGAACAGCAGCGCCAGCCCCAGCATGACGACCAGCACCAGCACGCCGTACCCGAGCACGCGCAGCCACCCGCTCCACAGCTCGGCGTCGGCCAGGGCGGCGGCGAAGTTGTCGAACCCGACGAACACCTCCCGCCGCGCGCCCCTGCCCAGCCCCAGCCCCGACACCCTGGTACGGCGCATCGCCAGGTAGACGGTGTAGCCGATGGGCACCGCGAGGAACAGCGTGAACAGCACGATCGCGGGGGTCAGGAACAGGTAGGGCCAGGGCCCCCTCTCCGACCGCTTCATGAGGCGATCGTGAAGCCGGACTTGCGCATGTCGGCGACCGTGGCGTCCTGCATGCCCTGCACGGCGTCGGTGAACGGGGTGCCGTCCTGCAACGCCTTGTCGAAGCCGTCCTTGAAGGCGTTGTAGGTCACGCCGACGTTCGGGCCGAAGGTGAAGCCGCGGGCGCCGGCGGAGACGGCGGCGGCCTGCTGCCAGAAGTCGGGCTGGTTGGCGAAGTACTCGGGCGCCTCGCCGAGCGCCGACTGCGCCTTGGTGGCGGCCGGGTAGATGGCCGCCTCCTCGACCAGCAGCTCGATGGCCGCCGGGTCGGTGTTGAGCCAGGTGGCGAACTGCGCGGCGGCGGCCTTGTTGGCGGTCTTGGCCGACACGGCGGTGGACGAGCCGCCCCAGAAGCCGCTGAAGCTCTCCCCGGCGTTCCACTGCGGCAGCGGCGCGACGGCCCACTTGCCCTTGGCCTTCGGCGCGTTGCTCGACAGCACGCCCGGCGCCCACACCGCCGACGGCCAGGTCAGCAGCTTGCCGTCGTTGAGCGCCTTGTTCCACTCGGGGGTGAAGTACGGCATGTCGTCGATGGCGCCCTCCTTGACCAGCGCGCCCCAGAAGTCGGCGACCTTCCTGGTGGGCTCGTCGGCGATGTTCACCTTCCACGACTCGCCGCTGATCGACCACCACTGCGCGCCCGCCTGCTGGGCCAGCCCTGTGAACGCTCCCGGGTCCTTGCTGGAGAACGTGCCGAGGTAGGCCTTCGGGTCCTTCTTCCTGACCGTGCGGGCCGCCTCGCCGTACTCCTGCCAGGTCTTGGGCACGGCGATGCCGTACTTGTCGAACAGGTCCTGGCGGTAGAAGAGCATCATCGGGCCGCTGTCCTGCGGGATGCCGTAGACGGCCTCGGTGCCCAGCGTGACCAGGCCCCACAGGCCCTCGGAGAACTCGCCCTTGATCGAGGCCGTCTCGGCCTTGAGGTCGGCGACCGCGTCGGCGGCGATGAACGAGGGAAGGTGCTGGTACTCGGCCTGCACCAGGTCCGGCGGGTTGCCGGCCTTGGCCGCGGTGAGGAACTTGGCCGCCGCGTCGTCGCCGCCGGCCTGCTTGCTGACCGTCACCTGGATGTCGGGGTGGGCCTTGTTCCAGACTTCGACGATCTTGTCCATGTTGGGGGCCCACGTCCAGTACGTGAGCTTGACCGGGCCCTGGGCGGAGGCGGGTTGGCTCTGCGCCGCCTCGGGGCTCTCGGTGGGCTCGCTGGAGCCGCAGCTCGCGAGGGTGGCCGTGAGTGCGACGGCCAGGGCTGCTCCAAGGCGGTTGGCGCGCATTGCGTACCTCCAGGGGGGTTCTGTGAACGTGCACAGAGTGGAACAGCGCCGAAACGACCGTCAAGGGGTCGTTACGTTCTCGTTAATGTCCTGCAAGACCATGAAATTTGGTGAAAGGTGTTCCCTTCTCGCTGCCGAGCGTCCTACTGTGCACGTTCACAGAAGCTTTCAAGGGGGATGGATGTATCCGGAGCGTCCGGCCGGGATCGCCTATGGCGGCGACTACAACCCGGAGCAGTGGCCGCGCGAGGTCCTCGAAGAGGACGTGGCCCTCATGCGCGAGGCCGGGGTGAACCTGGTCAGCCTGGGCCTGTTCTCGTGGGCGCTGCTGGAGCCCGCGCAGGGGCGTTTCGAGTTCGGCTGGCTGGACGAGATCATCGACCGGCTGCACGCGGGTGGCGTCGCGGTCGATCTGGCCACGCCGACCGCCGCCCCGCCGGCCTGGTTCGTGGCCCGGCATCCCGACGTGCTGCCGGTGACCAGGGAGGGCGTGCGGATCGGGTTCGGCGGCAGGCAGAGCGCCTGCTCCAGCGCCCCGGCCTTCCGCGAGGCGACCGCGCGGCTGGTGCGGGCGCTGGGCGAGCACTACCGCGGCCATCCGGCCGTGGTCATGTGGCACGTGCACAACGAGTACGGCGCGCCGCTCGGCGAGTGCTACTGCGAGCACAGCGTGGCCGCCTGGCGCGCGTGGCTGCGCCGGACCTATCGCGAGCTCTCCGCGCTGAACGACGCCTGGGGCACCACGTTCTGGGGCCAGACCTACACCGACTGGTCCGAGATCGACGCCCCCCGCGCCAACCACACGGCCGTCAACCCGGCCCAGCGCCTCGACTACGCCCGCTTCAGCGACGGCCAGCACCGCGAGCACTACGCGCTGCAGCGCGACATCCTGCGCGAGCTGACCCCCGGCATCCCGGTGACCACGAACTTCGCCGGCACCGTCAACTGCAAGTCCACCGACCTGTGGCAGTGGGCCCGCGAGCTGGACGTGATCGCCAACGACCACTACCTCCAGGCCGAGCGGCCCGACAACCACATCGACCTGGCCATGTCCGCCGACCTGGCGCGGTCGGTGGCGGGCGGCGAGCCGTGGATGCTCATGGAGCACTCGGCGGGCGCGGTCAACTGGCAGCCGCGCAACCTCGCCAAGCGCCCTGGCGAGATGCGCCGCAACAGCCTCGCGCACGTCGCGCGCGGCTCCGACAGCGTGCTGTTCTTCCAGTTCAGGGCCTCGCGGTTC
Organism: Nonomuraea sp. GTA35; assembly: GCF_041950525.1. Taxonomy (NCBI): domain Bacteria; kingdom Bacillati; phylum Actinomycetota; class Actinomycetes; order Streptosporangiales; family Streptosporangiaceae; genus Nonomuraea; species Nonomuraea sp. GTA35. The sequence continues at coordinate 35,117 of NZ_JBGNUV010000018.1, read as the reverse complement.
GGGGCCGAGAAGTTCCACTCCGGGATGGTGCCGCACGCCGGGACGGACTCCGAGCAGTGGCGCGAGGTGGTGCGGCTCGGCGCCGACCTGCGCAGGCTCGCCGGCGTCCGGGGCGGCCGGGTGCGGGCCGAGGTGGCGGTCGTGTGGGACTGGGAGTCGTACTGGGCGCTGGAGCTGGACTGGCGGCCGTCGGTGGACCTGACGTTCAGGGAGCGGGTGGACGCCTTCTACGAGGCGTTGTGGCGGGAGCACGTCACGGTGGACTTCGTCCACCCTTCTTCTGATATTTCGGGATATCGGGTGGTGGTGGCGCCCAGCTCGTACCTGCTGACCGAGGCGTCCGCCAAGAACCTGCACCGCTACGTCGAGGCGGGCGGTCATCTGCTCGTGTCGTACTTCTCGGGCATCGTGGACGAGCACGACACCATCCACCCGGGAGCCCACCCCGGCGCGCTGCGCGAGCTGCTCGGCCTGTCGATCGAGGAGTTCCACCCCCTGCGCGAGCACGAGACGGTGACGCTGACCGGCGGTGAGGTCGCGCGCGTCTGGTCGGAGCGGGTCCGCCCGGCGGGCGCCGTGACGGTCCGGGGCTTCGCCGGGGGGCCGGACGCCGGCCACCCCGCCGTCACCCGCCACGACCTGGGCGCCGGCACCGCCTGGTACCTGGCCACCGCCCTCGTCACCGGCCTGCGCGAGCTGCTCGCGCAGGTGCTCGACCACGCGGGCGTGTCCCGCCCGCACGGCCTGCCCGACAGCCTGGAGCTGGTGCGCAGGGGCGGCCACGTCTTCCTGATCAACCACGGCGACCGGCCGGTGACGGTCGAGGGGGTGAGCGGCGTGAGCGTGTTCGACGGCGTGCGGCACGACGGGCCGGTCACCGTCCCGGCCGGCGCGGTCACGGTCATCGCAGAAGCAGCCGCGGAACCGGTCGCGGAACCAGCCGCAGGACCAGTCGCGGAACCAGTCGCGGAAACCCCCCAACCCTAGGAGAGCCGATGAAACGCATCCTCCTCACCGCGCTGCTGTTACTCACGGCCCTGGCCGCCCCGGCGCACGCCCAGGCCGGGCCGGGCCGCCTGCAGATCAGGGGCGCGGACGTGTCCAGCCTGGCCAAGTCGGAGGCGTTCGGCGGCGTCTACCGCGACGCCCGCGGGCGCCGGGGCGACGCGCTGGCCATCCTGTCGCAGGCCGGGCTCAACTACATCAGGCTCAAGGTCTGGGTGAACCCGGCCGACGGCTACAACACCAAGGCGCGGGTGCTCGCCGTGGCCAAGCGGGTCAAGGCGCTCGGCATGGGCCTGCTCGTCGACTTCCACTACTCCGACACCTGGGCCGACCCCGGCAAGCAGTACAAGCCCGCCGCGTGGGAGGCGCTGCCGTTCGAGCAGTTGCGGCAGGCCGTGTACGACCACACCTACGACGTGCTGGACGCGCTGCGCGACCAGGGCACGACGGCCGACATGGTGCAGGTCGGCAACGAGATCAACGGCGGCCTGCTCTGGCCGGACGGCTCCAACGAGAACTGGGCGAACACGGCGGCGCTGCTGAACGCCGGCCACGACGCCGTCAAGGCGGTCTCCGGCTCGACCAGGGTCGTGCTGCACCTGGCCAACGGCGGCGACAACGGCCTGTACCGGTGGTGGTTCGACAACGCGGGCGCCCACGGCATCCGCTACGACGTGATCGGCCTGTCGTACTACTCCTACTGGCACGGCACGCCGGAGGCCTTCCAGGCCAACCTCAACGACGTGGCCACCCGGTACGGCAAGCCCGTGGTCGTGGTGGAGACCGCGTACCCGTTCACCACGGCCGACGACGACGGCTGGGAGAACATCATCACCTCCGCCGAGCCGTACCCGGGCTACCGGGCGACCCCGCAGGGGCAGTCGGCGATGCTGACCCGGGTGGCCGACATCGTCCGCGCCGTGCCGAACGGCCTGGGTCTCGGCCTGTTCACCTGGGAGGCCACCTGGACCGGCGTGCGGGGCAACGGCTGGGACCCGGCCGACCCGGCCTCGGGCAACGGCTGGGAGAACCAGGCGCTGTTCGACTACAACGACCGGGCGCTGCCCGCGATGTCCGTGCTCGGCCGCCTCTGACCTGATGACCCGCGGCCAGCCCCTACCGTAAAGGTATGCGGCTGACCGCCTTCACCGACATCGCGCTGCGCATCGTCATGCGCCTGGCCGTGGCGCAGCCGGACGACCTGCTCACCACCCGCGCCGCGGCCGGCATGCTGGCCGTCCCCTACACCCACGCGGCCAAGGCCGTCGCCCGGCTGAGCGAGCTGGGGGTGGTGGAGGCCAGGCGCGGGCGGGGCGGCGGGATGCAGCTCACCGAGGCGGGCAGGGCCACGACCGTCGGCGCCCTCGTGCGCGCGCTCGAGGGCGCCGGCGACGTCGTGGGCTGCGAGGACGACCCGCCGTGCCCGCTGCGGGCGGCCTGCCGGCTGCGCTCGGCGCTGCGCCAGGCGCAGGAGGCGTTCTTCGCCTCGCTCGACGGGGTCACGGTCGCCTCGCTGGTGGACGCGCCGACCGGGCCCGTCCTGCTGTCGCTGACACCCCGATCCGAGGACCGGCAGCCGGGGAACATAATATGAATCCTAGATGCTGATTTAGAGTGTCCGGGAGATCCACACCGCCCGCCGCGCGCGGAGCACGTCCGCGACGCCGTCCCCACCGGATGGATCCCAGACACCTTTCCCCTGTCTGGAGGTTCTTTCATGCTGTCCGCCAAGGCCGCCGAGCTCGTCCGCGCCACCCTCCCCGCCGTCGGAGCCGAGCTGGAGACGATCACCGCGCGGTTCTACGACACCATGTTCGCCGACCACCCCGAGCTGCTCGACGGGCTGTTCAACCGCGGCAACCAGCGCAGCGGCGAGCAGCGCAAGGCGCTGGCGGGCGCCGTCGCGGCCTTCGCGGTCGCGCTGCTGGACAACCCCGGCGAGCGCCCCGACGCGCTGCTGGCGCGCATCGCGCACAAGCACGCCGCCGTGGGCGTGACCGACGACCAGTACGTCATCGTGCACAAGTACCTGTTCGCCGCCATCGCCGACGTGCTCGGCGAGGCCGTCACGCCCGAGGTCGCGGCGGCCTGGGACGAGGTGTACTGGCTGATGGCCGGCGCGCTGATCGCCATGGAGGCCCGCATCTACGCCGAGGCGGGCGCGCGCGACGGCAGGACCTGGCGGGCCTGGCGGGTGGACGAGCGGCGCGAGGAGACGGCGGAGGTGATGTCGCTGGTGCTGAGCCCCGTCGGCGACCAGCCGGTGCCCGCCGCCAGGCCCGGCCAGTACGTCAGCGTCAGGGTGACCATGCCCGACGGCGTACGCCAGCTCCGCCAGTACTCGCTGTCCGGGCACGACGCGGACGGCCGGCGCCGCATCACGGTCAAGCGGGAGCGCCGCGACGGGGTGCCCGAGGGCGAGGTGTCCAGCCTGCTGCACGCCACCGTCAAGGAGGGCGACGAGCTGACCCTGTCGGCCCCGTTCGGCGACATCGCGCTGAAGGACGGCGACGAGCCGCTCGTGCTGGTCTCGGCCGGCATCGGCTGCACCCCGATCGCCGCGATGCTGCAGCACCTCGCCGACGCCGGCGACCCGCGCCCGGTGCTGGTCCTGCACGCCGACCGCTCCGCCGACCACCACGCGCTGCGCGCGGACATGGAGCGCCTGACCGGCGAGCTGCCCGCCGGCGAGCGCGTCTTCTGGTACGAGAACGGCGCCGCCGACGGCGCCCGTGCCGGGTGGCTGAACCTGGACGGGATCGAGATCCCCCCGGGCGCGGTCGTCTACATGTGCGGGTCCCTGCCGTTCATGCGCTCGGCCCGCGCCCAGCTCATCGAGGCCGGGGTCGCCCCGCGCGACATCCACTACGAGGTGTTCGGCCCGGACCTGTGGCTGGGTGCCGCCTGAGGGAATGATGGCCGCATGACGATCTCATCGGACGAGCTGCTCACCACCACCCGCAGCGTACGCAAGCGACTCGACCTCACCCGTCCTGTCCCGATGGAGCTGGTCCGGGAGTGCCTGGAGATCGCCCTCCAGGCGCCCACCGGCGGCAACGCGCAGCTCTGGCACTGGGTCGTGGTCACCGATCCCGGCAAGCGCAAGGCGATCGGCGAGTACTACGCGCGCTCGTGGAACGCGTACTACGGCTCCGGCTCCTCGGCCAGGTCGCTGTTCAAGGACGACCCGGTGCGCGCGGCGGCCCAGGAGCGGGTCTCCGACAGCGCCGCGTACCTGGCCGAGCACCTGGGCGAGGTGCCGGTGCACGTGATCGGCTGCACGACCGTGCCCGGCGGGCTGCCCGAGGGCAACCAGGCCGGGCTGTGGGGCTCGCTGCTGCCGGCCGCGTGGAGCTTCATGCTGGCCGCCCGCGCCAGGGGGCTGGGCACGGCGTGGACGACGCTGCACCTGGCCTACGAGGGCGAGGTGGCCGAGCTGCTCGGGTTGCCGGCGAACGTCCGGCAGGGCGTGCTGCTGCCCACCGCGTACTTCACCGGTGAGACCTTCCGCCCGGCCAGGCGCCAGCCGCTGGACGAGGTGCTGCACGTCGATCACTGGTAACGCCCGATCGCCGGTCATGCTCGATCGCTGGTAACGCCCGCGGGATGCGCCCACAGTGGAGGTCACGACCGACGTGAGGGAGGACCCCGTGATCTCCTTGCCGCTGCTGCCGACGTCGCTGGTCGGGAGCTACGCCCAGCCGGACTGGCTGATCGACCGCGCCAGGCTGGCCGGGCGGTTCCCGCCGCGCGTACGGGCCCGGGAGCTGTGGCGGATCCCGCCGGAGCTGCTCGGCCAGGCCCAGGACGACGCCACCGAGCTGGCGATCAGGGCGCAGGAGCGGGCCGGGCTGGACATCGTCACCGACGGCGAGATCCGCCGCGAGAGCTACTCCAACCACTTCGCGACCGCCCTGGAGGGCATCGACCTGGACAACCCGGGCACCGCGCTGGACCGCAGCGGCCATCCCAACCCGGTGCCGCGCATCGTCGGGCCCATCCGCCGGACCCGCCCGATCGAGGTGGACGACCTGCTGTTCCTGCGCGCGCACACCCGCCGCGTGGTGAAGATGACGGTGCCGGGGCCGTTCACGATGAGCCAGCAGGCGCAGAACGAGCACTACCCCGACGCCGAGGCCGCGGCCATGGACTACGCGGCGGCCGTCAACGCCGAGGTCCGCGACCTGTTCGCCGCCGGGGCGGACATCGTGCAGCTCGACGAGCCGTACATGCAGGCCAGGCCGGACGCGGCGCGCGCGTACGGGCTGGCCGCGCTCAACGCCGCCCTCGACGGGATCACCGGCATGACGGCGGTGCACATCTGCTTCGGGTACGCGGCGATCATCCACGAGCGGCCGGAGGCGTACTCGTTCCTGCCGGAGCTGGCCGGGTGCCCGGTGCGGCAGGTGTCGATCGAGACCGCGCAGTCGGGGCTGGACCTCGGTGTGCTGTCCGACCTGAAGGACAAGACGGTCGTGCTCGGCGTGATCGACCTGTCCGCGCCGGAGGTGGAGACCGCCGAGGTGGTGGCGGGGCGGGTACGCAGGGCGTTCGAGCGGGTGCCGCCCGAGCGGATCGTCATCGCCACGGACTGCGGGATGAAGTACCTGCCCAGGCCGTCGGCGGAGGGCAAGATGCGGGCCATGGCGGGCGCAGCCCGCCTGCTGCGGGAGGAACTGGGCGGATCGCGATAATTCCTCATGAATATCCCGCCCGGACCGGACGCCCCGCCTTAGGATCATCGCGCTGACCCCCTGATCCCATAGGAGCCCGGAGTGCCAGGAAGCGAGCAGGAGAGCGCGCCCAGCGGGATAGACACCACCAAGCCGAGCGTCGCCCGCGTCTACGACTACATGCTCGGCGGCAAGGACAACTACGAGATCGACCGCCACGTGGCGCAGGCGGCGTTGCGGATCGCCCCGGACGCCCCCGAGGCCGCCCAGGCCAACCGGGAGTTCCTGCGCCGCACGGTACGGTACCTGGCCGCCGAGGCGGGCATCCGGCAGTTCCTGGACGTCGGCTCCGGCCTGCCCACGCAGGGCAACGTGCACGAGGTCGCCCAGGCCGTCATCCCCGGCGCGCACGTCGTGTACGTCGACCACGACCCCATCGTGCTCGCCCACGGCCGGGCCCTGCTGGCCGTGGACGAGACCACCACGATCCTCGACGCCGACCTCCGCGAGCCCGAGAAGATCCTCGACGACCCGCGCACCCGCGCCCTCATCGACTTCGGCGAGCCGGTCGGGCTGCTGCTGTTCGCCATCCTGCACCACCTGAAGGACGAGGAGGACCCGGCCGGCGTCGCGGCCAGGCTCCTGCGCCCGCTGCCCCCGGGCAGCCACGTGGTGATCTCGCACTTCCACAACCCGATGGAGGCCCACCCCGAGGTGTCGCAGCAGGCCTTCACCGCGGAGAAGCTCTTCAACGAGCACCTCGGCACCGGCCGGTGGCGCACCCGCGAGGAGATCCTCGCCTTCTTCGACGGGCTCGAGCTGCTGGAGCCCGGCCTGGTGCCGCTCCCGGAGTGGCGTCCGGAGACCGGGGACCACCAGGCCGCGCCCGGCATCACGTACCACACCTTCGTCGGCGGCGTGGCGCGCAAGCCGTAGACCAGCCGGTCAGGCCACCGGCAGCTTGCCGGTGGCGACCACCTCGCGGTACCAGTGGGCGCTGTCCTTCCAGGTGCGCCGCATCGTCTCGCGATCCACGCGGACGATGCCGAACCGCTTGGCGTAGCCGTGCGCCCACTCGAAGTTGTCCATCAGCGACCACACGAAGTAGCCGCGCACGTCCGCGCCGCCCGCGATGGCCTCGCTGACGGCGGTCAGGTGGCGGTGCAGGTAGTCGACGCGGTCGGCGTCGTGCACGAGCCCGTCGGCGGAGACCTGGTCGGGGAACGCGGCGCCGTTCTCCGTGATCATCGTCGGCATGCCGGGGTAGTCGCGGTGCAGGCGCAGCAGCAGCTCGGTCAGGCCGGTCTCGTCGATGTTCCAGCCCATCTCCGTGTACGGTCCCGGCTGCCTGACGAACTCGATGTCCTCGCAGGCGATCCAGGGCGAGGCGGCCCCGTCCTGGTGCCCGTCGGCGGTCTCCTTGGCACTGTCGCCGTCCCACTGGCGCACCAGGGTCGGGTTGTAGTAGTTGACGCCGAGCACGTCCAGCGGCTGGCAGGCGGTGGCCTCGTCGCCGTCGCGCACGAACGACCAGTCGGTCACCGACGCCGTGTCGGCGATCAGGTCCTGCGGGTAGGCGGCCTCCAGCATCGGGCCGAGGAAGGCCCGGTTGGACAGCGCGTCCGCGCGCCGCACCGCGTCCGCGTCACGCTCGGACACGCCGCGCACGTGGTGCAGGTTGAGCGTGACCGACATCTGCGCGTCCTTGGCGGCGGTCGAGCGCAGCGCCTGCACGGCCAGGCCGTGGCCCAGGTTCAGGTGGTGCACGGCGGCCAGCGCGGCGGCGGGGTCGGTGCGGGCCGGGGCGTGCACGCCGGAGGCGTAGCCCAGGTAGGCCGAGCACCACGGCTCGTTCAGCGTGATCCAGGTGCGCACGCGGTCGCCGAGCGTCTCGCCCATGAGCCGGGCGTAGTCGGCGAAGCGCAGCGCGGTCTCGCGCTCCGGCCAGCCGCCCGCGTCCTCCAGCTCCTGCGGCAGGTCCCAGTGGTAAAGCGTGGCCACCGGGGCGATGTCCCTGGCCAGCAGCCCGTCCACCAGCCGGTTGTAGAAGTCCGCGCCCGGCCGGTTGAGCGCGCCGCGCCCGCCCGGCTGCACGCGCGGCCAGGAGATGGAGAAGCGGTACGCGCCGACGCCCAGCTCGGCCAGGATGTCGAGGTCCTCCTCCAGGCGGTGGTAGTGGTCGCAGGCCACGTCACCGGTGTCGCCGCCCGCCACCAGTCCGGGCGTGTGGGAGAAGGTGTCCCAGATCGACGGGCCGCGGCCGTCCTCGTTCCAGGCTCCCTCGACCTGGTAGGCGGCGGTGGCGGTGCCCCACAGGAAGTTCTCGGGGAAGGCAGGCATGTCACTCCTTGACGCTGAGCGTGATCTCGATGTGGTCGATCTCGGGGGCCGCGGCGGCGTGCGCCCCGGCATGTCGGAGGTTCCAGGGGGCCGGTGCGCCGCTGGTCCGGCGGGCGCGCAGCCGGTCGCCCCGGCGGGACACCTCGAAGACGGCCGCGGGGCCGCCGTCGGGCGCGGGGACGGTGACGGTGCGGGTGGCGCCGTCCTCGAGCCGGTAGGCGTCGAGGGTGACGCCGTCGGCGTAGTCGTAGTCGGGCCGGTCGTCGCGGGCGCCGGTCGCGATCACCGCGCCCGGCCGCACCAGCAGCGGCAGGCTGTCGAAGCCGTGCCGCTCGGTACGCCAGCCGGGCCCCATGACGGTCTCGCCGTCGAGCAGCCGCGTCCACACCCCCTCAGGGACGTAGTACGAAATTTCCCCATCCGCTGACAGCACGGGGGCCACCAGCAGGTCGGGGCCCAGCATGTACTGGGCGTCCAGGTAGTCGCAGGCCCGATCACCGGGGAACTCCAGCTGCATGGCCCGCATCATCGGCAGGCCCTCGGTCGCGGCCTGCACGGCGGCGCCGTACAGGTAGGGCATCAGCCGCGCCTTGAGCCGCGTGAACGCGCGCAGCACGTCCACGGACTCGTCGTCGAACAGCCACGGCACCCGGTACGACCCGCTCCCGTGCAACCGGCTGTGCGACGACAGCAGCCCGAACGCCACCCACCGCTTGAACACGGCCGGATCGGGCCGGCCCTCGAAGCCGCCGATGTCGTGGCTCCAGAACCCGAACCCGCCCAGCCCCAGCGACAGCCCGCCGCGCAGCGACTCGGCCATGGCCTCGAACGTCGACTCGCAGTCGCCGCCCCAGTGCACCGGCAGCCGCTGCCCGCCGACCGTGGCCGAGCGCGCGAACAGCACCGCCTCGCCCGGCCCGCGCCGCTCGGCCAGCACGTCGTGGACGGTCTGGTTGTAGATCAGGCTGTAGTAGTTGTGCATCCGCTCCGGGTCGGAGCCGTCGGCGTAGACCACGTCGGTGGGGATGCGCTCGCCGAAGTCGGTCTTGAACGCGTCCACCCCCATGTCGAGCAGCCCGCGCAGCTTGCCCGCGTACCACTCGCGGGCGGCGGGGGAGGTGAAGTCCACCAGCGCCCGCCCGGCCTGCCAGTGATCATCCTGCCAGACCGTGCCGTCCGGCCGGCGCAGCAGGTGCCCGGCCGCCGCCCCCTCGTCGAACAGCGCGGACGCCTGCCCGATGTACGGGTTGATCCACAGGCACACCCGCAGCCCCCGCTCCTTGAGCCGCCGCAGCATGCCCTCCGGATCGGGGAACACCTCCGGGTCCCACTCGAAGTCGCACCACCGGAACTGCCGCATCCAGAAGCAGTCGAAGTGGAACACGCTCAGCGGCAGGTCCCGCTCGGCCATCCCGTCCACGAACGACGTCACCGTGGCCTCGTCGTAGTCCGTGGTGAACGAGGTGGACAGCCACAGCCCGAACGACCAGGCGGGCGGCAGCGCCGGGCGGCCGGTCAGCGCCGTGTAGCGGCGCAGGATGTCGGCCGGCGTCGGCCCGTGGATGATCAGGTACTCCAGGTCGTGGCCCTCGGTGCTGAACTGCACCCGCGACACCGTCTCCGAGCCGACCTCGAACGACACCCGGCCAGGATGGTTGACGAACACCCCGTAACCCCGGTTGGTGAGGTAGAAGGGCACGTTCTTGTAGGCGATCTCGCTGCTGGTGCCGCCGTCCTCGTTCCAGATGTCGACGGACTGGCCGTTGCGGACGAGGGGGCCGAAGCGCTCGCCGAGGCCGTACACGAGCTCGCCGGCGCTCAGGCGGAGCTGCTCGATCATGAAGTGCCGGTCGGCGGGGTCGCGCATGACGCCCAGGCTCTTGCCGGAGCTGCGGGTCAGCTCCCGCCCGCCCGCGCTGAACGTCATCTCCCAGGGCGCGTCCCTGCGGACCCGGACGGTCAGGTCGCCGCTGGTCAGGGCGGCCTCCTCGGCGTCCACGGCGATCTTCACCTCGGGCCGGTCGTCCCGTACGGCGAAGGCGGGGGAGTCCGGCACGGACCCGGCGAAGTGCACCGTGCGGACGCGGATCACGTCCGGCATCGGCGACGACAGGTCCACCCGCAGGACCGGCCCGTCGATGGTGTTGCCACGGCGGGTGATCTCCCGCGTCGGGGCGAGGACGCGCAGCGAGCCGTCCCGCGCGGTCACGTCGTAGGCGGCGGTGGCGTAGTCGCCGCGCACGCCGGGACGCATGCGCCAGTAGCCGTCCTTGAACTTCATGATGGGACGACCTCCGGGCGCAGGGCGGCGACGGCGCGGGGCGCCAGGGTGACATGATCTTCGGCGGGGGAGCCGGTCAGCAGGTCCACACCGGGTTCGGGGATCGGCACGCGTACCGTGGTGCCGCCGTGGTTGAGCAGGAACAGCACCTCGCCCCGGCGCACCGCCTCGACGCCCGGCGGCGGATCGGCCAGCACGCCGCGCACGCCCGCGTCGGCCAGCGCCCGCCCGGCCAGCGCGGCCAGCGCGGCGGGCTCGGGCATCGTGCCCACGTACCAGGCGACGCCCTGCCCGGAGCGGTGCCGCAGGATCGCCGGCCGCCCGGCCAGGTCGCCGTCGGTGAACTCGGCCACCACCTCGGCGCCGTCGGACCGCAGCAGCTCGGTCCAGCTCTCCGCCTCGAAACCCGCCCCGCCGTGCCACCGGCAGGCCACCGGGCCGGACGCGGGCAGCCACTCCTCGCCGGAGGCGCCCAGCACCTCACGCAGCGGCACGGGGAAACGCCCCGTCCTGACGTGGGAGTTCGGGTCCACGACGCCGGAGAACGGGCCGACCACCAGCACGCCGCCGCCGTTCACGTACGCGGTCAGCGCCGCGGCGTCCCGGTCGCCGACGAGGAACAGGTTCGGCACCACGACCAGCGCGTACGCCGACAGGTCCGCGTCCGGCGGCACCACGTCCACGCTCACCCCGCGCTCGAAGAACGGCACGTAGTAGCTCAGGAGCTGGTCCACGGCGTTGAGCCGGTCACTCGGCCTGCCGCGGTCCTCCAGCGCCCACCAGCTCTCCCAGCCGAACACCATCGCCACCCGCGCCGGCACCGGCTCGCCCGCCACCTCGGCGAGCCGGCGCAGCTCCTGCCCGTGCGCGCGGACCTCGGCGTGCAGCCGGGTGTCCGCGCCCGCGTGCGGCACCATCGCGGCGTGGAAGCGCTCGGCGCCGAACCGGGAGGCCCGCCACTGGAAGTAGCACAGCCCGTCCGCGCCCCGCGCGACCGCCTGCAGCGACTCCAGCCGGAACTGGCCGGGCGGCTTGGGCAGGTTGTGCTCGCGCCAGTTGACGGCGCTCGTCGACTGCTCCATCAGCAGCCACGGCCGCCCTCCGGCCAGGCCGCGCATGAGGTCGTGGGTGAGCGCCGTCCTGGCGGGGGTGAGCGGGTTGCCCGGCTCCGGGTAGCAGTCGTTGGAGACCACGTCCTGCTCCCCGGCGAACGACCAGTAGTCCACCCGCTTGAAGAAGCCCATGAAGTTCGTGGTGACGGGGAGGTCCGGGGTGTGGGCGCGCAGGATGTCGCGCTGCTCGCGGAAGTGGGCGAGCAGCTCGGCCGAGCAGAAGCGCCACCAGTCGAGGCGCTGGGTGGGGTTGATGATGTACGGGGCGCGGCGCGGCGGCACCACCTCCGCCCAGTCGCCGTACCCCTGGCTCCAGAACGTGGTGCCCCACGCCTCGTTGAGCGTGGCCAGGTCGCCGTAGCGGTCGCGCAACCAGGCGCGGAACGCCTCGGCGGACACGTCGCAGTGGCAGACCTCGCCGTACTCGTTGCCCACGTGCCACATCGCCAGCGCCGGGTGGGCGGCGTACCGCTCGGCCAGCGCGGTCGTGATCGACTGGGAGCGCTCCCGATACGGGCCCGAAGAAGGGCAGAACTGGTTGCGCGAGCCGTACCAGAGCCGGTGGCCGCCCTCGTCCACCGGCAGCGTCTCCGGCCAGCGGTGGCCCAGCCACGGCGGCGGCGAGGCCGTCGGGATCGCCAGATCCACCGCGACGCCGTGCTCGCCCATCAGGTCGAGCACCCGGTCCAGCCAGCCGAAGTCGTGCCTGCCCGGCTCCGGCTCCAGCCGCGCCCAGCTGAACACGCCGACCGTGACCAGGTTGACCCCGGCGGCCCGCATCAGCTCGGCGTCCTGCCGCCATACCTCCTCCGGCCACTGCTCCGGGTTGTAGTCCCCGCCGAACAGCAGCCCGCGGCCCTCGGTCAGCGTGTGCATCCCTGGCCTCACCATCTGCCCCCTTCACGTGGTGGCGCGGAGCTGTCCCCGACCACCAGACGGCAGGGCAGCAGCCGCCGCTGCGGCCCGCCCTGCGACTCCTCCTGCAACCTGCCGATGAGCATGCGGGCGCCCAGCCGCCCCAGCTCGGCGCTGGGCGGCTCCAGCGTCGTGAGCCGGGGATGGAACATCCCGGCCACCCGCGCCGAGGACAGCACCAGCAGCAGCGTCAGATCCTCGGGTATGCGCCGCCCGTGCCGCGCCACGGCCGCGATCACGCCGACGGCCGCGTGGTCGTCCATCACGGCCAGCGCGGTCACGTCCGGGTGGGCGTCCATCAGGTCCTCGAACGCCTTGCCGCCGTCCTCGGCCGAGCCGGGGCGGTGGCCGCCCACGTACGCGATGCCGGCCTCCCGCGCCGCCCGCTCGAACTCCGCCCCGGCGCGGATCGCGGGCCCGTACTGGGCGGCGTGCGTGTCCTCGGAGAGGTTGAAGAAGGCCAGCTTGCGATGCCCCAGCCCGGCCACGTGCGCCACCGCGTCCCTGGCGGTGGCGGCGAAGTCGATGTCGGCGTGGTCGATCCCGTCCGGCTCGCGCGTCCGCCCGATCATCGCGAACGGCACCCCCGACTCCGCCAGGAACGCCGTCCGCTCGTCGTCCAGCCCCACCTCCATCAGCAGCACCCCGTCCACCAGCCCCAGGCCGGTGAGGTGGCGCAGCTCCTCGATGGGGTCGGCGCTCTCGGGGGACAGCAGCAGGTGATACCCCAGCTCGCTGGCCGCCTCGGCGGCGCCGGTGGCGAACTGCATCTCGGTCAGCCCGAAACCGCTGCGCGGGGCGGGGAACAGCAGGGCCAGGATGCGGGTGCGCTTGCTCTGCAGGCCGCGGGCCAGCAGGTTGGGCCGGTACCCGAGCTCGGCGGCGGCCCGCTCGACCCGCCGCCTGGTGGCCGCGGCCACGGGACGGGTGCCGTTGAGCGCGGCGGACGCGGTGCTCACGGCGACCTGGGCGCGCTCGGCCACGTCACGTAGCGAGGTCATGGGACTCCGGGGTGGGCGGGCCGATATGAGAGTCGAAACGTTTCGCACCACGCTAAAGTCCGGTTTGTGGGGATGTCAATGGCCAGTATTCGGGCGGCCGAAAATTGCGAGAATCCCGCTCCGGCCTGAGCCTCCTCCGCGCGGGGACGGTCCCGGAGCGGCTTCACTACGGTACGTACCTCAACCGCTACAAGGAGGACGAGGGTGCGCCGCTCGGGACGATTCATCGCGCTGCTCACGGGTGTGTCGCTGATCGCGGCCCCCGCACGGCCGCCACCCCGCCCGAGCAGGTGGACAGCGCCAGGGCCGCGCTCGCCGCCCCGCAGCGATGGCTGGTGGTGCTCCTTCCCCTGCCCGGACGGGACCCGGAAGGCCCGCGGGCGGGGCGGTGGCCGCCCGAGCAGACCGTGCCCGGGCAGGCCTCCGGGAGCCACGTTCCCTAGTACACGTACGGCCAGCCGGCCGAGTCCCAGCCGATGAGGTTGATCCCCAGCTTGGGCGTGCCGCCCGCGTTGCCGTCGTAGTAGTGGTAGACGAGCAGGTCGCCGTCCACGTCGGACATGACGCTCTGCCCGCCGGGCCCGACGATGCTGCCGTGGGTCTCCAGCACCATCGTGCCGCCGCCGCTCAGCATCGACCGGCCCGAGCGGTCGGTGTACGGGCCCGTGGGGCTGGCCGAGCGGCCGACCTTGATCTTGTACGTGCTGTCGAGGCCCGCGCAGCACCGGTCGTAGGAGGCGAACAGGTAGTAGTGGTTGCCGTGCCGGACGACGTCCGGGGCCTCGACCGCGTACGGGGCGTCGGGGCGGGTGGCCAGGTGGTGGAGCGTGCGGTCGGAGGAGTGCCGCTTGCCGGTCGCGGGGTCGAGCCGGATCATGCGGATGCCCGTCCAGTACGAGCCGAAGCTCAGCCACCACCGGCCCGAGGCGTCCACCAGGAGGTCCGGGTCGATGGCGTTGTGGTCGTCGCTGGTCGTGGTGGCGTAGACGACGCCCTGGTCGGTCCACGTGCCCGGCTGGCCGGTCGAGCTGGTGGCCAGTCCGATCGCGGAGTTGTTGGAGCCGAAGCTGGAGACCGCGTAGTACATCAGGTATCTCCCGCCCTGCTGGGAGATGTCCGGCGCCCACGGGTCGTTGCCGGAGGAGTACGTCCGCCACCACGACGGCGGCGTGCGGAAGGCCGAGCCGGCCCGGGTGAAGTTGATCCGGTCGGTGGAGGTGCGGGCCTCCAGGTAGCCGTGGGTGGAGTACAGGACGTACCCGGACGAGGTGCGGATCATCGTGGGGTCGTGCACGACGACGTCACCGGTGACCCGGCCGGGGTTGGGGTAGGCGAACGCGGCGCCCATGAGCGCCAGCGCGCTCGCGGCGGTGACGACGAGACGGGACAGGCGGCGCAAGAGTCCTCCTCGGGTGGGTCGGACGCTGCGCCGGTGCGTCGCAGGCAATGTAGGCGCGGTTTTCCGCGACCGTCAACCCGGTGGTGAAACTTACATGCCTCTGGCCTGCCGAGCTGCGGTGACGCCGGGAGCGGGTGACCCGCTCTTGACAGGGGGTGTCAGCGTTCGTAGGTTCGGGCCGCTTTCGTCCGTGGTGTTAACGCTAACATCATCGCCTGCGGAGGCTGCGCCGCGTCACCCTTCCCGGCCGGACCGCTCGGGCCCGGCCGGTTCTCCGGCATGGGAGGTTCAGCTCACCACGCGATACCAGATGTTCGTGGCGGTCGGCACGTGGCTGACGCTGATCTGTTCGAGCCGGACGTTCGTCCCGCCCGGGTGCTCGAAGAGGCGCACGCCGTCACCGAGGAGCACCGGCGCCACCATCGTGAGCACCTCGTCCAGCACGCCCGCCTCCAGGCACTGACGGGCGACGTTCGCGCCGAGCACGTTGACGTACTTGCCGTCCGCCGCGGCCTTCGCCGCCGCGACGGCGTCGGGCAGGTTGCCGAGGAACTCGACGCCGGGCACCGGCGTGTCCGGGACGTGGTGGGTCAGCACGATGTGCGGTCCCTGCCAGGCGCCTTCGAACGCGCCCTCCTTCTCCGTGCCCTTGTTCGGGTCGTCGCCGCGGAAGGTGCGGTTGCCCACCAGCAGCGCGCCGATCCGGGCGACGAGGTCGTCCGCCTGCGGGTTCGGGCCGAGGTACGGGGCCAGCCACGACATGTCGCCGCCGGGCCCCGCGATGAAGCCGTCAGCCGACATGGTCACCGAGTACAGCAGTCTGCTCATGACCTGTAGACGATCGCGCCCGGCGGAACTCATCGTCCAGGGGGAGCGGTGGAGCGGCGCTGGATCAGCTCGATCGGGCCCGCCAGCACCTCGGCCACCGTGTCGTCCGGCTTCAGGCTGCCCAGCAGCGTCACGCCGCGCCTGCCCAGCTCCGCCAGCGGCATCCGCACCGTGGTCAGCGCCGGGTGGAGGTAACTGGCCAGGTCGAGGTCGTGCACGGCCACGATCGACACGTCCCGCGGGATCTCCAGCCCGGCCGCCCGCACCCCCTCCATCGCCCCGATGGCCGAGGCCACGTTCGCCACGAACACCGCGGTCGGCGGCTCGGCCCCGGCCAGCAGCCGCGCCATGGCCGCCGCCCCGCCCGCCGGCGTGTAGTCGGCCGCCACGATCGGGCCCTCCGGCAGGCCCGCCTCGCGCATCGCCGCCGAGTAGCCGGCCGACCGGCGCGCGGCGGTGTCGGCCCGCGACGGGCCCGCGAGGTGGGCGATGCGGCGGTGGCCGAGGCGCACCAGGTGCTCCACGGCCAGGGCGGCGGCCCGCTGGTCGTCGAGGATGACGTAGCGCTTGACGCCCCTGCTGCGGTTGTTCAGCATCAGCCAGGGGATGGCGGCCTGGTCGAGCTGGTGGGTGAGCGTGGTGTCGTCGCCGGTGCCGGCCAGCAGCAGCCCGTCGATGCGGCCCTGCCCGATGCGGTCCATGTACTCGCCGAGCCCCGCCCCCGTCGCGCTGCCGGTGACCAGCACGTACCCCTGCGCCGCAGCCTCCGCCTCCGCGCCCTTGATGATCTCGGCGTAGACGGGGTTGGCGAAGTCGGGGATGAACAGCCCGAACATGTGCGCCCGCGACGTCCGCAGGCTGCGCGCGGCCACGTTCGGCCGGTAGCCCAGCTCGTCGATGGCCGCCAGCACCCGCTCGCGCGTCTCCTGGCGGATGTTGAGCGTCGGGTCCTTGTTGACCACGCGCGAGACGACGGCCCGGTCCACCCGGGCCATCGCGGCGACGTCGGCGAGCGTCACGCGGGAGCGCTTCATGCGCTCGATCCTGGACGCACGCTCTGCCCGCTGTCCATCGACCGGTAGAGCGCGTCGAGCAGCCGCAGCGTGCCGAGGTTGTCGCGGCCCGACGTCTCCGGCTCGCCGCCCTCGGCGATCGCCTTGAGCAGCGACCCCATCGGCCCTGCCACCGCGTCGGGCAGCCAGCGCCGCGTCACCGGGTACGGCAGCCAGCCGTCCGTCGGCACCGCCCGGCTGCTGACCTCCAGGGTGTCGGGGCGGCCGTGCGGGTAGTCGTACAGCAGGCCGAGCGTGCCCCTGATCGCGCCTTCGGTGCCGTCGATGCGGAAGGACGCCTCCCCGTCGCCGGTGCGGTTCTCGTGCGTGGCGTGCACCAGCGCCCGCACCTCGCCCGGGTAGACCAGCGTGCTCATCGTGCGCGTCTCGCCCTTGGCGAGCTGGCCTGGCGTGCGGCTGCCGGTGCAGAAGACCAGCTCCGGGTCGCCGAGGACCGAGCGGATCGCGTCCAGGTAGTGGATGGAGTGGTAGACGATCTCCAGCCGGTCGGTGGTGACCAGCCAGTCCCACGCGCTCCAGTCGGTGAGGATGTTCACGGTGAACGTCATCGCCGTCGGCTGCCCGATCCACCCGGCGCGCACCATGGCGCGGGCGGCGGCGATGCCCTCGTCGAAGCGGAGCTGCTGGTTGACCGCGACCTTCAGGCCCGTGGCCGCCGCCACGTCCACGATCCCCTGGCCGGTGGCCACGTCCGGCGCGAACGGCTTCTGGCACAGCAGGTGCTTGCCCGCCGCCAGCGCCTGCCGCGCGACGGCGGGCTGCGCCTGCGGCGCGACCGCGATGTCCACGACCGCGACCCGTTCGTCGGCCAGCAGCTCCTCCAGCGAGGCGTACGTCCTGGGCACCCCGTGACGGGCGGCCACCTCGGCGGCGCGCCCCGCGTCGAGGTCGAACAGCCCGGTCACCTCCAGCCCGGCCTGCCGGTAGGCGGGCAGGTGGGCCACGTCCACGATGGCCCCGGCGCCGACGATCGCGACCGGCCGGCGGTGCTCCGCCGGGATCGACAGGTCGGCGGCGGCCGCGATGGGCGCGAACAGGTCGATCAACGCTCCTCCATCCGGTAGAAGTGGGCGGCGGTGCCGCCGAGCACCATCGCGCGCTCGGCGTCGTCCAGCCCCGACAGCGCCACCTGCGTCTCCCGCCACACCGTGGCGTAGTCGCCGGCCAGCGTGGCCACCGGCCAGTCGCTGCCGAACATCAGCCGCCCGGGCCCGAACAGCTCCAGCGCGTGCTCGACGTACGGCCGCAGGTCCTCGCCGGTCCAGGTCGCGGCGTCGGCGGCGGTGTTCAGCCCGGACACCTTGGCGTACACGCCGGGGCACTCGGCCGCGCGGGCCAGCAGCGACGCCCACGGCTCCCAGCCCCTGTCCTTGATCGGCGGCTTGGCCAGGTGGTCGATCACCATCCGCAGCCCCGGCACCCGCTCGGCCAGCACCGGCACGTGCTCCAGGTGCCGCGGCAGCACCGCCACCACGTCGAACGGCACCCCGGCGGCGGCCAGCAGCTTCAGCCCCTCGACGACGGGCTCCTGGAGCAGCCAGTCGGGGTCGGGCTCGTCGTGGATGAGATGCCTGATCCCGGCGAACCTGGGATGCCGCCGGTAGCGCTCCAGCGCCCGCGCCGCCTCCTCGGGCCGGAGCAGCGGCACCCAGCCCACCACCGCGCCGACGAAGTCGTACGCGTCGGCCTGCGCCAGCATGGCGTCGGTGTCGGCGTAGGAGTCCATCGACTGCACCAGGACGGTGCGGTCCACGCCCGCCGCGGCGAGCTGGGGGATGAGCTCCTCCGGCTCGAACGTGCGGAAGATCGGCCCGGACCCGGGCGTCAGCCAGGGGTACGAACCCGTCTCCAGGTTCCAGAAGTGCTGGTGGGCGTCGACGACGGGCATTCGGCCCCTCCTCCCATGATCAATCGTTTGAGCGCAACAAAATAGCAGGAGGCTGGACGAGTTCCAGCGTGATCTCGTCCGGGTCGAGGAAGTAGCAGGCGTAACCGCCCTTGTTCACCCCGGCCGTGATCTCCTCCGGCGGGTTGACGAACCGCACCCCGGCCGCCGCCAGCCGGGTGTGCTCGGCGCGGGCGTCCTCGACCGTGAGGGCCAGGTGCGCGGCGCCCGGCAGGTGGCGGGCGGGGTCGCGGGCCTCGCCCCGCGGCTGGACGTACTCGACCAGCTCCAGGTCGTGGGTGGACAGGCCGCGCGGCTGGCCGGGCACGGCGAGCTGGGCCACGCGCAGCACCGCGTCGGGGTAGCCGACGAGCCTGCGGGTGTAGTCGTTGTCCTGCTCCTGCCGGTGCACCAGCGTGAAGCCGAGCAGGTCGCGGTAGAACGCCACGGACCTGTCGAGGTCGGCGACCGTGAACGAGAAGTGCCAGACGCCCCTCATCGCAGCGCCTCCTGCCTGACCTGGACCTGCGGTTCCGACGATTGCCTCACCCGTTTGACCTGCCGCTGGCGGCCGGCGACGGTGTAGATGGCGGCGGCCACGACGACGACCGTGCCGACGATGACGCCCTGGTAGTTGGCGCCGAGGTTGAGCACGTTGAAGCCGTTGTCCAGGGTGAACAGGATGAGCGCCCCCACCACCGACTTCAGCACGCTGCCCAGGCCGCCGAAGAGCGAGGTGCCGCCGAGGATGGCCGCGGCCAGCACGGTCAGCTCGGTGCCCTGCAGGCCCGTCGGGTTGATCGCCAGGAGCTTGGCGGCGAACAGGATGCCGACGAAGCCGGAGCCGAGCCCGTTCAGCACGAACGCGCCGATCCTGTAGCGGTTGACGTTGATGCCGGACAGGCGGGCCGCCTCGGCGTTCGCGCCCACCGCGTACAGGCGGCGGCCGATCACCGTGTACCGCAGCACCGCCCAGGTGATCCCGGCGATCACGATCAGGTAGTAGGTGGGCTTGCTCAGCCGCAGCTCGAACCCGAGCACCGGGCTGAGCACGATCGCCACCACGCCCGCGGCGACGATCGCGATCCCCGCGGCGCGGGAGCGGCGCAGCAGCACGAACACGCCTGCCGCGACGGCCGCCGCGCCCAGGACGGCCAGGATGTGGGGGATCGTCCAGTAGCCGGCCTGGAGGGCGATCAGCGAGCTCTGCGCGTCCGGGTCCGAGGCGGTGATCGTGCGGCCGTCGGTGAGGATGAGCACCAGCCCGCGCACGGCCGTCATGGTGCCCAGCGTGACGATGAACGCGTTGATCCCGACGAGCTGCACGATCAGCCCGTTCACCGCCCCGCACACCAGCCCCGCGCCCAGCGCGATCGCCATCGCGAGCGGCAGGCCGAGCGGCGCGACCAGGCTGAGCACGGTGGCCGCCGAGAAGGCCGCCACCGACGCCACGGACAGGTCGAAGTTCCCGCTGATCAGCACGACCGTGGTGAACACGGCGAGGATGGCGATCAGCGACGACTGGTCGAGGATGTTGATGACGTTCGTCGCCGACAGGTACGGCGGGCGGCCGAGCTGGGCCGTCAGCAGCGTCAGCACGGCGACGATCAGCAGGAGGGCGTAGACCACGCCCGCGTTGCCCGGCCGCAGCGCCGCGGCCGGCCGTGAGCGCCTGTCATGCGGCATGGTTCGCACCTGCCTCGCCGAAGCCGTTCGCCAGCATCAGCAACTCCTCCTCCGATGTCTCGTGTGCCGCCCGTTCGGCGACGACGCGGCCCTCGCGCACGACCAGCACCCGGGTCGCCACCGCGAGGATCTCCTCGAACTCGCTGCTCACCACGAGCACCGCGCCCCCGTCCGCGGCGAAGCGGCGGACGAGTTCGAGGATGTCGGCCTTGGCGCCGACGTCCACCCCGGCGGTGGGCTCGTCGAGCATGAACACGCGGGCGCCGCCGTACAGCCACTTGCCGAACACCACCTTCTGCGCGTTCCCGCCGGACAGCTCGGCCGGCAGCGCGCCGGGGCCGGAGCAGACGATGCCGAGGTCGGCGATGGCCCGTTCGGCGCGCTCGTGCTCGGCGGGCTCGCGCGGCAGCGACCGGCCCGACGACAGGGACGGCAGGTCGGGCAGCGAGATGTTCTTCCAGATCGGGAACGTGCCCACCAGGCCCTGCGCGCCGCGGTCCTCGGGCACGAGCGCCATGCCCGCGGCCACGGCGGCGCGCGGGGTGCGGCGGACCGGGCGGCCCTCGACCAGCACCTGGCCGGTGGCGCGCGGGTCGGCGCCGTAGACGGCGTGCAGGATCTCGGAGCGGCCGGAGCCGAGCAGCCCGGCCAGCCCGATCACCTCGCCCGCCCTGGCCTCGAACGACACCTCCCGCACGCCGGACGGCGAGCCGAGCCCGCGCACCGACAGCAGCACCGGGGCGTCCTCGGGGACCGGCTCGGCGCCGCGCCGCCCGGCCTCCAGCAGTTCGCGGCCCACGATGGCCTGGACGAGGCGGTCCTCGTCGTAGCCGCCGGTGGCGCCCTCCGCCACGACCGTGCCGTCCCGCAGCACGGTGACCCGGTCGGTCAGGGAGAGCACCTCGTCCAGGAAGTGCGAGACGTACAGGAAGGCCGTGCCCTGGGCGGAGAGCCTGCGCACGACGTCGAAGACCACCTGCCGCTCGCCCTCGGCGAGCGAGGCGGTCGGCTCGTCCATCACGACCAGCTCCGCGCCGGTGGCCAGGGCCTGCAGGATCGCGACCATCTGCCGCTCGCCGATGGCCAGGCCGGCCACCTCGGCGTCGGGGTCGATGGCGTAGCCGACCCGCTCCAGCAGCCGGGCGAACTCGGCGCGGCGGGCCCGTGGCAGCCGCCAGGGGCCGGGGGCGCCGAGGAAGACGTTCTCCAGCACGGTGAGCGTGGGCGCGAGCGGCACGTGCTGCATGATCGTGGCCACGCCCGCCTTCCTGGCGGCGCCCGGGGTGCGCCAGACGACCTGCTCGCCCTTCCACCGGACGGCGCCCGAGGTCGGCGCGTGCGCGCCCGCGATCACCTTGATCATCGTGGACTTGCCCGCGCCGTTCGCGCCGACCAGGCCGTGCACGCTGCCCGCGTCCACGGTCAGGCGGGCGTCCCTGAGCGCGACGGTGCCGTTGGGGAACTCCTTGCCGATGCCCGTCAGGGACAGCAGTGGCGTCACCATTGCGGCGTGCAATCGGCGAGGTTGTCCTTGGTGATGGCCGGGGTGTCGTACGTGACGAACGCCGCGTCCTGCTTCTTCTGCCCGGTCAGGTGCTGGTGGAGGGTGGTGAGGGCGAGCCTGCCGAGGTCCTCGGGCTTGTAGCAGACGGTGCCGGCGATCGCGCCCGACTTGACGGCGTCGATGCCGAGCTTGCTGCCGCCGATGCCGACGATCTTCGCCTTGGAGCCGGCCGCGGCGACCGCCTTGGCGCAGCCCGCCGCCATGTCGTCGGACTGGGCGTAGAAGAGCTGGGTGTCGGGGTTGGACGAGAGCATGTTCTGGCAGGCCGACTGGGCCTTGTCCTGCACCCAGTCGCCGGGCTGGCGGGCCACGACCTGGTACGTGGCGCCCTTGGCCGCCGCCGACCCGGGGAACTCCTGGTAGCGCTGGACCACCTCGGCGAAGCCGGCCTGACCCTCGACGATCGCCATCTTGCCGCCGCCGGGGACGACGCTCGCGGCGATCTCGCCGGCCTTGCCGCCGGCGGCGTACTCGTCCTGGGTGACCAGGGCGACCAGGCCCGGGTAGACGTCCTTGAGCTGCCGCTGTTTCGGGTCGCCGACCTGCGAGGCGACGGCCACGGTGGGGATGTTCGCGGCCTTGAGCCGGTCGGCCAGGCCCTGGGCAACGCCCGAGTCGACGGGCAGGATGAGCACGCCGTCGGGCTGCTGGGCGATGAGGTCCTGGATGTCGTTGCTCTGCTTGTCGGCCTTGCCCTGGGCGTCCAGCTCGACGATCCTGACGCCGAGCCTGGCCGCCTCCTCCTTGATGCCCTTGCCGATGGCGGCGGGGAAGGGGAAGCTCAGGCCCAGGTTGGAGACACCGATGGTGTACTCCTTCTTGCCGTCGCCGGACGCGCTGGTGGATCCGCCGCAGGCCGTCGCGCCCAGCACGAGCGCGGTGGCGGCGAGGAATGCCTTCTTCATGGTTCTCCTGATGGAGTCAATCGTTTGACTAGCGGGCCTGTCAGCCCTTGACCAGTCCCCGTACATCCCCCGTGATGCGTGCGGCGTCCGGCACCAGGGACTGGGCCAGCACCGGCGCGGCCGGCATCCGCACGTCCGGCGTGCCGATCCGGATCGGCGGCGCGAGCAGGGGCACCCCCGCCCCCGCGACGCGGGCGACGACCTCCGCGCCGAAGCCCCCCGTGACGTTCGCCTCGTGGACGACCGCCAGCCTGCCCGTCCTCGCCACGCTCGCGACCACCGCGCCGGTGTCGAACGGGTTGAGCCACGGCGTCTCCAGCACCTCGGCCTCGATCCCGTCGCCGGCCAGCGCCCCCGCCGCGTCCAGCACGCGCTGCGTCATCGCGCCCCAGGTGACGATCGTGACGTCGGAGCCCTCGCGGCGGGTCCGCGCCCCGCCCATCGGCCGCACCGGGCCGCCCGTCTCGACCGGCTCCTTCCGGCCGAAGTAGAGGGTGCGGTTCTCGATCACCAGCACCGGGTCGTCGCAGTGCACGGCCGTCACCAGCAGGTCGTAGGCGTCCTGCGGCGTGCTCGGCATGCACACCCGCAAGCCGGGGACGTGCAGGAACAGCGCCTCCAGGCACTGCGAGTGCTGCGCGCACGCGCCCGGCGCGTTGCCCTGCTGGGTGCGGATCGTCAGCGGCGCCGTCAACCGGCCGCCCGAGACGTAGCGCACGTTGGCCGCCTGGTTGACGATCTGGTCCAGCGCGACCAGCGAGAAGTCGGCCCACATGATCTCCACGATCGGGCGGCGGCCGAACATCGCCGCGCCCACCGCGCTGCCCAGGATGGCGGACTCGCTGATCGGGGTGTCGAAGGCGCGCTCGCCGTACTGCTTGCGCAGCCCCCGCGTCACCCCGAACACGCCGCCGGGCACGCCCACGTCCTCGCCGTAGACCAGGGTCTCCGGCAGTTCCTCCATCAGGCGGTGCAGGGCGGCGTTCACGGCCTCGCCGTAGGTCATCTCAGGCATACAGGTGCTCCATCGCTGTGGCGGGGTCGGCCGGGGGCGCCTGCCGCGCGGCCTCGGCGGCGGCGTCCATCTCGGTGCGCGCCCGGCGCTCCACCGCGTCGATCTCCCGCTCCGGCACGCCGTCGGCCAGCAGGCCCGCGCGCAGCCGGGCGATCGGCTCCCTGCGCCTGATCCGCTCCAGCTCGCCGGGCTGCCGGTAGGTCTCGGCGTCGCCGATGTAGTGGCCGACCAGCCGCTCGGTCATGCACTCCAGCAGCGTCGGGCCGCCGCCCTCGCGGGCCACCTCCAGCGCGTCGCGCACGTGGAAACGCACCGCCTCGGCGTCGTTGCCGTCGATCCGGTGCCCCGGCATGCCGTACGCGGCGGCGCGATCGGCCAGGCGCGGGCTGCGTACCATGCCGGCGATCGGCGTCAGCTCGGAGTACCGGTTGTTCTCGCACACGAACACGACCGGCAGGCTGAACGCGGCGGCGAAGTTCATCGCCTCGTGCACCGCGCCCTGGTTCATCGCGCCGTCGCCGAACACGCTCACCGCGACCCGGTTCGAGCCGTCGTGCCGGCCCGCCAGCGCCGCGCCGCACGCGATGGGCGCGCCCGCGCCGACGATCGAGTTCTCGCCGTGGAAGCCGTACTCGGCGGCGGTGAAGTACGCCGACCCGCCGCGCCCGCCGTTGACCCCGCTCGCCCGGCCCATCAGCTCGGCGAACAGGGGCTCCGCCGGAACGCCCCTGGCCAGCGCCCACCCGTGGCCCCGGTAGGTAGCGAACAGCGCGTCCTCCGGCTCCAGCACGTCGCACGCCCCGACCGGGATCGCCTCCTGCCCGACGCACAGGTGCACCGAGCCGACGATCGGCCCCCCGGCCGGATCGCCTGTCCGCAGGTCACGCACCTTCTCCTCGAACGCGCGGATCCGCCACATGGCCAGCAGGTCCGCCAGCCGTCTCTCACTCATGCCCACTCCTTGCCTGCTCGTCTCTCCACGCGTCGAGCGCCGCGGCGCAGACGGCCCCGGCGTCGCCGACGTAGGACTCGGGCGCGATGGGCAGCGGGCCCAGGCTCTCCAGCTCGCCGGCCCCCGCCACCTCCAGCAGCGCGTCGGCCAGCGCCCGCCCGCGCTCGCGCGCCTCGTGCGCCGCCTTGTAGACCAGGTCGTGCGCCCGCTCCCGCCCCAGCGCCGGGGCCAGCCGCATCATGTACGCCTCCGCCATGATCAGGCCGCCCTCCGCGTCCAGGTTGGCGCGCATGGCCTCCGGGTAGACCCGCAGGCCGGCCGCGACATCGGCGGCCGTGGCCAGCGCGCCCGCGGCCAGCTCGGCCAGCAGCGGCACGACGTACCACTCCACCTGCCACTCGCCGGCCGCCCGCTCGTGCCCGGCCTCCATCGCGCGGAACAGGCCCGAGCTGAGCGCGCCCGCCGTGCCGGACATGCCGATCACGGCCTCGCAGCCGATCGGGTTGGCCTTCTGCGGCATCGTCGAGGAGGCGCCGCGGTGGTGGCCGCCCGCCTCGCGCACCTCGCCCACCTCGGTCCTGGACAGGTCCACGACCTCGCGGGCGAAGCGGGCCGCGGTCGCCGCCAGCGACGCGCACGTCACGCCGAACTCCGCCACGCCGTCCCTGGCCACGTGCCACGGGACCTCGGTGGTGCGCAGGCCCAGCGCCCGCGCCAGCGCCGCCCGTACGGCCGAGGAGCGCTCGCCCATGGCGGCCGAGGTGCCGCCCGCGCCGAACAGCGACACCACCCGCACCTGCCGCGCGGTGGCGCTCACCCGCTCGCGCTGCCGCGTCACCTCCGCCAGCAGCACCGCCATCTTCGCCCCGAACGTCGTCGGCACCGCCTGCTGCGCGTGCGTACGGGCGGCGATGACCGTGCCCGCGTGCTCGGCCACCAGCCCGGCCACCGCGTCGCCGAACGCGCCGAGCAGCTCGGCCAGCCGGTCGAGCGCCTCGCCGAGCTGCAGGGCCAGGCCGGTGTCCATGATGTCCTGCGTGGTCGCGCCGTAGTGCACCCGGCCGTTCGGGCCCTCGGGCAGGGCCGCCGAGATCATCCGCACCAGGGGGAGGATCGGGTAGCCCACGTTCACCGCCTCCGACCACAGGCGCGGCAGGTCGATGTTGGCGGGCACGCACGCCGCGGCGATGGCCGCGGCGTCGCCGGGCTCGATCACGCCCGCCTCCGCCTGCGCCCTGGCCAGCGCCTCCTCGGTACGCAGCCACGCCAGCACCGTGCGCTCGGCGGAGAAGATCTCGGCCATCACGGCGTCGCCGAACAGCTCGGGCAGCAGCTTGAACGTCTGCCTGGTCAAGGTCAGTTCATCTCCAGTCCGCCGTCGACGTTCAGCGCCTGGCCCGTCACGAACGACGCCAGGTCGCTGGCCAGGAACAACACCGCCGAGGCGACCTCCTCGGGCCGCCCGGGACGCTTGAGCGGCGAGCGCTCGCTGACCTCCTTGAGGTAGCCCGCGCCCGCGTCGGGGCCGAAGCGGCGGTCGCGGTCGCTGATGATGTCGTCCCACATGGCGGTGAGGAAGACGCCGGGGCAGACCGCGTTCACCCGCACGGGCGCCAGCGCCTCGGCCGCCGACTTCGTCAGCGACAGCAGCGCCGTCTTGGTGGCCGAGTAGTGGGCGGCGTTGGGCCGGCCCGAGCGGGCGGCCACCGAGGCCAGCGTCACGATCGAGCCCCCGCCCTGCTCGACCATGCGCCGCCCGACGGCCTGGGTGAGCCAGAACGCGGCGTTGAGGTTGACGTCCACGATCCGCAGCCACTCCTCGGGCTCGATGTCGAGCAGGGGAGTGGTGCGCATGATCCCGGCGCAGTTCACCAGCACGTCGATCCGGTCCAGCCCGTCCACCAGGGCCCTGGCCTGGGCCGGGTCGGTGAGGTCGGCTCCCCGCTTCGCCACGCCCAGCCCGGCCGCCGCCTCGTCGAGCCGCGGCCCCTCCAGGTCGGAGAGCACGACATCCGCTCCGGCGCCGGCCAGCGCGCGGGCGCAGGCGAGACCAAGACCTCCCGCACCGCCCGTGACGAGCGCGGTGCGGCCCGTCAGGTCGATCGTGACCGCCATCCTCGATGGCCTCCCTCATGCGTTGGTCAAACGATTGACCTGACGATAGCAAGCGGCTCACAAACCGAACAAGAGGGAGGTCAATCGTTTTTATTCGGAAATTTCCCCACTCCTCACGGGGTCCAGCCCAGCTCCGCGTAGAAGGCCGCACGGGCCCGCTCGAACGCCGCCCGGCCGAGGACGGCGCCCCTGTGCGGGCCCTCGGCGATCGGCTCGTCGTGCAGGCGCGCGGGCAGCGCCTCGTCGAGCCGCCCGCCGCTCTCGCGCACCGCGTAGGCACGCAGCTCGTCCAGGCGCGCCTGCCCGGCCGCCAGCAGGTCCTCCAGGGTGAACTCCGCGCCCAGGACGGCCGTGACCAGGGCGGTCAGGTGGTCGACGGTCAGCGGGCGGGTCGGGGTGGAGGCGAAGACGCACAGGTTCAGCGCGTCCAGGCCGCTCCACAGCCGCAGCAGCCGCGCGCTGCGCCGGCCCCGCTCCTCGTCCAGCTCGTGCGCGGGAGCGGGGAGCGCGCCGACGCGGGCGGCCTCCGGGAAGCTGTAGGCCAGCCCGGCGACCGGGTCGAAGTCGAGGTCGTGCTCCAGGGCGTCGTAACGCGGGCCGCCTGGGGCCAGCGCGTAGCCGAGGCCGATGCCGGGCTGCGGGCGCGGGTCGAAGCAGGGCAGCTCCGCGCCCTTCACCGTCATCGCGTACGCCTGCGCGCCCCGCCCCACGTGCCGCGCCGCCCTGGCCGAGCCCTCGGCCAGCAGGTCGCCGAGCGCGCCCGACCGGGCGGCCACGTCTTCGATCAGGCCCGGCAGCGCCGCCGCGTCGCCGAACGCCGGCCCGCCGGGGAGCAGGCCGCGCTCGGCGCACTCCATCGCGAACGCGATCGTGCCGCCCAGCGAGACCACGTCGAGGCCGAGGTCGTTGCAGCGGGCGTTGGCGGCCAGGATCGTGCCGAGGTCGTCGATGCCGAGATTCCACCCGAGCGACAGGAACGCCTCCTGCCCGAGCCCCCCGGACCGCTCCCCGTACACCTTGAGGCAGTCGTTCGGGCAGCCGGGGCAGGAGCCCGCGGTCGAGACCGCGCGGCCGTCGTAGTCGCGCGCCGAGGGCACCCGCAGGCCGGGCGGCCCCGGGACGGAGAAGTTGCGGACCGAGGCGTAACCCGGGTCGAGCGGGTCGCCGGCCCAGCCCGCGAAGCCCGGCAGGCCCGCCTGGAGCGCGGCCAGCGGGTTCGTGGCCAGGGACTCGCGGTAGTAGGCGGTCAGGGCGGCGATCGCCTCCGGATCGGCGACCTCGGCGGGCGCGTCTCCCGCGCAGACGACGGCCTTGAGGTTCTTGGCGCCGAAGACCGCGCCGAGCCCGTACCGGCCGGCGGGGAAGGCGTGGTCGGTCACCACGCTCGCGTACCGCACCAGGTTCTCCCCGGCGGGCCCGATCGCCGCGACGTGGGCCCCCGCCCCGTGCCGGGCGCGCAGCGCGTCGGTCGTGGCGGCGGTGCCGAGCCCGCGCAGGTCGCCGGCGTCGTGCAGGCTCACCTCCCCGCCCGCCACCAGCAGGTACGACAGCCGCGGCGCCCGCCCCGCCACGGCCAGCGCCCTGGCCCCCGCCCCCCGCATCCCCGCCGCGAACGGTCCCAGCGCGTGCGCCTCCCCGGCCACCCCCGTCAGCGGCGACTTGGCCAGGAACACCGCCTTGGCCAGCCCGGGAGCCGCCGTCCCGCCCAGCATCCCGGCCGCCACGTACAGCAGCGCACCAGGATCGTACGGATCCAGCCCCGCCGCCGTCCGCTCCCGCATCAACCGCAGCCCCAGGATGGACCCGCCGTAGTGCCCCTTCTCCGAAGACCGATACTCCTTCTCCACGTTCCCGCTGGTCAGATCCACAATGAACGGCATGAAAGAGCCTCCTAGAGCCGGACAGGGAACCAGGAGCGGCACCACATCACACATCACCCATGGCATGCAACCCTCCCGGCTTCCCGCGCCGGGCAGCGCCGAACCCGCCGCGTGCACCAGGAGGCGGCCCGGCCGTGCGCCGCGACGTCGAGCCGCGGAGCCTCGTGCTGTGACCTGGGCGGCGCGCTGGAACTGTGCGACTTCGTCATCACCCGGCCGCCGGCCCCCGGCCTGACGCGCTGCACCGGCACCGGCGCGCATCGGCACTCGCCGAGCGAGGTGAACGTGGCCGGTAGTTTCTCAACCGGCTGCCTCTGGCGTGAACCCCGCATGACGAATCCGGCCCGGGTGGCATTCCCTGGGCCCGCGCGTCTCGGCGCGACGGCGGGTGTGGACCGGGCCGGATCCTCGCAGCGCGAGGAGCTCGTAAAACGCCGGACATTCTCGGAAATTTCGTCCGAGCGTCGCATATGTCCGTGATATTTCCGGACGATAGATCCGACTTTTAATTCTTGTCAACATAAGTCAGCCGATTTTCGAAGTAAGGTGAGTTCATGCCAACCTACGGCCAGCACGCGGCGGGGGCGGGGGCACTGTTGGCGATCCTCCGGGACGGGCGGGCCAGGACGAGAGGCGAGCTGGCCCGGCTCACCGGCCTGTCCAGATCCACCGTCTCGCAGCGGCTGGACGGGCTGATCGGCTCCCGCTGGGTCGTCGAGGGCGAGGGCTCGATCTCCTCCGGAGGCCGGCCGGCGGCGGTGTTCGCCTTCAACGGCGGCGCGCGGGTCGTGCTCGCCGCCGACGTGGGCGCCACCCGGGCCCGCCTGGCCGTCCTCGACCTCGGCCTGAACGTGCTGGCCGAGCGGGTCGCCGGATTACCCGTCGAGCTCGGCCCCGAGGCGGTGCTCGGCGGGGTGGCCGACGCGTTCTGCGAGCTGCTGGCCGCGGCCGGGCGCGGCCCGGAGCAGGTGTGCGGCGTCGGGCTGGGGCTGCCGGGCCCGGTCGAGCACCGCACGGGACGGCCGGTGAACCCGCCGATCATGCCGGGCTGGGACGGGTTCGCGGTGCCCGAGTGGCTCGGGGAGCGGCTGGGAGCGCCCGTCCTGGTCGACAACGACGTCAACGTCATGGCGCTCGGTGAGCACTGGGCCGCCGGCCCCGCCGTGGACCACCTGATCTACATCAAGATCGGCACCGGCATCGGCTGCGGCATCATCTCCGGCGGCAGGCTGCACCGCGGCGCGCGGGGCGCCGCCGGGGACGTCGGCCACATCCGGGTGCCCGCCTCCGACGCGCCGTGCCGGTGCGGCAACACCGGCTGCCTGGAGGCGATCGCGGGCGGCGCCTCGATGGCCGCCGCGCTGCGCGGCGCCGGGGTCGAGGCGCGCGGCAGCAGGGACGTGGTCGCGCTCATGCGCGCCGGCGACCCGCGGGCCACCCGCCTGGTCAGGCAGGCAGGGCGCGAGGTCGGCGCGGTGATGGCCGCCATCGTGAACTTCTTCAACCCCTCCGTCATCCTGATCGGCGGCGACGTCGCCGCGGCCGGCGAACAGGTCCTGGCGGGCGTGCGGGAGGCGATCTACAGCCGGTCGTTGCCGCTGGCCACCCAGCACCTCGGCATCAAGGCGGGCGAGCTGGGCGACCGGGCCGGGGTCGTCGGCGCCGCCGTCATGGTCGTCGAGCACGTGCTCGCGCCCGACAGCATCGACCGGATCGCCGGAAGCTGAGCGCCGGATACGAGCACCATTGACCCTTTCCCGACGGCGGCGTAACAATGGTGATCGTCCAGGAACCGGGGCGGTGGCATGCCGCGGGGACCGGGCACGGATCCGCTGCGACGTGGTCGGCGCACGCGTCCCTCAAGGAAGGGAACCCTCGCGTGAGCCCTCGACATGCCCTGCCTGACGACGCCTTACCCGACCACGTGCACGAGGAGCGGGAGCGCGCCGAGACGCTCCGCCACCGGCTGGGGCTGAGCCGCCGCCGGCTCTTCGCCGCCACCACCGGCCTGGCCGCCGCCGCCGCGATCCCCCTCGCCCAGCCCGCCGCGGCCGGCACGCGCCGGGTGCTCATCCCGCCGGGCAAGCGCGGCATCATCCTCTACACCGTCCGCGACGCGATCACCCGCGACCCGGCCTCCACCACCTCGCCGTCGGGCTTCCGCCGCGTCCTGGAGGCGCTGTCGGCCATCGGGTTCCGGCAGGTCGAGTTCGCCGGCTACCGGCAGCACGCGAACGCCGAGGGCGGCGCGAGCCTGGACACCGTCGAGGGCGCCCGGCTGCTGCGCGGCTGGCTGGACGGCAACGGGCTGCGCGCCCAGGGCAACCACGGGTTCATCCCCGGCTCCTGGCCGCTGACGACCGCCGACCTCGACCGGTTCAAGCAGGCACTGGAGATCGCGAACATCCTCGGCCTGGAGCACATGGGCACCGGCGCCGACCCGACCGGCAGCGCGTACAAGGCCGACTGGGACGTGGCGGCGGAGAAGTGGAACGCGCTCGGCGCGATCGCCCGCAGCGCCGGGATCAAGCTGTACACCCACAACCACGACGCGGCCTACGCGTTCCTGCTCGACAGCGGCCCGCCCGACGAGCAGGGCCGGCCGACGCGCTCGTCCGGCATCCGCAAGCTCGAGTACTTCTTCAGGATCAGCGACCCCAGGCTCGTGCACTTCGAGATGGACATCTACTGGGCGCACGTCGCGCAGTACAAGCACCGCACCTACACCGCGCCCGACGGCTCCACGCAGACGGACGTCTTCGACCCGCTGCGCACCGTCAGGGCCCAGGAGAAGCGCTTCCCGCTCTTCCACGCCAAGGACGGCGCGTCGAACCCGGCCGTCCCCAACGGTTACGACATGGTGCCGTTCGGCACCGGCGACATCGACTACCGCCGCTTCTTCTCCCGCCTGCGCAACCACGGCTTCCACAACCCGATGTACGAGCAGGACAACGCCCCCGGCGCCGACCCAGCGCAGTCCCTGCAGCTCGCCGAGCTCAGCTACCGCAACATGGCCGCCCTGCGCGGCTGACGCGGACCAGAAACGGGACCGGACCGCCACGAAGCACCCTGCCGTTGGCCCGGCAGACGTGGCGGCCCGGCCTCTGACACTCCTCGTCCTAGGAGCAGCATCACCATGCAGCGTACCCTCGCGGTGCTCGGCGGCCTCGTGCTGGCCGGCGCCTGCCTGTCCTTACCCGCCCGGGCACACGACCCGGCCACCACGTGGTCCAGCTACGAGAAGATCACCCTGACCAAGAACGTCGGCGAGCCGATCGACCTGGCCGTCCTGCCCGACCGGCGGGTGCTGCACACCGCCCGCAACGGCGACATCCGGCTGACCGACCCCGCCACCGGCGTCACCAAGGTCATCAACACCGTCCCGGTCTACGCCAACTCCGAGGACGGGCTGCAGACCATCGCCCTCGACCCGGACTTCGACCAGAACAAGTGGGTCTACGTCTACTACGCGCCGAAGACGATGACGGCGCCCTACCCGCCGGGCACCCCGGCCGGATCCGCGCCGAACACGCTGCCCGCCGGGGCCGACGAGACGTACTGGAACCAGTGGAAGGGCTACAACCAGCTCTCCCGCTTCAAGTGGACGGGCAGCGCGCTGGACCTGTCCACCGAGCAGGTCATCATCAAGGTCGAGGCGCAGCGCGGCCAGTGCTGCCACGTCGCCGGCGACGTCGACTGGGACGCCGACGGCAACCTCTACCTCGCCACCGGCGACAACACCCCCGCCGGCACGCCGGGCGCCAACGGGATGGCGCCCAACAACGACGCGCCCGGCATGAACCCGGGCCTCGACGCCCGGCGCGGCGCGGGCAACAGCAACGACCTGCGCGGCAAGATCCTGCGGATCAGGGTGGCCGCGGACGGCACGTACACGATCCCCGAGGGCAACCTGTTCGCCCCCGGCACGGAAGGCGCCAGGCCGGAGATCTTCGTGACCGGCGTGCGCAACCCGTTCAGGATGGACGTGGACGCCGAGACCGGCACCCTGTCCTGGGCCGACTACGGCCCCGACGCCGGCACCGGCGATCCCGCCAGGGGGCCCATGGGGTACGTCGAGTGGAACATCACCCCGCTCACCAAGCCGATGAACAGCGGCTGGCCGTACTGCACGGGCGACAACTTCAACTACAACGACTGGGACTTCGGGACCGCCCGGCCGGGCCCGTGGTTCGACTGCGCGGCAGGCCCCCGCAACACCTCCCGCTGGAACACCGGCCTGGCCCAGCTCCCGCCCGCCGTGCCCGCCGACCTGTACTACGGCGACAACAACACCCACCAGCCGGCCGCGTGGGCCGGGCTCACCGACTTCGACCCGCAGGGCGGCCAGGGCCCGATGGGCGGCCCGATCTACCACTACGACCCCGGCAACCCGGCGTCGGGCAAGCTGCCCGAGCACTGGGACGGCAAGGCGTTCTTCGCCGAGTTCTCCCAGGACTACCTGGCGGCCTTCACCTTCACCGGCGCGGACGGGCCGGTCACCGCGATCGAGCACTTCCTGCCCAACAGCGCGCTGCGCACGGCCGCGCAGCCCATCACCGACAGCCCGATGGACATCGAGTTCGGCCCCGACGGCTCCCTGTACGTGCTGGAGTACGGCGACGGTTTCTTCCGCGCCAACCCGGACGCCGGCCTCTACCGCATCGACTACACCCCGGCGAACAAGACCCCGCAGGCCAGGATCGCCGCGGACAGGACCTCCAGCAGCGCCGCGCCGCTCACCGTCGCCTTCGACGCCACCGCCTCCAGCGACACCGAGCCGGGCACGCTGACCTACGAATGGGACTTCGACGGCGACGGCGACTTCGACGCCACCGGCGTCACCGCCACCCACACCTACACCGAGCTGGGCCAGTACGCGGCCCGGCTGCGCGTCACCGACTCCGGCGGCCGGTCCGGGCTCACCTCCGTCGAGGTCACCGTGGGCAACACCGCGCCCGTGGTGACCGTCAAGACGCCGCCGGACGGCGGGTTCTTCGACTGGGGAAACGCGCTGCCGTACCGGATCGGGGTGTCCGACGCCGAGGACGGCGACAACCCGGTGTGCTCGCGGGTCCAGTGGACGTTCGGCCTGGGGCACGACACGCACGCGCACCCGGAGACGCTCGGCACGGGTTGCGCCGGCGCCTGGCCCACCCCGGCCAGCGCGCCCGAGCACGGCGAGACCGAGAACATCTACGGGGTGGTCGTCGTCAGTTACCGCGACAACGGCGCCGGCTCCATCCCCGGCGCGCTGGGCGAGGCCGCGCTCACCCTCAACCCCAAGCTGGCGCAGGCCGAGCACGCCGACGAGAGCAGCGGCGTCACCAAGACCCCCGACGACACGGCGTCGGCCAAGGCCAAGGTCACCTCGTTCGACCCGGGCGACTGGATCGCCTACGACCCGGTGCACTTCGCCGGCATCACCGGCGTCCAGACCAGGGCGTCGGGCGCGGGCACGCTGTCGCTGCGGTGGAACTCGCCGACGGCCGAGCCGTTCGCCGGCGTGACCGTTCCCGAGGGCGACGGCTGGCAGACGGTCACCACGCGGCTCGACGACCTGCCGGAGGGCACCGGCCGGCTGTACGTCACCTCCTCCGGCGGCGTGGACCTGGACGCGTTCACCTTCCAGGGCGGCGGCGTGGCCGACACCACCCCGCCGGCCGTCACCGCCACGCTCACCCCGGCCCAGCCGGACGGCGCGAACGGCTGGCACACCGGCAACGTCACGCTCGCCGTCACCGCCACCGACAACGGCACCGTCGCCTCGCGCCAGTACTCCCTGGACGGCACCACCTGGTCCAACGCCAACAACCCCGTCACGCTCAGCGCCGAGGGCGCCAGGGAGGTCCGCTACCGGGCCACCGACAACGGCGGCAACGTCTCCCCGGCCGGCACCCTCACCGTGAAGATCGACAAGTCGGACCCGACGCTGACGGTCACCGGTGTGGAGCCCGGGGCGTACGGCGACTCGGCCACCGTCACGCCCGTCCTGACCGGCGCCGACGCGGTGTCCGGCGTGGCCGGGGTGACGGCGGAGCTGGACGGCGAGGCGGTGGCGTCCGGGAAGCCGGTGGCGCTGTGGGCGCTGCCGCTCGGCGAGCACCGGCTCACGGGCACCGTCACGGACCAGGCGGGCAGGACCGCCACGGCCTCCGTGACGTTCGAGACGACCACCTCGTACGCCGACGTGCGGGCGCTCGTCTCGCGCTTCCGGCAGACGGGGGCGATCACCTGGAAGGCCGCCGCTGACCTGCAGGACCAGCTCGCGCAGGCGGAGCGGCACGAGAAGAGGGGCAAGCGGGCGCTGGCCGTCGCGGCGCTCGAACGGTTCGTGAAGGTCGCGGAGAAGCGCGGCAACGTGCGGGACGCGGCGGCCGGATCGGCCCTGGTCCGCGACGCCAAGGCCCTGATCGAACGGCTCCGCTCCGCCTGACCCCGTCCTGGCGGTCTCACCTCCGACGGCGAGACCGCCAGTCACGGCACCGCCC
>NZ_JBGNUV010000017.1:0-285752 GCF_041950525.1 Nonomuraea sp. GTA35 | reverse complement strand
CCCGGCAGGTGCTCCATACATCCGGCCCCACCGGCCGCTCGGGACGATGCCCCATCATGCTGCCCAGCCTGACCCTCGACCTACATGATCGGAAGCCTGACCAGCAACATCATCAGAAGTCTCCTAGAGGGTCACCTCGATGTGTGCGGGCTTGTGGTCCGACAGGGTGACGCCGCGCTCGACGTGGCAGCGCCGCACGCTGCCCTTGGGGGCGAAGAGGTAGTCGAGCTTCTTGCCCTGCCTGGTCCAGCCCCCGGTACGCCGCCCGCCCCGCTGATCGCACTCCTGGTAGACGCGGTAGAAGGGGGCGACGGCCCGGCGTCCGGCGGCGCTGCCGTAGCCGCTGTCGGGCGGTGAGACGTTCAGGTCGCCGCCGACGACGCTGCGGTATCCGGGCTTGGCGGAGATCTCCAGCAGGCGTTCGAGCTGCTTGGTGCGGTAGGGGGCGCCCGGCTGGCGGTCGTCGTAGTCGGAGCCGGAGGACAGGTGGGTGCCGCAGGCGCGTACCTTCCTGGCGGGCAGGTCGGCGCAGATGGCGGCCCGCTTGACGTACCAGGGCGGGGCGGGCAGCGGGTGGACCTCGAACGCGACCGCGTCGCCCGCCACCGCGACCGCGATGCTCTGCGCGCCGCGCGGGCGGCCGAGCAGGTCGGGATGGCAGGCGTACGGCGTGCCGTCCTGGCCGGTCAGGCCCCAGGAGCCGATCGTCCAGCGCCGGCCGGTGCGCCGTTCGAGCCAGAGCTCGAGCGTGCCCGTCGCGCCCGTGCAGAACTCCTGCAGGAAGATCACGCCGGCACGCCGGGCGAGCGCCTGCTTGCCGATGTGCTCGGCCAGCTCGACGGCGCCGGCGCGGTAGAGGCGGCAGTCGGAGTTGGTCCCCGTGCAGACGTTCCAGGTCATCGCGGACAGGTTCGCCTGCGGCGCGGGAAGCATGCTCGCCAGGAGCAGCAGGACATGTCCCACCATGGAGAGATATGTAATCACATGGTGGGCGCGACCTCGGCGGTGTCGCGCATCGTGTGGCCGGCGTCCACGCGCGCCAGGGCGCGCAGATGGTGGCGCCGGGTGTAGAGGATGGCCATGCCGGCGACGCAGCAGAGCGCGCCCAGCACGTACGGCACCGCCACCCCGACCTCCTCGCCCAGCTTCGTGGCGATGAACGGGGCCAGCGCGCCGCCCATCCAGCGCACGAAGTTGTAGCCCGCCGAGGCCACCGGCCGGGGAGCGTCGGAGACCTCCATGGCCGACTCGGTGAACACGGTGTTGTTGAGGCCGATGGGGATGCCGGACAGGATGGTGAAGACGATGACGCCCGCGTGCCCCGACAGCGCGATGCCGATCTGGAGCACGGCCAGCAGGGCCAGCGCCAGGTGCAGCACGTTCACCGAGCCGATCCTGCGCTGCAGCGGCGGCGCGGCGAACACCGACGACAGCGCCACGCAGACGCCCCAGCCGAAGAAGACGACACCGATGCCGTAGGCCGACATGCCGAGGATGAACGGCGTGAAGGCCAGCACCGTGAAGAACGCGAAGTTGTAGAACAGCGCGGTGAACGCGGTCGTGGACAGGCCGCCGTGCGCCAGCGCCCTGATGGGGGCGCTCAGGCGGGTCTTCTCGGCAGGTCCGGGCGTGGCCCTGAGCATCGTGGCGATCAGCACGAAGCCGACCGCCATGAGCGTGGCGGTGCCGAAGAACGGGGCCCGCCAGTCCCAGTCGCCGAGCAGCGCGCCGACGAGAGGGCCCAGGGAGATGCCCAGGCCGAGCGCGGCCTCGTACAGGATGATGGCCGACTCCGCGCCGCCGCTGGCGGCGCCGACGATGACGGCCAGCGCGGTGGCCACGAACAGCGCGTTGCCCAGACCCCAGCCGGCGCGGAAGCCGACGAGCTCGGCGACGCTGGTGGAGGTGCCGGCCAGCGCGGCGAACCCGACGACCAGCACCAGCCCGGCCAGCAGGGTGCGCTTGCCGCCGATGCGGCTGGAGACCCAGCCGGTGATCAGCATGGCCACGGCGGTGACCAGGAAGTAGCTGGTGAACAGCAGGGAGACCTGGCTGGGGGTGGCCTTCAGACCTTGGGCGATGGAAGGCAGGATGGGGTCGACCAGCCCGATGCCCATGAAGGCCACGACCGCGGCGAACGCGGTGGCCCAGACGGACATGGGCTGGCGGAGGATTCCGCCGCCGGTTTGCATGTTGCTCCTTCTCGTACGGGCTTTCCTACGAGCGGCCGAGCTTCGCCAGCACGGGCAGGGCGGCCGCGAGGGTGGCGCGCTCGTCCTCGGTGAGCGCCTCCAGTTCACGGGTGAGATGGGCGATCCTGGCCTGGCGTACGGCCCTGAGCCGGTCACGGCCCTCGGTCGTGAGCTCGACCGTCCTGACGCGGGCGTCGGCGGGGTCGGAGC
Source organism: Nonomuraea sp. GTA35 (assembly GCF_041950525.1). Taxonomy (NCBI): domain Bacteria; kingdom Bacillati; phylum Actinomycetota; class Actinomycetes; order Streptosporangiales; family Streptosporangiaceae; genus Nonomuraea; species Nonomuraea sp. GTA35. Next base: position 283,350 of record NZ_JBGNUV010000017.1, on the reverse strand, counting down.
CGCGGGCCACCAGGCCGGCGTCCTCCAGACGGTTGATCTGGACGGTCATGGTGGGGAGCTGGACGGCGTGCTCCTCGGCCAGCTCGGTCATCCGGCGGGGGCCGCCTTCCAGGGAGCCGAGGACTCCGTACTGCTGGCTGGTGACGGGCTGGCCGGCGACGGTGCGCCTGAGCAGGAGGACCAGGTGCCGCAGCACCGTCGAGACCTGTTCGGCCAGGTGGGTGGGGTCGTCCCTCATGGTTAGCACAACTAAGTTAGCCTGGCTAATATTCCGGCCGCCCGGCCTGAGGTCCTTCCGAAGAGCCAGCCTACGGCGCATCGCGGGGGTAAGGGCGGCACGGGACGGCATGAGATGGCGTGTAAGGCGGCACCACGCGGGCGACGCAGGCCGGGCGGCGCGGCGCGAGAAGCGGCGCTGACGCGTGAGGGCGCGTGGGCGGGGCGAAGGCGTGGTGGTTGCTCAAGCGGATCGCCGCGGCGGCACCTCAGCCCGCGCTACACCGGCGCCGGGTCGGCGGGACGTGGTGCGGCGGAGTGCGGCGCGGCGTGCGAACCGCACGCGATGCCGGAGCACAACACGTGACGTACAAGACACCAAGGGCACAGAGCCCACGATCGCGCGAAGAAGGGCCCGCGGAGCCGAGGGAGCGTGAGCACGTCCAGGAGGTTCGACGCGCTCACGCCGGCCCAGCGGCAAGTCGGGCGGTTACGGACGCTCGGTCTCCAGCCGAACCGTCTCCTCCACGGTCATCCCAGCCCCGCGACGGAGCGTCGGGTCCAGCGGGCGCAGGTACGTCTGCTGCACCCCGGGCACCCGGTCCTCGATGACGAACGTGGCCCGCGTGTACACCTCGGACCCCGGCGTCTGCACCTGCGGCACGACCTTGAAGTCGGCCGCCAGCTGGTCGCGCTCGATCTTCGTCAGCACGTATCCGCGCTGGTTGTTGTAGAACTTCAGATGCGGGTTGATGGTGAGGAACGGATGCTGCGCCGGGTCGGAGTCGGCCCCGTTCCCGCCGGTCGAGATCGACGTGGCCACCAGTTCGGAGCCCACGGTGGGCCCGGTCGGGTCGTCGTAGTCGAGCTTGAGGTCGCTGGCCCAGTGGGCGTGCACGTCGCCGGTCAGGACGACGGGGTTGCGCACCTGGGCGTCGATCCAGCCCTGGGTGATCCGCCGGCGGGAGGCGACGTACCCGTCCCAGGCGTCCTGGGAGGTGACCTTGACGGGCCCGGCGTTGTTGTCACGCTGGGCGAAGAAGACCTGCTGGCCGAGGATGTCCCACTGCGCGCGCGAGTGGCGGAAGCCGTGCAGCAGCCATTCCTCCTGCGCGGCGCCGGTGATCGAGCGGGCCGGGTCGACGGAGGCGGGGCAGTCGCGGTAGCCGTCGCCGCAGCCCTGGTCGTCGCGGTACTGGCGGGTGTCGAGCATGTGGAAGGTGGCCATCCGGCCCCACCGGATGCGGCGGTAGAGCTGCATGTCGATGCCGCGCGGGATGGAGGTGCGGCGCAGCGGCATGTTCTCGTAGTAGGCGCGGAAGGCGGCCTCGCGCCTGCTCAGGAAGTTCGGCTGGGGGTTCTCGGGCCGCTCGGGCACCTCGTCGGCCCAGTTGTTGTCCAGCTCGTGGTCGTCCCAGACGACCAGCCACGGCGCGGCGGCGTGGGCGGCCTGGAGGTCGGGGTCGGCCTTGTACTGGGCGTGCCGCTGGCGGTAGTTGGCCAGGGTCTCGGTCTCGGGTCCCTCGTGGTGGCGGATGTTGCCGCCGGGGATGGTGTAGGTGTTCTTGGTGTACTCGTACTGGTAGTCGCCGAGGTGCAGGATCAGGTCGGGGTGTTCCTCGGCCAGGCGGCGGTAGGAGGTGAAGTAGCCGTGCTCGTACTGGGCGCACGAGACGAAGGCCATGGCCAGGCCGCCGCCGTACGACAGGGGGTGCGGGGCGGTGCGGGCGCGGCCGAGCTGCGAGACGTACGGGCCGACGCGGAAGCGGTACCAGTAGTCGCGGTCGGAGCTCAGGCCCTGCACCTCGACGTGGACGCTGTGACCCCACTCGGGGGTGGCGACGGAGACGCCGGTGCGGACGACGCGGCGGGCCCGCTCGTCGGCGTAGATCTGCCACTGCACGGGGAAGGGCCGCTGCGGCATGCCGCCGAGCCCGTCCTCGGCCATCGGCTGCTGGGCGAGCCTGGTCCAGATCACGAAGCCCTCGCTGTCGGGGTCGCCGCAGGCGACGCCGAGCGTGAACGGGTCGGTGGTCAGGCCGCGCGAGGCGAGGCTCTGCGCGCTCTCGGCCGCGGGGTCGGGGTCGGCGTGCGCGGCACCCGCGGGGATCGCCGCGGCGGCGCCTGCGGCTAACCCTGTGACGAGGAAGTGTCTGCGGTTGAGCTTGGACACGTGTGGCTCCCGGGACGATCAAGGAACGAGGGTTGACCCGTAGCCTGACTGAGGATCATGACTACGCGGTGAACACCACACAACACCAAAAAGGCGACATCCTTCGCGGATGTCGCCTTATTTGGCAATTTCCACCGTCACATTGTGGCGCCCCCGCCAGGCCGTCAGCGGCCTGCCAGACGTGATCGTCTCACGCGTCCAGCGCGGTGACCTGCAACGACGCGCCGGACTACCAGCCGCGCTCGGCCAGGCGGTGCGGCTGCGGGATCTCGTCGACGTTGATGCCGACCATGGCCTCGCCCAGGCCGCGCGAGACCTTGGCGATGACGTCGGGGTCGTCGTAGAAGGTCGTCGCCTTGACGATGGCGGCGGCGCGCTTGGCCGGGTCGCCCGACTTGAAGATGCCCGAGCCCACGAACACGCCCTCGGCGCCGAGCTGCATCATCATCGCCGCGTCGGCCGGGGTGGCGATGCCGCCCGCGGTGAACAGCACGACCGGCAGCTTGCCGGTCTTGGCGACCTCGACGACCAGCTCGTACGGGGCCTGCAGCTCCTTGGCGGCGACGTACAGCTCGTCCTCGGGCAGCGAGGTGAGCCGCTTGATCTCGGCGCGGATCGTGCGCATGTGGGTGACGGCGTTGGAGACGTCGCCGGTGCCGGCCTCGCCCTTGGAGCGGATCATGGCCGCGCCCTCGGTGATGCGGCGCATGGCCTCGCCCAGGTTGGTGGCGCCGCAGACGAAGGGCACGGTGAACTGCCACTTGTCGATGTGGTTGGCGTAGTCGGCCGGGGTGAGCACCTCGGACTCGTCGACGTAGTCGACGCCGAGCGACTGCAGCACCTTGGCCTCGACGAAGTGGCCGATGCGGGCCTTGGCCATGACGGGGATCGAGACGGCGTTGATGATGCCGTCGATCATGTCGGGGTCGCTCATCCGGGACACGCCGCCCTGCGCGCGGATGTCGGCGGGCACGCGCTCGAGGGCCATGACGGCCACCGCGCCGGCGTCCTCAGCGATCTTGGCCTGCTCGGGGGTGACGACGTCCATGATGACGCCGCCCTTGAGCATCTCGGCCATGCCGCGCTTGACGCGCGCGGTTCCGGTGACGGGGGTGCTTTCTGGCGTGCTGGTCGACACGGTCATCCTCACGGGCTCTCACGGCGATTCGGTAGGTTTTCAAGCCCATCGTAGGTCCTGGAGGACCCCTCCTCCGACATGCCAAGATGTCAGGATTCGCCCCGTGACTTCTACGGAATGACGGGCTTGCGGCTGGCGAGGGCGACCCAGACCTGGCCGGGGGCGAAGTTCATCGGCTCGCCGCTCTCAGTGGTGAACGTCGTGCCGCTCTCCTCCGATTCCCGTTCCCACCGCGCCTTGAAAGCTTTACCGTCACGCAGCACGATCGCGGAACCCTTGCCCGTGGTGTGCACGAGCGGCGTGTAGCTGTCGTTCTTGTCGTGGAACTCCGAGCGCTCGGTCTTGGTGTACTGGACGACGATCGTCGGCGCGCTGAGCTGGCCGCCCTCCGCGGCCATGTTCTTCTTGCCGTCCTGCCAGATCATCCACTGCTGCTTGTCCTCCGACCAGGCGAAGGTGAAGCGGGCCGCGGGCCACTTGACCGTGTACGACTTCTTGTCGACCCCGCCCTCGGCCGGCGCGTCGCCGAAGCTGAAGCCGATGTCCTTGGCCTTGCTCGCCTTGGGCGCCTTGGCCAGGAGCTGCTTGGTGTTGGCGAACAGGTTGTAGGGGGCGAAGCGGCCGGGCTGGCGGAAGTAGGCGCCGGGGTTGCGGGTGTCGCCCACGTCGTACAGGGACGCCTCGGCGATGAACGGCAGCATCTTGGTCTGCGCGCCCGAGTACGAGAAGGCCGGCTTGCCGAACTGCGGCGCGATGTGCAGGTCGGAGATGCGCGCGCTGCGCACGGGGCCCACCTTGGCCGGCAGCTTGGAGGAGAAGATGGCCATGAGGCGGGTCAGCCCGGCCTCCACCTGCTCGATGTAGACGATGTCCGCGCTCTTGAGCCCGAGCTGGGGCTTGCCGGCCGCGGTGTTCTCGATCTTCACCGCGAGCACGGGCTTGAGGCTCGCGTACGGCTTGCCGGTGAACGGATGCGTCTTGACCTCTTCCGGTTCCACGCTGGGCGCCGCCGTCGCGGACGGCGCCGGTGCCTGGCCGGCGGCCGGGTCGTCCGACGAACAGGCCGCCACGGGCAGCAGCACGGCCGCTCCGGCCAGGTAGACCGTGATCATCCGGGGTAGCCGCACGTGTAACTCTCCTCGCTTCAGCCCGAAAACGGGATGAAGCTTACTGGCTTCCCCAAATCAGGTCATTCAGTTGCCATAGCTGCGGGCGGATTGTCATCAATCTCGAAGAATTGCGGGTACTCCGTGTGCCCGGCCAGGCGCAACGTCCTGGCGAGCCAGCGGTCCTGGGCCGCGCGCGTGACCCCGACCGCGTTGTTGAAGAAGCGGCGCGAGTAGACCACCTTGGCCACGGCCGCGTCGAGCTCCTCCAGCAGCTCGCGCCCGCCGGGCGACTCCGACAGCTTCTCCCTGAACCGCTCCTGGTCCACCACCGCCCGCAGCGTCCGCGACAGGTCGCTCTCGGCGTGCTCGCGCTCCTCCGGCCCGGCCGACCTGGCCTCGTGCGCCGCCGCGGCCAGCACCAGGGACGTGGCGGGGTCGAGCAGGCGCGAGCCGGCCAGCTCCAGCACCACCGCGCGACGCCGCATCAGCGCGGCGTCCAGCGACTCCTGGGCCAGCTCCAGCCGGATGTGCAGGCGGTCCAGCCGCCCGGCCCGCCAGGAGATGTAGACGGCCGTGAGCACGACCACGATGCCCACGATCAGCACGATCATGGTGGATGTCACAGGTCTTCCTCCACGCGTCCCGCGCCGCTCGTGGTGACGGTCTCGTAGACGCGGACGACGTCGCGCGCCACCGTGGACCAGTCGTACTTCCTGACCGCGACCAGCGCCTCGGCGGCCAGCTTGGCCCGCCGCTCCGGCGCGTCGAGCAGCGCGGCGGCCTCGCGCGCCAGCGAGGCGGGGTCGCGGTTGGCGAACAGCGCGCCCGCCTGCCCGTCGCCCAGCACCCTGCGGAAGGCCGGGATGTCGCTGGCCAGCACCGTCGCCCCGGACGCCATCGCCTCGGCCAGCACGATGCCGAAGCTCTCGCCCCGCGTGTTGGGCGCCACGAACACGTCGACCGAGTGGTAGGCGCGGATCTTGTCGGCCTCGCTCACCATGCCCAGCACGGTCACCCGGTCGCGGAACTCCTTCGGCACCTTGTCGAAGACGTCCTTCTCGTCGCCGGGGCCCGCGATGAGCAGCTTCACGTCCGGCCGCTCGGCCGCCAGCGTCCTGAACGCGTCGAGCAGGATCGGCAGCCCCTTGCGCTCCTCGTCCATGCGGCCGAGGAAGCCCAGCGTGGACCCGTCGGGGCCCCAGCCGTCGAGCGGCTCCGCCTCGGTGTAGCGGGCGACGGTGACGCCGTTCGGGATGAGCACGGTGTCGCCGCCGAACTGCTCGACCAGGCTCTTGCGGGCCGCGTCGGAGACCGCGATGCGGCCGCTGAGCTTCTCCAGCGCGCTGCGCAGCAGCGGCTCGGCCACGGCGATCGCGCGCGAGCGGGTGAAGGAGGCGTGGAAGGTCGCCACGATCGGCCCCTTGGCCGCCCAGCAGGCCAGCACGCCCAGGCTCGGGATCAGCGGCTCGTGGATGTGCAGCACGTCGAAGCCGCCCGTGCGCACCCAGCGCCGCACCCGCGCGGCCGACAGGAACCCGAACGACATCCTGGCCACCGACCCGTTGTACGGCACCGGGATCGCCCGCCCGGCGCCCGTCACGTACGGCGGCAGCTCCTCGTCGTCGGCCGCGGGCGCGATCACCGACACGTCGTGCCCCTGCGCGATCAGCGCCTGGGCCAGGTCGTCGATGTGCTGCTTGACGCCGCCCGGCACGTCCCACGAGTACGGGCAGACGATGCCGACCCTCATCGGGGTTCCAGGTCGTCGAGCCAGAGCCGCTGCAGCATGTGCCAGTCCTCCGGATGCTCGGAGATGCCCTTCTCGAACACGTCGGCCAGGCCCTGCGCCACGGCCGCGACCTTCTCCTGACGGGTGCCCTCGGCGGGGACCGGCAGCTCGGGGTGGATGTGGATGCCCCAGTCGTCGCCCACGAAGTAGACGGTGGCGGGCAGCAGCGCCGCCCCTGTCTGCACCGCCAGCAGCGGCGGCCCCGCGGGGTACTTGGTGGTCGCGCCGAAGAAGCTCACCTCGACGCCGCTCTTGGTCAGGTCGCGCTCGGCCGGCAGGCAGACCACGCCGCCCTTGCGCACCCGCGTCGCCAGGGTGCCGAAGTTGTGCCCGTCGCCGCCGGTGAGCGGCAGCACCTCCATGCCCAGCCCCTCGCGGAAGGCCACGTAGCGGCGGAACAGCGACTCGGGCCTGAGCCGCTCGGCCACGGTCGTGAACGGGTGGCCCACGCCCACCAGCCACGCCCCGGCCTGGTCCCAGTTGCCCATGTGCGGCAGCGCCAGCACCACGCCGCGCCCGGCCGCCACCGTGCTGTGGATGTGCTCGGCCCCGATCACGTGGGTGCGGCGCACGAGCTCGCCGCGGTCCATGGCGGGCAGCCGGAAGATCTCGTGGAAGTAGCGGAAGTACGAGCGCATCCCGGCCCTGGTCAGCTCGCGCAGCTGAGGGCTGCCGACCTCCAGGCCGGTCACCCTGGCCAGGTTGGACTCCAGCCTGCGCACGGACTTGCCGCGCCTGCTCCAGACCCGGTCGGCCAGGAACCGGAAGGCCGCGGCCGTCGGCCGCTGCGGCAGCAGCGGCACGAGCTTCCACCCCGCCGCGAACCCGGCCGCCACGACGCGGTCGCCGAAGGACACCTTCTCGCTCATCTCTCCCTCGTCTGCTGGTGGACAGCGACCACCCGCTGCCCGACGGTGATCAGGCTCGCCACCGCGAGCAGCCACATGCCCACGGGCAGGATGTACGGAACGCCGAGCCCCGAGAAGCAGGCGGCCACCAGTGCCACCACCAGCCGCTCCGGCCGCTCGGCCAGCCCGACGTCGGCCGTGAGCCCGAGCCCTTCCGCTCTGGCCTTGGCATAGGAGACCACGGCGCCGGCGATCAGGCACACCAGTGTCACCGCGGCCATCAGAGTGTCGTCGACGGAGATGAAGTACATGATCAGGCCGGCGAAGATGGCGGAGTCGGCGACCCGGTCGAGCGTGGAGTCGAGGAAGGCCCCCCAGGTGCTGCCCCCCTTCCCGCCGAGCCGGGCCACCACGCCGTCGAGCAGGTCGAACAGCACGAAGACAGTGATGACGAGTGCCCCCCAGGTGAGCTGCCCCAGGGGGAAGAAGAGCAGGGCGGACACGACGGTGCCGAGGGTGCCGACCGCCGTGACGGCGTTCGGGCCGATCCCGCGGCCGACGAGGGCCCTGCCCAGCGGGGTGAGTATCCGGGTCATGGCCGGGCGCAGGAGTTTGAGCATCGCGGTCCGATCGTAGGCCATGACGCGCCTGACAACTTTCTTTGCCCCACCCCCCTTGTGATATCCGCCACACGGGTATTTGGTGAACACACCGCGTCCATGCGGTTTCCATTCCCTCCGCGCGGGCGCGGCGTTGGCACACAACCGACGACGCGGGAGGCCGATGTGGCGGAAAGAAACTCTGGTGGTGCCGTGGGAGCCGCGGGCAGGGCACCCGCGGCCGACCGGGCGGATGCGATACGCAATGTCGTGCTGGTCGGCCACTCAGGAGCGGGTAAGACGACCCTCGTCGAGCAGTTGCTGGCCTCGACGGGCACCATCCAGCGCCCGGGACGGGTGGAGGACGGCAACACGGTCAGCGACTTCGACGAGGTGGAGGTCCGGCAGCAACGGTCGGTCAACCTCTCCGTGGCGCCGCTGGTGCACAACGGCATCAAGATCAACCTTCTCGACACCCCGGGCTACGCCGACTTCGTGGGCGACCTGCGCGCGGGGCTGCGCGCGGCCGACGCGGCGCTGTTCGTGGTGTCGGCCTCCGACGGCGTGGACGGTCTCACCCAGATGCTCTGGGAGGAGTGCTCGCAGGTCGGCATGCCGCGGGCGGTCGTGATCACCAAGATCGACCACCAGCGGGCCGACTTCGACGAGGTGCTCGCGACCTGCCAGGACATCTTCGGCGACGGCGTCGCGCCGCTCTACCTCCCGGTGATCACCAACGGTCACGTCAACGGGCTGATCGGGCTGCTGACGCAGAAGTTTTACAACTACGCCACGGGCGAGCGCACGGTGAAGGAGCCGGGCGCGGAGTACGAGGCGCAGATCGAGGAGCACCGCGGCGTGCTGATCGAGGGCATCATCCAGGAGAGCGAGGACGAGTCGCTCATGGAGCGGTACCTCGAGGGCGAGCCCATCGACACCAAGGTGCTCATCGACGACCTGGAGAAGGCCGTCGCGCGCGGCAGCTTCTACCCGGTGCTGTGCAGCGGCATCGGCGTGGGCGCCCAGGAGCTGCTCGAGCTGATGACGCAGGGCTTCCCGTCGCCGCTCGAACATCCCATGCCCGAGATCACCGACCTGTCCGGCAAGCCGGTCAAGGGCATCACGTGCGACCCCGACGGGCCGCTCGTGGCCGAGGTCGTCAAGACCACCAGCGACCCGTACGTGGGCCGCATCAGCCTCGTCCGCGTCTTCTCCGGCACCCTGCGCCCCGACATGACCGTGCACGTCTCCGGGCACGGCCTGGCCGACCGCGGGCACGAGGACCACGACGTCGACGAGCGCATCGGCACCCTGACCTGCCCGCTGGGCAAGCAGCAGCGCAACATCGCCAAGGGCATGGCCGGCGACATCGTGGCCGTGGCCAAGCTGTCGCGTGCCGAGACCGGCGACACGCTGTCGGAGGTGGAGCGCCCGCTGCTGATGACGTCCTGGACCATGCCCGACCCGCTGCTGCCCGTGGCGATCAGGGCCAGGTCCAAGGCCGACGAGGACAAGCTGTCGCAGGCGCTCGGCCGGCTGGTGGCCGAGGACCCGACGCTGCGCCTGGAGAACAACGCCGAGACCCGCCAGCTCGTCCTGTGGTGCATGGGCGAGGCGCACACCGACGTGCTCCTCGACCGCCTGGCCAAGCGGCACGGCGTGGAGGTCGAGCGGATCGAGCTGCGGGTGCCGCTGCGCGAGACGTTCGGCGGCAAGTGCCAGGCGATGGGGCGCAACGTCAAGCAGACCGGCGGCCACGGCCAGTACGCCATCTGCCATCTCGAGGTCGAGCCGCTGCCGTCCGGCGGGGGCTTCGAGTTCGTGGACAAGATCGTGGGTGGCGTGGTGCCCCGGCAGTTCATCCCGTCGGTGGAGAAGGGCGTGCGGGCCCAGATGGAGCGCGGCGTCGTCGCCGGTTACCCGATGGTGGACGTGCGGGTCACCCTGTACGACGGCAAGGCGCACTCCGTCGACTCCTCCGACATGGCCTTCCAGATCGCGGGCCAGCTCGCGCTGAAGGAGGCCGCCTCGAAGGTCCCGACGCTGCTGCTGGAGCCCGTGGACGAGCTGGCGGTGCTGGTGGCCGACGACCACGTCGGGTCCGTGATGTCCGACCTGTCGTCGCGGCGCGGGCGCGTGCTCGGCACCGAACCGGTCGGCACGGGCCGCACGCTGGTCAAGGCCGAGGTGCCCGAGCTGGAGATCACGCGGTACGCGATCGACCTGAGATCCATGTCACACGGCACGGGCACGTTCACGCGCACGTTCCTGCGCTACGAACCGCTGCCCGCGAACCTCGCAACCAAGCTGACGGCCGCGGATTGAGCTCCGCGGAGAGCCGGGAGGGATTTGTCCCTCCCGGCCCAGCAGTAGGCTTTTGTCACAAACGTGTCACGACTTGATTTCGGTTTTTCGTACCGAGCATGCCGGAGCAGCTGTCACACTGGGTGGCACTATGCGAACTGGACGCCCACTCCTAGCCGCTGCCGCCCTGGCCGTCGCCACGACGACCGCCGCCTACGTCTTCGGACCCGCGGAGAGCCCGGCAGCGAGCGAGAAGAAGACGACCGTCGCCGCACCCCCCGCTGCGGCCTGCAAGGCCGATGCCCGCTTCCCGAAGCGTGAGCTGCGCGGAGTGTGGATCGCCACGACCCAGAACATCGACTGGCCCTCCAAGGCCGGCCACGGCATCGACCGGCAGAAGGCCGACTACGTCAAGATCCTGGACAACGCCGCCAAGCGTAACCTCAACGCGGTCTTCGTCCAGGTCAGGCCCGCCTCCGACGCCCTCTACAAGAGCTCGCTGGAGCCCTGGTCGCAGTACCTGACCGGCACCGCGGGCAAGGATCCCGGGTGGGACCCGCTGCCGTTCCTCATCGACGAGGCGCACAAGCGCGGCATGGAGTTCCACGCCTGGTTCAACCCCTACCGCGCCTCCTACGGCGACAGCGCCTCGGCGCTGCCCGCCAACCACCCGGCGCGCCGGCACCCCGACTGGACCGTCAAGTACGGCGGCCGCCTCTACTACAACCCCGGCCTGCCGGCCGTCCGCGAGCACGTGACCAAGGTCATCACCGACGTGGTGGACCGTTACGACATCGACGGCGTGCACTTCGACGACTACTTCTACCCCTACCCCGTGGCGGGGGCGAAGTTCGACGACACCGCCGCCTTCCGCAAGTACGGCAAGGGCGCCACGCTCGCCGACTGGCGGCGCGGCAACGTCAACAAGCTCGTCGCGCAGGTCGACAAGGCCGTCCACGCGTCCAAGCAGCACGTGAAGTTCGGCATCAGCCCGTTCGGCATCTGGCGCAACAAGGCCCAGGACCCGACGGGGTCGAGCACGTCCGGCATGTCCGCGTACGACTCGATCTACGCCGACGCGCGCGCCTGGATCAAGTCCGGCACCGTCGACTACGTGCTGCCCCAGCTCTACTGGCCGCGCGGGCACAAGCTGGCCGACTACAACACGCTGGTGCGCTGGTGGTCCAACGAGGTCAAGGGCAGCGACGTGCAGCTCTACATCGGCCAGGGCGCCTACCGGGTCGGCGCCAAGGACGACAGGACCTGGCTCAAGCCCGGCGAGCTCACCGGCCAGGTGGGCGTCAACCGCGCCAGCAAGCAGGTCGACGGCGCCGTCTACTTCAGCGCCAAGAACCTGATGGCCAACCCGCTCGGGGCGGTCGACCGGATGGCCAAGGCCCACTACAGCCGCCCGGCGCTGCTGCCGCTGCAGGACTCGCTCGGCGGCTCGGCCCCGGCCGCCCCTGCCGACGCCAAGGCGGCGGGCACGCGGTTGTCCTGGAAACCCTCGGAGGGCGCCCGGGCGTACGCCGTGTACCAGGTGCCCAAGTCCGGCAAGGACTGCCACACCACCGACGCGCGGAACCTGGTGGCCGTGGTGAGCGACCCGTCCTACGCCGCGAAGTCGGCGGGCACGTACCTGGTCACCTCGCTCGACCGCCTGCACCACGAGAGCAAGGCGGTGAAGGTCAAGGTGGACGAGGTCTGAGCCTCGCGTGACGCCGAAAGGCCGGTCGACTCTCGACCGGCCTTTCGCCATTTTCTCCTCTTTCTTGGGCCATGCTGAGGCTTATGCGACTGATCCGGATCTTGTCCTGTGCGGCCGTCAGCGTGCTCCTGCTGGGCCTCGTCGGCCGGCCTGGGAGGTCATGACCTCGATCGGGAGCTCCCCGGAGCCGTGGCGTGGATCCGGGACGGGCTGGCGGGGATCGACCTGGGCACCGGTGACGAGGTGGTGGTCGGCTGATCCCGGCCCTCTCGCGAGCCGCCTTCATCTCCCGTAGGCCCGCCAGGCCTGGGCCAGACCGGCGACCGCCTGGTCCAGCAGGTCCGGGGGCAGGGCGAAGCTGAGGCGCAGCCGGTCGCGGTGGCGGCCGTCCGGGGAGAACAGGGAGCCGGGCGCGACCGCCACGCCGTGCTCGCGCGCCACGACCGCGAACCTGTCGGTGTCCGTGCCCGGCAGCCGTGCCCACACCGACAGCCCGCCCGCCGGGCGCGTCCACGTCCACTCGGGCAGGTGCGCGGACAGCGCCGCCAGGCAGTGCTCCCTGCGGCGCGCCAGCTCGGCCAGCCAGGGCCGCACGGGGTTGCGTTCGAGCAGGTCGGTGGCCAGCCGCTGGGCGACCGCGCTGGTCGCCAGGTCGGCGTCCACCTTGGCCTCGGTCAGGCGGGCCAGCAGCGGCTCCGGGGCCGCCAGCCAGCCCACCCGCAGCCCGCCCCACAACACCTTCGACAGGGACCCGACCGTCACCGTCCCGTACGGATGCGTCCGGGCCAGCGGCTCGGGCGGCGGCGTGCCGTCGTACACGAGGGCCGCCAGCGTCCGGTCCTCCACCACCGTCACGCCCGCGTCCCTGGCCAGTTCGGCGACGTGCCGCAGCGGCGGGACCGCGCCGGTCGGGTTGTCCACGCTGACCGCGTACACGGCGGCGGGGCGATGGCGGGCCAGCGCCTCCTCGACGGCGGCCGGCGCGCCGAGATCGACGGCCACCACGTGCGCCCCCGCCCGCCGGAACACGCTCAGCGCGCCCCCGTAGGCCGGGTCCCCCACCAGGACGCGGTCACCGGGCCGCAGCAGCACCCGGGCGGCCAGGTCGATGCCCTGCTGGGCGCCCGCCGTGACGAGGACGTCCTTCGGGTCGGCGCTCTCGCCGCTCGCCAGCACCGTCCTCAGCCGGGGATCGCCCATCGCGTCGTACCCGTGCCCGCTGGGCACCCTCAGCAGGTCCGCCGGGTCGATCGAGGGCAGGACGAGGTGGGAGGGGTCGGGGACCACGGAGGTGGACAGGTCCGCGCGGACGGCCCCCGCCTGCAGGAGCCCGCCGAACGAGGGGGTGCCGAGCACGTACGTGCCGCTCCCGTGCCGCCGCTCGCACCATCCCTCCTCGCACAGGGCGTTGAACGCCGCCGCCACCGTCCCCCTGCTGACCCCGACCGCCTGGGCCAGGTCGCGCTCCGACGGAAGGCGGGTGCCGGGGCTGATGAGGCCGGTCTGGGCGAGGTCGGCGAGCGCGCCGGCCAGCCGCCGGCTGGGCGGGCCCTGGTGGAGCCGGAGGCGGTCGCGGACGAGTGTGACGAGGGTGTCTTCCCTTCCCATAGCCACCATTATCCCGATACTGTGCCACCCATCGCGCAATTGGCCCATCAAATGTCGTCGTGTCGGGCCACTGGAGGAAGGAGTGCGGGTGGAGGAGGCCAAGTTCATCTGGATGGACGGGGAGCTCGTGCCGTGGGGCGAGGCCCGGGTGCACGTGCTGTCGCACGCCCTGCACTACGGCACGGCCGTCCTGGAAGGCACCAGGGTGTACGAGACGCAGGACGGGCCCGCCGTCTTCCGGCTGGACGACCACCTGCGGCGGCTGGCGGCCAGCGCGCGGATCATCGGGCTGGCGATGCCGTACACGATGGACGAGCTGCGCGAGGCCACGCTGCGGACGGTGGCCGCGAACGGCCGCCCCTCCTGCTACATCCGCCACCTCGCGCATCGCGGCTACGGCGAGATGGGCATCGCGGCGCGCGGCTGCCCGACCACCGTGTCCATCGCCACCTGGGAGTGGGGCGCGCTGCTCGGCTCCGGCGTCCGGCTGATGACCAGCTCCTGGCGGCGTAACGACCACACGATCGTGCCCACGGCCGCCAAGGCCACCGGCCCCTACCTGAACTCCGTCCTGGCCAAGCACGAGGCGCTCGACGCCGGCTACGACGAGGCCGTGCTGCTGAACTCCGCCGGCTACGTCAGCGAGTGCACCGGGGCGAACCTCTTCGTCGTCCGCGACGGGGTGCTCGCCACGCCGCCCGACAGCGCGGGCGCGCTGGCGGGGCTCACGCAGGACACCGTGGAGCGGCTGGCCGCCGGTCTCGGCCTGCCGGCCGTCAGGCGCGAGCTGATGCGTTCCGACCTCTACACCGCCGACGAGGTCTTCCTGTGCGGCACGGCCGCCGGCGTCGTGCACGTCTCCTCGGTCGACCGCCGGGAGCTGGGCACCGGCCCAGGCCCGGTGACGGCCAGGCTGGCCGACGCCTACGACGCCGTCGTGCACGGCAGGGACGAGCGCTACCGCCACTGGCTCACCCCGGTGGCCGGCTGAGACGCGACGATCGGTCCGTACGATCGCCGTCCGGCGGGCGGAAGACGGCCTCCGGCACTCCCGGCGCATGAGAGGGTAGTCGCGTCTGGTGGCGCCGGAGCATGACCTAGCACTACCTAGCCCGGCCGTGCCACAGAACTCTGCGATCACGGGAGGTCATCGGGTGAGGCGCGCGCTGGTCGTGCTGGCCGTGCTGGTCGGTCAGGTGATTATCGGTCATGCTCTGTTCGCCGGCCCCGCCAGGGCGGCGTCCGAGACGGGGCGGGTGGCGCTCATCGGCGTGCCCGGCCTGCACTGGAACGACCTGACCCCGTCCGACACCCCCAACCTGTGGGCCCTGGCCGGGTCCAGCGCGATCGGCTCCCTTTCCGTCCGCACGGTCGGCAACGTGACCTGCCCCTACGACGGCTGGCTCACCGTGTCGGCGGGCACCAGGTCGGCCGTCGGCTACGCGTGCGGTGCGCCGCCCGCGCCCGAGCCCAGGGGCGAGGGCGCCGTCATCCCCGACTACCGCTACCTCATCGACGTGGCCGGCCAGCGCACGGCGGGCACGCTGGGCGAGTCGCTGAAGGCGGCCGGGCAGTGCTCGATCGCGATCGGGCCCGGCGCGGCACTGGCGCTGGCCGACCGGCAGGGCGCGGTGGCTCACTACCACGCCTCGCCGCTCCAGGTCGGGACCGCCGGCCTGGAGAAGTGCCGGATGGTGGCGATGGACGTGGACGACCTCGTCCAGCCGTACCTGGCGGGCGAGCCCGGCCGGCTGCCCAAGGTGCCCGACAAGCTCGGCCCCGCCGAGCGGCGCGAGGCGCTGCGGCTGGCCGACACCAAGGCGGGCGCGCTGCTGTCGGTGCTGCCCGCCGGCACGACGGTGCTGCTGGCGGGCCTGTCGGACCACGGCTCCGTGCCGCACCTGCGGGTGGCCGCGCTGCGCGAGCCCGGCGCCGAGGGGCGGCTGCTGGGCGCGGCCTCCACGCGCAGGGACGACATCTCGATCCTGACCGACCTGACCGCCACCGTGCTGGACGAGCTGGGCGTGGCCGTGCCGAGCACGGTCGTGGGCGTGCCGCTGCGGGTGGGCGAGCCGGGCGCGACGGTCGAACGGCTCCGCAGCGCCGACGCCACCGCCCAGACCATGCGCTCGGCGAAGGCCGCCTACTTCACGGCCCTGGCGGTGTTCCAGGTCCTGTTCTACGTGCTGGCCTTCCTGCTGCTGCGCCGCCGCAGGGCCCTGCCCTGGGTACGCCGCGCCGCCGTGGCGCTCGCGGCCCTGCCCGTCACCTCGTTCCTGGTCAACCTCCTGCCGTGGGACTCCCACCTGGAGCTGTTCGGCGGCATGGCGGCCTGGTGGGCGGCGATCACCGCGCTGGCGCTGGCGGGGCCGTGGCGGCGCAGGCCGCTCGGCCCGCTGGCTGTGGTCGCCGCGATCACGGCGCTCACCCTCGTCGGCGACCTGCTCACCGGCACCACCCTCCAGCTCAACAGCTTCATGGGCTACAGCGCCGAGCAGGGGGCCCGCTACTTCGGCCTGGGCAACATCCCGTTCGCGCTGCTGGCGACCGGCACGCTGCTGGCCACCACGGTGATCGCCCACCGGTGGCCGGGCAAGGTGGGCGTGGGCGCGATCGTGGTGCTGGGGGCGTTCGCGATGGTGCTGGGCGGGTCCGGGATGGGCAGCGACTTCGGCGGCGTGATCGCCTTCGTGCCGGGCATCGCGGTGACCGCGCTGATCCTGTCGGGCAAGCGCGTCTCCCTGGTGAAGCTGGGCGCGTTCTGCGTGGCCGGAGGCGTGATCGTGATGGGCTTCGCGTGGCTCAACTACCTGCGGCCCCCGGAGGAGCAGTCGCACCTGGGCAGGTTCGTGGGGCAGGTGCTGACCGGGGAGGCCGTGGACGTCATCTGGCGCAAGTTCCTGGCCATGGTCTCCACCCTGGCCAACCCCAACCTGATGCCGATCGTGATCGCCGCCGTGGCGTTCCTCGTGTACGCGATCCTGCGCCCCGAGCAGGCGTCGGCGGGTGTCGTGCCCGCGGCGTTCGAGCACTCCCCCGCGCTGCGTGCCGGCCTGATCGGCACGCTCGTCAGCGGCGTGGTCGGGATGCTGGTCAACGACTCCGGCGCGGCCGTGCTGTCGATGGCCCTGGCGCTGGCCGTGCCGCTGCTGCTGGCCACCGGCATCGGCGCGCTGCGCCGCGGCGGCGAGTCAGTCCCAGGCGTCGGCGAGCAGCTGGCGGGTGTCGTGAAGTAGCTGCGGCAGCACCTTGGTCTGGGCGACGACCGGCATGAAGTTGGTGTCGCCGCCCCACCGGGGCACCACGTGCTGGTGCAGGTGGGCGGCGATGCCCGCGCCCGCGACGTGGCCGAGGTTCATGCCCACGTTGAAGCCCTGCGCGCCGCTGGCCTTGCGCAGCGCCCGCAGCGACCGCTGCGTGAACTCGCCCAGCTCGGCCACCTCGGCGGCGTCGAGCTCGTCGTAGTCGGACACGTGGCGATAGGGCACGACCATCAGATGGCCCGAGTTGTACGGGTACAGGTTGAGCACGGCGTAGACCGTCTCGCCCCGCTTCACGATCAGGCCGTCCTCGTCGCTCATCTTCGGGATGGCGTCGAACGGGCAGCCGTCGCCGGGACCGGTGCCGGTCGGCTTGTTCTCGCCCTTGATGTAGGCCATGCGATGCGGGGTCCACAGACGCTGGAAGTTGTCGGGGGCCCCGGCCCCTGCCTGATCGTGCATAACTAGCAGCATAGGACCCCGGACAAACGGGGTCCTCTTCCGGCACAATCCTGAGCACCCGCCTACAGGAGGCCGCGATGAGTGAAGCCTTGGCCGAGCAGCCCGCACCGTCCGCCGAGCAACCTGCCCCCTCGCCGCCCTCGTACATCGAGGCGCCCACCTCGGGGGCGGTGGTCAAGGGACGGATCAAGGTCGCCGACGAGGTGGTCGAGAAGGTGGCCGCGCTGGCCGCGCTGGAGGTGGCCGGGGTCGCCGACATGGGCGGCGACCTGGCGCGGGCCTTCGAGTCCGTACGCGACCGTATCGGCATCGGCTCCCGCCGCGGCAACCAGGGCGTCAGCGCGCAGATCCAGGACCGCCAGGTGGCGGTGAGCCTGACGATCGTGGTCGAGTACGGCCACGTCGTCATGGACGTCGCCTCCGAGGTCAAGACCAACGTGGCCAGGAGCGTCAGCCGGATGCTCGGCATGCGCGTCATGGAGGTGAACGTCACCGTGGACGACGTCCGGCTCCCCGGCGAGGGCCGGGCCGCGGCCCGTGGCCCCGCCGAGGACCTGGTCGAGGGTGAGGAGCCGGGCTGAGGCTCAACCCACCCTGGTCATGTTCGACTCGTAGCCGCCGCCACCGGGGTACACCCAGGCGCCGGTGACGCTCGCCCCGTCGGCGCTGAACGTGCCGCGGTAGTAGGCCCCCGAGTCCTTCTTGTGCGCCCAGATCGTCAGCGTGTCGCCCTCGATCTCGTACACGTAGGCCAGGGTGCTGCCGTCGCTGTCGAAGTACCAGGAGTGCACGTCCTGGCTGGGCTCCTCCGCCCCGTACGGCCGCTTCCTGCCGATGAACTCCGTGCCCTTGACCGTGCCGCCCTCCTGCGTGAGGTCCACGTCCTGGATGAGGAAGTGGCCGCCCTCCATCCAGCGGTAGGTGACGGTGCCCGCGGCGGCGCCGGTGACCTTCCAGGTGCCGACGAGGCGGTCGAGAGCCTTGAGCTTGGGGTCGTTGTGCTCGGTCATGGCGGAATTCCTCTCTAGTGAGTGGTCGTACGGCCATATGACGGCGGGGCGGCGGGAAAGGAATCGGTCCGGCCGGGAAATCTCCTCTCAGAGTTCGTGGGGCAGGCCGAAGGCGGTGTGCAACTCGGCGCCGAACGTGGTGATCTCGGCGATCAGGCCGTCCTCGACGCGGAGCACGTCGATGTTGACGGCGGTGTAGCGGCCCTGGCCGGGACGGCGTACGTAGTTGGCCACGGCCGGCTGCCGGTTGGCGCGCGTGGCCAGCGCCTTCCACTCGCCCCACGCCTCCGGCCCGATCATGACGGGCCGCCACATGTCGAGGATGGCCGCCCGGCCGTCGTACACCTGCGAGGCCGGCGGCATGGTTTGCCGCGCGTCCTCGCGCAGCAGCTCGGCCAGGGCCGACAGGTCGCCCTCCACGGACGCCTCCATGTAGCGGCGCAGCACGGCCCGCTCCTGCTCGTTCGGCGCCGTGGCGGGGCCCCACTGGGAGCGCCGGGCGGGCAGGTGCATGCGCAGCGTGGCGCGGGCCCGCTGCAGCGCGCTCTTGACGGCCGCCACGCTCAGCTCCAGCGCCTGCGAGGTCTCCTCGGCGGACCATCCGGCCACGTCCCGCAGGATCAGCACCGCCCGCTGGCGTGGCGGCAGGTGCTGGATCGCGGCCAGGTAGGCCAGCTCGATCGTCTCCCGCTCCACCGCCACCGCGTCCGGCGTGCCCTCCCCCGGCGCGGCCAGGTCGAGCAGGCGGTCCGGGTACGGCTGCAGCCACGGCACCTCCGCGAACGGCGAGCGGGACTCGCCGCCCACGCCCACCGTGATCTCGCGGGCGCGCGCGGGCCCCGACAGCAGGTCGAGGCAGGCGTTGGTGGCGATGCGGTAGAGCCAGGCCCGCAGCGTGGAGCGCCCCTCGAACGTCTCCCGCCGCCGCCAGGCGCGCATCATGGTCTCCTGCACCATGTCGTCGGCGTCGGTGTAGGAGCCCAGCATCCGGTAGCAGTGCACCCGCAGCTCGTGCCGGTGCCCCTCGACCAGCTCCCCGAACGCGGCCCGCCCGCCCTCCCTGACGGCCGCAACGGCCTCGCTCTCGTCGCCCACGTCGCCTCCCTGGCCCACGTGCCGCCCCTGATCAGCCCTGCCATCCCGAGCTCCCGGCGCAAGCGTCGCACGAGCACCCGCCCGCCGTGAAGTACGCGGATGAAGCGGCGTCTGTCGGCGGGGCGCCGGGGCTGCCAGGATGGCAGGCATGACCGATCAGCTGGCGCCCATGCCGGACGACTGGCAGCGCGCACTGGCCATCGTGGCCCACCCCGACGACCTCGAATACGGCTGCGCCTCCGCCGTGGCCGTCTGGACCGATGCCGGACGTCACGTCTCCTACCTGCTCGTCACCAGGGGCGAGGCGGGCATCGACACGCTGGAGCCCGCCAAGGCCGGCCCGGTGCGCGAGCGCGAGCAGCGGGCCAGCGCGGCCGTGGCCGGGGTGACGGACGTGGAGTTCCTCGACCACACCGACGGGGTGATCGAGTACGGCCTCCGGCTGCGCGAGGAGCTGGCCGCCGCCATCCGCAGGCACCGCCCCGAGCTCGTGATCACGCTGAACTACGAGGACACCTGGAGAGGCGCGTACTGGAACACCCCCGACCACCGGGCCGTGGGGCGGGCCGTGATGGACGCGGTCGGCGACGCCGGAAATCGCTGGATATTTCCGGACACGGAGGCCGAGCCGTGGAACGGCGTGCGGTGGATCGCCGTCGCCGGATCCGACACCCCCACCCATGCCGTGGACGTCACCGACGGCCTGGAGCGGGGCGTGCGCTCGCTCCTGGAGCACCGCGCCTACATCGAGGCTCTCACCGACGAGGCCCCGGAGACCTACGCCCGCAACCTGATCGAGGGGTTCGCCCGGGAGCAGGCGGAACGCTTCGGCGGACGGCCGGCAGTGACATTCCGCCTTTTCGATCGCTGACTTCCACAAACCGGATGCGTCGGGCGACCCACCGCCAAGGCGGCCGAGACGGAAAGCGGGCCGTGCCACCAGGCACGGCCCGCTCCCGCGTGATCGATGCTCAGACCTGGACGCGGCGCTCCACGGCGCTGACGATCTCGCCGATCGCCTCCTCCACGGGGACGCCGTTCTTCTGCTCGCCGCTGCGGTAGCGGAAGGACACCGCGCCGTTGGCGATGTCGTCGTCGCCGGCCAGCAGCATGAAGGGCACCTTGGCCTTCTGCGCGTTGCGGATCTTCTTCTGCATCCGGTCGTCGGCCGTGTCGACCTCGACGCGGATCCCGGCGGCCCGCAGCCTCTTGGCGACGTCCTGCAGGTAGGGCACGTGGGCCTCGGCGATCGGGATGCCCACCACCTGCACCGGGGCCAGCCAGGGCGGGAAGGCGCCGGCGTAGTGCTCGGTGAGCACGCCGAGGAAGCGCTCGACGGAGCCGAACAGCGCCCGGTGGATCATGACCGGGGTCTGCCGCGAGCCGTCGGCCGCCTGGTATTCGAGGCCGAACCGCTTGGGCTGGTTGAGGTCGAGCTGGATGGTGGACAGCTGCCAGGTGCGCCCGATGGCGTCCTTGGCCTGCACCGAGATCTTGGGGCCGTAGAAGGCCGCGCCGCCCGGGTCGTCCTTGAGCGTCAGGCCGGACTCGGTGGCGACCTGGCGCAGCGCGTCGGTCGCCTCCTCCCACTCGGCGGGGTCGCCGATGAACTTCTCGGAGTCGTCGCGGGTGGACAGCTCCAGGTAGAAGTCCTCCAGGCCGAAGTCGCGCAGCACGCTCAGCACGAACCGCAGCAGCGACTTGATCTCGTCGGCCATCTGCTCGCGGGTGGTGTAGATGTGCGCGTCGTCCTGCGTCATGCCGCGCACCCGGGTGAGCCCGTGGACCACGCCGGACTTCTCGTAGCGGTAGACCGAGCCGAACTCGCACAGCCGCAGCGGCAGCTCGCGGTAGGAACGCCCGCGCGCCCGGTAGATCAGGTTGTGCATCGGGCAGTTCATCGGCTTGACGCGGTACTCGATGCCCTCCAGCTCGAAGGCGGGGAACATGTCGTCGGCGTACCACGGCAGGTGGCCGGAGGTCTCGAAGAGCGAGCTCTTGGTCAGGTGCGGCGTGTTGACGAACTCGTAGCCCGCCTCCGCCTGGCGCCTGCGCATGTAGTCTTCCATCTCCTTGCGGATGATCCCGCCCTTGGGATGGAAGATCGGCAGGCCGCTGCCCAGCTCCGGCGGGAAGCTGAACAGGTCGAGCTCCGCGCCCAGCTTGCGGTGGTCGCGCTTCTCGGCCTCCTCCAGCAGCTTGAGGTACTCCTCCTGCTTGTCGCGGGATTCCCACGCGGTGCCGTAGATGCGCTGGAGCTGCGGGTTCTTCTCGCTGCCCCGCCAGTAGGCGCCGCCGGAGCGCATGAGCTTGAAGGCCGGGATGGACCGGGTGGAGGGCACGTGCGGGCCCCGGCACAGGTCCTTCCAGCACAGCTCGCCGCTCTTGGCGTCGAGGTTGTCGTAGATGGTGAGCTGCCCGGCCCCGACCTCGACGCTCTCCTCGTCGGCGGCGCCGCCCTTGAGGCCGATCAGCTCCAGCTTGTACGGCTCCGCCGCCAGCTCCTCGCGCGCCTCGTCGTCGCTGACCGGGCGGCGGGAGAAGAGCTGCCCCTGCTTGACGATCTCGCGCATGCGCTTCTCGATGCGCTTGAGGTCGTCGGGGTTGAACGCCTGCGCGACGTCGAAGTCGTAGTAGAACCCGTTCTCGACGGGCGGCCCGATGCCCAGCTTGGCCTCGGGGAACAGCTCCTGCACCGCCTGCGCCATGACGTGCGCGGTGGAGTGCCGCACGATCGCCCGGCCCTCTTCGCTGGAGATCTCGATCGGCTCGACGGCGTCGCCGTCGGCCAGCGCGCAGGCCAGGTCACGGGCCTCGCCGTTGACCCTGGCGGCGATGACGGTGCGGCCGTCGGCCTCGAGCGCCTCCCCGGCCGTCGTGCCGGCCGCGACCACACGCTCGGCTCCGGCGAGGGTGATGCGTAGCTCGGCTGACACGGTGAACTCCTTGAAGGTCGCGCTCGATGCCCGGCACCGAGGCAGGTTCGACGGTAGTCACCGATGCTATCGCGGGTGAAACCCCAGCTTTGTCAGCTCCTGCCGGGTGCCGTGGAAGACGTTGCGGTCGATCGGGCTGTTGGCGTACTGGTGGATGGTCCAGTCGCGCCAGGGGCCTGGCACCGGCGGGTTGCCGCGCGGGCTCTCGGGGCTGGCGATCCAGAGAGGGTATTCGGCCAGCCCCGCGCAGTGCCCGCCGCGCGCGAACGCCTGGAAGGTGTAGATGAACGGCCGCACGCCGGTGTGCCGCTCGACGTGGTGGCACCAGCGGCGGGCGTACCTGGCGACCTGCTCGGGGCGCAGGCCGTCGTTGGTCTCGAGGTCGAGCGCGACCAGGTCGCCGCGGCGCAGCCCGCCCGCCGACCTGATCGCGCCGAGGAAGTGCCGTGCCTGCTCGATGGGGTCGCCCTTGGGCCTGGCGAAGTGGTAGGCGCCGCAGACGATCCAGCTCTCGCGCATGCCGTTCCAGTTGCGCGCGAACCACTTGTCGGTCCAGTCGCCGCCCTCGGTCGCCTTGGCGAAGGCGAAGGCCACTCCCGCCTCCGCGTGGCCGGCCCAGTCGACGGTGCCCTGCCAGTTCGACACATCGATGCCTTGTAGCACGCGCTTCACCTTGCCGGATTTTATGGAGATGTACGCGGATCAGCCCTTCGCCGCGCCGATCAGCAGGCTCCTGGTGCGTTCCCGGTTGGCGAACATCGAGCCCACGAAGTCGGTCACCCCCGCCTGCTTCAGCTCCTCGAGCCTGGCCAGCACGGTGTCCTCGTCGCCGACGATCGCCGCGTCGCCCGGCCCCGCCGCCCCTTCCCTGTCGAGCATGGCACGGTAGGAGGGGAGCTGCCCGTAGATCTTGAAGATCTCGTTGGCCCGCTCGACGGTGGCGGCGCGGTCGTCGGTGACGCTGATGGGCAGCGCGCAGACGATCCTGGGCCGCTCGCGGCCCGCCTCGGCCGCGGCGGCCGTGATGGTGGGCGCGATGTGCTCGGCGACCGTCCGCGGCCCGGTCATCCAGAGCACGGTGCCGTCGGCCACGGTGCCGGCGAGCTTGAGCATGCGCGGGCCGAGCGCGGCCACGAGCACGGGGAAGCCCGCGCCGGGGGTGGTGAGCCGCACGTTGGCCTTGAGCGTCTCGCCCTGGTAGTCGACCTGCTCGCCGCGGGAGGCCGGGATCAGGATGTCGAGGTACTCCTTCATGTGCCGGCCGGGCCGCTCGAAGCTGTAGCCGAACATGTTCTCGATGACCATCTTGTGCGACAGGCCGATGCCCAGGGCGAACCGGCCGCCGAGCGCGGCGTTGGCGGTCATGGCCTGCTGGGCGAGCACGGCCGGGTGGCGGGGGTAGGTGGGCACGACGGCGGTGCCGAGCTCGATGGGCGGCGCCTGGACGCCGGCCGCGGTCAGGGCGGTGATGGCGTCGAGGCCGAAGATGTTGGAGAGCCAGGCGGAGGAGAAGCCGTCCTCCACCGCCTGGGCGATCTGGTCGCGCAGACCGCCGATCGCGTCGGATCCTTGAGGTTCGGCGAGGAAATATCCGTAGCGCATGAGAACAGAACTCCGTTCTAGTGACTGACGCGAATGTATCTCCCCACACCGCCGTACGGTCACCCGCCCGGCCGGGCCCGATTTGTAAAGTGACCTACATGACGCATGAACGCGCGGGACAGCAAGCCCGGCCTTCCGACCTGGTCGACGTCGCCAGGCTGGTGACGTCCTACTACGCGCTCCACCCGGATGCCGGCGAGGTGGCGCAGCGGGTGGCGTTCGGCACGTCGGGGCACCGGGGGTCGTCGCTGAGGTCGGCGTTCAACGAGGACCACATCGTGGCCACGAGCCAGGCCATCTGCGAGTACCGGCAGGCGCAGGGCACCGACGGGCCGCTGTTCCTGGGCATCGACACGCACGCGCTGTCGGAGCCCGCCCGGGTGTCGGCGCTGGAGGTGTTCGCCGCCAACGACGTCGCCGTGCTCATCGACTCGCGCGACGGCTACACCCCCACGCCCGCCGTCTCCCACGCCATCCTGCGGCACAACAGCGGCCGTAAGAGCGGGCTGGCCGACGGCGTCGTCGTCACGCCGTCGCACAACCCGCCGGGCGACGGCGGGTTCAAGTACAACCCGCCGCACGGCGGCCCCGCCGACACCGACGCCACCGGGTGGATCCAGGATCGCGCCAACCGGCTGCTGCAGGACGGGCTCAAGGGCGTGCGCCGGGTGCCGTACACGGCGGCCCTGGACCGGGCCGGGCGTTACGACTTCCTCGGGACGTACGTGGACGACCTGCCCTCGGTCGTCGACCTCGACGCGATCCGGGCGGCCGGCGTGCGCATCGGGGCCGACCCGCTGGGCGGGGCGAGCGTGGCCTACTGGGGGGAGATCGCCGAGCGGCACCGGCTGGACCTGACCGTGGTCAACCCGCTGGTGGACCCGACGTGGCGGTTCATGACGCTCGACTGGGACGGCAAGATCCGGATGGACTGCTCGTCGCCGTACGCGATGGCCTCGCTCATCGCCAATCGCGACACCTACGACATCTCCACGGGCAACGACGCCGACGCCGACCGGCACGGCATCGTCACCCCCGACGGCGGGCTGATGAACCCCAACCACTACCTGGCCGTCGCCATCTCCTACCTCTGCACCCACCGCGACGGCTGGCCGTCCGACGCGGGCGTGGGCAAGACCATGGTCAGCAGCGGGATCATCGACCGGGTGGCCGAGTCGCTGGGCCGGCGGCTGTACGAGGTGCCGGTCGGCTTCAAGTGGTTCGTGCCGGGGCTGCTGGACGGGTCGCTCGGGTTCGGGGGCGAGGAGAGCGCGGGGGCGTCGTTCCTGCGGCGCGACGGCTCGGTGTGGTCCACCGACAAGGACGGCGTCATCCTGGCGCTGCTGGCCGCGGAGATCCTGGCCGTCACCGGCGAGTCGCCGAGCGTCCGCTACCGGGGCCTGGTCGAGCGGTTCGGCGAGCCCGCGTACGCGCGGGTGGACGCGCCCGCCACCCGGGAGGAGAAGGCCGTGCTCGGCAAGCTCTCGGCCGAGCAGGTGACGGCCGGCTCGCTGGCGGGCGAGCCGGTCACGTCGGTGCAGACGTCGGCGCCCGGCAACGGCGCCAAGCTGGGCGGGGTGAAGGTCTCGACGCAGAGCGCCTGGTTCGCGGCCCGGCCGTCCGGGACCGAGGACGTGTACAAGATCTACGCCGAGTCCTTCAAGGGCCCGGACCACCTGGCCAAGGTGCAGGAGGAGGCCCGCTCGCTGGTGTCGGCCGCCCTGGGGGCCTGAGGCGGGGCCCGCTCAGTACTGCAGATGCCGCCCGCCGTCCCCCACCAGCACCTCGCCCGTCACCAGGTCCGACTCCAGCAGGGCGGTGACGAGCTGGGCGATGTGCTCGGGTTGCGCGGTGCGCCGCAGCGGCGCCTTCAGCTGCTCCTTCGCGGTCATCTCGGAGAACACCTGCTCCCCCACCCGGTCGATGTGCCAGCGGGTGGCCACGAGGCCGGGCGCGACAGCGTTCACCCGCACCTCGGGGCCGAGCGCCACCGCCAGGTCGCGGGTGAGCTGGAGCAGGGCGGCCTTGCTGACCCCGTACGCGATGGAGGAGCCGGTGGCCAGCAGGCCGGCGACGGAGGCCACGTTCACGATGGCGCCGCGCGCCGCCCGCAGGGCCGGCGCGAAGGCGCGGGCGCAGTAGAAGGCGCCCATGAGGTTGACGCCCATGATCCGCTGCCACACCTCGTCGGTGAGGCCCTCCAGGTCGGGGAACGGCACCCACGCGGTCGTGCCCGCGTTGCACACCAGGACGTCCACCCGGCCGTGATCGGCGCGGACGCGCTCGGCCAGCCGGCGTACGGCGGCGTCGTCGGACACGTCGGCGGCCACCGCCTCCGCCTTGCAGCCGAGGCTCTCCAGCAGGGCGACCGTCTCCCGGGCTTCGGCCGCCGAGCGCGAGTAGTTGACCACCACGGCCGCCGCGCCCTTCCTGGCCAGGCGCTCCGCGACGGCGGCGCCGATGCCGGTGCCGCCGCCAGTGATCACCGCGACCGTGCCGTTCAGGTCCATATGTCCGTCTCCTTGCTCTCACGCGAGGCGTAGAACGCGGCGAACGAGATCACCGCCGTGCCGGCCAGGAACGCCGCCACCAGCCAGGGCGCGCCGCCCAGCCGGGCCGCCAGCGCCGCGCCGATCAGCGGCGAGAACCCGGCCAGCGCCGCGCCCAGCTCCCGCGAGGCGGCGAACCCGGTGTAGCGGACCCGTGCCCCGAACAGCTCGGCGTAGAACACCGGCTGCACGGCCACCTGCGGCGCGAAGCCGAACGCGCCCATGATCATCATGGCCAGCCAGACCAGCCAGGTGACGCCGGTGTCGACCAGCAGGAAGTACGGATACGCGTACACCGCCACGAACACGACGCTGAACAGGTTGAGCGGCCGCCTTCCCACGCGGTCCGACAGGTGGCCGTAGACCGGTTGCAGCACGATGACCGTCAGCCCGAACAGGATCACGCCCAGCAGCGCCGTGCGGCTGCTCAGGCCGAGCCGGCCGGTGGCGTACGCGACGCTGAACGTGGCCAGCGTGTAGACCACGGCCGTGTCGCAGATGTGCGCGCCGACCCCGACGAGGAAGTTGCGCGGGTGGCGGACCAGCGCGTCCCTGATCGGCAGCCGGACGATCTCCTTGGTCCGCGCCATCTGCTGGAACACGGGCGACTCGTCGACCCGCAGCCGCACGTACAGCGCCACCCCGATCAGCGCGAAGCTCACCAGGAACGGCACCCGCCAGCCCCAGGCCAGGAAGTCCTCCTCCGGCAGGAGCTGGACCAGCAGGAACGCCGAGGTGCCCAGCACCAGCCCGATCTGCACGCCGGTCTGCGCGTAGGAGGCGTAGTACCCGCGCCGGCCCGGCGGGGCGTGCTCGGCCAGCAGCGTCGCCGCGCCGCCGAACTCCGCGCCCGCGCCGAGCCCCTGGCAGACGCGCAGCAGCGTGAGCAGCACCGGCGCCAGCACCCCGATGGCGGGATAGGTGGGCAGCAGGCCGATCAGCCCGGTCGACACCCCCATGATCACCGTGGTGATGATCAGGGTGGAGCGGCGGCCGATCTTGTCACCGAGATGGCCGAACAGGATGCCGCCGAACGGCCGCACCACGAACCCCACGCCGAACGTGGCGAACGCGACGATCGTGCCCGTGGCCGGGTCGGCGTCGGTGAAGAACAGGCGGTTGAACACGAGGGCGGCGGCGGTGCCGTAGATGAAGAAGTCGTACCACTCCAGGGCGGTGCCGACGAGGGCGCCCAGGACGACGCGGCGTAATGCGGGGCTGGGGGCGGGTGTGGCGGACATCTAACCTCCTGGCGGCGTGTCTGGCCACGGAACGCCGAGCCGCGCGGCGAGCCCGCGCAGCTCCGCCCACACCGGCTCCGGCACCGGGACGCCCTCCTCCAACCGCTGCGCTCGCGTGCGGGCCTCGGGCTCCCCCGGGACGACCACGCCGGGGCCGCCGGCGCGCAGGGCCTCGCAGAAGGACTCGACCTGGGCGACGTAGCTCTCCAGCGGGACGAAGGCGGCGATGTCCACCGCGGTGATCACCGTGCCGAACGTGCCGTCGTACTCGGCGGAGCACGCGGTGCCGGTGCCCGTGAGCAGGCCCCCGACCAGCTCGATGAGCACGCTCAGGCCGTAACCCTTGTGGCCGCCGAACGGCAGCAGCGCCCCGCCCCGGTAGAAGTCCGCCGGGTCGGTGGACGGGCGGCCGTCCGGATCGACGAGCACCTCCTCGGGGGCGGGCCGGCCGGCGGCGAGCAGGAGGCCCAGCTTGCCTTCGGCCATGGCGGCGGTCGCCCAGTCCATGACCACCGCCGCGCCGCCCGCGCGGGGCACGGCCCAGGCCATGGGGTTGGTGCCGAGCATCCTGCGGTGCCCGCCGTACGGGGCCACGGTGGGGTCGGCGTTGCCGACGACCTGCGCGATCAGGCCGCGCCGCGCCAGCGTCTGCGCGTACTCGCCGAGCCTGCCGACGTGGTTGCAGTCGCGGATGGCGACCACCCCCACGCCGTGCGCGGCGGCCAGCGCGGCCGCCTCCTGCGTGGCCAGGCCGGCGGCGGCCTGGCCGAAGCCGCGCCGCCCGGACACGACGGCGGTGGCGCCGCGGCGCGAGACCACCTCCGGGCGGGCGTCCGGCACGATCGCGCCGCTCTCGATCCGGTCGTGGTACCACTTCACCCGGCGTACGCCGTGCGAGCCGTGACCGGCGAGGTCGGCCTCCACCAGGGACGCGGCCACCACCGCGGCCGTGTCCACGGGCAGGCCGGCGGCCGTGAGGAGGTCGTGGGCGAGATCGCGGAGGCGGTCGGCGAGGACATGGACGGATGCGTTCACGATGACCTGACTCGCTTGGGCAGGACTGCGTTCCGTGTGCGCGCTTATGCCCGATTACCGCCCCGCCCAAACGGATGCTGGGAAAGGGCTTACCAAGAACTGGCCCGGCCTCAGGCGAGCTCCCTGGCGGCGGCCGTGGCCATGCCGGTGCGGCCGAGGTCGGCCCTGCGGCCCGCGGCCACCCCGTCGCGGTAGCCGGTGCCGCTGGTCGTGGGCACGCTCATGCGGATGTCGGGGTAGTGGGCGGCCACCGCCCGCTCCACCTCGGCCCTGCGGTCGGCCAGGACGAGCGCGGTGCCCGTGCCGGCCGACGCGGCCTCCGCCCCGGACTCGGCCTCGCGCAGCAGCCGGTACACCTCGTCGGTGAACCCCAGCAGCCACGACCTGCGATAGGCCCGCACGCCCGTGACGTCCCCGGGCAGCTCCACCCTGGCCAGCCCCGAGGCCATCTGCAGCAGCAGCGAGGTGGCCAGCAGGTCGGCCCGCTCCAGATCGGCCGCGAACCCGAACACGTGCACCCGCTGCCCGCCGTCGCCCCGCCCGATCAGCAGCGGACGGCACCGCAGCGCCTGCGCCACCAGACTGACCAGCCGGGCCTTCTCCCTGGCCCAGGGCGCGGGCAGGGTGACGATGCGGTCACCGGGGACCTGGCGGGTGCCGGCGGGCGGCAGGCTGTCGATGCCGTGCTTGGCCATCAGCGCCGAGGCGGCGGCCATGAACGTGGCCCGCTCGTGCTCGTTGTCGGTGCGCTCGGCCTTGGCCAGCAGTTTCCTGACGCGTTCGAGCGTCCGCTCCCGCACCTGTCCTCCCCCTGCTCCCGTTCCCGTACACCGCCCGGGCGAGGGCGGGCCGGTGGCGCGCGGGACCAAGCCTACGACTTGGTGGTCAGCACCCGCCCGTCGTCGGCGATGGCCGGGAAGGCGCCGGTGTCGACGATGCCGTGCTGCTGGTACAGCGCCTCGATGAGCGCGTGCGCCTGCGGCTCCAGCTTCCACAGGGCCCGGTACTCGCGCGCCGTGGCCAGCGAGATGCCGATCTCCTGGGCGATGTCCACCGTGCGCGGCACGATGCCCTTGGCGATCTGCCGGTCCCAGAACTCGCGCGCGGCCCGCATGAGCGCGGCGCGTTCTGCGGTGCTGACGACGTGCGGGGTGGTGTCGAACACCGTGACGTCCTCGTCCTCGTCGTCGACCAGCTCGGCCAGCGCGGGCGGCAGGGCGGGCCTGGCCGGCACGGGGTGGTGGTCGGCCTCGGGCTCCCAGGGCACGCGGGGGTCGGCGTCGATGAGCGCGGAGGTGTTGTACAGGGCGGCGATCTGGGCCAGCAGCGCCTCCTGGCGGGCCGGGTCCACGGCCAGGCCGGTGTGCTCGACCGCCTGGTCCATGGCCTTGTCGAGCTTGGCCAGCGCGGCGCGCATCTTGCGGTCGGGGGCGCCGGCCTCGCGCAGCGCCTTGGCCTTCTTGGCGGCCAGCGCGACCCTGGTCAGCCTGCGGTGGGCGTCGACCTCGCTGGCCGTGCGGTCGCTGACCTCGGCCAGGCCGAGCCGGACCAGGAGCCGCTCGGGGGTGAGCCGCCAGTTGATGCGGCCGGTGCCGCGGATGCGGTGGCGCTCGATGGCCATGCCGCGCTCCCACAGCCAGGCGGCCACGAGCGGGGCGGCCAGGCGGAACACCGCTTCGGGCAGGCTGCGCGCGTCCATGGAGGACAGCACGGCGGTCAGGCAGGTCAGGGCCCACACGGCGATGCCGTCGATGCCGGCGGAGAAGTTCTCGCGCATGTTGCGGCGGGCGCGTACGGCGGAGGTGATGATCGCGACCTCGATGAACGCGAACAGCAGTAACCGCAGCGGTCCGTCGAGGTCCAGCACGTCTTCCGAGAAGCGCCACATGCCCTGCGCCGAGACGCCGGTGGCGATGGAGGCGGCCACGATCGTCAGCACGTCCTCGACGGGACGCGGGGCGACGTACCTGGTGAAGATCCAGGACACGGCGCGCCAGGCGACCCTGAGCACCAGGACCGCGAGCGCCAGGCCGACCAGGCTCAACAGCGTGATGACGGCGGTGGCGAGCGGCTTCTCGGTGATGAAGGCTGCTATTTCCTCAAATGTCGGCATCAGTCACTATCCGTGAGGGCTCAAACTCCGGCTCTATGCGACGAGATCATCGCAGAATGTCGCCATCTTGTACGCCAAACGCCGTCTACCGCCCCACTTTGCCCTGCTTTCACGGCAGTTCAGGGCACTTGACGGAGGTGTGGCAGACCGGGGCCTGACCCCTCTGCCGTCACAGGGCGTCCGATTCCGCCCGTGTCCCCAGGGCGGGTTCGCCGGGATCCCTGCCGTCTTGGTGACAGCCTCGATCCCTGCTGGTCGTGTGCCGTGGCCGGGCGCACAATGGGACGCGGAGGAGGGAGCTGTGAGCAAGCGATCGCGAAGACGCCGTGCTCTTTCCAGTGGCGCGCCCGCCTGGCCGCCCGGCTTCGGCCCCGGCGAACCGCACTGGACCGAGCGTGACCACCCCCCGTTCGAGGATCCGCCCGGAGGCAGGGGCGGGGTGCGGGAGCCGCGCAGGCCCAAGCCCTCCCCGCCCGCCCTGTCGGCCGAGGCCGAGCCGCCCGAGCCGCCCGTCATCGCCCGCGACCGGACGCTGCCGCCGCCGGAAGAGGTGACCAGGGCGTTAGCCGGAAGATGACCGCCCCCGCGCCCGCAAGGGCAGCGAGGGGGAGATGTAAATTCGTCCTTCCGAAGGGCCCCATTCACCTCTCCGGATGGGACCATCTACGCAGGGATTTATCCCAACATGGTGCGATGTATCCCAGCCAGGACGGATATCGATGTCAGAGACAGAAGAGTTCCCGCTCGTCCAGTTCATGCGTGACGGGTTCGACCCCGTGGGTGAGCTCGGGCGCATCAGGGACGAGCACCCGGTCTTCCCCATGCAGATCCCGGGCGACCAGACGGTGTACCTCGTCACCCGCTGGGAGGACGTCCGCGCGGTGCTCGGCGACCACGAGCGCTTCAGCAACGACTTCGCGGGCGTGATCGGGCTCGGCTCCAACCAGGAGGACCCGGGCGGTCTCGGCTTCCGCGACCCGCCCGAGCACACGCGGCTGCGCAAGTACCTCACGCCCGAGTTCACCATGCGCCGCCTGCGCAGGCTGGAGCCGCGGATCGAGGCCATGGTCGAGGAGTACCTCGACCGCATGGAGGCCAAGGCCGCGGCCGGCGGGACGCCGGTCGACCTGGTGGAGGAGTTCTGCCTGCCGATCCCGTCGCTGGTCGTGTGCGAGCTGCTCGGCGTCCCGTACGACGAGCGCGCCGACTTCGTGAAGCTGAGCAAGGACCGCTTCGACTTCACCGCGGGGCCCGAGGCGTCGCTGCAGGCCATCAACGACGCGATGACGTACCTGACGGACCTGGTGGCCAGGGAGCGGCAGAACCCGGGCGACGGGCTGCTCGGCCAGCTCCTGCGCGAGCACGGCGACGAGCTCGACGACCGCACCCTCGCCAGCATGGCCGACGGCCTGCTGACCGGCGGCCACGACACCAGCACCAGCATGCTCGCCCTCGGCACCCTGTGGCTGCTGCGCAACCCCGAGCACGCCGCCAAGGTGCGCGAGGTGGACGGCTACGTCGTGGACGTGGTCGAGGAGCTGCTGCGGTACATGACGGTCGTGCAGGTCGCCTTCCCCCGCTTCGCCCGCGACGACCTGGAGCTGCACGGCGTGCCGATCAAGAAGGGCGAGATGGTGCTGTGCTCGCTGACCGGCGCCAACCGCGACCCCGCTCTCGGCGGCGACATGGACGAGGTACGGCCCGGACGGGAGACGGTGGGCTCGCACCTGGCCTTCGGCCACGGCATCCACCGCTGCATCGGCGCGCCGCTGGCGCAGATGGAGATGCGCATCGCCTTCCCCGCGCTGCTGCGCCGCTTCCCCGGCCTGCACGTCGCCGGTGAGGTGCCGTTCAGGGAACTAGCCATCGTCTACGGCGTGAAAGAACTACCCGTCGCCTGGTAGAGCGGTTACGTTCGCTGTGTGGACGAGCCTGTCATCGACCTGACCGCGATCGGCGCCGTCGTGTTCGACACCGACGGCGTGGTCACTGACACCGCTCGGGGGCACGCGGCCGCCTGGAAACACGTCTTCGACGCGTTCCTGCGCGGCCGCTCGGCACCGTTCGACATCCGCGGCGACTACCTGCGTCACGTGGACGGTCGCCCGCGCCTCGACGGCATCCGGACGTTCCTGGCCGCACGCGGCATCACCGTGCCCGAGGGATCGCCCGGCGACGAGCCGGGAGCGCCCACCGTGCACGGGCTCGGCCTGGCCAAGGACCGCGTCTTCATGGAGCAGGTGGACAAGTACGGCGTGGCCGCGTTCCCCGCCACGGTGGCGCTGCTGCACGAGCTGCGGCATCGCGGAGCCCGAACCGCCGCCGTCTCGGCCAGCCTGCACGGGCGCAAGCTCGTCGGCTCGGCGGGGGTGATGCACCTGTTCGACCTGATGGTGGACGGCAACGACGCCGCGCTGCTGAACCTGCCCGGCACGCCCGACCCGGCGCTCTTCCTGGAGGCGGCGCGGCGGCTGGACCTGCCCGCGGCCAAGGTCGCGGTGGTGGTGTCGGCGCTGCCGGGGATCGAGGCGGGCCGCAGGGGCGGGTTCGGCATGGTGGTCGCGGTGGACGCCGAGGGCGAGGGCGCCCACGCGGCGGTGCCCGATCTGGGCGCGGTCGAGGTGCGTGGGAGGGTTCTACCCTTGACGTCGTGACTGTTCTGATCGATCCGCCCAACTGGCCGGGGCCGCGCGGCCTGATGTGGTCGCATCTCGTCAGCGACAGCTCCCTGGAGGAGTTGCACGCGTTCGCGGTGCGGCTGGGGGTGCCCGAGCGGGCGTTCGATCGGGATCATTACGACGTGCCGGAGACCGTGCACGCGCGGGCGGTGGCCCTGGGGGCTGAGGCGGTCAGCTCGCGCGAGCTGCTGCGGCGGCTGGTCGCGGCCGGGCTCCGCCGCCGCAAGCGCCACCTCCCCGGCTAGCCCGGGTTAGCCCCGGTCAGCCCGCGTCCAGCGCCGCCAGCTCCGCCGCCATGTTGGCCCTGGCGCGCTGCTCCCATAGGTCGCGGGCGTGGGGCGTGCGGTAGAGGGCCGGGGTGGCGAGCAGGCGGCGCAGCACCGCCGCGCGGCCCTGCGCGAACAACGCGTCGGGGACGTGGGCGTACTCCTGGCGGATCGCACGCGTGTAGTCGTCGTATCCCGGGCCTGCCAGGACGGCCAGGTCGGCGTCGCACAGGACGGCGCCGTTGCGGTCGCCGGGCTGGAGCGTGTCGTGGGCGGCGGTGAGGCGGACCAGCCTGGCCACCTCCGCCACCCGGCCGGGCGGGACGCCGCAGCGCGGGAGGCGTGACTGGGCGAGCTGGGCACTGCGTTCCTCGTCCCAGCCCGCGCGGCCGTCGTAGACGGCGTCGTGGAACCAGGCCGCGAGGCGTACGGCCGCCAGGTCGCCGGCCTCGTCGCCGAGCTGGTCGCCGAGCTGGTCGATGGCGGTCAGGACGGCGGCGAGGTGGCTGAGGGTGTGGTAGCGGCGGTGCGGCTCCGCCCAGCGGGCGATCAGCTCGGCCCCGAGCGCGAGCGCCGCACGTGAGCCGCCCGCCAGCCCTGCCCAGCCTCCCGCGAGATCAGCGATCACGATCCCACCGTACGCGGGCCGCGCGATGTTAAGGTCCTCGGCATCGGGTCGAACGCGGACAAGGAGCCACGGCGCCTGCCCCGGTGGCGGGAGCTGCGGAGGGTCGTGCCCGGGCGGCCGCGATGGTCGAGGGCGGACAGGGTCGCGGCGGCGGCCGGCGTCGCCGATCTGCGGCTGCTGGCCAGGAGACGCGCCCCGCGCATGGTGTTCGACTACGTGGACGGCGCGGCCGAGGGCGAGCGGTCGATGGCCAGGGCCGTGGAGGCGTTCGACCGGGTGGAGTTCGCCCCGCACGTGCTGCGGGACGTCGCCGAGGCGCCCACGTCGGTCGAGATCCTGGGGCGGCGGATCGCGATGCCGGTGGTGCTCGCGCCGACCGGGTTCACGCGGATGATGCACCGCGAGGGCGAGCGGGCGGTGGCGCGGGCCGCCGAGCGGGCGGCCGTCCCCTACACGCTGTCCACGATGGGCACCACGACGGCCGGCGACGTGGCCGCCGCCGCGCCCGGCGGGTGGAACTGGTTCCAGCTCTACGTGGTCCGCGACCGGGCCCGCAACCTGGAGCGGCTCTCCCTGGCCTCGGACGCGGGCATGGACGTGCTGGTGGTGACGGTGGACGTGCCGGTGGCCGGGGCGCGGCTGCGGGACGTGCGGCACGGACTGACGATCCCGCCCTCCCTGCGCTGGCGCGGCGTGCTGGAGGCGGCGCGGCATCCGGCGTGGTGGTTCGACTTCCTCACCGGCGAGCCGCTCGCGTTCGCCACCGTGGAGGGCGCGCCGGACGACATGGCGGGGTTGACGAACCTGATGTTCGACCCGTCGGTGACGGTCGCGGACCTGGAGTGGATCAGGTCGGCGTGGCGGGGGAAACTGCTGGTCAAGGGCGTGCAGCGGGTGGACGACGCGAAGGAGCTGGCCGCCGTGGGCGTGGACGGGCTGGTGGTGTCCAACCACGGCGGGCGCCAGCTCGACCGCTCCGCCACCCCGCTGGAGCTGCTGCCCGAGGTGGTGGAGGCGGTCGGGGACCGTACGGAGGTGTTCCTCGACGGGGGTGTGCGCAGCGGGGCCGACGTCGCCGCCGCGGTCGCGCTGGGCGCCAGGGCGTGCTTCGTCGGCCGCGCCTACCTGTACGGGCTGATGGCCGGGGGCGAGCGGGGCGTGACGCGGGTGCTGGACCTGCTCCACGCCGAGCTCGTACGGACGTTGCAGCTCCTCGGGGCGAGCGGCGTCGAGGGGCTCACCCGGGACGTCGTGCGGATCAGGGGAAGTTGACGATCTTCACGGGGATGGTGGCCGTGCCCTGGGCCGGGGCTCCGGTGTCGTTGATGACGCGGTTGATCGTGCCGTTGCCGCCGAGCGAGACGGTGAGCAGGGAGTGGAAGCGCACGTTCGGGTTGACGGGCGCCTCGAAGCCGCGCTCGGCCACGATGCTCGGGTCGACGTTGAAGTAGCAGTACGCCCCCACCCCCCACGCCTCGTGCGAGGTGACCGAGTCGGCCACCTTGTAGGCGGCGTAGCCACGGGTGGAGCCGTTCATCCAGGCGGCCTGGCTGGGCGGGTCGTACGGCATCTCGTTCTGGAAGAAGATGGTGCGCCCGCGCTGCCCGTTCCAGATGAGCTGGTACTTCTGGTAGTGCTCGACGAACAGCCCGTACGCGGTGACGTCGTCGCCGTTGACGATCAGGCCGGTGTCGGCGGTGTTGACCGTCCAGCCGATGCCGGCGCCGTGGTCGCCGCGCCAGGCCCAGATGTGGTCGATGAGCGTGTGGTCGCTGTTGACGACGAGGCTGGTCGTGGCCTTGCCGGCGTGGGCGCCGCCGATGCGGAAGAACACGTCCTGGATGGAGATGGGGTTGGCCGCGTGCGAGGCCGACGAGCCGGGCGGGCCGACCTCCATGAGGATGGGCGAGTTCACGCTGCCCGCGTCGAACAGCAGGCCGGCCACCCTGACGCCGTCCACGTCGGCGACGCGCATCGGCACGACGCCGTTGTCGGGGATGATCGTGGCGTAGCCGAGGCCGAGCACGACCGTGTCGGGCCTGGTGACGTTGATGGTCTGGCCGACGTGGTAGATGCCGGGCGTGAAGAGCAGGTTCAGGCCGGAGGCGAGGGCGGCGTTGATGGTGGCGGCGGTGTCGGACGGCTTGGCCACGTAGAACCGGGTGAGCGGGATCGAGGCGCCGGTGCCGGGCCAGCTCGCGCCGCGCGTGTTCTGCCGGAGCGAGGGCACGAACACCTGGTAGGCGCCGGCGGAGTCCACGTACAGGTAGGGCTTCTCCCTGGTCACGGGGCTGTTGGCGAGCGTCGTGTACGGCGGCTCGGGGAACGACTGGGCGGGCGCGCCCGCGACGCCGGAGAACACCATGTTCCACACGCCGTTGAGCCAGCCGCCTATGGTGCTGTCGCGGGTGAACCACTGCTGCTGCGAGTACGGCTGCACGGTGCCGTCGATCCGGCTGTCGGCGATGTAGCCGCCGCTGGCCCAGCCGTACCCGGTGGGGGCGAGGTTGAGGTTGCCCCTGACGTGCATGCGGCGGAACGGCGCGGCCTGCGAGACCGCCCACTGGTTGGTGCCGCCGGTCGGGGTGATGGACAGGTTCTCGGCCGAGCGCCAGAAGTTCTGCGTGGCGTTGCCGCCGAACCAGCCCGCGTCCACCCTGACCTGGCCGTTGATGGTGACGTCGTCGGGGTTGCGGCCGAGGCCCATGATCGAGGTGTAGAAGCCGATGTTGGCGTTGACGTTGTAGCTGCCGGGCTTGAACAGCAGGGCGTGGCGCTGCAGGCCGAACTGGTTGGACTCCATCTGGGTGAAGACCGAGTCGAGGGTGGCCTGGATGCTCGACGACGGCATCGAGGGGTCGAAGACGTGCACGTTGGGGCCGAGGTCGCCGCCGCCGGGCGGGGTCGTGGTGGTCGTGCGGACGGTCAGCTCCCACAGCGAGTAGCCCCAGCCGGTCGCCCTGGCCGTGCCGTGCACGCGCAGGTAGCGGCCGGTGCCGGTGACGTCCAGGGTCTGGGTGCCGCCCGTGCCGGTGGTGGTGGCGTAGAGGTCGGTCCAGGCCGAGGCGTCGCCGGAGACCTGGACGCGGAACGCGGTGGCGTGGGCGGTCTCCCATTGGAGCACCACCTGGCAGATCTCCTGGGCCGAGCCCAGGTCGACCTGGAGCCACTGGGGGTCGCTGAAGGCGCTGGACCAGCGGGTGCCGGCGTTGCCGTCCACGGCGGCCGAGGCGGGGGTGCCGGCGTTCTCGGTGGAGGAGGCGGTGGCGGGGCGGTTGAGCGCGGCGTTGGCCGTGCCGCACGCCAGGGCCTGTGCGGGCGCCGAACGCGCCGACATCGTGATCAGGCAGGACAGGAGTAAGGCCGCCAGCGCGGCGACGATCAGGGCAGGGCTTCGGCGGGGGTGCACTGCGGGACTCCTCACGAACGGGGGGTGGTGAGAGAGCGCTCTATCGAGCAGAGCGTGCCTGCGGCTCGGACTTATGTCAATGCTTGATTTAACTTCTACGCAATAGTGGGCACGGACGACGGATACGCCGCGTCCCCGAAGAACGGCTCGATGACCAGCGTGGCCGCCCCCAGCGCCACCGCGTCGGGCCCGAGCCGCCCGAGCACCACCGACTCCGGCTGGAACGGCTGGGCCTGCGTGTTCGCCGCGGTGGCGGCCCGGATCGCGTCCAGCAGCCGCCCGCCCAGCATCAGCCCCGCCCAGCCTCCGATCACGATGCGCTCGGGGTTGAACAGGTGCACCAGCGACGACAGCCCCGCCCCCAGGATCTCCACGGTCTCCCCGATCACCGGCGAGCCCTCCTCCAGCAGCCTGGCCAGCGCCGCCTCCTCGTCGGCGGAGTCCGCCTCGACGCCGGCGCGCTCGAGCATGGCCTCGGCCCCCAGGTACGCCTCCAGGCAGCCGCGCGCCCCGCACCGGCACGCCCGCCCTCCCGCGACCACCTTCAGGTGCCCGACCTCGCCCGCGGCCATGCCCGCCCCGCGGTAGATGCGCCCGCCGGTCACGATCGTGCCGCCGACGCCCGACCCCACGAGCATGATGATCGCGTCGCGGGTGCCCCTGCCCGACCCGAACCAGAGCTCGGCCTGCCCCATGGTCTTGGCCCCGTTGTCCAGGACCAGCGGCAGCGGGGTGCCGGCCCGCAGCAGCGCGCCGAGCGGCACCGCCTCCCAGCCGAACGTCTTGGCCCGCACCAGCCCGTCGGGGCCCGGCTCGACGATGCCGGGCACGCCGACGCCCACGCCGAGCACCTGCCCGGCCGGCACCTCGCCCTCGGCGACGACCGCGGCCACGCCGGTCAGGATGTGGCGGGCGACCAGCTCGGGATCGTGCTTGGCCGAGCGGACCGCGTAGTGGGCCCTGGCCCGCACGTTCATCTCCAGGTCGAACAGTTCGACCTTGACCTGGGTCTCCCCCACGTCCACGCCGACGGCGTAGCCGTAGGCGGGGTTGACCTTGAGCAGCACGCGGGGCCGGCCGCCGTCGGAGTCGACCTGCCCCGCCTCGACGATGACGTTGTCGGCCAGCAGGTCGCCGGTCATCGTGCTGACCGTGGCGGC
Source organism: Nonomuraea sp. GTA35 (assembly GCF_041950525.1). Taxonomy (NCBI): domain Bacteria; kingdom Bacillati; phylum Actinomycetota; class Actinomycetes; order Streptosporangiales; family Streptosporangiaceae; genus Nonomuraea; species Nonomuraea sp. GTA35. The sequence goes on along the minus strand of NZ_JBGNUV010000017.1, from coordinate 244,414 downwards.
GCTCAGCCCGGTCTCGGCGGACAGCTCGTTACGGCTGGCGGGCCCGCCGAAATAGAGCGCGCGCAGCAGCATCGCCCGGTTCCCCCGGCGAAGATCCCGTACGGTCCTGCGCCCTGACGTGCCCATTCTCGCCCCCGTCCCTCTCAGAAGTCCGCCGCCATGTTAGTTCACGGCCCGAAGTAGCCGGGCGGCCGGTGTTACCAAAGCGTTCCCTGACTTTTTTCGAAGCTTAGATTATGGTCTGGCCATCCCCCCGATGAGGAGATGGCAATGAGCCGAGGACTTGTGCGAGGCGCCGTCGTGGCGGCTCTCGTGACCGGACTGGCCGCCTGCGGAAGCGGCGGTGGAAGCGGCGGTGGCCGGAGCGAGGGCAAGGAGCTGACGTTCTGGATGTACCAGGACCGGACCCCGCAGGCGGGCCAGGTCATGGAGCAGGTCCGCAAGGACTTCGAGAAGGCCAACCCCGGTGTCACGGTCAAGCTCGTCAAGATCCCCAAGGACGACTACAACACCAAGCTGGGCAGCGCCGTGGCCAGCAAGAGCGCGCCCGACGCGGGCATACTCGACCAGCCGCTGGTCTCCAAGTACGCCCTCGACGGCACGATCAAGGAGGTGCCCGCCGGGCTGATCGACGAGGCCGACTACTACAAGGGCGCGCTCGACACCAACCGCGCGGGCGGCAAGCTCTACGGCCTGCCCCAGGACCAGACCACGGTCGCCCTCTTCTACAACAAGAAGCTGGTGCCGGCCCCGCCGAAGACCTGGGACGAGCTGAAGCAGGTCGCCGCCCAGGTGCACGCCGCCGACGCGAACGTGGCCGGCATGAACGTGCCCAAGGGCGACGGCTACGGCGCCTGGATGTTCCCCGGGATCGTGCACGGCGCGGGCGGCGAGATGGTGGACGACACCGGCAAGAAGGTGCTGTTCGACCAGCCGCCGGCCGTGGAGGCGCTGCAGCTCTGGGTGGACCTGCAGAAGTCGTCGCCGCGCAAGATCACCGACTCGGACAAGCCGTTCGAGAACGGCCTGGCGGCCATGACGATCTCCGGCCCGTGGGACGTGCCGACGATCCGCGAGCAGTTCCCCGACCTGGACTTCGGCGTGGCGCCGCTGCCGTACAAGACCGAGCCGGCCGGCAACATCGGCGGCGAGGACTCCGTGGTCTTCTCCACCAGCAAGAACCCGGACCTGGCCTGGAAGTGGCTGGCGTTCCTGGCCGGCGCCCAGAACAACGGCGCGGTCGCCGACGCCTTCGGCGGTTTCCCCGTGCACCTCAAGGCGCAGGTGCCCGCGGGCGGGCCGGAGCAGGCGGCCTTCCTGGAGCAGCTCAAGGTCGCGCACGCGCGCCCCGCGGTGCCGCAGTGGATCCAGGTCAACGACGAGATCATCGCTCCGGCCATCGAGTCGGCGCTGACCGGCAAGGTCACGGCGCAGCAGGCGCTGGCGGACGCGGCGAGCAAGACCCGCTCCCTGCTCGGCTGGAACGGCTGACGTGGCCGCTCCCGTACTCGAACGGGTGACGACGGGACCCGGGAGGCGCGCCAGACGCCGCCCGGGCGCCCGGCGCCGCGACCACCTGATCGGCTGGCTGCTGATCGCCCCCGCGCTGACCTACTTCCTGATCTTCCTGCTGTACCCGGCCCTGTCCGCGCTCTACTACAGCTTCACCGACTGGAACCTGCGCACCGACGCGAGCTGGGTCGGCCTGGCCAACTACGCGGACCTGCTGTTCGACGACGTCAAGTACCCGCACTTCTGGAAGTCGGTGAGCGTCACCCTGCAGTACACGCTCATCGCCGTGCCGCTGACCCTGGTCGCCGCGCTGGCGCAGGCGCTGCTGCTGAACGCGATCAGGCGCGGCGCGAACCTGTTCAGGCTGCTGCTGTTCCTGCCGGTCGTCACGGCGGAGGCGGCGGTGGGCGCGATCTGGCGCTGGCTCTACGACCCGCAGTACGGCCTGATCAACACGCTGCTCGGCCTGGCCGGCATCCCCGGGCAGAACTGGCTCAACACCCCCGAGCTGGTCATCCCGGCGCTGGCGTTCATCGCGGCCTGGCAGTGCGGCATCTCGATGATCATCTATCTGGCGGGGCTCAAGGGCATCCCCGGCTCGATCCAGGAGGCGGCGATCATCGACGGGGCCGGGCCGTGGCAGCGGTTCTGGCGGGTGACCTTCCCGATGTTGCGGCCGACCACGTTCTACCTGCTCGTGACCGGCGTCATCGCGGCGCTGCAGGTGTTCGGCCTGGTGTACGTGATCTTCTCGGGGAACGGGCGCAGCGTCACCGGCGGCCCCGAGCAGTCAGGGCTGACGTACGTGCTGCACCTGTACCTGTTCGCCTTCCGCTACGACGCGATGGGCGCGGCCTGCGCGATGTCGTTCATCCTGCTGGTCTTCATCATGATCGTCACGGCGCTGCAGTTCCGGTTCGTCAAGCAGGAGGCGGCGTGAGGAAGCTGTCCGTCTATGTCGCGCTGGTGCTGCTGGCCGCCGTGTCGGTGGTGCCGTTCCTGTGGATGGTGGCCACCTCGTTCAAGCACGGGCCCGACATCTACACCAAGACGCCCAGCCTGCTGCCGCTGGACAAGAAGACCGGCGAGTGGGCCGCCACGCTCGACAACTACTCCTACGTGCTCGACGTCGGCGGGCTCGGCAACGCCTTCGTCAACAGCGTGTGGGTGTGCGCGATCCTGGTGCCGGCCAAGCTGCTCATCGACGCGCTGGCCGCGTACGCGTTCGCGCGGATCCCGTTCCCCGGCCGCGACAAGCTGTTCGTGATCATGCTGGCCGGCATGATGGTGCCCGCGATCACGCTGCTGGTGCCGCGCATCCACGTCACCCAGTCGCTGGGCATGTTCGACTCCGGGTGGGGGCTGATCGTGCCGAACATCGCCTCGGTGCTCGACATCTTCCTGCTGCGGCAGTTCTTCCTGTCGCTGCCCGGCGAGCTGGAGGAGGCCGCGCTGATCGACGGCGCCGGCCGGATGCAGATCTTCTGGCGGATCGTGCTGCCGCTGTCGAAGCCCGTGCTGGCGGTCGTGACCATCACCAGCTTCCTGTTCCACTGGAACGACCTGGTGTGGCCGTTGCTGGTCACCAACGACCCCGAGCTCTACACGCTGCCGCTGGCGCTGCAGCAGCTCGTCGCCAGCCCGGACGGCGGGCGCGCGTACTACATCATGGCGGGCGCCACGCTCGCCGTCCTGCCCGTGATCGCGGTGCTGCTGGTCTTCCAGCGCCGCATCCTCCAGGGCATCGCCTTCACCGGTCTCAAGGGTTAGGAGAAGCCACTGTGGTCATCGAGGTCCGCGACGGGGTCGCCGTCGTCGACGGCGTGCCGCGGGTGCTCGTCACCGCCGACTATCCGTACTACCGCGACGATCCGGCCGTGTGGGCCGATCGCCTGCGCGCCGTACGGGACGGGCTCGGGATCGAGGTGATCACCTGCTACCTGCCCTGGCGGCACCACCAGCCGGAGGCGGGCACGGCGCCCGACTTCACCGGCCTGACCCATCCGGCCAGGAACGTCACCGGCTTCCTGGCGCTCTGCCACGAGCTGGGCCTGCGGGTGGTCGCCAAGCCCGGCCCGTTCATCCACGCCGAGGTCAACTACGGCGGGCTGCCCGACTGGGTGTGCCCCGACGCCGACCCCGCCTTCGAGGCGCTGCTCGACGCCTCAGGCGCACCCTCGCGCTGGGCGGACGCGGCCGCTCCCGAGGGCCGGCCGCTGCCCGCGCCGCTGGCCCCCGCCTTCCTGGCCAGGGCCACCGAGTGGCTGTCGGCCGTGGGCAAGGAGGTGCTGGACGGGGCCGAGGCGGTGATCGCGGTTCAGATCGCGAACGAGGGCGTCTACACCAGCGGCGCGCTGCCGCTGACGGCCTACGACTACAGCGCCTCCGGGGTGGCGTTCTACCGCGACCGGCTGCGGTCCTGGTACGGGACGCCGCAGGCGTACAACGCGGCGCACGGCACCCGCTACGGCGACTGGGCGGACATCGCGCCACCGACGCCCGCCTGCGGCCCGCTCGCCAAGGCCGACTGGGGGCGCTTCCACGCCGAGTACCTGGCCGAGGTGTACCGCGTCTGGACGCAGGCCGTCGGCTCCGGACTGCCGGTCCTGGTCAACCTCAACCCGCCGACCGTGCCCGAGCTGGACGACTGGCTGGCCAGGGTCAGGCCGGAGCTGTGGGGCGAGATCTGCTACGGGTTCACCAACTGGATGGGCGTCGTGTCGGCCGACCGCGACGCGCACGCCCGCTACGTCATCGCCGCCAAGCGCGCGCCCGGGCCGAACCTGGAGGAGAACTGGGGCTTCTCCGAGCTCTACGACCCCGCCTACATCGATGGTGCGACCAGCTTCCACCAGTCGCTGCTGGCGCTGGCGGCGGGCGCGACCGGGTTCAACGTCTACACCGGGGTGGCCACCTCCGGATGGGCGCCGGAGCTGGACGCCTCCCACGCGGGGCCGTACCCGGACTGCCCGCCCATCGACGCGGGCGGCAGGGCGACGGGGAAGGCGCCGGTGGTGCGGGCGCTGGCGGGCTTCTTCGCCGTGCACGGCGCCGAGTTCCTGGAGTGCGAGCCGGTGCGGCGCGACGCGTTCGGCCTGTACCTCCCGTACGCCGGGATCGCCGCCCTCTCCGGCGAGGACGGGCCGGGGTGCGGGCGGGCGCTGCTGGCCTTCCACGAGCGCATGCGGGCCAGGGGGCTGGACTACGGGCTGGTCGAGCTGGAGAGCGTGACGGCGCGGGAACTGGCCGCGTACCGGTCGGTCACGGTGCCCGGCGGGCCGTTCATGCACCGGCGCGTGCAGGAGCTGCTGGCCGCGTACGCGCAGGCGGGCGGGCTGGTGCTGGTGGACGGCCCCGTGCCCGCGCTGGACGAGCGGATGGCGCCCTGCGAGCTGATCACGCCGTCCGCTCCCCCGCCGGACGCCGGCGAGAGCCTCGTCCTGTACGGCGACGCCGACGCGTTCCTGCGCAGCCATCCGACCCGGGATGTGCACTATCTCGTCGTGCTCGTCCAGTCGGGCAACGAGGGCCCGATCGGGCTGCGGACCCCGTACGGGACCGTCGAGGTGGTCGCCGCGCAGGGCGGCGGCGCGGTGCTGCGCCTGGCCGGCGGGCAGGTCGGCGACCTCGTGATCAGAGGGCTCAACGCCTACCTCGACTGCGCCGTGGAGGCCGGCGTGCGCCTGAACGGGGTGCGCACCGGCGCCGTCGGGCCCGGCGACCTCACCCGGATCAACGGCCGACTTGTCTAGACGAAAGCCGGAAACGCATCGATAGAAGGCACGGGTATTTCGCCACCGGTGTCGTCGCTCTGCTCCTTCGCACAGGACCGCCCGCGGAGAGGAGATCGCCATGGCATCAGGGGAGTTCCAGGTGATGAAGGTGCCGGCCGAGCAGTTGGCCGGCCTCCTTCACGGCCAGGTTGTCGATCCCGGTGCCCAGCCCACGCACGTGGTCCATCGGGACGAAGGTTGGACAGTGGACGTGAGCTGGGAGGTCACCGGCGAGCTCGTCGACTGGCTGGCGGGACGCTGGCAGTTGGAGATCATCGCCGACCTGATGGGCGGTGGCGAGACCCGGCATCCGTCACCACCGGTGGAGCTGACCTTCACCCCTGGCTCTGGCCGGTACACCGCCTCGATCCCCATGCGCGGCCAGCTTTCCCCCGGCACCTATGACCTGGTGGTCAACCTCACCACGACGACGGCCGCGGGCACCGCGGGGGCGCTCGGCGGATTCGTGGTGATCAGCAAGCTGACGGTCAAGGAGTGAGGACCCACCCCCGGATTGCCGGGGGTGGTGATCATCCTGCAAGCACCCCGCAAGCGGCGCCTCCTAGGCTCCTGGCCGCGGCCACCGGGGAGACACAGGCCGCCGGACTGTATCTGACGCCGACGGGGGTGCTCTTAACTCCGTGAGCCCTCCGCCAGGCGACGGGACCAGCAAACGGGAGACTCCATGTCCGACACTCCGATGACCGCGGATGACGTGCTGCGCATCGCGGCCTACAAGGACCGGAGCGCGGCACTCGAAGCCATGGTCATCGCCTACAGCTACCACCGCGTGGCCGGGGACCTCGCGGCGCGCCTGGGCCGGGAGGCCAACAACTGGTACTGCTACGCCACCTGGACCTCCAAGGCGGTCGGCGAGAGCCTCGACCTCGGCCCGAACTCGCCGTTCATCGAGGACTTCGGCCGCCGCCTGCGCGTGCCGCAGCGCTTCAAACGGCTGTTCCGGGCCGCGCTGCTCACCCTGCTCGGGCCCAGCTACCAGCTCGGCCTCGCGCTGGCCAACCGCGCCATCTTCCTGGAGACGGCCAGCCTCGCGGTCAATCTGTGGAACGACGAGCCCGACCGCTTCCTGAAGGTCAGCCCCGAGTCGGACCTGACGCCGACGCCGCCGGAGTTCCTGACCGACCTGCTGTCGCCGGCCGACCCGCGCTACCTCAAGGACGCCGCGCAGCTCATGGTGGAGGCGGACAAGACCGAGGACCTGGCGGAGCGGGCGGAGCTGCTGCTGGGCGCCAACATCGCGCTGTCGGCCTACGAGCAGGCACGCGCGCAGGCGGCGCTGGAGCTGGTGCTCTACCGGCCGGTCCGCTGGCTGACCCGGGTGTCGTGGCGGTCGCTGCGCTCCCTGGTCACGCGCAAGCCCTTCCCCAGGTTCAGGCTGTACGCGGCGAGCCACGCCGACCAGCCCTGGCTGACCCGCAAGCTGGAGGACCTGTGGTCCTCGCTCTACACCCGCCACCTGTTCGCCGTCGCCACGCCGCTCAGCGACGTCAAGGTCGGCAGGCCGCTGACGGCGCCGGCGGGCGTGGACATGGCCAAGGCGTGGGCGCCGATCCAGAACGAGAAGGTACGCAAGCTCGCCGAGGAGTTCATCACCGAGGACCAGGAGGCGTCCACGGCCGGGGTGACCGACTGGGTGTCCTACCCCGACCGCATGCGCTTCATCGTCAGCTACTTCCGCGTCTACCAGAGCGTGGACGCGCTCTACCGGGTGCCGTTCGACCAGAAGATCGCCGACGGGCTGGCCGAGGAGATGGCGCGGGGGCTCGTCCCCGAGGCCGTCAGCGGCATGCCCGCGCTACGCGGCAGGAAGTTCTACGCCTTCCCAGCGGAGACGGATCCGGACGCGTACGAGATGGCGCACTTCGACTTCGAGCCGTTCCTGGAGGCGATCCCGCTTGACCGGTGAGTAGCCCCTCAGTCCAGGAAGTCGCGAGTGATCTCGCGGGCCTGAAGGAGCCCGCGGAGCCTCGCGAAGGCGCGGGCTCGGGTGGGCCCGATGCTCCCGACCGGCCTGCCCAGCCTGCGCGCCACGTCCACGTAGTGCGGCTCGGAGGTTTCCGTGAGCGCTCTGAACAGGACCCGCTGCGCTGCCGGCAGCTCCTCGACCAGCTCTTCGAGCGTGCCGGCCAGCCAGATCCTGGCCAGTTCCCTGTCCACGTCGTCCGTGCTGCCCAGCGAGTCGAGGTCAGGGGTGCAGATCTCCTTCGTGCGCTTGGTGAGCTTGAGGCACTCGCGGAAGGCGATCGTGGCCAGCCAGCCCGGCATGCGGTGGCCGTCCTCGACGCTGCCCAGGTTCTGCCAGGCGAGCATCCAGGTCGTCTGGAGCACGTCCTGGGCGTCCTCGTGGCTGAGCCTGAAGCGGCGGATGCGGGCCTTGAGCATCGGGCTGAACTCCTCGACGAGCTGCTCCCACGCCCAGGCGTCGCCCTCCCGGGCGGCGGACACCAGGGTCGCGGTGTCGGGGCGCGTGTCGGGGCGCGTGTCGGGGCGCGTGTCGAGCCGTTCCATGGTCTGCGCTTGCATGTCGTTCTCCCCGCCGGTCCGGTTTCTCGGGGGGCCAATTCCGGCCGGCTACCTCACCGTGCGACGGGTGATCCGAAAAGACTGTTCCGAAGGCAACAGTCCGGGTGTGGTCCTCGTCACATTCGGGAGATCGGATGCCACCTGCTGTCCGCTCGCGGAAGTCGGCCTAGAGTTCTTGCATGAACGCGCGCAGCGGGCTTCCGTACGAGGTCGAGCCGGTCGCAGCCGTGCTGGCGGAGATCCCGTTGTTCCAGGTGCTCGGGGAGAGCGGCATCCTGAGCACGGCGCGCGCGGGGGTGGCGCGCCGCTACCGGTCGGGGCAGATCATCTTCCATCAGGGGGACCCGGGAGAGTCGCTGTACGTGCTGCTCGACGGGCTGGTGAAGGTGGTCTTCACCACCGAGCACGGCGACGAGATCGTGCTGAACATGCTGAGGCGGGGCGACACGTTCGGGGAGATGGCGCTGCTGGACGGCTCGCCGCGCTCGGCCTCCATCGTGACGGCGCGGCCGTCCTGGGTGTTCGCGCTGCCGAGGGCGCGGCTGCTGGAGCTGATGCGGGAGCACCCGGGCCTGGCCGACGAGTTCCTGCGCCTGCTCGGCCGCATGGTGCGCAGGCTCACCGGCCAGGCCGCCGACCTGGCCTTCCTCGATCTCGGGGGGCGGCTGGCCAAGCTGCTGCTGCAACTGGCCGACAAGCACGGCCGGTCCGACGACGTGGTGGACCTGCCCGGGCTGACCCAGTCCGACCTCGCCGCGCTGATCGGCGCGTCGCGGCCCGCGGTCAACCGGGCGTTGCAGTCGCTGGTGTCGAGGAACCTCATCTCCGTCCAAGGGCGGACGATCACGCTGCTGGATGTCGCCGCCCTGCGGAAACGGGGCGGCCTCTGAACGAACTGGAGAGTACGGGGTAGATGAACGTCCATGACGAGCGCTGGCCGGAGGAGAGGTTCCGGCAGCTCAGGCAGCAGGCCGATCCTGACATCGACAAGGTGGTGGCCGAGTACCTCCAGGCGCAGCCCGCGGGGACGGGCGCGCTGGAGCTGGTCAAGGCCGTGGTCGCGGAGCTGGGGGCGGCCAAGCGGGAGGCCAGGGAGCCCTCGGGCACGCCGCCGGCCTCGGAGATCCTCGACGCGCTCGAATTCGCCAGGGAGCTGCCCGAGTGGGGCGACGACCGGGAGCTGCTGGCCCGGGGGCAGGCCGTGTTCGCCGACTACGGGCTGTACCAGTCGGCGGCGCTGTTCTTCGCGTGCCTGCCGATGGCGTACGTGGAGGTGTCCAGCGCCAAGGTGCTGGCCGGCGTCTCCAACCTGGCCACGCACAGCCTCACCCGCCGGGTGGCGGAGACCGGGCAGATGCTGGTGGACGTGATGGGCCTGAAGGCCACCGACAGCCTGCAGCCGGGCCGTCCCGGGCACACGACGGCGATCGGGCTGCGGATCCTGCACTCGTTCGTGCGGGCCCTGGTCGAGGAGAAGTACGCCGACCGCTGGGACACCGGGCGGTACGGCCCGCCGGTCAACCAGGAGCTGCTGCTGGCCACGCTCTTCGACTTCTCCGTGGTCACGTGGGAGGCGATGGAGACCATGGGCGTGGTGCTGAGCGAGCAGGAGCGCGCCGCCAACCTCTACACCTGGAGCGTCTTCGGCCACCTCATGGGCGTCGAGGTCTGCCGCGACGGCCCCCTCACGCTCGACGACGTCCCGCCGATCAGCGCGCGCCTGGGCCGCATGCTGGAGCCCAGCGACGAGGGCCGCCGCCTGATGGCCATGCTGCTGAAGGAGATGGAGTCGTTCATGCCGCTGGGCTGGCGCAAGATGCCGCGCAGCCTGGTGCACTGGATCTTCCAGGACGCCGAGCACGGCGTCCACCGGGTGCCCGAGCTGCTCGGCGTGCCCGGCGCGGCCTGGTGGTGCACCGCGCTGTTCGCGGCGGCGCGTTCCGCTCACCGGCAAAAGTGGCTGGCAGGGCCCGCAGGCGGTGTGGTTCGCTGGCTGGTACGGAAGGCCGGGCGGCACATCGTGATCGCCCTGATCGACCGCCACTCCGACGGGCAGGCGGCGTTCAGGATCCCCGACGAGCTGGCCCGCGCCTGGCGGATCAAGCAGTCGGCCCCCGCGGTGAAGACGCGCGCGCTCCGCCGCACCGTCCGCAAGACGCTACGAGCGCCCGCGCAGGGGCGGAAAGGCCCGCGCTAGTGACTGCTCCGCATCAGCCCGGACGTGAGCCGGGCACCCTCACCACGGCGACCATCCTGTTCACCGACGTGGTCAGCTCCACCGCGCTGCGGATCAGGCTCGGCGAGGAGCGGGCCAACGTGGTCTTCCGGCGCCTCTACGAGCTCCTGCGCTCGGTGGTGACGGCCAGCGGCTCCTCCTTCACCAAGAGCCTGGGCGACGGGCTGATGGCCGTGTTCGACTCCGCGACGGCCGGGCTCGACGCGATCATCGCGGTGCAGCAGGCGGTGGTCGACGAGAACGAGCGCGCCCTGGAGAAGATCTCCATCAGGGCCGCGCTGGCCGCCGGCGACGTGTGCTGGGGGCACGACGACGTGAGCGGGCTGCCCACGGTGGAGGCAGCCCGCCTGGTCGCGGTCGCCGAGGGCGGGCAGGTGCTCTGCACCGACCTGGTCAGGCGGCTGGCGCAGGGGCGCAGCCGGCACGAGTTCAAGGATCTCGGGCGGCTGCCGGGCAAGGGGCTGCGCGAGCCGCTGCACACCTACGAGCTGCACTGGCAGAGCGCCGACCACCACCTCGGCGGCGGGCTGGCGCCGTGGCTGGACGACGCGGGGGCGCTGCCCTTCGTCGGCCGCGAGGAGGAGCTGCGGGTGCTCGACGGGGAGCTGGCCGCGGCCGAGTTCGGCAGCGGGCTGGTGATCCTGGAGGGCGACCCGGGAGTGGGCAAGACGCGCCTGGCCTCCGAGGTGGCCAGGCGGGCGCTCAAGCGGCAGTTCACGGTGCTGGCGGGGCGGTGCACGGATCCGGCGCGCAAGGCGTACGAGCCGATCGCCGGGGCCGTGGAGCGGCTGGCCCGCACCTCGCCCGCGCTGCTGCTGCGGGCCGGGGTGGACCAGCAGTGCGGCCAGCTCGTCCGGCTGGCGCCGTCGCTGGCGGCGCCGCCGCTGTCGCTGGAGGTGCCGCCCGCCACCGAGCCCGTGTCCGAGCGCTACCACCTGATGGCCGCGGCCCGCACGCTGATCGAGCGGCTGGCCACCGTGCGGCCGGTGCTGCTGGTCGTCGACGACCTGCAGTGGGCCACGCTGGAGTCGCTGCAGATGCTCAGCGCCCTCATGTGGGACGCCGACGCGCTGCCGCTGCTCGTGCTGGCCATGTCGCGGCCCGTCCCGGTCGAGTCGGCCCCGCCGCAGACGCTGCCGGAGCTGCACAAGCTCACCGCGGGCGCCCGGGTCGTCCAGGTGCCGTCGTTCGGGCTCGACGAGGTCTCCTCGGCGCTGACGCAGGCGCGGGCGGGCAGCGACCCCGAGCGGCTGCACCGGATCACGGGCGGCAACGCGTTCCTGGTCAGCGAGGTGATCAGGGAGCTGGGGGCGGGCAAGGACCTCGACGCGCTGGCCGTGCCCGACTCGGTCACCCGCATGGTGACGGCCCGCCTGTCGCAGCTCCACCCCGACGCCAGGGACCTGGTCACCCTGCTGGCCGTCGGCGAGCGCATGACCTCGGCGGAGCTGCGCCGCGGGCTCGGCCTCGACGAGGCCAGGTTCGTGGCCGCGGTGGAGGAGGCCATGGGCACCGGCCTGGTGACGATGCTGGACAACGGGTCCTGCCAGTTCTCCCACGAGCTGACGAGGGACGCGCTCTACGCCACGCTCTCGCCGCCGCGGGCCGCGCTGCTGCACGGCCGGGTGGCCGACGCGCTGTGCGAGACGGACCCGGCCGCGATGCGGGCGCGCCCGTACGTGGTGGCCGCCCACCTGGTGGCCGCCGCCGAGCAGGGCCGCGACCCGGCCAGGGTGAGTGCGGCGGCGGACGCGGCCGTGCAGGCCGCCCAGCACGCGCTGGCCGGGCTGGCGCACCGCGAGGCCGTCACCTGGTACCAGCGGGTGCTCGGGCTGCTGCGCGACTTCCCCGGCACCACGCTGGAGCGGCGCGCCGAGCTGCTGGTCGAGTGCGGCAGGGCGATGTGGCTGGCCGGGCATCCGGAGGCCAGGCGCACCCTGCTGGAGGCCGCCGACCTGGCCAGGGAGTGCCGGCGGCACGACCTGCTCGTCACCGCGGCGCTCGGCGGCGACCGGGGCTCGGCCATCTCGGCCGCGCCCGACCGGGAGCGCATCGCCCTGCTGACGGAGGCCCGCAAGGTGGTCGACTCCACCGACGTCAGCACCAGGGCCCTGCTGGCCGCCCAGCTCGCCTCGGAGCTCATCTGGGCGCCCGACGGCGAGCGCCGCTTCGCGCTGAGCGACGAGGCGGTGGCGCTGGCCCGCAAGTCCGGCGACCCGCGCACGCTGGCGAGCGTGCTCGGGATGCGCAGCCTGACCATCATCCCGGCCGACCCGCTGCACCAGCGGCACCGCGACGGTGACGAGATGCTGGAGGCGGCCCGCAGGACGGGTGACGACCTGGCACTGTTCCACGCGTACATGCAGCGCACTCCCCCGGTGCTCGACGGCGGCGACACCACCAGGGTGGCCATGCTGCTCGGCCAGGCCGACGAGCTGGCGCACCGGCTCGGGCAGCCGCACCTGACCTGGCTGATCGGCTACTCCAAGGCCGGCCTGACGCTCATGCAGGGCGACCTGGTGCAGGCCGAGGCCGAGGCGGAGTCGGCGCTGCGGCTGGGCTCGGAGATCGGCCGCCGCCTCGAGGCCATGGCCATCTACTCCGAGCAGATCCGCGAGATCAGGCGGCTGCAGGGGCGGCTGTGGGAGCTGCGCGAGCGGCTGCGCCGCGCCGCCCGGCGCCCGCGCGTGGATCCGGTGCACGCGGTGCTGCGCTACCTGTGCGAGCTCGGCGACGAGGAGGCCGCGCCGCTGCTGGACCGCATCCTGGACTACGGCGGCGCCGCGCCGCCGCGCAACATGGCGCACCGGTCCGCGCTCGACAACCTGGCCGTGGCCGCCGCCCGGCTGGGGCGGGCCGAGCTGGCGGGGCGGTTGTACGACTCGCTGGCCTCCGGCGGGGAGACCTTCGGGCACGGCGCGGTGGCCCATCACTGCGGGCATCACTACCTGGCCCACCTGTGCGTGGCGACGGGTGATCCGGGGCGGGCCGCCGAGCACTTCGAGGCCGCGGCCGAGGTGCACGAGCGGCGCGGGGTGCCGCTCATGCTCGCCGAGTCCCTGCTCGACTGGGCGGACCTGCTGGACGAGGGCGACCTGGGCGGGCCCAAGCCGGCGGACCTGCGCGAGTGGTGCCGCTCGCTGCTGGCCGGCCGGGGCGCGCTGCTGCTGGACAGGCGCGCCGCAGGGGGCGGCTGAGGGGTTCAATACCAGACCGAACAGGCATTACGCCCATCCGGGGCGGGCGGCCGGGAGCATTCTTGGACGGTCCTTCTCCCTCCAGTGGAGCCGCGCCATGGGATACCCATCGGAACCGCACCGCCAGCAGCAGGAAGCCGCGGCGTTCGCGCCGCCGCCGCAGGACCCGTACAGGCCGCAGTACACGGCCGGCCCCGACCATCCGGGCGGTCCGCCGTACGGGTACGGGCCGCCGACCCCGCCGACCCCGCCCACGCCGCCGCGCCGCCGCCTGGCCCTCGTCCTGGCCTTGGCCATCGGCGTGCCGGTGCTGCTGCTCGGGGGCGCCGCGACGGCCTGGTTCGTGCTGATCGAACCGGTCCGCGACTCGATCACCTCGGCCTCCGCCTCGCCCGCGGACCCGGGCCCGTCCGCCGAGCTTCCCGCCGAGCCGGCCACGCCGCCTTCCGAGGAGCCCTCCCAGGAGACGGCGCCCAAGGGCGACGACGACGACCCGCTCACGAGCAGACCGGGCGGAACGGTGACCCTCACGGGCCTGGAGGCGGGCTCGAAGGTGGCCGTGACGCTCAACGAGGTCTACCACGACGCGGCGCCGACGGCCGACAGCGCGCAGCCGAGGCCGGGCAACCGGCTGGCGGCGGTCCAGCTCACGCTGACCAACAAGGGCCGGGTTGGCTACAATGACGCTCCCATGAACGGGGCGGTGATGATCGACTCGGGTTCGCAGCAGTACCCGTTCTCCATCAGCCGGGTGGAGCAGGGCCTGCCGTTCCACTGGATGACCTCGATCAAACCGGGCGACAGCCTCAAGGGGACGGTCGTCTTCGAGGTGCCGGAGGACGCCGAGCTGGTGCGGTTCCAGTTCGCGCTGAACAGCGGGTACGCCCAGCAGCGCGGCGAGTGGGCGCTGCGCTGACGCGCTGACGCGCCGGCCGTTGTCAGGCCTGCCGGTCCAGGCTGAGGGTCTGGCCCGCCTCGATGGCCACCCGCACGCTCCTGGCCAGCGTCTCCTCCAGGGCCGCGCCGTGCGTCTCCAGGTCGCGCATCCCCTCGTCGTCGTCGGTGTGCGCCAGCAGGGCCCGGTACTTGTCGTTGTTGTCCAGCGCCTCGCGGGCCCGCAGGGCGGCGTCGGCCTCCTGGACGCGGCGCGCGTACCGCTCCAGCTGCTCCACCCTGGCCGTCACGGACGCCACGGAGCGGCGAAGCGCCTCCTGCTGCGGCTCCAGCACGGCCCTCAGCTCGGGGGTGACGAGGCCGCGCATGGCGCGTTCCTGCTCCTGGTGCAGGTGCGTCTGGACCCGCAGCAGCATCGCGATCTCCCAGATCTGCCGGGGCAGCAGCGCCTCGTTGGCCAGCCCGTCCAGCAGGCGGCGGCGCATGACCTGCGAGGTGTAGACGGACATCACGGCCCGCCTGGCGCGTTCCAGCAGCGCGCGGGCGGGTGGTGAGAGCTCGGGGACGAGGACCAGCCGGTCGCGGAACGGCGCCCGCGACACGCGCAGCCGCGGGATGAACGAGTCGATGACCGTCAGGCGCTGCTCCTCGGTCAGGGCGGGGTCGGCGACGAAGTCGACCGTGCGCCTGACGTGGTCGCGCTCCTTGGCCAGCCGCCGCGCCTCCTCGGCGGCCAGCGACCGGCGGCGCATCGTGTCGTGGGCGACGATGAACGCGCACAGGCCGACCAGTCCGACCAGCACGCTGAACACCGCGCCGGCGGGCCCGGCGACCATGTACATGGCCAGGCAGGTCACCAGGACGGCCGCGGAGGACGCGACCGATAACAGCGCGTACAGGCAGCCTTTGGCCACACCGTCCCCCTCTGCACGAGTTCGCGAAGTGCCCTGAGAGTTCACCATAGCCGCCGATCCCGGGAAGATCACGGGATTGGCGGCCGATGTCAGGTCAGCGCAGGTACGAGGCTCCGTTGAGGTCGAGCACGGCGCCGCTGGCCCATTCGGCGGCCGGTGAGGCCAGGTAGAGGACGGCCGCGGCGATCTCCTCCGGGCGCGCCACCCTGCCGAACGGGCTCTGCGCCCTGATGGCGTCGCCGCGCGGGGCCTTGAGGTGCTCGTTGGTCATGTCGGTCTCGACGAAGCCGGGGGCCACGGCGGCCACCGCGATGCCGCGCGGCGCCAGGGCGATGGCCAGCGACTGGCTCAGCGCGTTCATGCCCGCCTTGCTGGCGCCGTAGGCGGGGCCCTCGGGCTCGCCGCGGAACGCGCCGCGCGAGGAGACGTTGATGATCCGGGCACCGGAGGACATGTGCCGCAACGCGCACCAGGCGGCGTTGGCCGCGCCCAGCAGGTTCACGTCGAGCGTGCGCCGCCAGGCGTCCTGCCACTCCTCGTACGACGTCTCGGTGACGGGGTGGTGGAGGAACACGCCCGCGTTGTTCACGAGCACGTCGATCGCCCCGCCCAGCTCCCGCGCCGCCGCGTCCACCATGGTCCTGACGTCCTCGGGGTCGGCCAGGTCTGCCCGCACCACGGCATGCCCCTGTCCGGGCAGCTCGCGGAGCAGGTCGCCGGCCTCCCCGGCGGAGTCACGGTGGTGGATCGCCACCCTGTCCCCCTGGCCGGCGAACGCCGCCGCGATCGCCCGTCCGATCCCTCGCGATGCCCCGGTGACAAGAACTCCACGTCCGCTCATCCACCGCACATTAGGGGATCAACCGCACATGACGGCATCCGGGGCCCGCCCGGGTCACCATCGCCGGGGCGTCTTGCGGTAGGTGACGGTCCTGTCGCCCTTCCCGGGGAAGGCCATGATCAGGAGCCGCCGGCCGCGCTGCCAGCCCTTGGTCTCGACCGGCGGGCGGCGGGTGTAGGTCTCCGTGGTGACGCACACGTCGAAGTCGGAGTGGGTCAGCACCAGCAGGTGTAGGAGGATCAGCGTGGAGGCCAGGAGGGCGGCTCCGTACCACAGCGCGGAGATGCCCCCGGTCAGGATGATCTCGCCGTCCTGGACGAACAGGCCGTCCGGGTACAGCGTCAGGTCGTCGCCAGGGAAGCTCCGGTCGCCCGGCGTGGTGGTGAGCACGCCGACGGCGCCGACGGCGGCGGCGACGATCAGCGACAGCGCCGTCCCCCGGATCAGGCGCCGCGTCCGGCGCAGCACCGCGGCCAGGTCCAGGAGCGCGGGAGCGCCGATCCCGATGAGCAGGTCGAGGGCGAGCCACGCCATGGCCGCGTAGCCGCCGGCGTCCTCACGCACGAAGAGCTCGATCGCGCCCCTGGGCCCGTGCCAGAACGGCATGCCGCGGGCGAGGTTGGCGGCCGCCGGGAGCAGCGGCAGCACGACGGCCAGCGCGGGCAGCGGCCACCATCGGGCCGGCGCCCGGGCGGGCCGCGGAGCGGGGCCCCAGCCACACCGTGGCCCTGCTGAAGCGCGGGTCCCTGGCCTGGGCGAGCAGGATCGGGAGCAGCCACGCCAGCCAGGCCGGCTCGCTCCAGCTCGTGACGGGGACGATCCAGGCGGGGAAGCCGAGGCCGTACGCCACGGAGTCGGCGATCCCGGCCAGCCCGCACGACGATCCGCCGTCGAGCACGCGCCGACTGTAGCGAAAAGTCGATCAAGCTGTTGCGCGGACAGGACAACCGGAGGTACGGGTGGAACGTCCCAACAGTCCCGTCCCCTGTCAGGAGTCGCGCCATGGGATACCCGCCCCTGCCGTCCGGCCCGTACGGACCGCAGCCGCCGTACCAGCAGCCGCCGTACGGCTCGCGGCCCCAGCCTCCGTACCAGCAGCCCACGTACCAGCAGCCCACGTACCAGCAGCCCACGTACCAGCAGCCCACGTACCAGCAGCCCTCGTACCAGCAGCCCTCGTACGGCGGGCACCCGCACGACCCCGGCCTCCAGGAGCCCGTGGCGGCGCCGCCGTCGCCGCGCGACAACCTGCCGCTGGTCGTCCTGCTGGCGGTCGGCGTCCCGCTGCTGCTCCTGGGTGCTTGCGCCGCGGTGGTGATGGTGCTCACCGACACCGGCCGGCCGGCGGTGCTCGCCGACTCCGACGGGCCGAACATGGTCATCACGCAGGAACCGCTACCGAGCGAGCCTCCGGCCGCGGGTGACGCCGCGGGTCAGCCGACGGCGGACCCGGCCGGTCAGCTCCCGCCGGTGGACCCGGCCGGCCAGCCCAGCATCGGCCCGCCCGGTATCGACCAACCCGGTATCGACCAGCCCGGCATCGGCCAGGCCGATGTCGGCCAGCCAGCCGCCACCCCACCCGCGGCCACCCCGCCTGCCGCCACTCCGCCCGCTGCCACCCCACCGGCGGCGAGCCAGCCCGACGCGAGCCGGCCGGCTCAAGGGCAGA
The DNA here is from genome assembly GCF_041950525.1 of Nonomuraea sp. GTA35. Lineage (NCBI taxonomy): Bacteria > Bacillati > Actinomycetota > Actinomycetes > Streptosporangiales > Streptosporangiaceae > Nonomuraea > Nonomuraea sp. GTA35. The sequence goes on along the minus strand of NZ_JBGNUV010000017.1, from coordinate 226,834 downwards.
GCGGGCAGCAGCCGGCCACGGCCAGGGTGGGTGGCACGCTCACCGTCCAGGGCATGGACCCCGGCCTCAAGGTCAGCGTGACCGTGAACCGGGTCGTGAACCCGGCCACCCCCGCCTCCGACTTCCTGAAGCCGAAGACGGGCAACAAGCTCGTCGCCGTCGAGGTGACCCTCGTCAACGCGGGTCAGGCCGTCTACAGCGACGCCCCGACGAACGGCGCCTGGCTCATCGACGGCCAGGGGCAGCAGTACCGCTCCTCCTTCTCCAACGTCACCGAGGGGCAGGGCTTCGGCGGCACCGTGACGGTCAACGCGGGGGACTCGCGCAAGGGTGTGATCGTGTTCGAGGTGCCGGAGCCGGCGACGCTCGCCAAGTTCCAGTTCGGGCTGAACAGCGGGATGGCCGGCCAGAAGGGTGAATGGGCGCTGTCCTGACGCTCGCTGGCTCCGCGATGACGGTGGACATGTGGTGGCAGGGCCCGAAGCCGAGCAGTTCAAGGGCCGCCTTATTCAACGGCATCGGGCACTGGGGCTGGCGCTTGTGCGGGAGGTGGTGGACAACCACACGGCACCTTCACCGCCGACGGCCGCCCGGGCGGCGGTGCCGTGTTCACCGTACGGCTGCCCGCCCACCCGGCCGAGCCGATCGCCGAGCCGGCGCGCCGGCCGCCCCGGCAGAGGTATCAGCCGCCGCTCCCGGGGTAGCCAGGATCGAATGCGAATCGAGGACTGGTTCCTCACCGAGGAGGAGCGCGGCAACCCGGCGACCAAGCTGCGCGCGTGGTCGTACGGCAACGAGGTGCGGCCGCTCGTCCACGGCGCCGCCTACTTCGCCGAGTTGAGGGCCTGCCTGGAGCAGCTGGACAAGGACGACCTGCTGCTGTTCGCCGACTGGCGGGGCGACCCCGACGAGCGGCTGACCCCTGAGGGGCCCAGCGTGGGCGCGGCGATGGCGGCCGCCGCCGAACGCGGCGCGCTCGTCCGCGGCCTCATCTGGCGCTCCCACCTCGACCTGCTGCGTTTCAGCTCGGCCGAGAACCGTCACCTGGGCCAGGAGATCGAGGACACCGGCGGCCAGGCGCTGCTCGACACGCGTACCGCGGTGGGCGGCTCGCACCACCAGAAGTTCGTCATCCTGCGCCACGACCGCGACCCGGAGCGGGACGTGGCCTTCGTCGGCGGCATCGACCTGTGCCACAGCCGCCGCGACGACGCCTCCCACGAGGGCGACCCGCAGCGCGCCCCGATGCCCGACGTCTACGGGCCGCGACCGCCCTGGCACGACGTGCAGGCCGCCATCCGCGGGCCCGCCGTGGCGGAGGTGGAGCAGGTGTTCTGCGAACGCTGGGAGGACCCGGCGCCGGAGACCCGCGACCCGCTGCGCCGCCTGCGCGACCACCTGGGCCGCCTCGACGACGCCCCGCCCCTGCCCCGCCCGGGGCCGCCCCCGCCGCCCGCGGGCCACCACTGCGTGCAACTGCTGCGCACGTACCCGGCCCGCCGCCGCGGCTACCCGTTCGCGCCCGGCGGCGAGCGCAGCATCGCCCACGCCTACCGCAAGGTGCTCGCCCGGGCGCGGTCGCTGATCTACCTGGAGGACCAGTACCTGTGGTCCACGGACGTGATCGAGCCGTTCGCCCGCGCCCTGGAGCGCGAGCCGGGCCTGCGCATGATCGTCATCGTGCCGCGCCACCCCGACCAGGACGGCTGGCTGGCCGGCCCCGCCAGCCTCATCGGCCGCGCCGACGCCCTGCGCCGCCTGCGCCGCGCGGGCGGCGACCGGGTGGCCATCTACGACGTGGAGAACCACCACGGGACGCCGGTGTACGTGCACGCCAAGGTGTGCGTGGTGGACGACGTGTGGGCCGCGATCGGCTCGGACAACGTCAACCTGCGGTCGTGGACGTACGACTCGGAGCTGAGCTGCGCGGTGCTCGACGAGCAGGAGGACCCGCGCCCACCGGCCGGCGCCCTGCGCTTCGCCAGGGACCTGCGCCTGACCCTGATGACCGAGCACCTGGACCTGCCGGCGGAGCGGACCGACGAGCTGTGCGACCCGGTGACCGCCTTCGACGCGTTCGCCCGCTCGGCGGCGGCCCTGGAAACCTGGCACGAGTCCGGGCGAACGGGGCCCCGCCCGCCCGGCCGGCTGCGCCCTCATCCCGAGCCGCACCTGTCACGCGCGCAGAAGGTCATGGCGCTGCCGCTGTACCGGTGGGCGGTGGACCCGGACGGCCGCCCACCGGCCCTGCGCCGCTCGCGCGACTTCTAGTCCGCCCTGCTACACGAGGCGACCGCTCCAGGACGCCGCAGCCGCTTTGAAGACCGTGGCCGCCTCGGAATCGAAGTACGGCGAGACGCCGGTGTCGTAGCGGTTGTCGGCGTCGGTGTCGGAAACGCTCATCGTGACGCCGTTGAGGTAGCCGAGCTTCGAGTCGGCGTCGTAGCGCAGCAGCCACGCGGAGCCGAGCGAGCCCTCACCGGTGAACGGGGACTCGACGCCGACGAGGTACTCGGTGGACAGCTCAGGAGCCGCCATCCAGGACGCCGCCCCGATGGACTGATGGAGGTGCTCCCCCGTGTAGGGCAGCGTCCCGTCGGGGTGCGGGCCCGCCGGGTAGCCGAAGACCCTGATCGAGGAGTCTGCCGGCTGGTTCCAGGCGAACCCCTGCCCGCCGGCGTTGTCGCCCAGCCGCCCGGTGTCGCTCAGCACGCCGGCGGAGCCGGCGACGACGCCGTTGTAGACGGTCATGAAGGCGTAGTCGCGCTCCAGGTCGTCGTAGAGGGAGAACTCATAGTGGACGAAGGCCTGCTTGGCGACGTACAGGCCCTTGGGCGCCGTGCCGTCGGCGTAACCGGGCACGAACACCACCCGGCTCTGCGCGGGGGCGGCGTCCTCGATGTCCAGCACGCAGTGCCCGGCCGTGGCGACGAGGTTGCGGTACTGGCTCTGCAGGGCGGTGCCCGTGCACCAGTGCGGCTGCCCGTCACCGCCGACGAAGAACACCTTGCCCGAGGTCGTGGGGTCCTGCCCGTCGGGCGGGATCAGCGGCGCGGTGTTGCCGGGCTTGCCGTCCGGGACGGGCGTGGTGGCCGGTGCGGTCACGGAGACCGAGGTCTGCACGGAGTACGGTGTGGCGTTCCTGAGGTTGGCGCCCCCGTCGGCGAGCCAGAACGTGGCGGTCTGCTGTGCGGCGGACCCGGTGCCGTGCAGCGGGACCGAGGCTATGACGTCGGCCTGGGCCGGCGTGGCGATGGCGGTGGCGCCCACCAGCCCCAAGCCGATGCCTAACGCGATCAGTTTGCGTCTCATGGCCGGATCTCCCGTTCTCTCGGCGGACGAACGATCAAGATCATATGCAGGGGTGGCCACAAAGGGCCACCCCTTATCGATCACAAGTTCGAATCAAGGCGTGGAGACATGCTCGTAAGCGCCGGCCTCGATGCCGCCGTCCGCGCCGATCGCGACGCCGTTCAGATCGACCTGGCCGTACTTCACCTTGCCCAGGCCGATCGCCTTGCTGCCGGCGAGGAGCCGCAGCGGGTCGGCCGGGTCGAAGCGCGGGTCCTCGAAGACGTTGCCGGTGCCGTCGTCGCCCGCCTGGTACTGGTCGCCGTCCAGCACGTTGTAGGAGTTGGCGGCCGCGGTCACGCCGGGGGCGTAGACGCTCTTCTTCTTGGCGTAGACGGCGTTCTGCGTCATCGTCAGGTGCTCGTTCGTGCAGCTGGCGTCGCAGACCACGCCCTCGGCGTCCTCGTTCGGCAGGTAGATCGAGTTGTTGCGGAAGACCGTGCGCAGCACGGGGCCGTTCGGCTCGATCGGCGAGCCCGCCTCCTCCTTGTAGGGGCCGCGGGTGACCATCCCGCCCCTGGTCCGCTCGCCGTGGACGGCGTTGTACTCGAACACGTTGTCCGCGGTGCCGTCCGGGTCCTGCGACTCGCCGTTCGCCGAGGTCAGCGTGCCGAGCTCGGTGAAGGTGTCGTTGTCCACCGAGATGTTGTGGTGCACCCAGTTGCGCGAGCCCTTGAAGATCTCGACGGCCGCGCCGTCGAAGACGTAGTCGAAGCTGGGGGCGATCGAGCCTCTGATGTCGTTCCAGGAGATCTCGGAGTCGTCGCCGTGGACCAGCATGGCGAAGGCGCCGGAGTCGTCGTTGGCGTACTCCTCGCCCATCTCCGAGGCGTCCGTGTTCACGCTCATGACGTTGTTGTTGACGAACTCGTTGTTGTTGATCGAGGTGTAGTCGGCCTCCTCGTCGATGAAGACGCCCGCCGACGCGCCGGTGATGTAGTTCCGGTTGAGGAAGTTGTGGTCGCCCTCGATCGAGAACCCGGACCACTCGCACCGGCCCGCGCCCTCCACGCCGACCTGCAGGTTGTAGACCTCGATGTGATCGCCGGAGAGCAGCACGCAGGACACCGCGTCGGTCCCCTTGATCACGGGCCTGGCGCCGGTGCCGTAGGCGTCGACGACGATCGGGCTGTCCTGCTCGCCGGATTCGGCGATCACCAGCTGCTCCGCCCACGTACCGCCCCTGCGCAGCAGCAGCCTGGAACCGGGGGCCAGGGTCGCCGCGCCGGCCTTGGTCAGCGTCCGCCACGCGGTCGCCGCCGACTTGCCCTCGTTCGCATCGTTGCCGCCGATGTCGTCGACGTAGTAGGTGGCGGGGTCATCGGGCGCGGCCGCGGCCGCCGGGGCGGTGATCAGGCTCGCGGCCATGAGCGCGAGGGCGGACAGGCCCGCTGCGCATAACTTCAGATTCCGGCTCGACACTGGGACTTCAGCCTCCTGTTGCGAGATCGACACGGATTGACCTGTGGAAATGCGTCCGGTCACGGCGAATTCCGCTCCGCCGTCCTGACGCCGCCCGGACCGGGCCCGCACACGCCGCTCGACGGCGCGGCGACGCGACGGCGGGACGGCATGACGGCGCGACGGCGCGACGGCCTCGGTCACGACCTGGACCGGCCGGTGCCGGCCGTCCGTCCGTCAGACGGCGGGCACCGGCCGGGGCGGGGTCAGGTCACGAGCCGCCGTTGATGAGCGCCATGGCCAGCTCGGGGCTGAACGAGCCCGCCGGCACGTCCGAGCCGATCCCGCACGGCCCGTCGGAGTCACCCGGCACCTTCACCCAGAACAGGTACTCGGCCCCGGACGTCTGGCGGACCGGCGAGGCGCCGAGCTTGCGCCCCGGCGGGTTGCACCAGTTGTCGTCCGGCGTGTCGTCCACGTGAGGGCCGTTGCCGTTCCGGCTGGTGTCGATCACGTACGTCTTCGCGCCCACCGTCGTGCGCAGGAGGTCGTTGACCGCGACCGCGTACGCCTGGCTGTCCGCGGTGGTGATGTAGTTGGAGACGTTCACCGAGAAGCCGCGCGTGTTGGCGATGCCCGACTTCACCAGCAACGGCGCCATCTGCGCGGCCGGGATCCAGGTGGCGTTGCCCGCGTCGAGGTACACCCACGCGTTCGGCGCCTCGGCCCGCAGCACCTGCGTGGCGTCCAGCAGCATGCGGTACTGGTCCTCGGGGTCCTTGCCGATCCTCGTCACGCACCCGGCGGCGGCGACCCCGTCCGGCTCCAGCACGACGACGGCGTGGCGGCTGCCGATCGCCTTGGCGAACTCGGTGATCCAGGCGTGGTACCCGGCGGCGTCGCCCGCGCCACCGCCCGAGTGCCCCGCGCACGCGTCGCGGTTGGGGATGTTGTACGCCACCAGCATCGGCAGCCGGTCCTGAGCCTGCGCGGAGCCGATGTAGGTGTCCACGGCCTTGGTCAGGTCGGTGAACCAGCCGCCGAACCACTCGAAGATCGGCTTGTTGCCGATGTTGTCCCTGATGGGCGTGGCGGCGGGGTTGTTCGCGTTCTCGGCGGCCCACCGGGCGGGGTTCGACTGCGGGTTCACGTACAGGCCGGTAGGCCGGGTCGTCTGCGTCTCCAGCAGCGAGACGTTGTCGAAGCGGACGACCGGCTTCGCCCCCGACCCGCCGAGCTGGAACGTCACCTCGGCGGCCGTGGCGGACGCCTGCGCGGCCGTGAACGGGATGCTGTAACGCTTGCTCGACGAGGTCAGCCGCACGTCGGTGGCCAGCGACTGGTTGCTGCTCGGGGTGGCGGTGTACTGCACCGTGGCCTTGGCGGTGAAGGCGACGGTGGAGTAGGCGTCGAAGGAGAGGGTGTAACTCTTGCCCGGGTTCAGGGCGGCGGTGGTGGGCGCGGCGACCATCGCGTCCCAGGGGTTGGCCACGACGTTCTTGACCTCGACCCGCATGCGGCCGTCCTCGGCCGCGATCGCGGTCTGCCCGAGGGCGGCCCATGGGGTGGTCGAGCCGGTGAAGGTGCCGTTCGCGATGAGCTGCGCGGCGGCGGAGGCGGGATGGGGCACCGCGAGGGTGGCGGTGGCGGTGGTCAGGACGGCGGCTAAGGCCGCGGCTCTCGATGCGAGGAATCGCACGTGATCGCCTTTCGGTGGGCTACGGCGGAGATCATTACTGACTCACTCTGACAAGGTCAAGAAACGCCGTGCGACCAGCGGCGGACGTTCCGGCGACGCCGCGGGCCGCCGTCGCGAACCGTGATCGCCCGGCGGCGGCGCGAAGTTGATCTGGCCAGGCACGCCCGGCATGCCGCAGACTGGCAGGACGTTGGATCTTGGCCGCCGGTCGATCGGGGTGAGACGCGATGTCGGAGCAGGAGACGGACGAGCGGGACCACGTACGACAGCGCACGAACGGGCGGGACGGCGAGCAGCCGCAGACGCGCGAGCGGGACGACGAACAGCAGCGGACGTGGGCGACCGGTGACTACAGGTCCATCGGCGCCCGGTTCCTGCTGGCCGCCGAGCTGCTGTGCGAGGCCGCCCGGCTGCGGGCCGGGGAGGAGCACCTGGACGTCGCCACCGGCACCGGCAACACGGCCCTGGCCGCCGCCCGCCGCTCCGCCCGCGTCACCGCCATCGACCTCGTGCCCGACCTGCTGGCCCACGCCACGCGCCGCGCCGAGGCGGAGGGCCTGGCGATCGACTTCCGCCAGGGCGACGCGGAGGCCCTCCCGGTGCCGGACGCCTCCTACGACCTGGTCACCTCGACGTTCGGGGTGATGTTCGCCCGAGACCAGGCGCAGGCGGCGGCCGAGCTGCGGCGCGTGACCAGGCCGGGCGGCCGGATCGCGCTGGCCTGCTGGACACCGTCCGGCTACATGGGCCGCATGCTCGCCCTCAACACCAAGTACGTCTCCCCCGCTCCCGGCACCCGCCCGGAGAGCCGCTGGGGCACGGCGGACGGCCTGCGCGAGCTGTTCGGCCCCGGCGCGGCCATCGAGGCGGAGACGCGGGAGCTGTGGTGGCGCTTCTCCAGCCCCGAGGAGCACGTCCGCGCCTGGTGCGCGGCGTACGGCCCCACGGTGATGGCCCTCGCGTCCCTGGACGCGTCCGGCCGCGAATCCCTCGTCGCCGACCTGACCGAGCTCGTCCACGAGCTGAACACCGGCGGCGAGACGTTGCTCATGCCGCTGGAGTACCTCGAGATCGTCATCCGGCCCTAGCCCAGGCGACCCTCACTCACGTCAGCGCACGAACCCGTTGACCACGAGCGGCAGCGACGCGTCCAACCCGGCCACGTTGAGAACACCGTCGTCCTTCGGGTCACCGATCGAGTGCCCGGCGGCCGTCATCGCGGCGACGACCACCCGAGCGTCCGGGTTGACGGTGCGCCGGTAGGCGTTCAGCGCCTGGGTCGGGTGGGACCTGCCCGCCCAGGTCTCGTTGTCGGTGAAGACGACGATGCCGTCCACCTCCATCCGCTGCTCACGCGCCCACGTGAACGGCAGCGACAGGTCGGTGCCGCCGCCGGACGGCTTCCACGACGCGATCTCGCGCAGGTTGGTGCGCGGCGTCACCTTCGACGCGTGCACCCGCGTGTCGACCTCGATGACGTGCGCGTTGCCGCGTTCGATGCGGGCCAGCATGACCGCCATGGCGTTGCCGACCTCGTACGGCGACCCGATCGGCGAACCTCCCACCCGGACACCGCCGCCCCAGCTCATCGACCCGGACGAGTCCACCGCGACCAGCAGCCTCCTGCCGGACGGCTCGACGGTGCCGAAGGCGAGCTCGTACGTCTCCTCCAGCGCGTCCAGCACGGCCGGGACCGGATGCCACGTCTGCCGGTCGGCGCGCGGGTTCGGCTGCGCCACGCCCGACCTGTAGACGCGCAGGGCGAGCCAGGCGTCCATCGGGTGGATCCGGGCGCGCAGGATCGCCTCCCGGTCCGTCAGCCGCCGTACCGCCCGCGACGTCGCCTCCGCCCTCGGCTTGAGCGTGCCCAGCCGGGTCATGCGGGCCAGGTTCCGGATCAGCGCCGTCATGCCGACCGTCTCGATCAGCGCCTCCCACACGCCGGGGTCGCGCAGCACCGCATCAGGCAGGAACTCCCACGGCACCTTCGCCGTGGTCACCACCTCGACGGCCTGCGCCGGGCCGGTCACGGCCTTCGCGGTGAGGAACCGGTCCACGGCGGGCAGGACCTCGCGCGCCTGCTCGTCGGTGACGTTCCCGGCGATCCAACCGAGCAGCGTCCTCCGCTGCTCGTCATCGGCGACCGGGTGGGCGATGCGCAGCGCGTCGCGCAGGTCGAACGCCTCGCCCTGGGGCGTCTTGCGCTGGCGCGCCTTGCACGCCTTGAACGCCACGTCGTCCGCGCTGCCGGTCAGGAACCAGGAGCCGAGCGCGGTCCGCAGCGAACGGCCCGCCGTGGGCGCGATGCCCCGAGCGGTCGGCTTGCCGCCCAGGTTCTTGTAGTAGCCGAAGAACTGGGCCAGGTGGTCGGTCGTGCGCGCCACCTTGGCGAGCGCCGCCTTCGCGGCCTGGCGGGTGTCGGCGTCGCCCTCCGCGTAGCAGGCGGCGAGCGCGAACAGGGCCGGGCGCTGCTTCGGCGCCCGCGGCGGGCGAGCCGTCGAGATGTCCGTCAGCAGGCGCACCACGCGCGGCCCGTCCTCGGCGATCGCCTGGAACAGCACGCGGGCGTTCCCGGCGGTCAGCTTGTCCTCGCTGACGTAGTAGGTGCCGCCCGTGGTGCCGAGAACGAGGAAGTCCTCCACCTTGGCCCACAGGTCCTTGTCGAACACGTAGCCGCCGGCGGCGTTCTGCACCTGGTCGCTCCGGCCGGGCATCGGCCGGGTCTGCGGGGTGGTGATGGTCGAGATCGCGGCGAGGGGGTCACGTGCCATGGTGGCTCCTTACGTTCGACCCGCCCGGAGGCGGATGTGTGCAGGGGGAGCGGATGTGGTGATGTCCACCGGCGTTTTAGACAGACGCTCTACCCAGCTGAGCTACCACCCGGAAATGTTGTCCGGGCGGGCAGGACTCGAACCTGCGACAATCTGTTCCCGATAACCGATACGACTTCGACCCGCTCCCCCGCCTGACACTCGGCAGCCTTGCCAGCAGCACGGATATGGGATTTCCGACCGGCCTACAGCGTGCTGCCGATTTACACCACAGGCGCGCACACGCCTGCCGGGACTCGAACCCGGACTACTCGAACCACAATCGAGATAACCGACCGGATTCGACCCGTACCGCTGGCAGGACTGCCGAACGATCAGGCCTGGAACTGGCACGGACAGGGGAGACCCACCGGCAGTTCAGGCGCTCTGGGCCACTGAGCCACACGAACCCGAAGTCCGTGACGGGATTCGAACCCGCGTCTCCCGCTTGAGAGGCGATGACCGACGAGATTCGACCCGTGCCAGCACCAGACCTGACCAGCCCACTCGTCCTGGAGAAAGCGCGGATATGTTTGTCGGGCGCCGGGCGTGATCTTTGTTGCAGAAAGATAACCGACGCTCCTTCGACCCGCGCTTTTTCCGGGGCTTCGTGAAGCTGTCTCCCACGTTAGCGAGAGGCGCGCCGAAGCACACCCGAATATCCGGCGGGCCGGAAATGTCAGCACATCGCCGCGCCCATCCGCCTGGCTCCGGTCACTGGCGCAGGAACGCGGTGACCATCGGCAGCACCAGGTCAGGCCGGATGACCTGCAAATGCTTCGTGTCCGGCAGGATCGCCAGTTGCGCGTTCGGCAGCAGCTGCTTCATCTCGACGGCGTGCTCGAGCCGGACGAAGTCGGTGTCGCCGATGATGATCAAGACCGGCATCGTCAGCCGGGCCAGCTGTTCGTCGGTCCACCCCTCGAAATCGTGGACGGCCGGCTGGATCTTCACCACGAACGGGAAGAAGTTCTCGGGATTCGGCGCCACCTCGTCGTAGGCGCGTTTCATCGCCGTGGACTCCTCCTCGGTCGGCATCCGAGGCGAATGCAGCTCCAACGCCGTGATCTCGGGGTAATACGCCTCGAGTCGGGTCGACCCGAAATGCGAGGCCGCCAGCACGACCCGGCCGACCCGGTCCGGGGCCGAGACGGCGACCTCAGTGGAGACCAGCCCGCCCAGGCTGTAGCCGAACAAGTCGGCCCGCTCGACGCCGAGATGATCGAGCAGCGCGATCACGTCCTCGGCGCACTGCCGGATGGAGAACGGCCGGTCGCTGTCGGCGGTGTGCCCGTGCCCCTGCAACTCGACACCGATCACCTTCCGCTCAGCGGTCAACGCCGGCAGCAGCGAGTCGAAGCTCAGATGGAACGTGTACGCGCCGCCGTGCAGCATGACGAGCGGCGGACCGGGATGATCGGCGCCCAGAACCTCGTAGTAGAGGTCGATGCCGTTCACTGAGGCGTACGCACCTTGAGTCATGTCGATTCCTCCCGTCGCCGTCTACCGACTCGGCACACAGGTCGGCACCACTGCGCCGTTGCCGAGCTCGGTTACTTTCGTCAGGTCCATGGCGGTAGTACGGATGCCGGACAGCAGCGACTCACCGGATCCAGCCACGAACGGGGAGATGTTCCACGTGGTCCCCGTCAGCGTGGTGGAGGCGACGCGCTTGGGCAAGGAGTTGATCTTGTCTGCGACCTCGCCGGTCATGGTCGGCCAAGTCCGGGCGAAACTCTCATAGGTCACCCGGCCGAGCACGAGACCGACCGCCGAGGACAGCAGCCGGAGCTGATACGCGAAGTGGTTGTCGTTGGGGACGACCTTCGCCTGCCCGGCCCACCAGGCATCGCCGGACATTCGCCCATCTATCGAGAGATGGTCGTATTCGATCATTTTTCGCACGCCGGGAGTCAACCATCCGGCTGATCGGTCCGTCTTGTATCGAACCGAACCCGCATCACAACGCCAGAAACGGGATGCCTGCCCTCAACTCGCCGGGGGTGTGACCGGTCGCCCACCGCATCGCCCGCGCGAGCTGCGGCTGATCGTAATAGCCACAGGCGGTGACCACGTCGGCGATCGATCTCCCCGCCGCGAGGAGTTGCGCGGCGTGCCGTGCCTGCTCGATGCTGGCGAGCTTGCGGTGCGAGATCCCGACGGCCCGGCGGAACCGGATCTGCGCGATCCGTTCCGACATGCCGCGTGGCCGTTCGCCGTGCCGGATCTCGTCGACGAGAGGGTCGAAGAACAACAGACCTGCGCGCACCAACCGGCCGACGAAGACGTCGACGTTCTGCTCGGTCGGCATCTCCCAGTCCTGGTTGTCCAACAAGATCCGGCCGCCCGGCAGGGTCGGCAACAACGCATCCCTGAGATCGGTCAGACCGGAGGGCGGGTACAGCGGCAGATAGGCACCGAGCCGCAGATCCACCCCGAAGAACTCCCAGCCCTCCAGGCAAGTCAGCGGTGTGCCCCTCGTCTCCGGCCCGCGCACGTGCACCGTCAATCCGGCATCGCCCCGCGCGAACGCGATCATGGATGAGGCCTTGGCCGCCGAGCTGAAACTGGTGGTGGCATCACAGCTCGCCGACCACACCCGTTGCACCAGCGGGAGTTCGCCGGCCAGAGCGTTGAAGATTAGCCCCACGCGGCGTGACTATAGACCACCCCTCGCACGTGGTCGCGTACGACAAGGCCCGCCAGGAGTGGTGGCCATCGATGCCGGCGGGCAGCATGATCGGGCATGCCGACGTCACCGAAATGGGCAATCTCACCAGATCAAGCCTGTTACCCGGGACGGTGCGATTGTCATGGATCGGATCTTCTCCGGTGATGACACTGGAGCAGGATAGTCACTCAGATAGTCACCCAGAAGATCAGAAGGGCCACTCCCATGTATGGGAAGTGGCCCTTGACCTTGGTGGGCGATACTGGGATCGAACCAGTGACCTCTTCGGTGTGAACGAAGCGCTCTCCCGCTGAGCTAATCGCCCGCCCTTGCCGGCTCCCTTGTGGTGCCGACGTGGAAAACCATACCGCACTCCCGCGCCTGCGGCGAACCGATCGGCCTCCGCGACGATCTTGGGAGGCCCGGGGGCCGGCGGGGTGGCGCGTCAGAGGGATTCGGGTGAAACGCGGCGGTTGCCCATCGGCACGGCGGGCGGGTGGCATACCATCGTCGTGTCCCGGAAGGCATCGGCCATGATCTTTCGGCGAGAAACGTTCATGGACGGGGCGTCCGGGGCAGGCTCCACAGCACGCAAAACCCTTGTAAATACGACCCGATTGATGCCGTTTAGCCTGGTAGATGCCTAAATGTCCAGCTGTGATGTGCGTTACAGAAGGCCCTGGGGGCGGAATCTTTCCTACAGGTTTCTTCGTTCCGCGTCATAGCTCAGGACGAAGTCCGTCAGAGCAGTGAAAGCCCCGAAGAGGGGACCTACGACGAAAAGGTTTGGCTGACGATGAACAGCACCACCGTCTCCGCCGAGCTTGGCCTTCGGCTTGTGGTCCCCGACCGTACTACCGTCCCCCTGCTCGCCGGACTGAGTTACACAGCCGACGATCCGTACGCCATCCGCATGGCCTTCCACGTAGGGAACGACGAGCCGGTCGAGTGGATCTTTGCCCGCGAGTTGCTCACCGTGGGCATCGTGAGGCGTGTCGGCGACGGCGACGTGCAGGTGTGGCCCGCGCGCGCCGACGGCGAACGCACCCTGCACATCAGCCTCACATCGCCGTTCGGGCAGGCGCTCTTCGAAGTGCCGCTGGCCCCGCTGACCGAGTTCCTCCACCGGACCTACGAGAAGGTGCCCGCCGGGCGGGAGACCGACTTCATGGATCTGGACGCCGAGCTGACCAACATGCTCTGGCCGTCCTAGCCGAAGCAGGCGCGCGCAGGGGTAGTCCGGCGATCCTCAGGGGGCCGGACACATCTATGCGAAGGGGAGGTTCCGCCAGCGGCGGAGCCTCCCCTTCGTCATCGCCACGGCCGGGAGACCCGTTGTCATCGCCACGGCCGAAGACAGGGGCCGCTAGGCCGGGAGCGACTCCAGGACCTGGCGCATCCGGGCGATCTCGATGCTCTGCCCCGAGTACACGTCCTTGGCCATCATCCGCATGCGCTGGTCCCGCCCGTCGGCCAGCTGCTCCCCCGCCATCTTCACCGCCCCCTCGTGGTGCCTGGTCATGAGCTGCAGGAACATGCGGTCGAAGGCCGTGCCCCTGGCCGCGCGCAGCGCGTTCAGCTCCTCCTGCGTCGCCATCCCGTAGCTCGCCCCCTGCTCGTGCTGGTGCCCGTCCGGCACCGAGCGGTCCAGCTCCGCCAGCCACGCCGTCATGGCCTTGATCTCCGGCGTCTGCGCCGCGGCGATCTGGCGGGCGAACGCGCGGATCGACGCCGTGGTCGTGCGCGCCTCCACCATGGAGGTCATCTCCAGCGCCTGCCGGTGGTGCGGGATCATGCCCTCCGCGAACCGCACGTCAGCCGCCACCGTGGGTGAAGGCGTCGGACCGACCCGCTCCCCCGGCGTCGCCGTGCGGGCCGGCACGCCTGGGCTGCCCGGCACGATGACCGGCGCACCCGTGCCCACGGGCGACGAGCCCGCCGGCTCGGCGGGCGGCTGAGAGCAGGCGGTAAGGGCAAATGTCGTCATAACTGTGATGAAGACCGTACGCGGCCCATAACCTGCTGACATAGCTTCCATAGTGAGCTACTAGACAAGGGGGATGCGCGTTGATCTCTGCCAAGTTGCGCGGAGTGTTGCTGTGTACGGTGTTGTTCCTGGCCTCCGCGTGCGCCGCGGGGCCGGCCGCCACCGGAGAGCCGGCACCCGCGACCGCTCCGCAGGAGACCAGCGCCGCGGCCGGCACTCCCACCACGTTGCCTCCCGGCGGCGTGATGATGAGCGACAACGTCAAGCACATCGCCAATATGCCACGAACGGCTCCGCTCGACGGCGAGGGCGATCTCGGTACTGATCTTGCGTTCCAGGGCGACTACGCCTACGTGGGGAACTTCGGTGGGTTCTCGATCTACGACATCGGCAACCCGACCAAGCCCCAGCTCGTCAGCCAGGTGTCCTGCCCGGCGCAACAGAATGACGTGACCGTTTACCAGGATCTGCTGATCCTGTCGATCGACGAACCGCGCGGCGGCCCGGAGTGCGACTCCGGCGACGAGGAGCGGAACTGGGAGGGCCTGCGGATCTTCAACATCAGCGACAAGAAGAGCCCGCAGTACGTGGGCGCGGTCCAGACCGACTGCGGCTCGCACACGCACACGATGGTGCCCGCCGGTGAGACGCTGTACGTGTACGTCTCCTCCCCCGGCCCCGAGCCGGACTCGCAGACCTGCCCGGCACCGCACGAGCTGATCTCGATCGTGGAGATCCCGACGAAGTCCCCGGCGTCCGCCAAGGTCGTGGCGAAGCCGGACATCTTCCCCGAACGGCAGCACTCCGATCTCGCCTCCGGCTGCCACGACATCACCGCCTACCCGGAGAAGAAGCTCGCCGCGGCCGCCTGCTTCGGCGACGGCGTGCTGCTCGACATCTCCGACCCGGTGCGGCCGAAGGTCCTCCAGCAACTCACCGACCTGGAGAACTTCCAGATCTGGCACTCGGCGACGTTCAACAACGACGGCACGAAGGTCGTCTTCAGCGACGAGCTGGGTGGCGGCGGCCAGGCCACCTGCGACCGCAACACGCCCCCCACCAAGGGCGCGAACGCCGTCTACGACGTGGTCGGCGACAAGCTGGAGCGGCGCGGCTACTTCAAGATCCCGCGCGAGCAGCAGCCGAACGAGAACTGCGTGGCCCACAACGGCTCCCTGATCCCGGTGGACGGCAAGGACATCATGGTGCAGTCGTGGTACCAGGGCGGCGTGTCGATCTGGGACTTCACCGACTCGGCGAACCCGAAGGAGATCGGCTACTTCGAGCGCGGGCCGCACGAGGGCGGCGGCGTCGTGGGCTCCTGGTCGGCCTACTACTACAACGGCTACATCTACTCCAGCGACATGACGGAGGGGCTGGACGTCCTGGAGATCACCGACCCGCTGACCGACCCGGCCAAGCAGGTCAAGATGGACGACTTCAACGTGCAAACCCAGAAGTCCTACTAGCCGCTGTCCACCCGCGTTCGAGCGGGTCCATCCCCGCCTCCTGACCGCTCGCCGCTTTCCGACCGCGTCCGGGTGGGTCCATCCCTTACGGCAAAGCCAGGTTGGCCCCACCCGCCGCCCCGCGCTGCGGACCTTCGAGGAAGACGCTCCTCCGCCTCACCGCCACCGCGCCGTAACGCGCGCAAGCTTGACCATCCGCGTGGCCAACCGGACACCCGAAGCGCCTGGGAACCGAGCGCCGCGGCGGCGGACGCCGTGGCGTGGGCGTCGCGGAACGGTCGAGCGGACCGGCAGGAGGCCGAGCGCAGGGCGGCGCTGGAGATGGCGGCGCCGTCCAGGGTGATGGCCGTTGGTCCGATGCGGGCCCACGGCCATTCCAGCGTCAGCTGGAAATCCGCCGCGGGCGGCAGCGGAATCAACCACAGAGGCATCTGACAAAGGGCGTGGGCGGCCAGAACGCGCTCCACCGTGACGATCGCGCCCATTCTTGAAATCGGCGGCACTGGCGTACCGCCGTCCCCCGGCCTCGCGGCCAGGGGAGGACTCGTGATCAGGAGGGCACGCTCACGGGTTCAGGTCGGTGGCGGAGCGTTCGGCGAACACGCGCATGACCTTGGTGGTGATCGGGCCGGGGGCGACCGGGAGCTCGGTGTCGTCGACCAGCTTGATCGGCTGCACGTCGCGCGTGGTGGAGGTGAGGAACGCCTCCTCGGCCTCGTACAGCGCCGACAGCGGCACGTCGGTCTCCTCGCCGCCGCACCATTCGAGCACCAGCGCCCTGGTCACCCCGGCCAGGCAGCCCGACTTGAGGGTGGGGGTGAGCAGGCGGCCGTCGCGGACGACGAAGATGTTGGAGCCGGTGCCCTCGCACAGGTTGCCGGCGAGGTTGCCGAAGATGGCCTCGCCGCCGCCGCGCTTCTTCGCATGCAGCAGGGCCTTGGCGTTGTCGCCGTAGGAGGTGCTCTTGACGCCCGACAGCGCGCCGCGCTCGTTGCGCGGCCACGGCACGACGGCGACGTTCGCGGTGGCGGGGAACGGCTTCTGCTCGTCCACGATGACGACGGAGGTGGTGCCCTGGTCGCCGCGGTCGGACCCGAGGGGGCCGGGGCCGCTGGTGTAGGTGACGCGGATGCGGCCGAGCGCCCAGGCGGGCGCGACCTCCAGGAGCTTGGCGATGCCGTCGGCGATGGCCTCGACGTCGGGTTCGGGCAGGTCCATGCGCTGGGCGGAGAGCGTGAGCCGGTCGAGGTGCCGGGTGAGCGCGAACGACTCGCCGTTCACGATCTTGATGGTCTCGAAGACGCCGTCGCCGACCATGAGCCCGTGGTCGAACACCGACACGGTGGCCTGAGCGGGGTCGATCAGCTCCCCGTTGACCCAGACAGGGATGTTCATTCAGTTTCCTCCTGTGGATGCCAGTGAGATGAGCCTGGCTGCTTTGAGCTCGGTCTCGAGCCACTCGCGCCGGGGATCGCTACCCCAGGTGATGCCCGCTCCCGTGCCGAACCGGATCTCGCTGCCGGAGATCCAGAATGTTCTGATGCCTACGGCCAGCGCCGCCCTGCCTCGGTCGGCGTCGACCCAGCCCACCGCCCCACAGTACGGGCCGCGCGGTGCTGGTTCGAGCTCATTGATGATGCGCAGAGCCGACGATTTCGGAGCACCCGTGACAGATCCGGGCGGGAAAGTCGCCGCGAACAGCTCCGGCCAGCCCGCGCCGGGCGCGAGCCTGGCACGCACGGTGGAGACGAGGTGGACGAGCCCGGGGTGCTCCTCGACCGCGCACAACGAGGGCACCTCGACCGATCCGACGGCCGCGATCCTGCCGAGGTCGTTCCGGACGAGGTCGACGATCATGACGTTCTCGGCGTAGTCCTTGTCGAGGAGGTCGCCCGCGGTCGCGCCGGTGCCCTTGATCGGCCTGGACTCGACGACGTCGCCGTCGCGCGACAGGTAGAGCTCGGGCGAGGCCGACACCACGCTCAGGCCGGGGACGTCGATGACGGCCGCGTACGGGGCCGGGTTGCCGGACGCCAGCCTGGCCGCCAGGGCGAGCGGGTCGGCGTCACGCGGCACGGGAGCGGTCAAGATACGGCAAAGGTTCGCCTGGTAGACCTCGCCCTGCTCGATGTAGTCGCGGATGGCCCGCACGCCGCGCTCGTACGCGGCCTGGTCGAGGGAGCTGACCCACTGGCCGGGGTGCGGCCCGCGCCAGGGGACGGCGGGCGCGGGCAGGGGCGACCTGCGCACCCGGTCGAACCGGGCGCACGTCACCTTGCCCTCGTAGTCGACCACGACGGCCCACCAGCCCTCCCCGTCGAGCGCGGCGAGGTCTGAGGTCACATCGCGCAACCCGCTGGCGAGAAAGCCGCCTAAGTGGGCGAATCCGTCGTACACACCTCCCATTCTCCCAGCATCTCGACCAGCTCCAGCGCGGCGGGCAGTGGCGACTCGGGGAGGGCCGCGTAGACCTTGCGTGCGGGTGTCGTACCTCTGAGGGGTTTGAGCACCAGATCCGCCGGTACGGCCCGCGCCGCCAGCTCCGGCACGAGCGTCACCCCGAGCCCCGCGGCGACGAATCCGAACTTGCCCGACCATTCCGCCACCCGCGGCCCGCCGCGCGGCGTGAACCCGGCCGCCGCGCACGCCGCCACCAGCAGCGTCGGCTGGCCGCGCGGCGCGGCCTCGATCCAGGACTCCCCCGCCAGGTCACGCAGGTCCACCTCGGCCTCGCCGGCCAGCCGGTGGCCGGCGGGCAGCGCCACCAGCAGCCGATCCTCCCTCAGCGGCACCGTGCGCGCCCCCTCGCCGGGCAGCCCTGCCGGGTAGTCGCTGATCACGGCCACGTCCAGCGCCCCGGCGTGCAGCAGGTCCATCAGCCGGGCGCTGAGCCCTTCGGTCAGCCGCAGCTCGACGCCGGGACGCCGCTCCAGGAAGCGCTTGAGCGTGCCCGGCAGCAGATCGATGTTGGCGGTGGCGAACGAACCCACCCGGAGGATGCCCCCGTGCCCCCGGTGGATGGCGGCCAGGTCCTCGCCCGCGCGTTCGAGCCGGTCGAGCACGGCGACGGCGTGCCGGTGCAGGGCCGCGCCCGCGGGTGTCAGGCGTACGCCGCGGGCCAGCCGTTCGAACAGCGGGCCGCCCGCGGCGCGTTCGAGCGCGGCGACGCGGCGGGAGACCGCCGACTGGGTGTATCCGAGCAGTTCGGCGGCGGCCGTGAACGAGCCGCTCCTGGCGACCTCGTCGAAGAGCCGCAGCGAGCCGGTGTCGAAGGCATTCGTGTCGTGCATGGCTGCCATGCAATCTAGTCGGTGGTGGAATGCCTCGCACCGGTGTTCACTGACGCACGTGATTGCATTTCTCGGACAGGGGCGCATGGGCGCCCCGATGGCCCGGCGGCTCGTGTCGGCCGGGCACAAGGTGACGACGTGGCGGCGCTCCGACGGGGTGCCCGTGGCCACGGCGGTGGACGGCGCCGACCTGGTCATCACGATGCTGAGCGATCCGGCGGCGGTGCGCGAGGTGCTGGCGGCGGCGCTGCCGGAGCTGCGGCCGGGGGCGACGGTGGTGGAGATGTCCACGATCGGCCCCGAGGCGGTGCGCGAGCTGCGCGCGCTGCTCCCGCCTGAGGTGGGGCTGGTGGACGCGCCGGTGCTGGGCAGCGTGGGCCCCGCCGCCGAGGGCACGCTGACCGTGCTGGCCGGTGGCGACGTGCAGGGGTGCCGCGAGGTGTTGTCGGTGTTCGGGCCGGTGCGCGAGTGCGGGCCGCTGGGGTCCGGCGCGGCCATGAAGATCGCCGTGATGAGCGCGCTCGTGCCGGCCCAGGTGCTGCTCGCCGAGACGTTCGCGTACGGCGAGGCGCACGGCGTGGACCGCGGCGCGCTGATCGACGTGCTGTCGGGCACCCCGCTGGGCGTACTGGCCGAGCGGTTGCGCGTGCCGGCGGCGCAGACCCGCTACTCGCTGGCCCACGCCACGAAGGACCTGGAGCTGGGGGCGTGGGAGGGCGCGACGATGGCCACGGCCGCGCGGGCCAGGTTGCAGGAGGCGCGCGCGGCCGGGCTCGGCGAGCACGATCTGACCACGATCGCCGAGCACGTCGGCGGCGGCCCGGACAGCCTGACCGGCCCCACCGGCCCCACCGGCCCGATCGGCCCGGCCACCGCCGCCGGGCAACCCATGGGCGGCCCCGGGCACCGGGCCGTGTCGCTCAACCTCTCGACGATCCCTGCCACGAACGGCATGTACTCGCACGCCACGCGCGTGGGCGACATGCTCTACATCTCCGGGCAGGCCGCCTTCGACGAGCACGGGAACCTCGTCGGCGAGGGCTCCATGGAGGCCCAGGCCGAGCACGTCTTCCAGGTCATCTCCCGCATCCTCACCGATCAGGGCGCGAGTTTCGCCGACATCGCGTTCCTCAGGACGTACCTGACCGACATGGAGGACCGGGTCGCGTACGGGCGGGTGCGCAGGAAGTACATCACCGGCACGCCCCCGGCCAGCACGACGGTCGAGGTGTCGAAGCTGTTCATGCCGGGGCTGCTGCTGGAGGTGGACCTGATCGTGGCCCTGCCGCGTTAGCCGGCGTCAGTCCACGTCAGTCCAGGGGGCCGGTGACCGACTCCGCCGCGGCGACCACCCCTCCCTCGGCCACCAGGCGCACGGCCGAGTCGATCTCCGGGGCCAGGAACCGGTCGGGGCCCGGCGCGGGCACGGTCTCGCGCAGCGCCTGGAGCACGGCCGCCGTCGCGGGCGCGGGCTCCAGCGGGGCGCGCAGGTCGAGCGCGCGGGCGGCGGTGAGCACCTCGATGGCCAGCACCCTGGTGAGCCCGTCCACGGACCTGCGCAGCTTGCGGGCCGCCGACCAGCCCATGGAGACGTGGTCCTCCTGCATGGCGGAGCTGGGGATGGAGTCCACGCTGGCGGGCACGGCCAGGCGCTTCAGCTCGGAGACCACGGCCGCCTGGGTGTACTGGGCGATCATGTGGCCGGAGTCCACGCCGGGGTCGTCGGCCAGGAACGCGGGCAGGCCGTGGTTGCGGGCCACGTCCAGGAAACGGTCGGTGCGGCGCTCCGACATCGAGGCCAGGTCGGCGGCCACGACGGCGAGGAAGTCCAGCACGTACGCCAGGGGCGCGCCGTGGAAGTTGCCGTTCGACTCGACGCGGCCGTCGGCCAGCACGGCCGGGTTGTCGATGGCGCTGGCCAGCTCCCGCCCGGCCACGGTGGCGGCGTGCGCGATCGTGTCGCGGGCCGCCCCGGCGACCTGGGGCGCGCAGCGCAGGGAGTAGGCGTCCTGGACGCGGGTGCAGGCCGCCGGGTCGCGGTGACTGGCCATGATGCCCGAGTCGCGCAGCACCTTCGTCATGTTGGCGGCGGACAGCGCCTGGCCGGGGTGCGGCCGCAGCGCCTGCAGCTCGGGGGCGAACACGCGGTCGGTGCCCAGCAGCGCCTCCACGCTCATGGCGGCGCTCACGTCGGCGGTCCTGACCAGCCTGGTGAGGTCGTCGATGGCCAGGATCAGCATGCCGAGCATGCCGTCCGTGCCGTTGATCAGCGCCAGGCCCTCCTTGGCGGCCAGCTCCACCGGCTCGATCCTCGCCTGCTTGAGCGCCTCGGCCGCCGGCAGCACGGTGCCCGAGGCGTCCCGTACGACGCCCTCGCCCATCAGCGTGAGCGCCACGTGCGCCAGCGGCGCCAGGTCGCCGGAGCAGCCGAGGCTGCCGTACTCGTGCACGATCGGGGTGATGCCCGCGCTGATCAGTGCGGCCAGGGTCTTGGCCGTGGTCGGCCTGATGCCGGTGTGGCCGGTGGCGAGCGTGCTCAGCCGCAGCAGCATGAGCGCGCGCACCACCTCGGTCTCCACCTCGGGCCCGCTGCCGGCCGCGTGCGAGCGCACCAGCGAGCGCTGGAGCTGCGCGCGCAGCGCCGGGTCGATGTGCCGCGTGGCCAGCGCGCCGAACCCGGTCGAGATGCCGTACGCGGGCACGGGACTCTCGGCCAGCTCGTTCACTCGCTGGCGGGCCGCCGCGATGGCGGCGATGGCATCGTCGGTGAGCTGTACGGGGGCTCCGTGGCGGGCCACCCTGATGACGTCGTCGAAGGTCGGCGGCTCCGGACCGACGTTCACGACTCCGTTGTCGCGCATGGTGCGTCTCTCTCGTTCAGGTAACCGGCGTAACCGATGTTAGCCCCTTACCGGAGAACAGGTCCGCCAGCCCCTCCCTGCCCTCGTCGGTGAGGACCACCGCCCTGGGCACGCTGCCCCGCCGGTACCACCCGCGTTCGAACAGCACCTCCGTGATCGCCGCGCCGAGTGCCCCGCCGAGGTGCGCCCGGCGCTCGGTCCAGTCGAGGCACTCGGGCGCGAAGCGCCTCCTCGACCGGCGCGCTCCCGCCACGTCCACGCCCAGCCGCGACAGCAGCCGCTCCCCCGTCTCCGTCACGTCCTGCCCGTCGTAGTAGCCGTCCTCCTTGAGCCGGTCGAGCAGCCCCACCCCGGCCCGGCCGGCCAGGTGGTCGTAGCACGTACGGGCCTCCTCCAGCATCCTGGCCTGCCGCGACTGGCGCAGCGAGCGCACCGGCGGGCGGGCGCTGATCCGGGCCAGCACCTCCAGCACCTCGGCGATCTCGTGCCCGGCCAGGCGGTAGTAGCGGTGGCGGCCCTGGCGCACGACGTCCACGAGCCGGCCGTCGAGCAGCTTGGCCAGGTGGGCGCTCGCGGTGGCCGCGCTCACCCCGGCCATCCGGGCCAGCTCCCCGGCGGCCAGCGCCCGGCCGCCGAGCAGCGCGGTCAGGATGGCGGCCCTGGTGGGGTCGGCGATCAGCGCGGCGACGGGGGCGATGTCGGCGTCCCTGGCGATGTGCTCCATGACTGCGACGCTAGTACGGGAACCCTTCGACGTGGAACGAAGGGTCAGCGCTTGCCCAGCGCCTTCCTGATCAGCTCGCGAGCCCGGTCCATGACCACGAGCGGCGGGCCCATGATCAGGTTCCTGGTCGCGGACTCCGTGCCGGGATGCGGGCGTGTCGGCGCGAGCGTCTCGGCCGCGCGCACCGCCGCCGCCATCGCCCGCCGCTCCACGGCGGAGGTGTTCGCGCGCAGCCTGGCGAACTCGTAGCGCTCCTCGCTGCGGGCGTGCGCGAGCACGGCGGTACGCAGCGCGGCCAGGCCGTCCCAGAACTGCGGGTGGTCCACGCCGCTCCTGTGCAGGTCGAGCAGGAGGCGCTTGGCCCGGTTCTCCTCGGTCAGCCGGTCGGCGACCACGCCGTGGCCGTTGTCGAGCTTCCTGCGCGCGTACGGGTGGACGATCTCCTCCTCGGCCGTCTCGTGCACGGACAACATGCGCGTCAGCCGGTCGAAGGCGTCCCCCACCTTGTCCGGAGGCGCCTGCTCCACCTCGTCGAACAGGTCCCTGATCTGGCCGTGCTGGGCCATCAGGAGCTCGATGACATCTTGTTCAGCCACGTCAGCGCCCGTACCCGGGCCCGCTCCCGGCACGCGCCGCCTTACCGAACGCGGACGGAACGCGGAGGTTGTCGGGATGGGCCGCGGGTACGCGCAGCGACATGGCCTTCGACCCACTCCAGCAGCGGGGCATCCCGCTGGACGAGCAGCTGCGCGACTGGCGGGAGCTGAACGTCACGCCGATCGACCCGGACCACGCCGACCCGTACACGCGGTGCCGGATCATCACCATGAACGGGATCGAGGTGGAGGCCATCCTGTTCAGCCACCAACTCGCCCGCCACTGCCCCGACCTGGAGATCAAGCAGCAGCTCGCCAGGGTGCGCTACATCGAGGCGCAGCAGCAGAAGACGGTCAACTGGCTGCTGCCGGGAGCGTCGTCGGTGCTGGAGACGACGATCGCCTACGAGCAGGTGGCGGTGGACCTGACCGCCTGGGTGGCGCGCATGGAGCCCGATCCGTACCTGCGGCAGGCCTACCAGTTCGGCGTGCTGGAGGACTTCGACCACCTCTACCGGTACGCCAACCTGTACGAGATGATCGAGCACCGCAAGGCCGAGAAGATCGTCGACAACCTGACCGAGGTCATGCCGGGCCGCCCCACGTACCTGCACCACCGCGACCCGTTCGACAACGTGCGCCGGCCCTACGTCCGCAGCGTCACCGAGCCGCTGTCCCGGCTGCACGCACTGACGATCATGTCGGCCGAGCAGCAGACGATGAACTTCTACATGAACGTCGGGCCGATGTACATGGAGCCGATAGCCCGGCAGCTCTACCAGGAGATCGGGATGGTGGAGGAGGAGCACGTCACCCACTACGAGTCGCTGGTGGACCCCGGCGAGAGCCTGTGGGAGCAGTTGCTCAACCACGAGTACAACGAGTGCTACCTCTACTACTCGTTCATGGAGACCGAGTCCGACCCGAAGGTGAAGAACATCTGGGAGCTGCACCTCAACATGGAGCTGGAGCACCTGCGGCTGGCCGCGGAGTTGTTCAAGCGGTTCGACGGGCGCGATCCCGACCAGGTGCTCGCCCCCGCGCTGCCGCCGCCGGTGACGTTCGAGCCGAACAAGGGGTACATCCGCGACCTGCTCGCCACCCAGATCGACTGCACCACGCTGGGCACCGGGTACGTCCGGGAGGCGCACGAGCGCTTCACCCGGATGCAGGAGGCCGTGATGGGCGGCGAGAAGCCGGCGTCGGAGCGCGTCATCGACGACAACCGGGCGATCTCCGGCCGCGAGTACCGCCTGGAGACGGAGGGGCCGCATCCGGCGGGCCTGCAGCTCAGCAGCTGACCGTCCCCGGGTTAGAGTCTGGCCCCATGACAACTGTCGCGCTCGTCACCGGCGCCTCGCGTGGTCTCGGGGCCGCCATCGCCCGCAGGCTGGCCGCCGACGGCCTGGCCGTGGCCGTCAACTACCGCTCCGACCGGGCCGGCGCCGAACAGGTGGCCGATTCCATCCGTACGGCGGGCGGCGTCGCCGAGGCGTTCGCCGCCGACATCACGGACGAGGCCGCCGTCGAGGGCCTGGTCGCCGCCGTCGCCGACCGGCTCGGCCCGGTGGGGGTGATGGTGGCCAACGCGACAGGCCCGCAGCCGACCGCCGGTGTCGAGGACCTCACCTGGCAGGCGCACCTCGACCAGCTCACGTTCTTCGTCAAGAGCCCGACGCTGCTCGTGCAGGCGGTGCTGCCGGGCATGCGGGAACGGGGCGGCGGCCGCGTCATCCAGATCGGCTCCGACATCGTGGACCGCAAGCTGCCCGCCACCTCCGCCTACACCGCCGCCAAGGCCGCCCAGCACGCCCTCACCGAGGTGTGGGCCAGGGAGCTGGGCCCGTACGGCATCACGGTGAACGTGGTCGCGCCCGGCTGGATCCCGGTGGAGCGGCACGAGGGGCTGGACGAGAGCGCGTACCGGGAGGAGGTGCCGCTGGGGCGGATGGGCATGCCGGAGGACGTGGCGGCCGCGGTGTCGTACCTCGCCTCGGAGGGCGGCGCGTTCGTCACCGGCCAGCGCGTCACCGTCAACGGCGGGCACACGTGACCTGGGCGGGCGTATTCCAGTTTGGGGACTGGGCCAGGATTCGCTAGAGTTCTCTCGTCGCCCCGGAGTGAAGACTCACGGGGCGGATGCGGAAGTGGCTCAGTGGTAGAGCATCACCTTGCCAAGGTGAGGGTCGCGGGTTCGAATCCCGTCTTCCGCTCGGAGCTTCCGGCTCGGTGGCGTGGCCGAGAGGCGAGGCAGCGGCCTGCAAAGCCGTCCACACGGGTTCAAATCCCGTCGCCACCTCGCGAGGACGATTAGCTCAGCGGGAGAGCGCTTCCCTGACACGGAAGAGGTCACTGGTTCAATCCCAGTATCGTCCACCACACTTCACGGCCCTGGCTGATCAGCCAGGGCCTTCGTGTTTCCACCCGGGTGTGCCGGCGGCGGTACCCGTGGCCGACCAGGGGCACCGACGTACCGGGGCGGGCGAGCGGCCTGGTCATCCGGCGTTCTTGGCGCGACGATCAGCGCATGGACACTCAGGAGATCGCCGACCGACTGGAGATCACCGGCCTGCTGGCGCGGTACACGTACGCCATCGACTCGGGGCAGTGGGACCTGCTCGACGAGGTGTTCCGCCAGGACGCGGTGATCGACTACAGCTCCTCCGGCGGCATCACGGGCACCCGGGACGAGGTCAAGGCGTGGCTGGCCGAGGTGCTGGTGCACTGGCCGGCCAGGCTGCACCTGATCGGCGCCGCCCGGATCGACTTCCACGACGGCGAGGCCCGCGTGAGCGCGCCCTTCACCGACACCCTGGCCCCCACGCGGGAGATGGTGGCCGCCCGGACCGAGGGCTTCCTGCACGGCGGCGGCTACTACCATCACCGCATGCGCCGTACCCCCGACGGCTGGCGCAGTACCGAGCTGGTGGAGGAGCAGACCTGGCGCACTGTGTGCTGAAATACCGGACATCTCCCCGCTAATTCGGTTCCGAAAGTTTCCGGTTTGAGGTGGAATTGAACCGGACGACGGTCGGGAGCCGTCTCCATGCTTGTTCACCCGAGAGTTCATCGGCCGGGGAAGCGGAGCGGTGGGAGGCCCGCCACCCATGGGTGCGCCAGGTATTCCGGCTTGCCACGGGGGGTAAGGCCAGTGATCGAAACGCTGGAGTGGACTCTTCTCGACGGGGAGCACGCGCTGCTCGTCAAGGGGGACATGCGACGGGCACGCGAAAGGTTCGACAGCGCCTACGCGCAGGCAGCGCAGCGAGGCGAGGCGGACGCGCTCGCCAGGGCGGCGCTCGGCCTGGGCGGGATGTGGGTGCACGAGCACCGCACGGCCGCGGCGGCGGCGACGGTACGCGTGCGCCAGCGGGACGCGCTGTCGCAGCTCGACGCGGGCTCGCCGCTGGCCCTGCGGTTGCGGATCAGGCTGGCGGCCGAGGACGACTACCGCACGGGCCGCCAGGACGCGATCATGGCGCTGGTGTCCGAGGCCAGGGCCGCGGGTGACCCGGTGGCGCTGGCCGAGGCGCTGAGCCTGGCGCATCACTGCGTCCCCGGCCCGGACGACGGGGCCCGGCGGATGGAGCTGGCCAGGGAGCTGATCGGGGTGGCCTCCCGTACGGGCCGCCGCTCGGACCTGCTCATCGGCCTGCTGTGGCGCGCCGCGGACCTGCTCCTGGAGGCCGACCCGCACGCCGAGCGGGCCCTGGGCGAGCTGCGGAGCGCGCTGGACGGCGAGGGGCAGCAGGCGATCGAGTACGTGGCCGGCGCGATCGAGGTGATGCTGAGCACCCGCGGCGGCCGGTTCGAGCACGCCGAGGAGCGCGCCGCCGCCTGCTACGAGCGGGGCCTGGCGGCCGGCGACCACGACGCGCCAGGCTGGTACGTCCGCCAGCTCGCCGCCATCCGCTGGTACCAGGGCCGGATCGGCGAGCTCGTCCCCCTGCTGACCGACCTGCTGAACTCGCCCATGCTCCCCGCCCTGGACGACTCCCCGTACGCGGGCCTGGCGGTGGCCGCCGCGGTGGCCGGTGACCGGCGGCTGGCCGAGGGCATGCTGGCCAGGCTGCGCCGCGGCGTCCTGGCCGACCGGCCGCGCACGAGCACCTGGCTGATGTCGATGTACGCGATCGTGGAGGCGGCCGACCTGCTGGACGACGCCGATCTCGCCGGCAGGGCGGCGGCGCTGCTGGTCCCGTACGCGGCCCTGCCCGTCATGACCAGCCCGGGCATCGTCTGCTTCGGCTCGGCCCGGCACAGCCTGGGCGTGGCCGCGATCACCACGGGCGAGCTCGACCTGGCGGTCGCGCACCTGCGCAGGGCCGTCCACGAGAACCTGGCGCTGGGGCACTGGCCCGCGGTCACGCTGTCACGCTCGCGGCTGGGCCAGGCGCTGGCGCTGCGCGACGGCCCCAGGGACGAGAGGGCGCGCAGGCAGCTCGCGCTCGCCGCCCAGGAGGCCGGGACGCTCGGCATGCACGTGCCCCGTCACGTGGCCGAGCGCGTCACCTGCCGCCAGGCGGGCCCGCGGTGGCGGGTGGAGCTGGGCGCGCGGACCGCGCTCGTGGACCACTGCGTGGGCATGCTGCACCTGGCGGCGTTGCTGGCCAACCCCGGCAGGGAGATCCCGGCCGCGGAGCTGGCAGCCGGATCGCCGGACTCCGTTCCTGCGCAGGCGTCGGCGCAGCGGGTGCTGGACGGGCCGGCGGGCCGGGCGTACCGGAACCGGCTGGCGCAGCTCGACGCCGAGATCGCGGAGCTGGAGGCGAACCACCAGCCCCGGCAGGCGCAGGAGCGGCGGGCCGAGCGTGACTGGCTGGTGGCGGAGCTGGCCTCGGCGACGGGGCTGGCCGGCCGGCCGCGCGCGTTCGGCTGCGGCGAGGAGCGGGCCCGCACGGCGGTCGGCAAGGCCATCAGGCGGGCCGTGGATCGTGTCGCGATAGCCGATCCCGTCATCGGCGAGGAGCTGCGGGCGACAGTGCGGACCGGGCTGCGCTGCTCGTACGACCCGGGCTGACCTGCACAAACGACCACGGCTACAGACATATCGCGTTTGCGGCCAGCCGCCTTGCGGGCAACGCCAGTGCGGGCAGTGTCCCCCTGCCCTTCCCGGTCGGAAAGGCTGTGCGGCGATGGCATTCGCATGGGCTCTTCTCGGTCATGACATAGCCGTCGATCTCGGTACGGCGAACACCCTCGTCTACGTTCGCAGGAAGGGCATCGTGCTGAACGAGCCCTCCGTCATCGCGATCAACGTGCACAAGAACACCGTCGTGGCCGTCGGCAAGGCGGCCAAGCGCATGCTGGGCCGCACTCCCCCGCACATCGCCACGATCAGGCCGCTGAAGGACGGCGTGATCGCGGACCTGGACGCGGCGGAGCGCATGTTGCGGCTGTTCATCCAGAAGGCGCACCCGAGCCGGTTCCTGGCCAGGCCGCGCATCGTCGTGGCGGTCCCGAGCGGCACCACCTCGATCGAGCAGCGGGCGGTCAAGGAGGCCGCGTACGAGGCGGGCGCGCGGCGGGTGCACATCATCGAGGAGCCCATGGCCGCCGCGATCGGCGCGGGGCTGAAGGTGGGCGAGGCCACCGGCAACATGGTCGTCGACATCGGCGGCGGCACCACGGAGGTGGCCATCGTCTCGTTGAGCGGCGTCGTGGTGGCCAAGTCGGTCCGGGTCGGCGGCGACGAGCTGGACGAGGCCATCATCACCCACATCAAGAAGGAGCACGCGCTGCTGCTCGGCGAGCGCACCGCCGAACGCCTGAAGATCGACCTCGGCGTGGTCAGGGCCGCCGTGCCCGACGCCGACCCCGTGGGACGGCACCGCGCCGGCCTCACCGTGCCCGCGCAGGACGGGCCGCTCGGCCCGGCGGACGACGAGCCCTCCGGGCCGCCCGCCCCGCGCGGCTGGAACCCGTTCCGGTCGAGGCCGAAGCCCGGGAGCGCGGCTCCGGCCGCCGCGCCGCGCACCATCGAGCCGAGGACCTTCGCCCCGGTACGCGGGCGCGACCTCGTCAGCGGCCTGCCCAAGACCGCCACGATCACCGCCGAGCAGATCAGCGAGGCCATCGAGGACCAGGTGCAGGCCATCATCGACGCGGTGCAGACGACGCTCGACCAGTGCCCGGCCGAGCTGGCGGGCGACCTGCTGGACAACGGCATCGTGCTCACCGGCGGCGGCGCCCTGTTACGGGGCCTGCCCGAGCGGATGGGCGAGGCCACCGGCATGCCCATCCGGCTGGTGGACAAGCCCCTGTACTCGGTGGCGCTGGGCGCGGGCCGCTGCGTGGAGCGCTTCCAGGCCATGCGCGACGTGCTGCTGCCCGATGGGTCCCGGCGGTGAGGCGGGCGCTCGTCCTGCTCGTGCTGTCCGCCTCCGCCCTCCTCGTCGTGATCGACCGTACGCTGACGCCGCTGGCCCCCCTGCGGGAGGCGGGCGCGAGCGTGTACGGCGCGGTCCAGGGCGCGGTGCAGGGCGCGGTGGCCGCGGTGGCCAGGGCGTTCGGCGGCGAGGAGCGGCTGCGGGAGCTGGAGCGGGAGAACGCGGCCCTGCGTGCCCGGCTGCTGTCGTCCGGCACGCGGTCCGTGGCACGGCTGGACGTGCCTGCCGGGCACCAGGGGGTGGCGGCGCACGTGGTCGGGTTCGGCCGGGGCCAGAGCGTCGCCATCGACGCCGGGTCCTCCTCGGGCGTCGCGCGCGACGTGACCGTGCTGAACGCCGACGGCCTGGTCGGCAAGGTCACCTGGGCGGGGCCCTCGACGGCGTCCGTGTCGCTGATCACCGACGCGGGCTCGTCCATCGGGGCGCGCATGGCGGGCTCGGGCGAGCTGGGCGTGGTGACGGGGGTGCCGGGTGAGGGGCTGCGGCTGAGCCTGTTCGACCCGGACGCGCCGCTGGCGGTGGGCGACCGGGTGGTGACGCTCGGGTCGGCGGGCGGGCGGCCGTACGTCGCCGGGGTGCCCATCGGGACGGTCGCCGCGCTGGAGGGCGCGCCGGGGGCGGCCACCCGTACGGCGCTGGTGCGGCCCGCCGCACGGCTGTCGGCGCTCGGGCTGGTCGCGGTGATCGTGCCGCAGCCGGAGCGGTGAGCGCCGTGAAGCGGGAGCGGGAGCGCTGTGGAGCCGGAGCCGGAGCGGTGAGCGCCGTGGAGTCGGAGCGGTGAGCACCGTGGAGCCGGGGCGGTGAGCGTGGTGGGGCTCGTGCTGATGGCGCTTGGGGCGCCGCTGGTGCAGGTGCTGGTGGTCAACCGGTCGCCGTGGGGCGGGCCCGATCTGGTGGCGCTGGCGGTGGTGTGGCTAGCGCTGGCCAGGGGGCCTGTCTGGGGCTGCGTGGCGGGGCTGGTGACCGGGCTGGCCGCCGACGTGACGCCGCCCGCCGACGGCACCGTGGGGCGCACCGCGCTGGTCCTGTCGGTGACGGGGCTGCTGGTGGGGCGATGGGCCGGGCGCTCCGCGCGGTCGCGCGAGGCAGGACCGGCGGGATGGCCCCGTGCGGCCGGCCCGGTGGGTGGCAAGCCGGTGGTGGCGGCTGCCGTGGGCGCGGTGCTGGGACCGGTGCTGCAGGTCATCGCGACGGTAGCGCTCGGGGACGCGCCGTTGCGGTCGGCGCTGGGCGGGCCGCCTCCGGGCTTCGAAGGCGCGCCGTGGTGGTCGGGGGCGGCGCTAACGCTGGCGTGGACGGTGGCGCTCGGGGTTGCCGGCGGCATGCTCGCCCGGCGGCGCTCGGCGTGGAAGGGACCGTCCCAGACGGCGCCGTCCCAGGCGTACCTCTTCCGAGCGGGCCCGTTCCGAGCGGAGCCGTCCCAGGCGGGGGTGTACCGGGCGGGAGCGCGCCGGGCGGGGGTGCACCGGGCAGGGGTGCGCCGGGCGGGAGCGCGCCGTGTCTAGGGCCAGGCTGCTCGTGCTGCGGCTGGTCGCCGTGGCCATGCTGGTCACGCTGCTCGGACGGCTGTGGTTCCTGCAGGTGGTCAACGGCGACGCGTACGTGCGGGCCGCCGCCGACGTGCGGATCAGGAGCGTGGCGCTGCCGCCCACCCGGGGGCAGATCCTCGACGTGGCCGGGCGTCCCCTGGTGACCAACAACACCCGTCCCGTCGTGACCGTGGACGCCGTGGCGCTGGCCCACCAGCCGGACGGCGGCCGGGCGGTGCTGACCCGGCTGGGCGAGGCGTTGGGGCAGCCGTACCGGCAGATCGCCGAGAAGGTGCGGCTGTGCGGGGCGGGGGTGGCGCAGCCGTGCTGGCAGGGCTCGCCGTACGAGCCGATCCCCGTCGCGCGGGACGTGAGCGTGCCGGTGGCGCTGCAGATCAGCGAGCGGCAGCAGGACTTCCCCGGCGTCCGCACGGAGCTGCGCCCGGTCCGCGTGTACCCGTACGGCGCGGCGGCGGCGCACACCCTCGGGTACGTCCAGGGCGCCCGGGGCCGCGACGGCCTCGAAGCCGCCTACGACCGCGAGCTGGCCGGGCGGCCCGGGCGCAAGGACGTGGCCGTGGACCACACGGGCCGGGTCACCAGAACGCTCCGCCAGGACCCGCCCGTGCCCGGCAACACGCTCGTGACCAGCATCGACTCCCGCGTCCAGACCATCGCCGAGCGGGCGCTCGGCCGGGCGCCGGCCGGCAGCGGCGGCTCGGCGGGCGCGGCCGTGGTGCTGGAGTCGGGGACGGGCCGGGTGGTGGCGCTGGCCGGACGGCCCGCCTACGACCCGTCGGTCTGGACGGACGGCGTGACGGCCCGCGAGTACGCGGCGCTGCCGCTGCTGTCGCAGGCCGTGCAGGGCGAGTGGGCGCCCGGCTCGACGTGGAAGGTCACCTCGGCGGCGGCAGCGGCCTCGGCCGGGTACGGGCTCGGCGCCACCTACGACTGCCCGCCCGGCTACACCGTCGGCAACCGGGTGTTCCGCAACTTCGCCGGTGCCGACCTGGGCGTGATGACCATGCACGGGGCGCTGGTGCAGTCGTGCGACACGATCTTCTACCGGCTGGCCGACCAGCTCTGGCAGCGCGGCTCCGACGCCCTGCAGCGCACCGCCCGCGGGTTCGGGTTCGGCCGGCCGACCGGCGTGGACCTGCCGGGAGAGGCGGCCGGGGCGGTGCCCGACGCGGCCTCGAAGCGGGCCCAGTGGCGGGCCACCCGCGCCGAGAGCTGCCGGCGGGCCGGCGAGGGTTATCCGGAGCTGGCCGACCGGGCGCGGGCGGCGTACCTGACGGCCATCGCGCGGGAGAACTGCCAGGGCGGCGGCGTGTGGCGGGGCGGCGACGCGGCGAACCTCTCCATCGGGCAGGGCGGCGTGCTGGTGACGCCGCTGCAGCTGGCGCGGGCGTACGCGGCCGTCGCCAACGGCGGCACCCTGCACAGCCCGCGCGCCGGCCTGAAGGTGGTGCGCCCGGACGGCACGACGGTGCGGACGATCACGCCGCCCGTGTCGGGGCGGCTGCCCGCCTCGGCCGGGACGCTGCGCTTCATCAGGCAGGCCCTCGCCCAGGTGCCCAGGACCGGGACGGCGCAAGGCGCCTTCGACGGGTTCCCGTTCGGGAAGATCGCGGTAGCAGGGAAGACGGGGACGGCGGAGTCGTTCGGGCGGCGGGACACCTCCTGGTTCGCCTCCTTCGCGCCCGATCCCGCCTACACCGTGGTCGTCGTGCTGTCGGAGGGCGGCAGGGGCGCCGAGGGCGCGGCTCCGGCGGCCCGCGCCATCTGGGAGGGCATCCTCGGGCTCAGGGAGCGGCGATGATCGCGGTTGCCGGGAGGAGGCGCCTCGTGTGGGCGCCGTCGCTGGGCCCGCCCGACCGGCTGCTGACGCTGCTGGCGCCGGCCCTGTCCGCCGTGGGGCTGCTGCTGGTGTGGTCGGCCACGCGGATGTCGGGCGACCATGCCCTGCTGGTGCGGCAGGCCGTCTCCGCCGGCGTGGGGCTGGTGCTGATGTGGCTGGTGTCGCGGGTGGACCTGCGGGTGCTGCGGGCGTACGTGCCGGTGGCGTACGCGCTGGCCGTGCTGTCGCTGGCCGGGGTGCTGAGCCCGCTGGGCGTGCGGGTGAACGGGGCGCACTCGTGGATCGTGCTCGCCCCCGGGGTGCAGTTCCAGCCGTCGGAGCTGGCCAAGGTGGCGCTGGCCCTGGCGCTCGCGGTGCCGCTGGGCGAGCTGCGCGACGGGCGGCGCCGGCCCGGGTTCGGCGGGGTGCTGCTGGCGCTGGTGCTGGCCGCGGTGCCGATCGGGCTCATCGCGTTGCAGCCGGACCTGGGCACGATGCTGGTGTTCGCGGCCATGGTGGCGGGGGCGCTGCTGGTTTCGGGGGCGCCCAGGCGGTGGCTGCTGGTGCTCGCCGGGGGCGCGGCGGGGGCG
Source organism: Nonomuraea sp. GTA35 (assembly GCF_041950525.1). Lineage (NCBI taxonomy): Bacteria > Bacillati > Actinomycetota > Actinomycetes > Streptosporangiales > Streptosporangiaceae > Nonomuraea > Nonomuraea sp. GTA35. The sequence goes on along the minus strand of NZ_JBGNUV010000017.1, from coordinate 193,627 downwards.
GGCGCGGCGGCGTGGCAGCTCGGGCTGGTCCGGCCGTACCAGCTCGAACGGCTACTCGTGCTGGTACGGCCGGGAGCCGATCCGGGCGGCGTCGGCTACAACGCCGCCCAGGCCCGCATCGCTATCGGCTCCGGCGGCCTGTCGGGCAAGGGCCTTTTCAACGGCGAGCAGACCGCCGGCCACTTCGTGCCCGAGCAGCACACCGACTTCATCTTCACGGTCGCGGGCGAGGAGCTCGGCTTCGCCGGGGCCGCGCTCATCGTGCTGGCCGTGTTCGCGCTGCTGTGGCGCGGGCTGTCGATCGCCCGGCAGGCCGGCTCGCTGTACGGGACGGTGCTGGCGGGCGGGCTGGTGTCGTGGCTGGGGTTCCAGACGTTCCTGAACGTGGGGATGACCGTGGGGCTCATGCCGGTCGTGGGGGTGCCGCTGCCGTTCGTCTCGTACGGCGGCTCCGCCACGGTCGCCGGGCTGGTGGCCGTCGGGCTGCTACAGGCGGTTCACCGGAGCAAGCCCATGCAGGCGTAGCAGGTTCTCGCCCAGGATCTTGCGCTTGGCCTGGTCGGTGAGCTGCGGGTAGCCGTACCCGTCGCACAGGTCCTGCGGGATCGTGAAGTCCCTGAACGCCCTGAGCGCCCACTGCGGATGGAAGATCGGCGCCTCCGAACCGTAGATGATCTTGTCTTCGCCGCACCAGAAGAGCAGCTTGCCGATGATCTCGGCGAACATCCGGGGCGCCCTGACGATGAAGTTGATCGTCGCCGCCAGGTCGGCGTACAGGTTGGGGTAGCGGATCAGCTGCCAGCAGGTCTCGTCCAGGAACGGCAGGCCGACGTGGAAGATGACGAAGTTGACGTCGGGGAAGTTCGCGGCGGCGCCGTCCATGTCCCACGTCTGCGTGTGCTCGATCGGCTGCGGGCCCAGCGGGACGCCCTTGTGCACGCCGATCAGGTTGACGCCCAGCTCCTGCGCCTTCTCGAAGATCGGGAAGGCCACCCTGGGGTCGTCCATGCGCCACGGGTACGGCGAGCCGTAGTCGTAGCGCACGTTGTACAGCTTGAACGCCCGCGCGTTGTACTCCCCCACCTGCCGCTCCATCAGGTCGAGCGCCTTGCGGCCCTCCAGGGGGTTGACCGAGCCCCAGAAGACGGTCCGGTCCGGGTCGCGGGCGGCCAGCTCCGCGCACTCCTGCCACGGCGACAGGCCGTCATGGTAGAGGTCGGTGAGCGGCAGCGGCATGGCCACCAGCATGTCGGTGTCCGACTCCTCGAACACCATGCGGCGGATGTCATCGATCGTCCACTGCCGCAGGAACTCCTCGGGCGGCAGCTTGGTCTCGCCCTCCGGGGTGAGCGTGGTGTGGAAGGCGTACAGGTGGTTGGAGAACATCTGGCCCGCGGGGCCGAACGCGTTCTTGGCCTCGAAGTTGAACACGTGGGCCACGCTGTCGAACACGAAGAAGTCGTCGATCATCGTAGTTCCCTCCCTATGTAGGCCGCCTTGTCGGGCACCTGCGCGGGCGCGGGCAGGAAGCGCAGCAGCCGGGCGGCCCGCGGGGAGAGCCGGTCCGTCGTCCACACCTCGTCCCACACCACCTCGACCTCCGCCTCGCTGATGCCGGGCTGCTCCTCGATGCGATCCCGCACCTCGGTCAGCACCCTGGCGGCGAACGGGCACCAGCCCGAGGTCAGCAGCAGCTCGACGCGGGCCCGGCCGCCGTCCACCTCGACCGATCTGACCAGGCCCATCTCCACGACGGAGATGCCCTTCTCCCTGCAGCACGGGTCGTAGACCCCGGACAGCGCCTCATTGGCCCACTGCGGTATCTCCGGCATGACCTCATCGTCGGACGGGTGTGCCCGTCGGGGTAGGCGTCCCGATTTCAGATAGCGCAGATGCTTGGTGGATGACCGGCGAACAACCCAGCGATCTGATCCGCAGCGTCTCCCGTGCGCTCCGCGTGCTGGAGGAGGTCTCGCGCGCCGACCGGCCGCTGCCGGTCAAGGTCATCGCCCGCCGCTGCGGCCTGAACCTGTCCACCTCCTACCACCTGGTCCGTACCCTGTGCTACGAGGGGTACCTGTACCGCCGGCCCGACGGCGACTACATGCTCGGCTCGCAGGTGGCCGAGCGGTTCCACGAGATGCTGGACGCGTTCGAGCGGCCGCCCCACGCCGCCGCCGTGCTGCGGCACCTGGCCGCCGTCACCGGGCACACCGCCTACCTGGCGCAGCTGTCCGAAGGGCGGCTGGTCGTGGTGGACGTGGCCGAGGGGCCGCACTCGCCGTACCTGGAGGATCTGCAGGCGGGGCTGGAGACGGCGCCGCACGCGACGGCGCTGGGCAAGGCGCTGCTGCTCTCGCTGCCGTCCCGCACCCGGCGCGGCGTCCTGACCGGGTACGGCATGCGCCGCTTCACCTCCTCCACCCCGGTCAGCGTGGAGGACGTCGAGGAGGAGCTGTCGGCGTTACGGCCGGGGGAGGTGGTGGAGGAGCACGGGCAGTTCAGGGAGCAGGTGGCGTGCGCGGGGGCGGTGGTGCCGGGCACGGACTGGGCCATCGGCATCTCGGCCCGCGGGCTGTCCATCCCGCAGATCGCCCGCATCCGGCTGGCGCAGGCCGTACAGGACCTGGGTTAATGCGTTGCCTTCCGCTCGCCGTTCTGGCCAGGCTTGTACGCCATGAACGTGCCCTACCGGCAGATCCGGGCCCTTTACACCGATCGGTCGATCACCGTCTACCAGGCCTACGACGCGGCCATCGCCGCGCCCGCCGTCGCCGCGCAGCGCTTCGTCCCGCCTTTCAAGCGGGAGCGGATGACGTGGATCAAGCCGTCGTTCCTGTGGATGATGTACCGGTGCGGCTACGCGACCAAGCCCGGCCAGGAGCGGGTGCTGGCGATCGAGCTCAGCCGGGAGGGCTTCGAGTGGGCGCTGGCACACTCCTGCCTCAGCCACGACGACCGGCGGCCGGAGTGGGCGCGGCGGGTGCGCCGCAGCCCGGTGCGGATCCAGTGGGACCCCGAGCGCGGGTTGCGGCACGAGGCGCTGCCGTACCGGTCGATCCAGGTGGGGCTGGCCGGGGAGGCGGTGCGGCGCTACGTGGATGAGTGGACGCTGGGGATCAGGGACGTCACGGACCGGGTACGGGAGGTGCATGCGGCGGTACGCGGCGGGGCGGACGCCCGTGCGCTGCTGCCGGCCGAGCGGCCGTATCCGGTTCCTGACGAGCTGGCGGAGACGATAGGGGCGAGCGTGGAATGAGGGTGATCCTGTTCGGGGCGACCGGCATGATCGGGCGGGGGGTGCTCAGGGAGTGCCTGCTCGACGACCGGGTCACGGCCGTGCTGGCGGTCGGGCGGGCCTCGACCGGCGTCACGCACGGGAAGCTGCGCGAGATCCTGCACGACGACCTGCTGGAGCCGGCGCCTGTCGAGGGGGAGCTCGGCGGGTACGACGCGTGCTTCTTCTGCCTGGGAGTCTCGTCGGCCGGGATGCGGGAGCGGGACTACCGGCGGATCACCTACGACTTCACGCTGTCGGTGGGTGAGACGCTGGCGCGGCTCAGCCCCGGCTCGACGTTCGTGTACGTGTCCGGCGCCGGGGCCGACGCCCGGGGGCGGGCCATGTGGGCCAGGGTGAAGGGGGAGACCGAGAACGCGCTGCTCGCGCTGCCGCTGGAGGCGTACATGTTCCGGCCGGGGTATGTGCAGCCCATGCACGGCGTGCGCTCCCGTACGCGGCTCTACCAGGCGGCGTACGTCATCACCCGGCCGCTCTTCCCCGTGTTGCGGCGGCTGGTCGGGGGCGGGGTGACCACGACCGAGCAGGTCGGGCGGGCGATGATCGCGGTGGCGGAGCGGGGAGCGGCGAAGCGGATCCTCGGGCCCGCCGACATCAACGCGCTCTGACGTCGACGCCGCCCTCCCACGTGGACGCCGCGCTCCCACGTCATCGGCGCGCTTTCACTTCAGCGCCGCGCTCTCACGTCATCGGCGCGCAATGACCGTGGCGGCGTGCTGTGACCTCGGCGGCGTGCTCTCGCCTCGCCCGGCACGAGCGGGACGGCGAGGAGCGAGGCCGCGGCGGCCAGGCCCCAGACCGCCGCCCAGGAGGTGTGGGCGATGACCACGGGGATGAGCAGCGGGGTCAGGAAGCCCATCGCGAACAGGGTGGTGCCCAGGAGTCCCAGGGCGGTGCCGGCCCTGGACGCGCCCGCCATGGCGGCGATCTCGGTGTAGGCGACGCCGTGCCAGGAGTTGGCCAGGAGGCCGCCGAGGGCCAGGGCGGTGACGGTGAGCGGGGTGGGGGCGTCGGTGAGCACCGCGGCGCCTGCCATGGCGAGGCCGGCCAGGGCGCCGATGGCCCTGATGTGGGTGCGGCGGGTGCCCGTGCGGTCGGTGCGGCGGCCGGTCCAGATGCGGGCCGCGCCGCCGCCCAGCTGGGCGATGACGACCGTCAGGCCGGCCAGGGTGGCGCCCTCGCCCTTGACGTCGTGCAGGAAGATCGCGGTGAAGGAGAGCACGGCGAACTGGGGGACGGTGAGGAGGGCGCCGGCGAGGGCCAGGCGCCACACGTCCCAGCGCCTGAGTGGGGAGCGAGCCTTCAGGCCCGGGCGCGGGTCCGCACCGGTGGCGGGGGTGGGGCCGGCGGATGGGGGCGGCTCGTGGAGCCAGCGCCAGGTGGCCGCCGCCGCGGCGAGGCAGAAGGCGGCAGGAACGGCGTAGGCGGCGCGGAAGCCGTACGCGCTCGCGAGCCACGGCAGCAGCGCCACCCCGGCCGCTCCGCCGACCGGGATGGCCGTCTGGCGGATGCTCATCGCGAAGCCCCGCTCCCCCTCCCCGAACCACGTCATGACCGCCCGTCCCGAGGCCCCGTTGACGCTGCCGCCCAGCGCGCCCGCGACCGTCAGGCAGAGGGCCAGCAGCGCCACGCCCGCCCCGTCCGGCGGCGTCACGGCGGCGGCCATCACCACCAGCAGCGCGCCCGTCGCGGTCAGCCCCGTGAGCAGGACGCGCCGGTCCCCGAGGCGGTCGGTCAGCAGCCCCCACGCGATGTCGGAGGCCGCGACCCCGAGCCCCAGGCAGGCCAGCACCAGGCCGAGCGCCTCCGTGGACAGGTGGTAACCGGCCCGCATCGACACCCCGGTGAGGGGGATGCCGGAGAACATCGCCGCGAAGGCGGCCTGCGCCCCGACGCCCACGGCCAGTACGACCCAGCGGTGCCGCGGCCCGTACGCGCGCCGATCCCGCCGAACGCCCGCAGCCGTCATCGAATCCGCCCTTCATGAAATAACCGGATTTAGCGGTTACTCACCCTGGCAGCCCTAAAAGTAACTTGTCAACGTGGTTACTATCGAAGCCATGGACTTCACCTTCATCAGCGGGAACCTCGGGCTCGACCTGGCCGGCACCGTCGGGCAGCGGCGCGGCGAGCGCATCGACCTGCTGGCGACACCCGGCGACCTGGCCCGCTGGACGGTGGCGGCCGGGCTGCTCGACGTCCACCCTTCGGTGAGCGACGGCGACCTGGCGGAGGCGAGGGCGTTGCGCGAGGCGATCTACCGGCTGGCGTCCGCGGCCCGTACCGGAAGTGCCCTGGACCCCGCCGACCGCGCCACGCTCAACGCCGCGGCCCGGCACGCGCCCGCGGGCGTGCTGCTCGGCGAGCGGGGGGTGGAACGCGGCGGCGATCTGCGCGCGGCGCTGTCCAGCACGGCGCGGGCGGCGGCCGAGCTGCTCGGCGGCCCGGAGGCCGGGCTGATCAGGGAGTGCGAGGCGGCCCCGTGCACGCGACTCTACGTCGACGCCTCGCACCGGCGTACGCGCCGCTGGTGCGACATGCGCGGTTGCGGCAACCGGGCCAAGGCGGCGGCCTTCCGTGCCCGCCGGCACGGCTGAACGCATGGTGGAATATCTGAGGGGGTGCGGACGCTACCGTAGCCGTCAAAGATTCAACAGTCAGGGTTGGTGACTAAGGTGCAGTTCGGAATCTTCAGTGTGGGCGACGTCACCGCGGACCCCACCACCGGCAGGACCCCGACCGAGCACGAGCGGATCAAGGCGATGGTGGCGATCGCGCTCAAGGCGGAGGAGGTCGGGCTGGACGTCTTCGCGACCGGCGAGCACCACAACCCGCCGTTCGTGCCGTCCTCCCCCACCACGATGCTCGGCTACATCGCGGCCAGGACCGAGCGGCTGCAGCTGTCGACCGCCACGACGTTGATCACGACGAACGACCCGGTGAAGATCGCCGAGGACTTCGCCATGCTGCAGCACCTGGCCGACGGCCGGGTGGACCTCATGCTGGGCCGCGGCAACACCGGGCCGGTGTACCCGTGGTTCGGGCAGGACATCCGCCAGGGCATCCCGCTGGCCATCGAGAACTACGCGCTGCTGCACAGGCTGTGGCGCGAGGACGTCGTGGACTGGGAGGGCCGCTTCCGTACGCCGCTGCAGGGCTTCACCAGCACGCCGCGCCCGCTCGACGGGGTGCCGCCGTTCGTCTGGCACGGCTCGATCCGCAGCCCCGAGATCGCCGAGCAGGCCGCCTACTACGGCGACGGCTTCTTCGCCAACAACATCTTCTGGCCGAAGGAGCACTTCATGCGCCTGATCAACCTCTACCGCCAGCGGTACGCGCACTACGGCCACGGCACCCCGGAGCAGGCGGTGGTGGGCCTGGGCGGGCAGGTGTTCATGCGCAAGAACTCCCAGGACGCGGTACGCGAGTTCCGCCCCTACTTCGACGTCGCCCCCGTGTACGGCCACGGGCCGTCGCTGGAGGAGTTCATGGCCGAGACGCCGCTGACCGTGGGCAGCCCGCAGCAGGTCATCGACAGGACGCTGGAGTTCAGGGAGTTCTTCGGCGACTACCAGCGCCAGCTCTTCCTCATGGACCACGCGGGCCTGCCGCTGAAGACCGTGCTGGAGCAGCTCGACCTCCTCGGCGAGGAGGTGGTGCCGGTGCTGCGCAAGGAGTTCGCCAAGGACCGCCCGGCCGAGGTCCCCGGCGCGCCCACCCACGCCTCCCTGCTCGCCGCCAAGAACGCCCAGAACGCCCAGAACGCCCAGGGTGCCGGGAACGCCCAGGGTGCCGGGAACGCCACGAACGCTGACGCGTCCCAAGCCCCGGTCGGCGCCTGAAGGCCGTACGTACCCCCGAAGGAGAACCATGAAGCTCGTCGTCGTCACGGCGGGGCTGACGCAGCCCTCCTCCACCCGCCTGCTGGCCGACCGCCTGACCGAGGCGGTGGCGCAGCGGGCGGAGGTGGAGGTCCGCGTGGTCGAGCTGCGCGACCTGGCCGTGGACATCGCGAACAACTTCGTCACCGGCTTCCCGAACACCCGCCTGCGCGAAGTGGTCGAGGCCGTCACGCAGGCCGATGGGCTCGTCGTGGTCACGCCGATCTTCAGCGGCTCCTACAGCGGCCTGTTCAAGTCGTTCTTCGACGTGATCGACAACACCGCGCTGGCGGGCAAGCCCGTGCTGATCGCGGCCACCGGGGGCACGGCCCGGCACTCGCTGGCGCTGGAGCACGCGCTGCGGCCGCTGTTCGCGTACCTGCGTGCGGTGGTCGTCCCGACCGCCGTGTACGCGGCCGCGGAGGACTGGGGCGGCGGCCGGGACGCGTTCACCGACGGGCTCGGCGAGCGCATCGCCCGCGCCGCGCAGGAGCTGGCCGACCTGCTGCCGCACCGGGCTCCCCGGCGGCCTGAGCCGGCAGAGGAGGAGGTCGTGCCGTTCGAGCAGCAGCTCGCGGCGCTGCGCCCGGCGGAGTGAGGCCGGGCCGCCGGCGCAGGACGGGAGCGAGGTGACGTGCCTGAACGCGCTCCTCGACGCCCGGGAGGCGGCGGTGCGGGCCGGGAGACCAGCGAGCGCCCCGGGGAGCCCGGGACGCTCCAGCGGGCGTCAGGGCTTGATGGCGACCACGTCGTAGGTGGTCTCGGGGGTCGGGGTGGTGGTGAAGCGGGCGTTGGGCAGGTAGAGGCGGCGGCCGTAGGCGGCGACGGTCGTGGGGACGTCGAACCTGTCGTCGGTCAGCCGCCTGATGAGCTTGCCGGAGGCGCCGTCGCGGGCCAGGCCGATCGCGGCGACCGTGTTCAGGCGGTTCTGGACGGCGTACAGGGTGCGGCCGGCCAGCAGCAGGCCGTCGCCGTTGACCAGCGTCTCGCCGCCCAGGTCCACCTCCGTGGTGACGCCGGACGACGGGTCCACCTCGAACAGCTTGCCGGTGTTGGACTGGACGATCAGCAGCGACCTGCCGTCGGGGCTGGGGGCGATCCCGTTGGCGTTGTTGCCGGTCGTGTACTGGATGGCGCCGCTGAGCGGGATCTTGACGGCCTCGCCGGGCAGCGCGCCGCCCCGGCCGAGCTCCAGCTTGTAGAGCACGGGGTTGGCCGAGTCGGTGTAGTACGCGGCGCCGCGGAAGAGGATCACGTCGTTGACGAACGACGTGCCGGTGGCCAGCTGGTACGACTTGACGACCGCCCCGGTGCGCAGGTCGATCACCCGCGCGTTCCCGGCGTTGCCTCCCGCCACGAACAGCCGGCCGCGCCCGTCGGTCTTGAGCCCGAGCGACTGCGTGCCCGGCCCCTTGCTGATCACGCCTCCCTCCCCGGTACGCAGGTCGGCCCGGTAGATGTCACCGGTCGCGCGTGAGCCGAAGTAGGCGTAGTGGCCCCCGATCGCGATGCCCTCCGGCTGGAACCCGTTGGGCAGCGGGAACGTGTCGGGCTTCGTCGCCGCCTGGACCGGCACGCCGCCGAGCAGGACGACGATCAAGGCACTGCCGAGTGCGGTCTTCAGGATCGCGGATCTCATGCGGCCCACGATGCCCAAGTGACCGGCCGCGGCATAGCCCCATGGGCGGCTTCACAGGGACCTTTCAGCAACGGTCCGGACCAGGCGGGATCTTTCGGAAGCCGTGCGTTCCTGATCACGGAACGGGAAAACGCGTTGTGGGAGCGCTGCGGCCGTCACTAGCTTGACGCGAATGCGGAGGCCCCCTTTATCCCTGTTGACTGCCTTGTCCCTGGTGACCGTCACGCTGGCCGCGTCGGCCTGCAGCGCTCCCCGGCCCGCGCCGCCCGCGGCCACGTCGGCCGGTCCCGCCGCTCCCGGAAGCCCGGCCGCCGGTCCCGCGAGCCCCGCCGCCAGCCCAGCCGAGCGGCGGCCCGCCGTCGACCTGGGCGCGTACGAGCTGGGCCGGTCGCGTCCCGTCGCCGACCCCGTCTACCCGGCCTACGGCAACCCGTCGATCGACGTGCTCCACTACGACCTGGCGCTGGACTGGAAGCCCGGCACCCGCACGCTGACCGGCACGGCGCGGCTCACGGTGCGCGCGGCCAGGCCCATCAGCCGGGTCAAGCTGGACTTCGGGCGCGCGCTCAAGGTGGACGAGGTCACGGTGGACGGCACGCGGGTCAGGGCGACCCGCAAGTACGACGACCTGACCATCCCGCTGGCCGAGCCGCTCGGGGCCGACGAGGGCACGGTCGTGACCGTGCGGTACCACGGCCGGCCCAAGCCCGTGGACTCCAAGCAGCGGCGCAAGGACATCTCCATGCTCGGCTTCCGGATAGGGAGCGGGGGCAGGGCGTGGGCGTTGCAGGAGCCGTTCGGGGCGTTCACCTGGTTCCCGGTCAACGACCATCCGTCGGACGAGGCGCTCTACGACGTGGCGATCACCGTGCCGAAGGGGTGGTCGGGGGTCGCGCACGGGACGTACCAAGGGAAGACCACCGAGGGGAGGTCCAGCACGTTCCGGTGGCAGTCCACCGATCCGGTGGCCAGCTACCTGACGGTGTTCGCGGCCGACAAGTTCCGGATGTTCAAGGACAAGGGGCCGCGCGGGATCCCGATCACGTACTGGATCCGCCCTCGGGACGTGCCCAAACAGTTGCCGGTGGCGCGGCGGATGCCGTCGATCATGCGGTGGCTGGAGAAGAAGCTCGGCCCTTACCCGTTCCCGAGTGCCGGGCTGGTGGCCACCAGCGACTCCGGCATGGAGACCCAGCAGATGATCGCGCTCGGCCCCCGTTACATGGAGCCGTCGGTGGTGGCGCACGAGCTGGCGCACCACTGGTTCGGCGACACGGTCACGCCGCGCACCTGGCGTGACATGTGGCTGAACGAGGGCTTCGCGATGTACTTCGAGATGCAGTGGTACGCCGACCACGAGGACGGCACGATCGACGAGTTCATCAGCAACATCCGGACGTACGACGCCGAGCTGCGCAGGGAGAACGGCCCGCCCGGCGACTACCGGCGCGACGCGTTCGGCCAGAGCAACGTCTACTACAGCCCCGCGATCATGCTGCACGAGATCAGGGAGCGGCTCGGCGACCGGAGGTTCTGGACCATGACCAGGGCCTGGCCCCAGGAGCACCGCAACACCACCCAGGACAGGGCCGCGTTCGTGAAGTGGATCAACCAGCACACGGGCCGGAACTTCACGAAACTCATCAACACGTGGCTGGACTCGAAGACCACGCCGCGCTGACGAACCCCAGAGAGTAGGTTGGGGCAGAGCCGAACAAACGGGGTTAATCATGTCAAACGGTGCCCGTCACGCTCTGGGAGTGGTCGCGGGGCTGCTCCTCCCGCCCCTCGTCGCCGCCGGTCTGTGGTACGGCGTCGGCGACCTCACGCTGCAGGCGCAGCAGTCCCTGCGGATCTCCTGGGTCGCGGTCGGCGTGCTCGCCGCCACGGCGATCGTCCTGGCCTTCCTGGCCGGCTCCCGCCTGTCGCCCGTGGCCTCGCTGCTCGGCGGCCTGGCCTTCACCGCCCTCGGGGTCATGCCGTTCGTGGAGATGTTCACCGGGGTACGGCTGCTGCCCGTGGACCTGCTCCCGGGCGCGTTCAGGAACGGCTTCACCACCTCGGCCTACTCGGGGCTGCTGGTCGTGGTCGGCGTGACGCTGCTGGTGGCGTCGCTGTTCCCGTCGCGCTGGCGGGGCTCGGCGCGTGGCCTGGCCGAGCCCGGCGAGTACGAGTCGTCGTGGGGTTCGGCGTCGCCGCAGTCGCCGTACCTGCCGCCGCACCACGGCCCCGAGGACGCCACCCGGCCGATGTACCGCGAGTGAGCCGCGCGTGGCCTGGCAGAATGCGGCCATGCGCGACTTGAAGATCGTCGACTTCCTCGACCAGCTCGCCGACCGGGTGCCCGCGCCCGGGGGCGGCGCCACGGCGGCCCTGCACGCGGCGCAGGCCGCCGCGCTGCTCGGCATGGTGGCCCGCTACACCACCGGCGAGAAGTACGCCGGCCACGCCGAGACCGTCGTCGCCGTGATCGCCGAGACCGACACCTTGCGGGCGCGGTCGCTGCGGCTGGCCGAGGAGGACGCGGCGGCCTTCACCGCCGTCACCGACGCCTACCGGCTGCCCAAGGGCGAGGAACGCAGCGCCGCCATCGCCAGGGCGCTGAAGGGCGCGGCCGAACCGCCCGCCAGGGTGATCGAGACCGCCACGCGCCTGGTCGAGCTGTGCGAGCTGCTGCTGCCGATCGGCAACCGCAACGTCGTCACCGACGTGGCCGCCGCCGCCGAGGCCGCCCGCGCCGCCCTCACCACGGCCAGGGTGAACGTCGAAGTCAACCTACACGGCATCAAGGACGAGCGGGTACGCGAGGAGCTGAACATCCGCGTCTCGGGCGTGGAGGCGGCCGTCGCCAAGGCAGACTGGGTGACCGCCGAGGTACGCGAGGAGATCTCTTGAAGACGCTGACCGGCAAGGACCTGGCCGCCGCGATCAGGGCTCAGACGCAGGCCGAGGCCGCGGCGGGCGTGCAGCCGCGGCTGGCCGTGGTCGTGGCCACGGCCGACGAGGCGAGCCTGTGGTACGTCCGCTCGATCGCCAAGGCGGCGGCCGCGGCCGGCATCGCCTGCGACGTGGTGGACCTGGGCCCCGAGGCCGCCCCCGACCACATCGGCGAGACGCTGGCCAGGCTGTCGGCCGACCCCCAGGTCCACGGCCTCATGCTGCAGACCCCGCTGCCCCCCGACGCCTCGGCGCAGGAGCTGGCCGCGGCCATCGACCCGCGCAAGGACGTCGACGGCGCCAACCCGCTCTCGCTCGGCCGGCTGGCGGCGGGGCTGCCCGCGTTCCCGCCCGCCACGGCGGCGGCCGTGCTGGCGCTGCTCGACCACCACGAGGTGGAGCTGGCGGGGCGGCGGGCCGTGGTGGTCGGCCGCTCGACGGTGGTGGGCAAGCCGCTGGCGCACCTGCTGCTCGACCGGCACGCCACGGTCACCGTCTGCCACTCCCGCACCCGCGACCTGGCGGCCGTCACCTCGCAGGCCGAGGTGCTGGTCGCGGCGGCCGGGCGGGCCGGGCTGATCGGGGCCGCGCACGTGGCGGCGGGCGCGGTGGTGATCGACGTGGGCACCAACCCGACCGACGACGGCGGGCTGACCGGCGACGTCGACTTCGAGGCGGTCTCGGGGGTGGCGGGCGCGCTCACCCCGGTGCCGGGCGGCGTCGGCCCGGTCACCACCGCCCTGCTGCTCCGCCACACCGCCAGGGCGGCGAACCTGCCGTGACCCGCTGGGTCTGCCCCGGGTGCGACCGGGAGTTCGCCCGCACCCGGCAGTCGCACGTGTGCGTGCCGGGCTGCACGGTGGAGGAGACGTTCGCGCCGCACCCGCCGGTCTACCGGGAGATCTACGACCGGCTGGTCGGCGGGCTCGGCCCGGTCCACGAGGACGCGGTGCGGGTCGGGGTGTTCCTCAAGCGCGAGCGCAAGTTCGCCGAGATCCGCCCGAAGGCCCGCAGCCTGTCGCTGGCGCTGGTGCTCCCCCGGCGGGCCGAGCACGCGCTGGTCTCCAGGGCGCTGCCCATGCCCGACGGTCACGTCTGGCACTTCTTCAAGCTCACCCGCGTCGAGGACGTGGACGAACACCTGCTCGATCTCATGGAGGAGGCCTACGATGGCTGACGTCCTCGTCGTCCAGAACAGCACGAGCGGCGGCCTCGGCCGCATGGCCGGCTGGCTGGCGGAGGCAGGGCTGACGCTCGACGTCGTGCCCGCCCACGCGGGCGCGCCGCTGCCCGGCCGCCTCGGCCACGACGCCATGATCATGCTCGGCGGCGGTTACCTGCCCGGCGACGACGAGCGGGCCCCGTGGCTGCGTGACGCGCGGCGGCTGATGGGGCAGGCGCTGGCCGAAGGGGTGCCGGTGTTCGGCATCTGCCTGGGCGGGCAGATGCTCGCGCAGGTGGCCGGCGGTGAGGTGCGCGGTGACGTCGGCGCGCCGGAGAACGGCAGCCTGCCGGTCACGATCAGGCGCGAGGCCGCCACCGACCCGCTCTTCCACGGCCTGCCGCCGGTGGTGCCCGCGATCGAGCACCACAAGGACGCCGTCACCCGCCTGCCCGGCGGGGCCGTGCACCTGGCCGAGACCGCGAGCTGCCCGTACCAGGCGTTCCGGGTGGGCGAGCGGGCGTGGGGCGTGCAGTTCCATCCGGAGGTGCTGCCCGCGCGCATCCGGGAGTGGCGGGTGGAGGGGTTCGACCCCGACGAGGTGTACGCGCGGGCGGTGGCGGACGAGCCGGTCTCCACGCCGGTCTGGCGCACGGTGACCGGCCGCTTCGCCGCCCTCGTCGCCGCCGTCGCCGCCGCGCGGGTGGCCGCCGGTGACGGCTCGCCCGCCGAGGCGAGCGGCGCCGCCTGAGCGATCAGGCGTTCCGTACGGCGGCCGCGTCCTGGAGGCCGAGCAGCTCGACCGACCGCTCCCGCATCTCCACCTTCCTGATCTTCCCGGTCACCGTGAGCGGGAACTCCTCCACCACGCGCACGTACCGGGGGATCTTGAAGTGGGCCAGCCGCCCGGCGCAGTACTCCCTGACCCGCTCGGCCGTCAGCGGCTCCGCGCCCGGCCGCATGATCACCCAGGCCATGACCTCCTCGCCGTACCGCTCGTCGGGCACCCCGATGACCTGGACGTCGGCGATGTCGGGATGCCCGTACAGGAACTCCTCGATCTCGCGCGGATAGACGTTCTCGCCGCCCCTGATGATCAGGTCCTTGATCCGGCCGACCACGTTCACGTAGCCGTCGTCGTCCATGGTGGCCAGGTCCCCGGTACGCATCCACCGCGCCGCGTCGACGGCCTCGGCCGTCTTCTCCGGCTCGTCCCAGTAGCCGAGCATCACCGAGTAGCCCCGCGTGCACAGCTCGCCCGGCTCGCCCCTGGGCACGGTGAGCCGGGTCTCCGGGTGCACGATCTTCACCTCGACGTGCGGCATCACCCGGCCGACCGTCTCGGTCCTGCGGGCCAGGTCGTCGTCGGACCTGGTCATCGTGGACACCGGGGAGGTCTCGGTCATGCCGTAGCAGATGGCGACCTCGCGCATGTTCATCTCGCCGACGACCCGCTTCATCACCTCCACGGGGCAGGGCGAGCCGGCCATGATGCCCGTGCGCAGCGACGACAGGTCGAACTTGGCGGCCAGCGCCAGCTCGGCGATGAACATCGTCGGCACCCCGTACAGGGACGTGCACCGCTCCTCCTCCACCGCGCGCAGCGTGGCCTCGGGGTCGAAGCCCGGCGACGGGATGACGATGCAGGAGCCGTGCGAGGTGGCGCCCAGGTTGCCCATGACCATGCCGAAGCAGTGGTAGAAGGGCACCGGCAGGCACACCCGGTCCTTCTCGGTGTAGTGGATCAGCTCGCCGACGAAGAAGCCGTTGTTGAGGATGTTGTGGTGCGACAGCGTCGCGCCCTTGGGGAAGCCGGTGGTGCCGGAGGTGTACTGGATGTTGATCGGGTCGTCGAAGGCCAGCTCGGCCCCGCGGGCCGCCAGCGCGGCCGGGTCCGCCTTGGCCGCGGTCAGGGCGTCCCAGCTCGGGTCGTCCAGGTAGACGGCGTCCGTGAAGCCGATCTCCTCGACCATGGCCCGGTAGTCGCTGCCCTTGTGCGACAGGGCGCTGATCAGCAGCCGCATGCCCGACTGCTCGACCACGTACCGCAGCTCGTGGGTGCGGTAGGCCGGGTTGACGTTGACCAGGATCGCGCCGATCTTGGCGGTGGCGTACTGGACGATCACCCACTCGGCCCTGTTGGGCGCCCAGATGCCCACCCTGTCGCCCTTCGCGACGCCCCTGGCCAGCAGGGCTCTGGCCAGGTCGTCGACGTCGGCGTTGAGCTGCGTGTAGGTCCACCTGCGGCCCGCGGGAACGTCCACGAGGGCTTCCCGGTCGCCGAAGCGGGCCACGGTGCGTTCGAGGTTCTCGCCGATGGTCTCGCCGAGGAGCGGGGTGCCGGCGGTGGCGCTGGAGTACGACAGCATGACCACAGTGTCAGTCGGCCTCCGGCTCGCGCACCAGACCCCGGCCGCGACGCGCCGCGAACGCGAGCGCCACGAGCGCCGCGCCCGCCGCCGCCGCCACGATCCGCCGCTGCCGCGTCACGCGCCGCTCCACCCGGGAGTACGGGGTCGTCGAGAACGACACCAGCTCGTAGCGCGAGACGTAGCCGGGCAGCACCCGCTCCAGCGCGTGCTCCAGCCGCTTGCCCGCCAGGAACAGCCGGGAGCCGACCTTGTCGCGCATCTCCACGAAGTTGTCCAGCGCCAGCCTGGCGATCACGTCGGTGTCGGCCTTGCGCCGCTCGAACAGCTCCAGCGCCCTGGGGAAGTCGTCGCCCGCCTCGTCCAGGCAGCGGTCCAGCTCGACGCAGTCCTCGAAGCCGCAGTTGGCGCCCTGCCCGTAGAAGGGCACGATGGCGTGCGCGGCGTCGCCGACCAGCCCGACCACGGTGTCCCCGACGCTGACGTGCCACGGCGAGCAGCGCATCGTGGCCAGGTGGCCGACCGGATTCGCGCGGTAGTCGGCGACCAGGTCGGGCATCAGCCCGAACGCGTCGGGATAGTGCTCGGCGAAGTACGCCCTGATCCGCTGCGGCGAGTCGAGGGCGGCGAGCGCCTGGTGCGGCCAGAACAGGGTGCAGGTGAACGAGCGGTCCGGGTTCGGCAGGGCGATCATCATCGAGCGGCCGCGCGGCCAGATGTGCAGCGCGCCGGGATCCATGACGAACTCGCCGTTCCTGGCCGGGATCGACAGCTCCTTGTAGCCGTAGTCCAGGTACTCCTGGCTGAAGCTCACGCCGGGAAGCTGCTGCAGCCTGGCCCGGACGGCGCTGTACGCCCCGTCCGCGCCGATCACCACCCTGGCCGCGGCCTGCTCGCCCGACTCGAACCGCAGCCGCCCCGTACGCTCGTCCAGCCCGGTCAGCCGGCACCCGAACCGCACCTCCACGCCCGGCTGCGCGGTCGCCGCCTCCAGCAGCTCCCTGTTGAGGTCGGCGCGGCCGATGGAGTTGATCGCCTGCGACCGGTCGGCGCTGTACGGCTGGAAGGCGAGGGCGCCGTCGGGGGCGTGCATCATCCGGCCGGCCATGGGCAGCGCCGCGTGCAGGACCTTGCCGTCGAGGCCGAGGCGGCGCAGGGCGTCGATCCCGCGCTGCGAGATGGCCAGGTTGATCGACCTGCCGCGGTCGGGGCCGCGCTCGCGGGGGTCGGGGCGGCGTTCGTACAGGGTGACGTGGTGGCCGCGGCGGGCCAGGTAGCAGGCGAGCAGGCAGCCGACCAGCCCGGCGCCGACGATCGAGACCTCCATTCCTCCTTCGTACGGCGAGGGGCGGGGGGTTGTCTAGGCGAGGGCCGCGGTGATGGCGCGTGCCGTGGCCTGCCAGATCGGGGTGCCGGGGGTGATGACGTCCTGGTGGTCGCCGGGCAGCTCCAGGTAGGTCACGTCGTCGCCCGCCTGCCGGGCGGCTGCGGCGTAGCGGCGGGCGAAGTCGACCAGGTTCACGTCGTCGCCCCTGCCCTGGACGACGACCTGGGGGACGCCCAGGGGGAGGCGGAGCAGGGGGGAGGAGGCGTGCAACTCGCCGGCCGGCAGGGCGTGGCCGTCCCCGGGGGCGGGCACGGCCGGATCGCCGTCGCCGTCACCCGAGGCGTCGCCGTCACCCGAGGCGTCGCCGTCACCCGAGGCGTCGCCGTCACCCAGGGCGGCGGCGACCGCGCCGTGGCTGAGCCAGCGGCGGTCGGCCTCGACCAGGTCCAGCACGCCCGCCAGCGACACCGCCAGGGTGACGCGCGCCCCGTCGGCCACGGCGCGCAGGGCGAGCTGGGCGCCCGCCGAGTGCCCGGCCACGGCGACCCGGCCCAGGTCGAGCGCCGGCCGCCGCGGGGTGGCCTGACCGGCCGCGGCGGCCGGTCCCGGCGCCGGGGCGGGGTCGCTGCCGTGGCGGGCGGCCAGACCGGACGCGATGACCGGTCCCGACGCCGGGGCGGGGCCGACCCCTGCGAGGGCGGCCAGGCCGGCGGCGATGTCGTGCCTGGTCGCGGCCCAGCCGTGCCGGTCGGGGCGGCGGTACTCCAGGTTCCAGACCGCGAACCCGCGCCCGGCCAGGTCCGCGCAGAGCGCCTCCATGAGGTCGGCCGCCCAGATCGACCGCCAGTACCCGCCGTGGATCAGCGCCACGACCGGCACCGCCTCCGCCCCGCTCTCCGGAAGGTAGAGATCGCCCCACTGCTCCGGGGACGGCCCGTAGGCGATCCGCCGCACGCCCGGGTGGCGGGCCCGGTGAACGGCGTGCCGGATGCCCCAGGCGAGCCCGGCGATCCCGCGTCCGTTGATGTGCGGGGCGCCCTCGACCCGGTCGAGGTCCACCGGCACCACCACCCCGGTCCCGGGCGGCTGGCTGATCAGGGTCGATGCCTCCCGGGCCGGCGCGGGCACGACGACGACCACGGCCTCCTCGCGCACGAGGGACCTCAGGTGGGCGGCGTCCCGGGCGTGGACGAGCCTCCCCCGCACCCCCAGCGCGGCGAACTCGCGGCGGGCGATCTCGCCGAGCAGCCCGGCGTCCACCGCCACCCCAGGACCGACGATCACCAGGACATCGCACATGGGGATACCTTAGGCCGGGTGCATGTGAAGCAGCTTCACCCGTGGCCCTCCAGCGTCGCCGAGGCGGAGTCCATCCAGGACCGGCTCCGCGGGGAGGTCGAGCTGACAGGACCGGACACGTTCGCGCTGGTGGCCGGGCTGGATGTGCATTACCACGGCGACGACGAGCTGACGGCCGCGGTGGTCGTGCTCGACGCCGCCACGCTGGAGCCGGTGGAGGAGGTGGTGGCGCACGGGGAGGCGGCCTTCCCGTACGTGCCGGGCCTGTTCGCCTTCCGCGAGCTGCCCGCGCTGGTGGCGGCGCTCGAACGGCTCACGGTGACGCCCGACCTGCTGGTCTGCGACGGGTACGGGCTGGCGCACCCGCGCGGCTTCGGCCTGGCCTGCCACCTGGGCGTGCTGACCGGGCTGCCCGCGCTGGGGGTGGGCAAGACGCCGTTCGTCGGCACGCACGAGCCGCCCGGGCCCGAGCGGGGGGCCTGGACGCCGATCGTCCACGACGGCGTCACGGTTGGCCGCGCCCTGCGCACGCAGCGGGAGATCAAGCCCGTGTACGTCTCGCAGGGGCACCGCATCGCGCTGGACGTCGCCACGGACCAGGTCCTGCGCCTGACCCCGCGCTACCGCCTCCCCGAGCCCGTCCGCCGCGCCGACCACCTGGCCCGCCACCCGTCCTGACCACCCCCTTCCCGGTCAGGCGGGTCGGTGGGCGCCCGAGGAGGCCAGGGGCGGGAGGACGGCCTGGGCGTCGGCGCCGCCGAACCACAGCCCGATCATGAACGCCGCCGTCGCCTCCAGCAGCGCCGCCCGTCCCAGGCCGCCACCGTCCACGGGGGTGCAGCCCAGGTCGGCGACGAGCGTGCGGGCGGCCGCCAGCGCCCCGGGGTCGTCACCGCACAGCGGCACCGCCAGCGGCCTGCCGTCGAAGACCGGCGGCGTCATCCGCCACACGTCCACGTGGCACAGGTTGAACGCCTTGACCACGTGACCGCCGGTGACGTCGCCGATCAGCCGGGCGAGGGAGCGCGTGACGTCGTACTCCTTGGGGTTGGCGTTGGTCACGTCGACGAGCGCCTTCCCGCGCAGCGCCGCCCCGGCCGCCTGCAGCGTGTCGAGCAGCCCCGCCTCCCTGACCGCGACCACCACGACCTCCCCGAACCCGGCCGCCTCCGCGAAGCTCCCGGCCCGCACCTCCGCACCCGCCCGGGTGGTCATCCGGGCGGCCTGCGCCGCGCCGCGGCCCGGGTCGCGCCCGCTCACCATCACCTCGTGGCCGGCCCGCGCCCACTGCGTGCCCAGCGCGTCGGCCATGCCGCCCGCGCCCAGGATCCCGATCCTCATGTCCGTCCTCCATCGTGGAAGGGCTTTACTGGAACACGTGGACTCTAGAAGTCCCGACACACACCATCCGGTGCCTAACGGAGGGCTCCCGTTGTTCCTTGCCGACTGCCAGGCCAGACTCGCCTTCGACCTGATGGCCAACACCTGGAACGCGGTCGTCGTCTGGTCGCTGCGCCACGGCCCGCGCCGCCCCGGGCGGCTGCGCGAGGAGATCGGCGGCATCAGCACCAAGGTGCTGACCGAGACGCTGCGCCGCCTGGAGTTCAACGGCCTGGTCGCGCGCCGCGTCTACGCCGAGGCGCCGCCCAGGGTCGAGTACGAGCTGACCGACCTGGGCCGCTCGCTGCTGGGCCCGATCGAGGCGTTCGGCGAGTGGGCGTTCCACCACGCGGACGAGGTCATGGCCGCCCAGGACCGCCACGAGCCCGCGCCGTGACCGTCAAGCACACGCAACACTTTACTTAAACCGAGTGTTACCGAATCACTACCCTGGGTAGCTAGTCGAGGGTTGTTCATTACCGTCACCCAGGAGGTTCCATGCTCTTCACTCCCCGCAGGATCGCCGGCGCCGCCGTCATCGCGGGCGGCCTGGTCCTGCTCGCCGCGCCCGCCGCGCACGCCGTCGTCGATCCGATGATGATCACCGAGTGCCTCACCGGCTCCGTCGGCGAGGTGACCCATCTCGTCGACCCGTCCGCCCCCGGCGTGCCGGCCGAGGTTCCCGCGGTGAACTGCCTGGCTCCCTGACCGCCGGGGAGAGGCCACCGGCGTAGGACCACCCCTCGACGACCGGAACCACCGGTGCGGGCGGCGCGATCATCGCGCCGCCCCGTCCCAGCAACCGAAGAGCAGCAGCAAGGAGTTCCGTTGAAGGTCCGAGTCCTGACAGCCGTCGCCGCCCTGGCGTTGGCCGGCGGCGCGCCACCACTCCAGCTCGACAGTCTCGGCTCGGGCGGTCCGCCGCTCCTCAACGTCGAGACCATGGTCCAGCACGTGAACCTTCTGACGTCGTAGTGCGACTCGCGCAGCTGTCCGTGGCCGACTCGCCGGCCGGGCCACGGACGATGCTGGGGCGCGTCGGCTATGTCATGTTCCTCAGCCGCTGGATCCAGGTGCCGCTGTATCTGGGGCTGATCGTCGCTCAGGTCGTGTACGTGTGGCGGTTCCTGGCGGAGCTGCTGCACCTGGCGCACCTGGGCTTCGGCGGGCACCCGCCGGAGACGACCGTCATGCTGATCGTCCTCGGGCTCGTCGACGTGGTGATGATCTCCAACCTGCTCATCATGGTCATCATCGGCGGCTACGAGACGTTCGTCTCGCGGCTGCGCATCGAGGGCCATCCCGACCAGCCGCAGTGGCTCTCCCACGTGAACGCGAACGTGCTGAAGGTCAAGCTGGCCATGGCGATCATCGGCATCTCCTCCATCCACCTGCTCCAGATCTTCATCAACGCGGCCAGGCCCACCATCACCGACAGAGAGCTGATATGGAAAACCCTGATCCACCTGACCTTCGTCGTCTCGGCGCTGGCGCTTGCCGCGATCGATCGCATCATGGAGGGTGGCCGCCCCCAGCACGGCACGGGCGGTGCGGAGCGGCCCGGGCAGCTGCAGCCGGAGCGGATGGCCGCCTAGGCGGGCGGTCCGGGGGCGCGGGGCGGTGTCACGGGCGGAGGCCCGGATGGGGGTGAGGAGCGCCGCGGCCGCCGGGCTCGGGGCCGCCGCCCTGGCCCTGCTCTGCTGCACCGGCGCGTACGCCGAGGACGACGCCGGCGGCGGCGCGAAGCCGGGCCCGGCGCCGCTGATCGGCGATGTGATCATCTTCAATGACGAGATCGTCGAGCCCGTCTCGCTGCCGTTGAGCACCTGTGGCGGCGTGGTCCCGCTGCTCAGCAAGTCGCCCGCCACCTGCGAGGGCACCTCCCGCGTGTCGGACGACGACGCGTGAGCCCGTACGTGCCCGCCCGCGGGGGTGGGCGGGCACCCGGGCCGGTTCAGCCGCCGGCCAGGAGGTCCTCCAGCACCACGGCCACGCCGTCCTCGTCGTTGGACAGCGTCCGGCGCCCGGCCGCCGACAGCACCATCGGGTGGGCGTTGGCCATCGCGTACCCGGCTCCCGCGTAGAGCAGCACCGCCAGGTCGTTGGGCATGTCGCCGAACGCCACCACGTCCGCGGCCGCCAGGCCCCGCTCCGCGCAGAGCCGGTCCAGCGTGACGGCCTTGGTCACCCCGGCGGCACTGATCTCCAGGATCCCCTCCACCCCCGAGTACGTGACCTCGGCCAGGTCGCCGATCGCCCCCGCCACGGCCGCGTACATCTCGTCGGCCGTGTGCGCGGGCGACAGGGCCAGCAGCTTGACGATCGGCCGGCCCCCGTCGAAGACCGACTCCACCTCCAGGTAGGACGCCAGGTCGTGCTCGACCCGCCTGGTGTAGGCGGCCTCGGCCAGCACGTTCCTGCCGGTCTCGACGGCCAGGCCGACGCCGGGCAGCGCCAGGGTCAGCGCCTCGATGACCTTGCGGGCCGTCCCGGGGTCGAGGGGGCTGCTGGCGGTGATCTCGTCGGTCGCGACGTCGTACACGATGGCGCCGTTGCTGCAGATGGCGGTGCCGGTCACGCCGGCCTGCCGGGCGATCTCGACGACGCCGCGCGGCGCCCTGGCGGTGACGAAGACGATCTCGGCGCCGGCCGCGCGGGCCGCCTGGAGTGCCTGCCTGGTACGTGCGGTGACGGTGCCCGCGGTGGTGAGGAGAGTGCCGTCGAGGTCGGTGGCCACGATCCGGGGGAAGGTTCCGATGCTCACGGCAGCGATTATTGCGACTTATCCGGATGAATCACCCGGGAGGTGGGCGGTAGGGTACGCGCGTGCTCTCCACCCCTCGCCCGGACGACCGGGTCGCCTCCGCCTTCCGGTTCGCCACCGAGCTGGTCGCGTGGGTCGCGACGCCGTGGGCGCTGGCCTCGTACTCCGTGCCGCTGGCCGTGCTGTCGGTGATCGTGCTGATCGGGCTGCCCACGGTCTTCTCCACCCCTGGCGACAAGCGGAACGTGATCGTCGCCGTACCGGGCGTCGTGACGATCCTGCTGGTCGCCCTGCACGTGGTGGCCGCCGTGGCGGCGGCGTGGGTGGCCTGGCACGCGTTCGCCGCCGCGCTGGTCTCCGTGCTGGCCGTGGTGACGGTGGTGATGGAGCTGCCGCGCTGGCGGTGGCTGCTGTCGCGCTGAGCGCCGTCAGAGCCCAGACCGCCCAGAGCTGAGGGCCGCCCAGAGCTGAGGACCGGTCAGATGCGCAGTTCCGCGGGGAGCAGCGTGGCCGCGTCCGTGAGCTCCAGGCCCAGGAGCTGCCCGGCGTCGCCGTAGTCGAGGACGATGTTCTCCGCCACGACCTGGCGCCTGGCCTCGCCCGGCACGATCTCGTGCTTCATCGCGATGTAGGCCAGGTTCCGCGCGCTGTCCACGCTCACGTACACCGTCCGCGGCCGCTGCCCCGCCTGCTCCTCGTCCCAGGCCAGCAGGCCCTCCCTGGCCTCGTGCGAGCCGGTCACCGCCGCCCTGACCGTGATCATCGCCAGCTCGATCGCCTCCAGCGAGTCGAGCCCGGAGACCTTCCGCTCGTGCTCCCATCCGTCGAGCCCGTCGATCCGGTACGGGCACGACCACTCGCCCGTCGGTTCCTCGTAGGGCACGCCGACCGTGACCACGACGTCCCGTGGCGGATCGGTGCGCAGCTCCAGCACGCGGTGGGCGATCTCGTACATGTCTGCTCATCTACCCCCCGGGCCACTCGTGGAAGACTCGGCGAGGCACCAGTTAGGCATCGGCGGCCCGCGTACCATATCGTCGCCGGAGGACCATTCGCCCACGGGAGCGCTGAGATGAACGAGTCGTTCGGGAGCCGCCTGCGAGCCAGACTCGACGCGTGCGGGCCGCTCTGCGTGGGCATCGACCCGAGCCCCGCCCTGCTCCACACCTGGGGGCTCGACGACTCCCCCGCGGCGCTGGAGCGCTTCTGCCGCACGGTGGTCGAGGCGGTGGCCGACGTGGCCGCCGTGGTCAAACCGCAGTCGGCCTTCTTCGAGCGCTGGGGCAGCCGCGGCATCGCCGTCCTGGAGCGCACCATCGCCGACCTGCGCGAGGCGGGCACGCTGGTGCTGCTCGACGTCAAGCGGGGCGACATCGACAGCACGATGGCCGCCTACGCCGAGGCGTACCTCGACAAGGGCAGCCCGCTGGCCGCCGACGCCGTGACGCTCAGCCCCTACCTGGGGTTCGGGTCGCTGGAGGGCGCGATCACCTCGGCGATGGCCAACGACGCGGGCGTGTTCGTGCTGGCCCGCACGTCCAACCCGGAGGCGGCCGGGCTGCAGCGGCTCGTGGCCGGCCAGGTGCTGGCCGGGGCCGCCGCGGCGAACGCGGGGCACGCGCCCTTCGGGCCCGTCGGCGTCGTGATGGGCGCCACGCTGCCCGCGCTGGAGCACTCGCTGGACGACCTCAACGGGCCCGTCCTGGCGCCCGGGCTGGGCGCGCAGGGGGCCACCCCGGCCGACGTGGCGCGGCTGTTCGGGTCCGTGCGCCACGCCGTCGTGCCGTCGGTGTCGCGGGCCGTGCTGGCCGACCCGAAGCTGGTGCGCACCCGTACGCTGCACTACCGCGACGAGTGCGCCGCCCACCTCGCGGCCGGCGCCCCCGCTCAGAAGTGAGTGGCGATCCCGTACGCCTCGCGCAGGCTCGCCATGTCCAGCAGGTCGCGCTCCCTGGGGGTGTACCCCTGGTGGAAGTGCACCTGCTGGGCCACTGACAGGCACGGCACGGCCACGCCTGCGATCTCGCCGGTGACGAGGGCGCCGGCCGGGTAGGCGAGGGTGCCGCCCTCGTCGTCGAGCCGCTGGAGCGCGGAGCCGTCGGGCCGGAGGTGCAGCGGATGCAGGTCCACCTCGCGCCCGCCGGGGCCCGTCATGACGAAGCGGGCGGGCCGTCCCGGCACGACGCCTTCCGCGCGCTCGGCGTACCCCAGGCTCTCCAGGGCGGCGATCACGGCCGGCTCCTGCTCCACGCGGTGCAGCAGGTCGAGGTCACTGTGCTTCCTGGTGATCCGGCCGACGAGCGCGTCGATGCCCCAGCCGCCGGCCACCCAGACCTGGCAGCCCGCCTTCCTGAGCGTCTCCAGCACGTCCAGCACGGCGCTCGCTTCGAACATGACGACGATCCCAGGTCAGCCGGCCCGGTGGACGGCGGCCAGCACCGCGTGCACGGAGGCGGTCAGCACCGAGGTGTCCTGGGCCGCGCCCCAGCAGGTGGTGCCGTTCACCTTGGCCTCGACGTAGGCGATGGCCCGGCTGCCCCTGCCGGGGTCCAGGGCGTGCTCGGCGTAGTGCAGGATGTCCACGTCGATCCCGTCGCCGGCGAGCGCGGCGGTCAGCGCGGACAGCGGGCCGTTGCCGGTGCCGCTCAGCCGGCGGCCGTTGCGCAGCGTCCCGGTGAACTCGTGCGCGCCGGGCCCGGTCTCCACCGTGCTCCAGTCCGCAAGCGCGCCGATCTCCCCCGGCGCCAGGTAGGTGGCGTGGAAGAGCTCCCAGAGCTGCTCGGCGGTGATCTCCTCGCCGCTGCCGTCGGTGGCCTGCTGGACGACCGACGAGAAGTCGATCTGCAGCCGCCGGGGCAGCTCCAGGCCGTAGCGGGTGTGCAGCAGGTACGCGATGCCGCCCTTGCCCGACTGGCTGTTGACGCGGATGACCGCCTGGTAGCCGCGCCCCACGTCGGCCGGGTCGATCGGCAGGTACGGCACCTCCCACGGCGCCTGCTCCGGCGGCACGCCCAGGTCGGCGGCGCGCTTGGCGTGGTGGGCCATGCCCTTGTTGATGGCGTCCTGGTGGGTGCCGGAGAAGGCGGTGTAGACCAGGTCGCCCGCGTACGGGTGGCGCTCGGGCACCGGCAGGCGGTTGCAGTGCTCGACGACCCTGCGCACCTCGTCGATGTCGGACAGGTCGATCATCGGATCGACGCCCTGGGCGTGCAGGTTCAGCGCCAGCGTCACCAGGTCCACGTTGCCGGTGCGCTCGCCGTTGCCGAACAGGCAGCCCTCCACCCGCTGGGCCCCCGCCAGCACGGCCAGCTCGGCGCAGGCCACGCCGGTGCCGCGGTCGTTGTGCGGGTGCACGGACAGGATCACGGCGTCCCTGCGGTCGAGGTGGCGGTGCATGTACTCGATCTGGTCGGCGTACACGTTGGGCGTGGCCACCTCGACCGTCGCGGGCAGGTTGTGGGTCACGGGACGGTCGGGCGAGGCGTCCCACAGGGCGGTCAGGTCGTTGCAGACCTCCAGCACGAAGTCCGGCTCGGTGAGGTTGAACACCTCGGGCGAGAACTGGAAGCGGATGTCGCGGTCGCCCGCGAGGCGGGCGATGTGCCCGGCGGCGTCCCTGATCAGCGCGCGCAGCGCGGGCCTGTCGTGGCCGAGCACCACGTCGCGCCAGGTGGGCGCGGTGGGCGTGTAGAGGTGCACGACCACGCGGGACATGCCTTCGATCGAGGCGAAGGTGCGCTCGATCAGGTCGTGCCTGGCGGGCGTGAACACCACCACGCTGACGTCCTCGGGCACGGCGCCCGGCGTGGCCAGGTGGCGGATGAAGTCGAAGTCGAGCTGGCTGGAGGAGGGGTAGCCGACCTCGATCTCCTTGAAGCCCATGCCGGTGAGCAGCTCGAACATGCGGCGCTTGCGCTCGGGGTCCATCGGCTCGGCCAGGGCCTGGTTGCCGTCGCGCAGGTCGACGGGCACCCACAGCGGGGCCTCGGTGATGCGCCGCGCCGGCCAGGCGCGGCCGGTCAGCGGCACCTCGACGCGCTCGTGGGCGGGCCGGTAGCGGTGGTACGGCATGCTGCTGGGGCGCTGCCGGTTCCAGTCGTACACGTGTTTCTTCCCTCTCGGTCGTGACGGAGAGACCGGCAGGCACCCGAACCACCGCGGCGGGGTGCCGGTCCGGTCAGGCCCCGCCGCGGCGGCCAAGAAGGAGGCGACCGTACGACGTCATGAGGGGTAGACTAACCACAACACAGGTCCTCAGACAACCTGAGAGGTTCGCTGCCATGCCGCTCGGCTCACTCCGCCCCAGCCCTCTGGTCGAGCAGGCCACCGAGCACCTGCGCGAGCAGATCACGCAGGGCGAGTGGCCGGTGGGCACCCGCCTGCCCGGGGAGAACACGCTGGCCAGGACGCTCGGGGTGGGCCGCTCGACGGTGCGGGAGGCGCTGCGGGCGCTGGCCGGGGCGGGGCTGGTGCAGGCCCGGCAGGGGTCGGGGGTGTTCGTGATCGCGACGGAGCCGGCGGAGGACTGGCCGGCCCGGCTGCGGCGGGCCGCCATCACCGACGTGTACGAGGTCCGCATGATCGTCGAGACCCAGGCGGCACGGCTGGCGGCGGGGCGGCGTACCGACGAGGACGTGGCGGCACTGGAGTCGGCGCTGCAAGGGCGCGAGCGGGCGGCGGCCGGTGACGACGCGGCCTTCGTGGACGCCGACATCACGCTGCACGCGGCGGTCGTGGCGGCGGCGCGCAACCCGGTGCTGTCGGACCTGTTCGCCGAGTTCGCGCCCGCGCTGCGGGAGCGGCTGATCGACCTGGTGGAGATGCTGGAGCTGCGCAAGCACGACCCCAACACCGGGCACGGCACGCACGCCGCGCTGGTGGCGGCCATCCGGCGGGGCGACGGTGACGCGGCCGAGGAGATCCTGCGGGCGGAGCTGGAGCAGACCCTGGCCCTGCTCCACCGCCGGAACCCCTGACCGCCCGGTTCCGCCGCCTGGGAGCCCGGCCGCACCCGCCCCGGCCTCAGCCCGTGGGGCCCACGTCAGGCCGGATCTCGTCGTCCTCGTCGCCGGGCTCCTCCTCAGGCTCCGGCTCGTCCTGCTCGTCGGGCAGGTCGGCGGGCACCGGGCGGCGCGACGTGGGCGTGTCGCAGCCCGAGCGCTCGGCGACCACGTCGCTCTCCCCGCTCACCCCGCCCACGGCTTCCGGCAGCTCATCGGATGTCTGGCTCATAGCCTCTCACCTGCCCTGACGGCACTGCCCGAACCAGCCTTGCTAGGGTCCCGGGGGTGATCTCCCGCACGCAGCGCCCGACCGCCCGCATCATCCTGGCCGACCCGGACGACCGGGTGCTGCTGTTCCGGTTCATCCCGCCTGACCCGTGGCCGAAGGAGCCCGCCTGGCACCTGCCCGGCGGCGGCATCGAGGCGGGCGAGACACCCGCGCAGGCGGCGGCGCGCGAGGCGTACGAGGAGACCGGTCACGTGCTGGACCCCGCCGAGCTCGGCGATCCCGTGGCCACGAACGAGGGCGCGTGGTCCAACCAGGGCCGCCACTTCTACTCGGTGCACCTGTACTTCTTCGCCCGCGTCCAGACCCCGGCCGTCGCCCCCGCCGCTCTGGAGGACTACGAGCTGGCGGAGTGGGAGCTGGGCCACCGCTGGTGTAGCGCCGCCGAGCTGGCTGCCACGCGGGAGCGCGTCTTCCCGCCCCGCCTGGCCGGCCTCGTGCCCGCCCTGCTCGCCGGAGAACGGCCCGGCGCGCCAGTCAGGCTCGGCTGGCTGCACGAGTAGCGACACCCGTCAGGGTTCGGCGGACAGCGGGACGCCGGTCAGGCGCTGCCTGCCGCACGGGCAAGCGGGGCGCCGGTCAGCCGAGCGCGTCCTCGATCTCGCGGCGGGTCGGCATCGAGGTGCTGGCGCCCTCCCGCTGCACCGACAGCGCCGCCGCCGTGGCGGCGAAGCTCAGCGCGTCGGCCACGGGCATCCGCTCGGTGCGCGCCACCGCCAGCGCCCCCACGAACGTGTCACCGGCCGCCGTCGTGTCCACCGCGTCCACCTTCACGGCGGGCACCCGCAGCCGCTCCCCCGACCTCGACCCGTACAGCGCCCCGTCGGAGCCCAGCGTGATCACGGCCTCCTCCACCAGCTCCAGCAGCGCCTCCAGGGCGGCCTCCGCCCCCTGGACGCCGGTGATGGCCGCGGCCTCGTGCTCGTTCGGCACGATGGTCGTGACCGCCTCCAGCAGCTCGGCGGGCAGCGGCTGGGCGGGGGCGGGGGTGAGGAAGACCGGCACGCCGGCCACGTTGCCGGCCTGCGCCGCCGCCACGACCGCCGCCATGGGCAGCTCGAGCTGGAGCAGCAGCACGCTGGAGGAGGCGATCGCCGCCAGGTCCTCGCCGGAGGGGCCGGTGATGGTGCCGTTCGCGCCGGGGACGACGATGATCGAGTTCGCGCCGTCGTCGTCCACCATGATGTGGGCGATGCCGCTGGGGCCCGGCACCTGGCGCAGGCCGCGCACGTCGATCCCGGCCTCCGCCAGCGTGGAGCGCATCTCCGCCCCGAACCCGTCGTCGCCCACCGCCCCCAGGAACGCCACCTCGCCACCCGCCCGCGCGGCGGCGATCGCCTGGTTGGCGCCCTTCCCGCCCGGCACGGTACGGAACCGGTGACCGGTGACCGTCTCACCCAGCTTCGGGGCTTTCGAGACGTACGCGACGAGGTCCATGTTGGCGCTGCCGAAAACCGAGATCATGACGTCATCATCTCCTGAGTACGGGCGGCCAGCTCGGCAAGACCCACCCCGTCGAAGCCTGTCAGGCTGCTGGCCAGGCTGTCACGCATGCGCCACCGCTCCGGCACGCCGCCGTTCAGCGCGCCCGCGACGGCCCCGGCCGTCGCTCCGGCGGAGTCGGTGTCCCAGCCCCCGGCGACCGCTCCGGCGATCGTGGCGGTGAAGTCGCCCCTGCCGTGGATCAGCGTGGCCGCCACCAGGGCGGCGTTGTTGATCGTGTGCACCCAGTGCAGGGCGCCGTGGCGCTCGTGGAGCCGGTCGACGACCCGTTCGAAGTCGTCCTCGCCCGCGGCGTCCGCGACCGCCAGGCGGACGGCCTCGTGCAGCCGCGACCCCTCGGGCACCACCGACAGCCCCGCCCGCACGACCTCCTCCGCGGAGCCGGCCACCATCGAGGCGGCGCACATCGCGGCCGCGAACATCGCCCCGTAGATCCCGTTCGCGGTGTGCGTGAGCCGGGCGTCGCGCCAGGCGTGCTCGGCCGCCGCCGCCGGGTCGCCCGGGTTCACCCAGCCGTACACGTCCGCCCTGATCAGCGCGCCGATCCACTCCCTGAACGGGTTGCGGTAGGTGGCCGTGGCCGGGGGCTCGACGCCGTCCAGGAGGTTGCGGTACGCGACGCGCTCGGCGGTGAACGTCCGGCCAGCGGGCAGCTCGTCGAGCCACAGCCTGGCCACGTCCTCGGTGGTGAAGCCGCGGCCGTGGCGCTCCAGAAGGGACAGGGCGAGCAGCGGGTAGTTGAGGTCGTCGTCCTCGGGGATGCCGTCGATGTTCTCGGCGAGGGAGTTGACGGCGCTGCGGCGGTTCCACGGCCAGCGGCGGGCGACGTCGCCCGGCAGGCCCTCGGCGGTGAACCAGCCGCGGATCGGCCAGTTGCCGGTGGCTTCGGCGATCTCCCTGATGCCCTGCCTGGGGATCTTCTCCACGGGCTTGCCCAGCACGCACCCGGCCGCCCGCCCCAGCCACGCACCGAGGACCCGCGCCGGATCCACTGCCACACCCCCCTGCCGTGGAGCGGGCCAGGCGGGGCAGGCGGCGATGATGCCCGGCAGGTCCGACGGCTCGGGCAGCGGTGACGGGATGGCCGCCAGCTCGTCCAGCAGCTCCTCCGCCAGCCCGCGCAGCCGCGCCGCGCCCGGTTCCGAGGCGCCCGCGCGCGGCGGCGCGTCGTGCCCGCCTGCCGCGTGCCAGCGGGCCGCGAGCTTCCGGACGTCGCGGCCGTCCTCGGCTGCCTGGCGCAGCTCGTGCCCGACGAGGTCCTCCGGCTGGACCCAGGTGAGCCTGATCATGCGCGCTCGAGCTCGGCGAAGGCTGACTCGTGGGCGCGGCGCCGTGCCAGGTCGCCGGCGTGCACGCGGCGCGCCACCTCCGCGATGGCCAGCCCGGGAGCCACCAGGTCCGTACGGCTGGCCGCCCCCACCTGCGCCACCCACTCCTGCGGCACGCAGGACAGGCCGCCGAGCGCGCCCGCGATGGCCCCGCCCATGGAGGCGATCGAGTCGGCGTCGCGCCCGTAGTTCACCCCGCCCAGCACGGTGTCGCGGAAGTCGCCCTTGGCGATCAGCAGGAACCCGAGCGCCAGCGGCAGCTCCTCGATGCTGTGCACCCGGCTCGGCCTGCGCGCGCCCAGCCCCTGGTCGCGGTAGGTGTCGGCGACGGTGTCGTACGGCCGCACGGCGGCGCGCAGCGCCTCGAACGAGCCGTCCCAGTGCCCCAGCCCGGCGGCGGTCTCGCAGACGGCCTCGATGGCGGCCCTCGTGCCGTCCTTGGCCAGGCGCAGGCAGGCGCCCACCACGGAGTCGGCGGTGGCGCCCGGCCGCATGGCCTCGGCCACGGCGGCGGCCATCACGCCGGCGGCCTCGCGGCCGTAGCTGGACTGGTGCGCCCCGGTCAGCTCGATGGCCTCGGCGTAGGCGGCGTCGGGGTCGGCGGCGTTCACGATGCCGACGGGAGCCACGTACATGGCGGCGCCGCAGTTCACGATGTTGCCGACGCCGGCCTCGCGGGGGTCGGCGTGCCCGTAGTGCAGCCGGGCCACGATCCACTTCTCGGCCAGGAAGATGCGCTGCAGGGGCAGCGCCTCGGCCTCCAGCTCGGGGATCCAGCGCCGCTCGCCCATCAGCTCGGGCACCAGGTGCTCGGCCATCGCGTACGCGTCCAGGTGGCCGCCGGTCTTCTCGTACACGCGGATCAGGGCGTGCGTCATCAGCGTGTCGTCGGTGATGTGGCCGTCGCCCTTGTGGTACGGGGCGATGGGGCGGGCGTTGCGCCAGTCCTCGTTGAACGGCGGCACGATGCCCTCGACGCGGCCCCCGTACCGCTCCACGATCTGCTCGGGAGTCCAGCCCTCGGTGGCGCCGCCCAGCGCGTCACCGACCGCCGCCCCCGCCACGCAGCCAGTGGCTCTGTCCTCAAGCGGCGTCATGCGATTCCCTCCAGTAGTTCGATCAGATCACGGCCCGCCAGGTCAGGCAGGCAGCAGCCGGCCAGCGTGCGGGCCGAGGCGGTCCACCCCTCCGGGATCGCCTCGTACCCGCCGCACGCCCCGGCCAGCGCTCCGGTGAGCGCGGGAGCCGAGTCGGCCAGCGGGGCCAGGCAGGCCGCCGCCGGGACGGCCCTGGTGAGGTCGCCGGCGGCGGCCTCGGCCAGCGCGAGCGCCACCGGGACGGTCTGCGCGGCGCCCACGCCGTAGCTGTAGACGTGGTCGAGCAGCGCGGCGTCCAGCGCGGGGATCGCGCCGAACGGGTCGCCCGCCTTCCTGGCGACCTCCAGGGCCAGGCGGGCGTTGTGGCCGATGGCGGTGTCCTCCGGCAGGACGGCGAGCGCCGCCTCCACCGCCGCGCCCGGCCGGCCCGAGGCCACGGCCTCCTCGATCGCGGCGGCCACGGCCTGGGCGGCCAGCACGCCGTCGCCGGCGTTCGTCACCTGGGCGTCCCGCGTCGGGTCCCTCCCCAGGACCCCGTACGCGACGGCCCGGATGGCGGCGGCGTCGTCGAAGTGGTGCGGGTTGTCGTGGCCGGAGGCGGGCGGCTCGACGCCCTTGGCCAGGTTGTCGAGCGCGGTCGCCACGGAGATGCGGGCCCTGACGCGCGGGCCGCCGCCGGTCCGGCCGCCGCCTGCGCCGTTACCCGCAGCGGTGCCCGCCCCGCCGCCTGCGCCGGCGTCATCGCTCGCGGTGAGCTCCCTGAACGCCTCGGCGCGCGGACGGTCGATCGTCAGCATCGTCCACGCCAGCCACTCGGCGTCGTCGGACGGGCCCACCCGGAGCGGCGCGGTGGGCTGGTTCAGCGCGAACGGCACCGGGAGCGTGGTGACGTGGTGCTCCTCGGCGAACGCGTCCAGCTCGCGGTGCAGGCGGCGGCTCCAGGGCGCGTGCAGGGCCGCGCGGTGCCTGGCCGCCGGCCAGCCCACGGCGTCACCGATGGCGAGGCCGATGAAGGCCCCCCTGATTCTGTCCCCCGACATGGTGATCTACAGTCCTTCCGCCAGCTCGTCGGCGACGTCCAGCACGTGTCTTCCGGCCACGACGGGCAGGCACTTGCCCGTCACGGGGCCTATCCTGGCGGCCCATCGGGCCGGGACGCCCCGCTCGCCCCGGCTCGCCCCGGCGATGGCCCCGGCGATGGCGCCGATCGTGTCGGCGTCCCTGCCCAGGCTCACCCCGAACGTCACGGCCGCCTCGACGTCGCCGTCCCCGGCCAGGAACGCGGCCATGGCGAGGGCGACGGCCTCCGGGGCGACGTCGGTCCAGGGGTAGTGCTGGACGACCACGGCCCGGTGCAGGGCTTCGACGACCTCCGCCGCCACGTCCACCGCACCGGCGCCGGAACGCGCCCCACCGGACGCGGCACCGGAACGCGCCCCATCGGACGCGGCGGGGGACCACCCCAGCACCTCGCAGGCCCGCACCACGTTCCTGGCCGTCCACGAGTCGGCCGGGATGACCGACAGGGCGGCGAGCACCACCTCGCGGGGCGAGGCGCCGCCCATGGCGGCGGCCACCGCGCCGGCGACCGCTCGGCCGCCCAGGATGCCCTCGCCGGAGCCGCTGACCAGCCCGTCCTGCTCCACGAGCCGGGCCGCCTCCGCCGGGTCCCCCGGGCAGAAGACGCCGTAGGGGGCGGCGCGCATGGCCAGGCCGTCCGACCAGCCGTGCGAGTGGGCCAGGCCCGTCAGCGGGGGCTGGAGGCCGCGGCGGAGGGCCTCGATGGTGCCGAGCTCGGAGAAGCCGGCGCCGCGCATCGGGCCCGTCACGCGAGGGATGATCTGCGAGCGGTAGGCGGCGGCCACGTCCGCCGGGGTGAGCGTGTGGCCGTGGCGGACGAGCAGGGAGGCGGCGAAGATGGCGTACTCCGTGTCATCGGTCCCCCCGCCCTCGATCTCGGTGAGCCGCCCCCAGCGCCGCCGGATCTCCTGCGGCGTGAGGTTCTCGGCCGGGGCGCCGAGGGCGTCGCCGGCCGCCAGGCCGAGCAGGCACCCCCGGGCCCTCTCCCGCACGACAATCACCGCTGGTAACGCTCCAACACCTTGTTCCCGTCCTCGACCAGCTTCGCCGCCACCTGGTCGATGGTGATCTTATTGGCGAAGTACTCCTGCAGGGCGGGGGTCGCCACCTTGCTCTTCCACTCGTCGAACCCGTTCACCTTCAGGAACGGCGCCACCACCAGGTTCTTGGCGGAGGCCGTGGCCACGTCCCAGCCGTTCTCCTCGGTGGTCATGGCCGGGTCGGCGGCCGCCTTCTGGGAGGTGGGCAGGAGCCAGTCGCCCTTGGCGAGCTTGGCCTGGTTGGCGCCGTTCAGGAAGAACGAGATGAACTTCATGGCCTCGTCCGGGTGCTCGCTCTCCTGCGCGATCGACAGCGTCTGCGAGACGGCGCCCTGCTGGGCGCTGGTGCCCTTGGGCGCGGGCAGCGTGACCCACTCGAACCCGTCGGGCGCCTGCTCGACGACCTGCTGGCGCAGGTAGACGCCGGCGGGCAGCAGCGCGAACTTGCCCTTGTAGAAGGCGGGCAGCGGGTCGGCGGTGCCCTGGCCGAGCGCGTCGGGGTCGGCGGACTTGTCCTTGTGGAGCTGGTCGTGGATGCGCTGGAGCACCTCGCGCTCCTCCGGGCCGACCTTGACGGTGGTCTTGCCGTCGGCGCCGGTCTGGAAGAAGGTGCCGCCGAAGTTGAGCGCCAGGTTGAGGGTCTTGTTGACGGGCGACTTCATGGCCCAGGCCACGCCGTACGACTCGCCCTTGGTCATCTTCTTGGCGGCCTCGGAGAACTCGTCCCAGGTCCACGGGTTGTCCGCGGTGGGGATGCGCACCTTGGCCTCGTCCAGCAGCTTCTTGTTGGCGATGATGACCTGCGACTCCTGCAGGAACGGCACGCCGTACACGCCCTGGCCGCCCTTGCCGTCGCCGAAGGTGACGGTGTCCCAGGCGGTCTGCGGGATGTCGCTCTTGAGCTCGGCCGGCAGCTTGTCCTTCAGGTCCAGCAGGTAGCCGTCGGAGGCGAAGCCGGACAGCGCGGGCGAGTCGTTGTGGATGACGTCGGGCGCGGTGCCGCCGGCGAACTGGGTGACGAGCTGGTCGTTGACGTTGTCCCAGCTGCCCTGGACGTAGGTGACCTGGATGGTGGGGTTGGCCTTGTTCCACTCGTCCACGAGCTGCTTGTTCGCGGCGACGGACTCCTTCTGCCACGCCAGGCTGAGGAAATCGATCTTCACCGGCTCGTTGGGGGACGACGACGACTCGCTGCCGCCACCTCCCCCGCTGCACGCGGCGGCGAGCGTGAGGACCGCCGCAGCCGCCAGAGCGGACGTGATTCGCATATGAGCCTCCTAGCCCTTGACGGCGCCGGCCATCAGGCCGGACTTCAGCCGCCGCTGAATGATTGCGAAGAAGATCAGGCTCGGGATCGTCGCCATGAGCGACGCCGCGGCCAGCGGGCCGAGCCTGGCCACCCCCTCGGGGCCGGTGAACCTCACCAGCGTGAGCGGGAGCGTCATGACGTCGGGGTTCTGCAGGATCACCAGCGCGAACATGAACTCGTTCCACGACGAGATGAACGAGAACAGCAGCGTGGCCACCACGCCGGGCGCGAGCAGCGGGGCGACCACGCTCGCGATCGAGCGCAGCCGGCTCGCGCCGTCCACGGCCGCCGCCTCCTCCAGCTCGCGCGGCACCGCACGCACGTACCCCTGCAACATCCACAGCGCGAACGGCAGCGTGAACGTCACGTGCACGACGACCAGCCCCGGCAGCGTGTTGATCAGGTCGAGGTCGCGCAGGATCATGAAGAGCGGGATGATGATCAGGATGAACGGGAACACCTGGCTGACCAGCACCCACCCGATCGCGATCTTGTTGATCAGGCCGCGGTAGCGCGCCATGGCGTAGGCGGCGGGCAGCGAGATCAGCACCGTGATCACGCTCGCGAACAGCGCCACGACCAGGCTGCGCAGCGACGCGCCGACCAGATCCTGCTCGCCGAACGCGTCGCCGAAGTTGGCCAGCGTCGGCTCGCGCGGGATCCACGTCGGCTCGGTCAGCGCCATCTCCTGGGGCGTCTTCAGCGCCGTGGACAGCAGCCACACCAGCGGGAACGCCAGGAAGACGACGTACGCCACCAGCGCGACGTACTGCGATGCGCGTCTCACTTGGCCTCCCTCATCTGCCGCCACAGGTACAGCCCGAGCACCGCGAGCACGACGATCGCCATGGCGAGGCCGAGCATCGAGGCGTAACCGGCCATGCGGTACCTGAACGCCTCCTCGTAGGCGAACAGCATCGGCAGCCGCGTGCGGCCGCCGGGGCCGCCCTGGGTGAGCACGTACACCAGGCCGAACTGGTTGATGTTCCACACGAAGTCGAGCGAGGTGATCGCCACGATCACCGGCCTGAGCTGCGGCAGCGTGATGTTCCAGAAGCGCCGCCAGGTGCCCGCGCCGTCCATCTCGCCGGCCTCGTACAGCTCCTTGGGGATGTTCTGCAGGCCGGCCAGCAGCACGACCGTGGTCTGCGGCATGCCGGCCCAGATGCCGACCACGATGATCGCGGGCAGCGCGAGCGAGAAGTCGGCCAGCCAGTTGACGTCGGTGCCGAGCAGGTCGTTCAGCACGCCCGCGTCGGGGTGGTAGACGAGCTTCCACATCAGGCCGATGACCACCGGCGGCATCGCCCACGGCACCACCGACAGCACCCTGGCCAGGCCGCTGAAGCGCAGCTTCTCGTTCAGCAGCAGCGCCAGGCCGAGCGCGGCCAGGAACTGCAGCACGGTCACGGAGACGGCCCAGATGGCGCCGATCTGGAACGACGACCAGAACTCGTCGTCGGTCAGCAGGCGGGTGAAGTTCTCCAGGCCCACGAACTCGGTCTGGTGGACGCGGGTGTTGCGGGCGTCGGTGAACGCCAGGCCGATGCCGTACAGCAGCGGGCCCACGCTGAACAGCAGCACCGGCACCAGGGCCGGCAGCATCAGCACCCACATCTCCCGCGTCTGGCGGGAGATGCCGCGGCGTCTGGCCCGCGGTCCTCGCGGCGGTGCCGGTCGTGTCACGGTCGCCGTCACCGTCCGCCCTCCTCTCTCTCGTAGCCGGGGCCCGCGGTGGAGGCGCGCACGGCCAGGCGCGGGGGCACGGTGACCACCCTGGGCTCGCCTTCGACGCCCCGCAGCCGCTCCAGCAGCAGCTCGGCGGCGGCCTTGCCGCGCTCGGCCGAGCCGAGCGAGACGCTGGTCAGCGACGGCCACGAGGCCGCGGCCAGGTCGGTGTCGTCCATGCCGACCACGGCCACGTCCTCGGGCACCCGCTTGCCCGCCGCGCGCAGCACGTCGAGGGCGCCGAGCGCGATCAGGTCGTTGGCGCACATCAGCGCGTCCACGCCGGGTTCCCGGTCGAGCAGCGCGGCCACGGCCTGCGCCCCTTCCGGGCGGTAGAAGTCGCCGATCTGCACGAGGTTCTCGTCGTACGGCAGGCCGAGGTCCTCCAGCGCCTCCCGGTACGCGGCCCCGCGGGCGGCGCCGGGGACGGTGTCGAGCGGGCCGTTGATCATCGCGATGCGGCGGCGGCCGAGCGCGTAGAGGTGGTCTACCGCCAGCCGCACGCCGGTGCGCGAGTCGGCGCGTACGTTGTCCACCCGCGTGCCCTCGGGCACCGAGCCGATGATCACGACGGGGGCCCTGGCCGTCGCCAGCATCTCCAGGTGGGCCTCGGTGACGCGCAGGGGGCTCATGATCAGCCCGTCCACGTACCGCTCGCCCAGGCTGTGCAGCACGTCGATCTCGTCCGCCACGACGGCGTCGGTCGAGTGCAGCACGAGCCGGTAGCCGGCGGCCTTCAGCACGGGCTGGATCTGGCGCAGCATGGCCAGGTAGGCGGGGTTGCCGACGTCCGCCATGGCGAAGGCGACCTGGTGGGTGCGGCGCGACTTGAGCGACCTGGCCACGGCGTTGCGCACGTAGCCGAGCTCGTCGGCGGCGGCCATCACCTTGCGCACGGTCTCCTGCCTGGTCGGCAGGCCGTTCAGCACCCGCGAGACGGAGGCAATCGAGACGCCCGCGCGCTCGGCGATCGTGTTGATCGTGGGTCCGTCGGCCAAGGCTGTCCTTCCAACTGGAGGTAAACGTTTACGGGACGATGGCTGTAAACGTTTACGGATTGGGGACATGAAACATGGATGTAACTTGCGGGTCAAGTCACGATCGCATAACACCAGGTCAGAGGCTATGAACGCAAATTCCGGCGCGCCTGGTCGCGAGGCGCGGGCGCGCCGGGCCGCTCAGTCGCGTGCGGGCTGGGGCTCGCCGTCAGGGACGGGCTCGTCGCCGGAGCGGACCCCGGAGGGGACCGCGGCCGGCGCCGGGGCGGTGGACAGCCGCAGCAGGGAGCGGATGGCGGGCGAGCCCGTGAGCGTGACCACGGCGGCCATCACCGCCGGGATGACGAGCGCGACCGGCAGCGACGCGTGCTCGGCCACGAACCCGAGCACCGCGGGCCCCAGCAGCAGCCCGCTGTACCCGAACGCCGTCACCATCGCCAGCGCCCGCCCGACCCGCCCACCGGCGGCCCCCACGGCGCTGAACAGCACCGGCACGACCGTCGCCAGCCCCACCCCGGCCAGCGCCCAGCCGGTCCACGCGCACACCACCCGCAGCGACTCCCCCACGAACGGCGACGCCAGCACCAGGGCGTACCCGAGCGTGGCGAAGACGCCGGCGAGCCGGATCGTGCGCACGGAGCCGAGCCGTCCCCTGATCGGGTCCCCCAGGAGCCGGAAGGTCGTCATGGCCACGGAGAAGATCGTGTACGCCAGCGGCGCCATGGCCGGATCGGTCTCCAGCACCCAGCGCGCGTGCAGCGCGGCCCAGTCGATGGCCGCCCCCTCGCTCAGGTGCCCCGCGAACGCCGCCAGCCCCAGCAGCGCGATCAGCCCCCAGCGCAGCGAGGACCCGTCCGATGCGGACCCGCCGGACGGCGAGGCGGACTCGTGCGCGGGCGGTTCCGGCAGCAGCAGGTACGCCGCCGGCAGGTACAGGAACGGCACCACGACCGCCGCCGCGATCAGCAGCCACTGCGCGTCCACCCCGCCCTGCAGCGCCAGCGAGGTGAGCCCGCCGCCGGCGGCCCCGCCCAGGCTCCACACGCCGTGGAAGGCCGAGATGATCGGCCGCTTGTAGACCCGCTCGACCTCGACGGAGTGGGCGTTCATGGCGACCTCGGTCACCCCCAGCCCGATGCCGAACAGCACCGCCAGCGCCGCCAGCGACCAGTACGAGGGCGCCAGCGCGGGCCCGAGCAGCACCACGCCGGAGAACGGCCCGGCGAACCAGCACACCCGCCGGCTGGACCACCGGTCCACCAGCGGCCCCGCCGCCAGCATGGACACCAGCGCGCCGCCCGAGATCAGCAGCAGGACGCTGCCGAGCCGGGCGGGGCCGAGTTCGAGGCGGTCGTTCAGCGACGGCAGGCCCGCGGCCCACAGCCCCATGACGAAACCGGCCAGGAAGAAGAATCCGAAAACACCGACACGAGCGCGTTTTGCCTCAACGGGGGTTTTGTTCACGGCTAGAGCATAAACTGTGAAACGTGAATGGAGCCACAACCAGCGGGGAGCTTCGCGCGCACAACCGGGTCAGGCTGCTGCGCGCCGTACACGACTGCGGGGCCACCCGCACCAGGTCCCAGCTCACCCGGGAGCTCGGCCTGGCCAGGGGCACGGCCTCCGTGCTCGTCGCGGGGCTGGCCGAGGACGGGCTGCTGCACGAGGAGCCGGCCCCCGAGCACACGCGCGGCCGGCCGACGCAGGTGCCGGGCCCGCATCCGCACGGGCCCGTCGCGCTGGCCGTGGACGTGCGCGAGGACGCCTGGGAACTGGCGGCGTGCGAGCTGGGCGGGCGCGTCACGGTGCTGGCCGTACGGCCCCACGACGGCACGCCGGAGGGCACGCTGGGACCGCTGGGCGAGGCCATCGCCGAGCACGGCCGCCGGCTCGCCCGCCGCGTGGCCGGCGTCGGGGTGGCGCTCG
This sequence comes from Nonomuraea sp. GTA35, assembly GCF_041950525.1. Classification (NCBI taxonomy): domain Bacteria; kingdom Bacillati; phylum Actinomycetota; class Actinomycetes; order Streptosporangiales; family Streptosporangiaceae; genus Nonomuraea; species Nonomuraea sp. GTA35. The sequence continues at coordinate 154,273 of NZ_JBGNUV010000017.1, read as the reverse complement.
CCGGGCCGATCCGCCACGGCGGCCTGGTGGACATCGCCCACCTCGGCTGGCGCTCGGTCGACGTCCCCGCCCTGCTCGGGAGCCTCGGGGCACCGCTCTTCGTCGGCAACGACACGGTCCTGGCCGCCCTGGCCGAGGCCCGCAGGGGCAAGCTGCGCGGCGTCCGGGTCGGCGTGCACCTGCACGTGGACTTCGACCTCGGCGGCGTGCTGGTCCTGGACGGCCACGCGGTCGCCGGGGCGAGCGGCGCCGGCGCCGAGTTCGGCCACATGCGCATCGGCGGCGGCGAGCGCCGCTGCCCGTGCGGCGCGATCGGCTGCTGGGGCATGGACGTCGGCGCGAACGCCCTGCTGCGCCACGTCGGCCTGGCCTACGGCGGCGGCAGGGGCAGGGAGCAGGCCGAGCGGGTGCTCGCCACGAGCGAGGAGGCGGTCACGGCGACCGCGAAGGCCCTGGGAAGCGGCATAGCGGCCCTCGTGAACGCCCACGACCCCGAGGTGGTGACGCTGTCCGGACACGGCGTGGAGCTGCGCGAGCGGGCCGGTGAGGCCCTTCTGGCGGCCTGCGAGCCCGGCCTGATGGCGATCCGCCGCGACCACCCGCCGAGGATCGAGGGCTCGGCCCTCGGCTGGCGGGGCTCGCTCCTGGGCGCCATGGAGTCGGTCTTCGACGCCTTCCTCACGACCGGAGGTCTTGAAGCCTGGCGCAAAAACCACCCTGACCAGGCTCGCGACACGCCCGACCGGCAAAGTGTGACGCATTCCACCCTGGACGGGGATAGCGCGCCATAACGCCTCCCTTCCGCGGTCACCTAGGTGATCTTGCGGGGGCCCGCCGGAGGACTGTACGGATGGAAGGGTCCAAGGCGCTGCACCATCATGATCCGAGGGAAGATCGCGTGAATCTCGAACTCGCGCTCCGCATGACGGAAGCGGCTCTGAAGCAGGCGTTCAGGGAGGGCGCGGCGGTCTCCGTCGCGGTCGTGGACGAGGGCGGGAATCTGGTGTCCTTCCAGCGTATGGAGGGTGCGGAGATCTCCGGGCCGGTCCTCGCGCAAGGCAAGGCGTACACCTCGGTCGCCCTGCGCAGGCCCACCTCCGAGCTGCCCGCGCTGACTGTTCCAGGAGGGGAGCTGGCGGGCCTGGCGGGGGCCGGCTTGGTGTGCTTCGGCGGTGGCGTTCCGCTGTGGTCCGGTTACGGTGAGGGAGAACGCGTGGTCGGCGGCGTAGGGGTCAGCGGAGGCACGATCGCGCAGGACGTGGCGTGCGCGGAAGCGGCCGCATCGGTGTGGGGCGCACGCTGAGCGGGCGCTTTCCGCAACACGAACCGCTGGTATCCGCCATGATTAGCCACTGCACCACGGGTAACAGAACCCGAACGTTAACTCCCCGAGGAGAGAACAGAGATGGCACTTCCCACTCTCACCCCCGAGCAGCGTCAAGCCGCTCTGGCCAAGGCGGCCGAGGCCCGTGCCGCCCGCACGGCCCTGCTGGCCAAGGTCAAGGCGGGCGAGCTGACGTTCGCTCAGCTGCTGGAGCGCGATGACGACATCGCCAAGAAGATCAAGGTGTCCCAGGCGCTGCGCGCCGTCAAGGGCGTCGGGCCGGCCAAGGCCACCGCGCTGATGGAGGAGGCGGGCGTCGACGAGAAGCGCCGCCTCGGCGGCCTGGGCGCCCAGCAGCGCAAGAAGCTGGTCGACGCGCTCGGCTAAACCCCCGAGCGGCCAGGTCCGCGCGGAGTGCCGCGCGGACCGGCCAGCGACCCCTCACTGGCCAGGAGGGACCGGCGAGCGGAGCCGCTCCGCTCGACGGCGGGCCAGCCCGAGGGGTCAGAACCCCCAGTACGAGGATCAGGAACGCAGGTAGGTCAGCACGGCGAGCACCCGGCGATGCTGGTCGCTGTCCTCCGCGTAGAGGCCGAGCTTGTTGAAGATGCTCCTGATGTGCTTCTCCACGGCTCCGTCACTGATCACGAGCTGCCGCCCGATGGCCGGATTGGACTTCCCTTCGGCCATCAGCCCCAGCACCTCGCGCTCGCGCGGCGTGAGCTGTGCGAGCGGGTCGTCCTTGCGCCTGCGCACCATCAACTGGGACACCACCTGGGGGTCGAACACGGTGCCGCCCGCGGCCACCCGCCGCAGGCCCTCGAGGAACTCGTCGACGTCGACGACCCGGTCCTTCAGCAGGTATCCCACCGCGCCCCTGGCGTCGGCGAGCAGGTCGTCGGCGTAGGAGACCTCGACGTACTGGGAGAGGATGAGCACGGGCGCCCCCGGCACCCTGCGCCGGGCCTCCACGGCCGCCCTGAGCCCCTCGTCGGTGAAGGACGGCGGCATGCGCACGTCCACCACCGACACGTCGGGCTTGTGCTCGGCGATCGCCTCCACGAGGGCGTCGCCGTCGCCGACGGTCGCCACCACCTCGCAGCCGAACTCCTCGAGCAACCTGACCAGGCCCTCCCTGATCAGAACCGCGTCATCGGCCACGACTACCCGCACGGCACCTCCGCCACGATCAATGTGGGCCCGCCGTCGGGCGACTGCACGGTCAGCTCCCCGTCGACTGCGCGGAGCCGGTCGGCCAGCCCGGCGAGCCCGTGTCCCTTGGCGACGTGCGCGCCGCCGACCCCATCATCCCCGATCGTGAGCATCAGGTAGTTACCGACCCGGGTGAGCTGGACGGTGCACACGGTGGCGCGGCTGTGTTTGGCCACGTTGGTGAGGGTCTCCGCGCAGACGAAGTAGATCGCGTTCTCGACGGCGGCCTGGAAGCGCTCGACGGTCTGCACGTCCAGATCGACGGGGACGGTGCAGCGGCCCGCCAGGGCGGCCAGGGCCGGCGCGAGGCCGCGGTCGGACAGGATGGGCGGGGCGATGCCGCGCGAGAGCGCACGCAGCTCGTCGAGCGTCTCGCGGGTGGCGGTGATCGCGGACTTGATCGTGGCCTGCGCCGCCTCCGGGTCCTTGGCCAGCTGCCGCTGCGCCCTGGACAGCTCCATGGCCAGCGAGACCAGCCGCTGCTGCGGCCCGTCGTGGATGTCGCGCTCCAGCTTGCGCAGCGCGTTGGCCTCGGCGGAGACGGCGGCGGCGCGGCCCTCTGCCAGGTCGTCGATGCGCTCCTGCAGCTCGGCCACGCCGGTCAGCAGGGCCCTGCCGAGCCCGGCCCGCACCAGCGCGGCGCCGCGGACGCCGAACGGCATGATCAGGGTGAAGACCAGGCCGAGCGAGACGTAGAAGACGGTGTTGACCAGGTAGCCGTCACCCAGGCCGAGCAGCTCGGGCAGCTCGACGTTGCCGGGGATGTTCGAGGTGATGATGCCGTACAGCGGGTAGGTCAGGCCGCCCAGCGGGATCGCCCAGAAGACGACGGTGAGCACGAACCCGATGATCGCGAACGGCAGGTTGATGACGCCGTGCAGCAGGTCGAGCCAGGACTGGCCGCTCGTCAGCGGGTTGATCAGCCGGCGGAACCGGCCGGCGCCCTGCGGTACGGGCTTGTAGCGGGGCCGTACGGGCGGGCGCCGCAGCACGTCGGACAGCCAGCCGCGCTCCGCGTCGGCGAAACCCCGCGCGATCATGAGCGTGCCCGCCAGCAGCGGCACGCCGATCCACACCACCGCGGTGCCGAGCCCTGCGGCGAAGCCCGCGACCATGAGCACGAAGCCGATCAGCGTCGTGGGGAAGCCGACCAGCGTGTATCGGGAGTCAAGGAGGACCCGCCTCGTCAGGGAGCGCATGGCCCCAACGGTAGAGCGCCGCCGCGGCCGGTACGAGCCGGTGCGCCGGTGTGCGGGGGTAGGGCCAGCCCTACCGTGGCCGGTCATGGGGCCGCGACCCCGGGACGGTGGCTCGCGGCAATGCGCGGCGGCGCCTGCGGCGAAAGCCTTGAGTGCGTCCGCTCCCCCCTGAATCGAGGCTCCCCATGACCGTCCTGCTGGACCGTCCCGCCGCGCCGGCCCCCGCGCCGGCCGCCCGCGTGGCGACTGGGCGCGATCCGTTCATCGACCTGCTGCGGGTGGTGGGCATGGTGCTCATCGTGTTCCAGCACTGGACGATCCCGGTGCTCGGCTACGACGGCGACCGGCTGACGACGGGCAACGCGCTGTCCACGCCCGGCGTGTGGGTGGTGACGTGGCTGAGCCAGGTGATGCCGCTGGTGTTCTTCGCGGGCGGCGCGGCCAACGCGATCAGCTTCCGCCGCTCGGCGGAGCCCGCGCCGTCGTGGCTGGCCGTGCGGCTGCGGCGGCTGGCCTGGCCGCTGCTGCCGCTGGCCGCGGTGTGGATCCCGCTGCCGCACATCCTGCTGTCCCTGGGCGTGCCGGCGCAGCCGCTGGAGGTGGGGGCGAAGCTGACGGGCCAGCTGTTGTGGTTCCTGGCCGTGTACCTGATCGCCGTCACGGCCACCCCGTACGCGCTGCGCCTGCACGAGCGGTACGGCTGGCGGGTCCCCGTGGCGCTGGCGGCCGGGGCGGTGCTGACGGACGTGGCCAGGTTCTCGACCGGCCTGGACGCCATGGGCTACCTGAACGTGGTGTTCGTCTGGATGGCCGTGCACCAGCTCGGCCTCTTCTACGCCGAGGGCAGGCTGCGGGCGGCCTGGGCGCTGGCGATCGGCGGGTTCGGCGCGGCGGCGCTGCTGGTGGCCTACGGCCCCTACCCGGGCAGCATGATCGGCCTGCCGGGCGCGGAGATGTCCAACATGGCCCCGCCCACGCTGGCCATGCTCGCCGTCGGCCTGGGCCAGGTCGGCCTGGCCGTGGCGCTGCGCCCCGCGCTGGTGCGGCTGCCCACGCGCCGCCTGCTGGCCTGGGCGGGGCCGCGGATCATGACCATGTACCTGTGGCACATGCCGGCCCTGTTCGCGGTGACCGGGGTGGTCGTGGTCCTGCTGGGCGTGGACACGCCGCGGCCCGGCAGCATCCTGTGGTTCGCCGGCTGGCCGGTCTGGTTCGGGCTGCTGTGCCTGGTCATGTGGCCGCTGCTGAAGGGGTTCGCCCGGTTCGAGACGCCGCCGTCGCTGCCGTACGGGACGGCGGGCTGGCGCGGCATGCTCGCGGCGGCCGGGCTGGTCGGCGGCGGCGTGCTGACGCTGACGGTCGGCGGGTTCGCGCCCGGGGTCGGGCCGTTCCTGGCGGTGCTCGCGCTGCTCGGCGGGCTGCTGCTGACGGCGCCCCGGGCCCGCGTGTAGCTCGTGAGCACGGGCCGGCCCGTCGGGTGGCGTGAGGATCCGGAAACACCGCCGTCATCCGCCCGTGAGCAGAATGTGTTCATGACGAAGGTGCGTGCCCTGACCGAGACCGACCTGCCCGCCGTCGCCGGCATCTACGCCCATTACGTGACCACCACGGTGGCCACGTTCGACGAGACGCCGCTCACGGCGGACGACTGGCGCGCCAAGGCCGGCGGCATCACGGGGGCGGGGCTGCCGTTCCTGGTGGCGGAGGTGGACGGGGAGGTCGCGGGGTACGCCTACGTGGCCCAGTACCGCCCCAAGCCCGCCTACCGGCACACGCTGGAGGACACGATCTACCTGGCGCCGGGGCGTACGGGGCGCGGGCTCGGGCGGCTGCTGCTGGGCGAGCTGGTCGCGGCGGCCGGCCGGACCGAGGCGCGCCAGCTCGTCGCGGTGATCGCCGACTCGGGCGACCCGTCCTCGGCCCGGCTGCACGAGAAGTTCGGCTTCGAGACGGTGGGGCGGCTGAAGTCGGTCGGCTTCAAGCACGGCCGCTGGATCGACACGGTGCTGATGCAGCTCGACCTGCGCTGACCGGCCCGCGGGCGGCGCCCGGCACCCGCCGCGAGCCGATGCTCTTGACCGAGTTGGCCGCCCCCGGTTCGACCATCCGGCAAACTTCGGCAGGATAGGAGTGTGAGCCTACTCGTTGACCGCCTGCCCGAAGAGATCGACGCCGATCCCGACGCCATCTTCGACGCGTTCGTCGCCTGGAACGCCGAGCGGGGGCTCACTCTCTATCCCGCCCAGGAGGAGGCCCTCATCGAGGTGGTCTCCGGCAACAACCTGATCCTGGCCACCCCCACCGGCTCGGGCAAGTCGCTGGTGGCGGCGGGCGCCCACTTCGCGGCGCTGACCCGCGACGTGCGCACGTTCTACACCGCCCCGATCAAGGCGCTGGTGTCGGAGAAGTTCTTCGACCTGTGCGCCGTCTTCGGCACGGAGAACGTCGGCATGATGACGGGCGACGCCAGCGTCAACCCCGGCGCGCCGATCATCTGCTGCACGGCCGAGATCCTGGCCAACGTGGCGCTGCGCGACGGCGCGGCGGCCGACATCGGCCAGGTCGTCATGGACGAGTTCCACTTCTACGCCGAGCCCGACCGCGGCTGGGCGTGGCAGGTGCCGCTGCTGGAGCTGCCGAAGGTGCAGTTCATCCTGATGTCGGCGACGCTCGGCGACGTCTCGATGTTCAAGGACGACCTGACCAGGCGCACCGGCCGGGAGACCGCGGTGGTCAAGCACGCCGAGCGGCCGGTGCCGCTGGTGTACTCCTACCGGATGACCCCGCTGCACGAGACGCTGGAGGAGATGCTCTCCACCGGCCAGGCGCCGGTCTACGTCGTGCACTTCACGCAGGCCGCGGCGATGGAGCGGGCGCAGGCGCTGATGTCGATCAACATGGCGACCAAGGCCGAGAAGGAGGCCATCGCCACCATGATCGGCGGGTTCCGGTTCACCACGCGGTTCGGGCGGGCGCTGTCGCGCCTGGTCCGCCACGGCATCGGCGTGCACCACGCGGGCATGCTGCCGAAGTACCGCCGCCTGGTGGAGCGGCTGGCCCAGGCGGGCCTGCTGAAGGTCATCTGCGGCACCGACACGCTGGGCGTCGGCGTCAACGTGCCGATCCGCACGGTGCTGTTCACGGCGCTGTCGAAGTACGACGGCAACAAGGTGCGGCGGCTGCGGGCCCGCGAGTTCCACCAGATCGCCGGCCGGGCGGGCCGCGCCGGCTTCGACACCATCGGCTACGTCGCCTGCCAGGCCCCCGAGCACGACATCGAGAACGCCAAGGCCCTGGCCAAGATCGGCGACGACCCCAAGCGGCGCCGCGGCTACGCCCGCAAGAAGCCGCCGGAGGGCTTCGTCGGCTGGAGCGAGGACACCTTCACCAAGCTCCAGGAGGCCGAGCCCGAGCCGCTGAACTCCCGTTTCAAGGTCAGCAACGCCATGCTGCTCGCGGTGATCAACCGTCCTGGCGACTGCTTCCAGGCGATGAAGCACCTGCTGACCGACAACCACGAGGACCGCAAGTGGCAGCGCCGGCACATCAGCCAGGCCATCGCCATCTACCGGTCGCTGCTGGCGGGCGGCATCGTCGAGCAGTTCCGCGAGCCCGACGAGCAGGGCCGCCGGGCCCGGCTGACGATCGAGCTGCAGGAGGACTTCGCGCTCAACCAGGCGCTGTCCACGTTCGCGCTGGCCGCCTTCGACCTGCTCGACCGCGAGTCGCCGGCCTACGCGCTCGACATGGTCTCGATCGTGGAGTCCATCCTCGACGACCCGCGCCAGATCCTGTCCGCCCAGCTCAAGAAGGCCAGGGGCGAGGCCGTCGCGCAGATGAAGGCCGACGGCGTCGAGTACGAGGAGCGCATGGAGCAGCTCGCCGAGGTCATGTACCCGATGCCGCTGGAGGACCTGCTGCTCGGGGCGTACGAGACCTACCGGCGCGGGCACCCGTGGGTGGGCGACTACACGGTCAGCCCGAAGTCGGTGGTGCGCGACATGTTCGAGCGCGCGATGACGTTCAGCGAGTACATCCAGTTCTACGAGCTGGCCAGGTCCGAGGGCACGGTGCTGCGGTACCTGGCCGACGCCTACCGCACGCTGTCGCGTACGGTGCCCGAGCACCTCAAGACCGACGACCTGGTCGACCTCATCGAGTGGCTGGGCGAGCTGGTCCGCCAGGTCGACTCCTCGCTGATCGACGAGTGGGAGAAGCTCACCAACCCGGAGGCGGCGCTGGAGCAGCAGGAGCAGCTCGACGTCAAGGTGCGCCCGGTCACCGCGAACGTGCGGGCCTTCCGCGTGCTGGTGCGCAACGCGATGTTCCGGCTGGTGGAGCTGTGCGCGCTGGAGAAGGAGGAGGAGCTGGAGGAGCTGGCTCCCGACGTCGACTGGGGCGCGGCGCTCGACGCGTACTACGCCGACCACGAGGAGATCTTCACCGACGCCGACGCGCGCGGCCCCGCGCTGCTGCGGATCGAGGAGGAGAGCGGCCTGTGGAAGGTGCGGCAGACGATCAAGGATCCGGCCGGCGACGGTGACTGGGGCATCGACGCCCAGGTGGATCTGGCCGCCTCCGACGAGGAGGGCCGGGCCGTCCTGCACGTGCAGGGGCTCAACCGGCTGTAGAGAAACGACAAGCCGTGTGCCGGAACGGACTGGCAAGGGCGTCCCGGCACAGGCCTGTCGATTCAGTTTCCTTCGGAAAACGTCGGGGTCGTGTCATGACAATGTCCCAAGATCGAGACATTCCTTGCGTTCAGCAGTCGGCGATGGTGCAGATCTTGGCGAGCATGCGCTTGGTGTCACTGGTCTGGCGCTTGAAGTCGGCCTTGGCGGGCTTGCCCCACTCGCCCGCGACGGTGTAGAGGATCAGGGCGTTCGCGCGGCGGGTGACGATGGCCCGCTCGCCGCCGACGGCCGGCTTCCCGCCCTGGTAGGCCTGCCCGGTCACCATCAGCCCCTTGTCACCCAGGGCGATCGCGGTGGCGGAGTAGCGGTAGGCGGCGCTGCCGCAGGCGCGTACGGCGGCCTCCAGGTCCCGCAGCGCCTTCCCGGCGGCGGCCGGCGAGGAGTAGAGCACCACCTGCTCCGACTTGGAGTAGTCGGGCACGGCCGTGTACGTCAGCGTCCTGGCCTGGGCCCGCCCCGTCCGGCCGAGTGCGGCCTTCTGGCACGGGTTCACGACCAGCGGGGCGGTCCTCTTGCCGGTGGCCGTCCAGCTCGTCTCCGGGTTGTCGTCCTTCTTGGCGGCTTCCTTCTCGTACAGGAGGAAGTTGTTCGGGATGGCGACCGTGGCCGCCAGCATCAGTGCTGCGATCATGGGTCAAAATGGTATGAGTGAACGACGAAGAGATCAGACGCGTCCTGGGCCTGCTCTACCAGGACGACACGTTGCAGACCTTCGCCTCCCTCGTGCTCGGCGCCACCGGCGAGCTGTCCCCCAAGGCGCTGCGGAAACTGGAGAACGGCGGTCTGGCGGCCCGCGACGAGAGCGGTGCGTGGCGGGCCACGCCCGAGCGCTTCCGCGACCTGCTGCGGGCGCACGCCGAGCCCCCGCAGGCGCTGAGCCCCGAGGAGCGGGTGCTGCGCACGTTCCTGGTGGACGGGCGGCTGACCACGACGGCGATGAAGCGCGACAAGCGGCTCGTCGTGCTGCGCTACATCGCGCGGGTCTTCGAGCCCGGCGTGCGTTATCCGGAGAAGGACGTGAACGTGGCACTGCGGGCCTTCCACGACGACTACGCGGCGCTGCGCCGCTACCTGGTGGACGAGGAACTGCTGTCGCGGGAGGGCAACGTCTACTGGCGCAGCGGCGGGCCCGTGGAGATCTAGCGGGATCCAGCGGAGGTCGTTGGGTCAGGCGTCGAGGCCGGTCCGCCACTGGGTCCTGTCAGGCGGGGTTCAGGGTGGGGCGGCCCGGCTCGATGACGAACGAGCCGGAGGTGTAGGCGGGGGCGTGGGGCTCGGTGACGCGGGCCACCGAGCGGAAGTCGACCTGCATCTCCCGCTCGGTGATCCGGGTGCGCACGTAGCCGCGGCGGCCGTTGAAGAACTTCACGTGCGGGTTCTCCGCCAGCAGGATCCGCGTGTCGGGGTACTCGTCCAGTCCGTTGCCCGCGCTGGTGACCGAGGTGGTGACCAGCTCGACGGCCACGGACTTCGACCCGGGGTCGCGGTGGTCGCGCTTGACCTCGCCCGCCCAGTGGGAGTGCACGTCGCCGGTGAGCACGACCGCGTTGCGCCGGTACGCGTCGATGGCGGCGGTCAGCCGGTCGCGGGAGGCGACGTAGCCGTCCCAGCCCTCGTTGGAGTAGCCCTTGCCCTCGCCGTTGGCCCAGTCCATCTCCATGAGGAAGACCTGCTGGCCGAGCAGGTCCCAGGTGGCGTGCGAGCGCTTGAGCCGGTCGTCCAGCCAGGCCTCCTGCTCCCGGCCGAGCATGGTGCGGCCGGGCTCGAAGCGCTGCGCGCAGCCGGGGCCGACCGTGCCGCTGCTGCCGGTGCAGGCGTACAGGTCGCGGTACTGGCGGGTGTCGAGCAGGTGCAGGTTGGCGACCGCGCCCCAGCGGATGCTGCGGTACAGCTTGAGCGCCGCCCCGTCCGGTCTCTGGGCGCGGCGCAGCGGCATGTTCTCGTAGTAGGTCTGGAAGGCCGCGGCCCGGCGCTGGAGAAAGGGCGGGCCGGGCTGCTCGGGCACGTCACCGGCCCAGGCGTTGTCGACGTCGTGGTCGTCCCAGACCACGACCCAGGGGGCGACGGCGTGCGCGAGCTGTGACTCCGGGTCGGCCTTGTGCTGGGCGTGGCGCAGCCGGTATCCGGCGAGGTCGAGGCATTCGCCGCCGGCCTGGTCGCGTACGGGGTACTTGTAGTCGCCGTACTCGTAGACGTAGTCGCCGAGGAAGGCGATCAGGTCGGGCTGGTCCTCGGCCATCCTGCGGTACGGGGTGAACCAGCCGGACTGGTAGTCGGCGCAGGAGGCGAACGACAGGTTCAGCGGCCTGCCGCGGGTGCCGGGGGCGGGCGCGGTGAGGGTACGGCCGGTGGGGCTGAGCTCGCCGCCGGCCTTGAAGCGGTAGAAGTACTCGGCGCCGGGGTCCAGCCCGTCGAGCTCGACGTGCACGCTGTGGGCCTCGTCGCGGCGGGCGACCTCTGAGCCGCGACGTACGACATGTCGGAAATTTTCGTCTTTGGCGAGCTGCCAGTGGACGGAGATCGCGCGGTCCGGCATGCCGCCGAGGCCGTCGAGCGCGATCGGGTCCATGGCCAGGCGGGTCCAGAGCACCACACCGTCATGCGTGGGCTCGCCCGAGGCGACGCCGAGCTGGAAGGGGTCGGACAGAGGGGCGCGCCGGGCGGCCGCGCGCACCGGGGAGACCCCCGGTGCCGCGGACAGGCCCAGGCCGAGGCCCCCGGCGAGAAGTGAACGCCGGGTGATCATGGGGGTCCTTACGTGACGGTGGCGTTGCCTTCGGCGACAGCCTGGCCTGCGGCTTCCTGCGGAGAGAGTGCGCGGCGATACGGCTCGTTGAACAGCAGGTGAAGCTTCGTCCCGAGCCCAGGAAGCCCGTGAAGCCGGTGGCGAGCGGCAGCGGGAGGGGCGCCCCCTTCCGGCCCGCTGCCGGTCACCCGGTGACCGGGCGCAGGCGGGCGCGGTAGTCGCGGGGCGGCAGGCCGTACTCCTTCCTGAAGGCCCGGCTGAAGTGGAACGGGCTGACGAAGCCCGAGGCCGCCGCCACCTGCCCGATGTCCATGTCGGTCACCTCCAGCAGGCTCGCCGCGTGCCGTACCCGGGCCCTGCGGACGGCCTGCATCGGCGGCTGGCCCGTCACGTCGGCGAACAGGTGGGCGAAGCGGGAGGGCGAGAGCGCGACCGCGCGGGCGAGCGAGGCGACCGAGTGCGGCGCGCCCGGCTCGGCCGCGATGATCGCCAGAGCGCGGCGGACCCGCTCGTCCCCCTCCTCGCCCCTGCCCTCGGGCCGCCCGCCGGGCCGCACTGTCGCGGTGGCCAGTACCAGCACCTCCTCCACGGCCCCCATCACCAGCTCCCGCGCCGCCCCGCCGGACACGACGGCCGGCACCCGCGCCTCGCCGCCCCGTCCGTCGCGACCTCCGACCGCCTCACCGCCGCCCCGTCCTTCGCGGCCTCCGGCCGGCCGGCCACCGCCCGCCGCTCCCTGCGGAGCCCAGGGCATCACCGGGAGCGGCGCGTCGGGCGTCCAGCGGGCGTCCTGACGCGCCCTCAGAAATGCCAGCCCGATCCGCTCGTGCACCCCTTCCGGCACCCCCGCCACCACATGGCAGCCGCCACCCACGGCATGGGGCCCCAGCCAGGCCGCCCAGGCGGCACGCGGCTGGAAGTGCACCCACCAGAACCGCCACCGCGCCGCCCCCGGCCGCACCCGGTAGTGCTGGGCCACCCCCGACCCCAGCACGGCCAGGTCCCCCGCCTCCACGTGGAACGACACCCCACCCTGCTCGACGAGCCCGGCTCCCGACTCCGTCCACAACAGCAGCCAGCTCGGCGACCCGCCCGGGCGGCGCGTGGCATACCCGGCCCCCTTGTCGTAGTGGCCCAAGATCATCAGCTCGGCAGCAGGAACAGACAGGTCCTCAGCGGTCATGGGCATACCGTTGCACGACGGCGCTGCCTAGCGTGAGAGTCATGAGGCTCAACGACTTCCACGATCAGGGGTACACGCTGGTGCCCGGTCTCCTCGCGCCGGAAGAGGTGGCCGAGCTGCGCGACGAGTTCATGGCGCTGCACGCCCGGGGGCCGATCCCCGGCCACTTCGCGCCGCAGCCGCAGGTGCCGGGGCAGCCGTACGACATCCTGCGCGACTACCCCCGGATCATGCACCCCCACCAGGTGAACGACGTGGCCCTGCGCTACCTGCTCGACAGGCGCATCGGCGCGATACTGCGCGACCTGCTGGGCGAGGAGCCGATAGCAGCCCAGAGCATGTTCTACTTCAAGCCGCCGGGGGCCAGGGGCCAGGCGCTGCACCAGGACAACTTCTACCTCCGGGTCGAGCCGGGCACCTGCGTGGCCGCCTGGGTGGCGCTCGACCGGGTGGACCGGGCCAACGGCGGCCTCGAGGTCGTGCCCGGCACCCACCTCATGGACCTGTTCTGCCCGGAGGAGGCCGACGAGGGCGTCTCGTTCACCCGCGAGTACGTGCCGCCGCCGCCCGGCCTGGAGAAGGTCCCCGTGGACATGAACCCCGGCGACGTGCTCTTCTTCAACGGCAGCCTCGTGCACGGCTCGGAGCCGAACAGCACCGATGACCGCTTCCGCCGCAGCTTCATCTGCCACTACGTGGGCCGCTCGGCGGAGCGGATCGCGGAGTACTACCCGACGCTCACCATGTCAGGCGAGCCCGTACGCCTCGAACCGGCGGTCGGCGGCGGCCCCTGCGGCACGGAGATCACCAGCGGCCCGCACTAGCCCCCGGAGATGTCCGACTCGGCGTCGCCGTCGGGGACGGGGCAGTCCCAGGGGTCGTCCAGCCACCCGTCAGGCAGGAGCACCTTGGACCGCTCCCCCGACTTGCCCCGCGGCGTGTCGGTGTTCGGCGGCCACGGCTGGTCGTGCTCCAGCTTGGCCAGGCCCGCCCGCAGCCCGTCGAGCGACTCGGCCGTGGCCAGCTCGCGCCGCAGCTCGCTGCCGACCGTGAACCCCTTCAGGTACCAGCCGACGTGCTTGCGGAAGTCGGCCACGGCGTACCGCTCGATGTCGAAGCACCGGGTCAGCCCCTCGGCGTGCCTGGCCATCACCTCGGCGACCTCGCCGAGGGTCGGCCGGGCCCGCTCGGGGCTGCCGTTGAACGCGTTCTCCAGGTCCTTGAACAACCACGGCCGGCCCAGGCACCCGCGCCCGACGACGACCCCGTCGCAGCCGGTGCGCGCCACCATCCTGAGCGCGTCGTCGGCGCACCAGATGTCGCCGTTGCCCAGCACGGGGATCTCGGGCACGGCCTCCTTGAGCCTGGCGACGGCCTCCCAGTCGGCGACGCCGCCGTAGTGCTGCTTGGCGGTGCGGGCGTGCAGCGCGATCGCGGCGACGCCCTCCTCGGCGGCGATCCGGCCGGCGTCGAGGTAGGTCAGGTGGTCGTCGTCGATGCCCTTGCGCATCTTCATCGTCACGGGCAGCGGCCCGGCGTTCGCCACCGCCTCGCGCAGGATGCGGCGCAGCAGGTTCCGCTTGTACGGCAGCGCCGACCCGCCCCCACGCCTGGTCACCTTGGGCACGGGGCAGCCGAAGTTGAGATCGACGTGATCAGCGAGGTCCTCCTCGGCGATCATCCGCACCGCCCTGCCCACGATCACGGGGTCCACCCCGTAGAGCTGGATGCTCCTGGGCCGCTCCGACTCCTCGAACCTGATCATCCGCATCGTCTTGGGATTGCGCTCGACGAGACCCCTGGTCGTGATCATCTCGCAGACGAACAGCCCCGCGCCCTGCTCGCGGCAGAGCACCCGGAACGGCGCGTTCGTGATGCCCGCCATCGGCGCGAGCACCACGGGCGGCCACGCCTCAATCGGCCCAATCTTCACTCGAACAGTTGTAGCGCAGGTCAAGCCGCAACCGGTATTCGCGGATAGTCTGTTGATCGGCATCTTCGGGTTGAGGGGGATGGATGCTTCTTCGAGTGCGGTTGGCGCTGCCCGACAGACCGGGCTCCCTGGCCCAGGTCACCAAGGTCCTGGGCGTGGCGGGCGCCGACATCACGCAGGTGACCGTGCTCGACCGGGGCGCGGGCCGGGCCGTCGACGACATCACCGTCTTCTGCCCCGACAGCACGCCGAGGCAGGCCCTGCTCAAGAGCCTGCAGAGCGTGGAAGGCGTGACGGTCGAAGGCATCTGGACCACGCGCGAGGCGCCGGGCACCTACCCCGAGCTGGAGATCCTCAAGTACATCACCACCGCGGGCGACCGGGCGCTGACCACGCTCATCGACTCCCTGCCCGTCCTGTTCAGCGCCGACTGGGCCGCCATCGCGGCCGAGCGCCGCGTCGTCTACGCGAGCTGGCGCGCCCCTCAGGGCCTGGTCGTCCCGGAGGAGGTGCCGTCCCGTCCCACGGCCCTGACCCGGGACGGCGGCCTTCACCTCATCCACGCCCCGCTCCCGCCGCTGGCCCTGTCGCTCCTGCTGGCCCGCTCGGAGGGCCCCGCCTTCCACCGCATCGAGGTCCACCGCCTCACGAGGATTCTGGAGATCTTCCTCAGCCTCCCCGCCACCGAGCGCAGCGTGGCACGCCAGCTGCGCAAGGAGGGCCGGCAGGCACCGGGCGGGGCGCACGAGTAAGCATCCGGTCGAGAAACGCGCTATTGTTAACCACGCAGCAACTGAATGCGGCGCGGAAGTGGCTCAGTGGTAGAGCATCACCTTGCCAAGGTGAGGGTCGCGGGTTCGAATCCCGTCTTCCGCTCGGAGAGGGTTTGACTCGGTGGCGTGGCCGAGAGGCGAGGCAGCGGCCTGCAAAGCCGTCCACACGGGTTCAAATCCCGTCGCCACCTCCAAGGACGATTAGCTCAGCGGGAGAGCGCTTCCCTGACACGGAAGAGGTCACTGGTTCAATCCCAGTATCGTCCACCATCCGGTAGAAGCCCCAGCGCGCGCGCTGGGGCTTTCTGCTGTTGCCTGTCCCTTGCGGCGTTGTGTCCCGGCGCCTGCCGGGGAAGACATGGGGGCAGTTCCTGGAGGCCGCGCCCGGGGAGCCGCAGGCGCACGTCTCATCGGCAGAAGCAGCAGCCGTGAACCCCGGTTCGGCCGAGTTTCCCCCAGGGTTGAAAGTTTCAGTCGCCCGTTGACACCCTGGACGTGAGCGCTAACAATCACGGCACCTCCGCAAAATCGCCGCAAAATGTTAGCGCTACCAAGGAGTCCCCCGATGCTCCGCAGAATCCTGGCGGCCCTGTCGCTCCTCCTGTTAGCCCTGGTGGTCCCCGGCCCCGGCCCGGCCCAGGCGGCCACCTCCTACACCAACCCCGTCAAGTCGCAGAAGGGCGCCGACCCCTGGCTGACGTGGTACGACGGCAACTACTACCTGATCACCACCAGCTTCACGAACACGCTGGTCGTCCGCCGCTCCCCCACCCTCGGCGGCCTGAACACCGCCCCCGGCATCCAGGTCTGGCAGGACACCACGTCCTCCCGCGGCACCAACTTCTGGGCCCCCGAGCTGCACCAGTTCAACGGCCGCTGGTACATCTACTACTCGGCCGGCGCGGTTGGCACGGCCTGCTGCGACAGCCAGCGCACCCACGTGCTGGAGAGCGCGGGCAGCGACCCCCTCGGGCCGTACACGTACCGGAGCATGCTGAGCGGCGCCAACCTCACCCCGGGCGGCTGGCTGATCGACGCCAGCCCGATGAGCCTGAACGGCTCCCTGTACCTGCTCGGCAGCGGCTTCATCGCCGGCAGCCAGCAGAGCCTGGTGATCGCGCCGATGAGCAACCCGTACACGCTGAGCTCCAGCACCTTCAGCCGGATCTCCAGCCCCACCCACAGCTGGGAGACGCAGGGCGGGACGGTGAACGAGGGGCCGGAGGCGCTGCAGCGCGGCGGGCAGACGTTCGTGATCTACTCGGCCAGCGCCTGCTGGGGGCCCGACTACAAGCTCGGGCAGCTCACCTACAACGGCGGCAACCCGCTCAGCGCGTCGAGCTGGGTGAAGAGGTCGACGCCGGTGTTCCAGCGCTCGGGCAACGTGTACGGCCCCGGCCACAACGGCTTCTTCACCTCGCCCGACGGCACCGAGAGCTGGATCGTCTACCACGCCAACAGCTCCAGCGGCGGCGGCTGCGACAACAACCGCACCACCCGCGCGCAGAGATTCACCTGGAACTCCGACGGCACGCCGAACTTCGGCACCCCGGTCGCCACCGGCGTCTCGCTGCCCGCGCCCGCCGGGGAGACCGCGGCCACGCCGGCGGCGTACACGCTGGTCAACCGCAACAGCGGCAAGTGCCTGGAGGTCTCCGGCGGCTCCGGCGCGGACGGCGCGAACATCCAGCAGTGGGCCTGCAACGGCGGCGGCAACCAGCGCTGGCGCATCGAGGACCAGGCCGACGACACCAGCCGCCTGGTGAACGTGGCCACCGGCAAGGTCGCCGACGTCGCCGACTGCGCCGCCGCCGACGGCACCGACATCCGGCAGTGGAGCTGGCTCGACAACACCTGCCAGCGCTTCCGCCTCGTCTACACGGCCTCGGGCGGCTGGGTGCGGATCGTCAACGCCGCCACCGGCAAGGTCGCCGACGTGGCCGACTGCGGCACGGCGGACGGCACCGACGTACGGCAGTGGAGCTGGCTGAACAACGCCTGCCAGCAGTGGTCCATCCGGCCCGCCTGACAACCTGCCCCACACCTCGGTCCGCGCCTGCCCGCAACCCGCCGAACACCCCCGATCCACGCCGGCCGGCAACCCGCCGAACACCCCGGTCCGCGCCGGCCGGCGACCCGCCCCATATGATCGCGCGTTCGCCCCTTCCGCCTGTTAGCGTTACCGCTGAGGGGGTGAGCCGCGGTGAAAGCCAAACCGGGCAGGCCTGCGGTGCTCATGGACGTCGCCGTGCTCGCCGGAGTCTCCACCATGACCGTCTCGCGCGTGCTGAACACGCCCGATCTCGTACGCGCCGAGACCAGGGCCCGCGTGCTGGCCGCCGTGCGCGAGCTGGACTACCGGCCCAACCAGGCCGCCCGCCAGCTCGTCACCGGCCGCTCCGGCGTGCTCGGCGTGGTCAGCATCGACACCACCCTGTACGGCCCGGCCTCCACGCTCTACTGCATCGAGCAGGCCGCCAGGCACGCCGGCTACAACGTCAGCATCGCCAGCCTCAGCTCGCTCAACCGCAGGTCGATGGAGGAGGGCGTGCAGCGGCTGCGCACCCAGTCCGTGGACGGGGTGATCATCGTCGCGCCGCACGAGTCGGCCGCCGACGGGCTGCGCCACCTGCCGCCGGAGATGCCGGTGGTCGCGGTGGACGCCGGCGACGACATCCCGGTGCCCGTGGCCAAGGTGGACCAGCAGGCCGGCGCCGCCCGCGTCACGCGCCACCTGCTCAGCCTCGGCCACCGCAGCGTGTGGCACGTGGCGGGGCCCGCCGACTGGCTCGACGCCAACGGCCGCATCGAGGGCTGGCGCGGCGTGCTGGAGTCGGCGGGCCGGCCGGTGCCCGAGGTGCTGCGCGGCGACTGGAGCGCCCGCTCCGGCTACCAGCTCGGCCGCCGCCTCGCCGCCGACCCCGAGGTCAGCGCCGTGTTCGTGGCCAACGACCAGATGGCGCTCGGCGTGCTGCGCGCGCTGCGCGAGGCGGGGCGGCGGGTGCCCGAGGACGTGAGCGTGGCGGGGTTCGACGACATCCCGGAGTCCGCGTACTTCTGGCCGCCGCTGACGACCGTGCGGCAGGACTTCGGCGAGGTCGGGCGGCACGCGTTCCACATGCTGCTGGACCGGATGGCGGGGGCCGAGCCGGAGGCGCGGCGGCTGGTCGAGCCCGAGCTCGTCGTCCGCGAGAGCACCGGCGCCGCGCCCGCGCGCTGAACCGGCCGCCCGCGCGCCAAGCCGGCCGTCCGCGCGCCAAGCCGGCCGTCCGCGCGCTAAGCCAGCCGGATCACGTTCCACGACACCGGGGGCAGCAGGACCCGCAGCGGGTCGGGCTCGACGTCCGGGTTCGGGCGGGGCGTGATCCGCGTGGGGTCGTCGGCCGTGTTACGGGCGTAGACGTCCGGGTCGGTCAGCGTGGTGGCCTCGACGATGCGGACGCCGCCGAGCGCCCGGGCGTCGATCTCCAGCGACAGCGGCCCGTCCGTCGACCGGTTGACGGCGAACAGCGTCGTGCCCTCCGAGGAGGAGTGGGTGGCCACCGCGTGCAGCAGCGGCACCTCGCCGTGCGCCTTCGTCTCGTACGACGGCGAGTCCGGCTCCACGCGCAGCACGTCCCCGGCAGCGTGGCGGGAGGCCTGCGCGAAGGGGTGGAACGTGGTCTGCCGCCAGGCCCGCCCGCCGGGCTCGGTCATGATGGGCGCGATCACGTTCACGAGCTGGGCCAGGGATGCGGCGGTGACGCGATCGCTGTTGCGCAGCAGCGTGATCAGCAGCCCGCCGAACGTCACCGCGTCGGCGAGGTTGTAGTGGTCCTCCAGCAGGGGCGGGGCGACCGGCCAGTCCTGCGGGGCGCCGGCGTCGTGGAAGCGGGAGAGGTACCAGACGTTCCACTCGTCGAAGGAGATGTTGATCTTCTTGCGGGACTTGAGCCGCGCCCCGACGTGGTCGGCGGTGGCCACGACGGAGGAGATGAAGTACTCCATGTCGGTCGAGCTGGCCAGGAAGCTGCCGAGGTCGCCGTCCCGCTCCTCGTAGTAGGCGTGGCAGGAGATGTAGTCGACCAGGTCGTAGGTCTCCTCCAGCACCTCGGCCTCCCACGAGCCGAACGTCGGCATGCTGGAGCTGGAGCTGCCGCACGCGACCAGCTCCAGCTTCGGGTCCACCATGCGCATGGCGCGGGCGGTCTCGGCGGCCAGCCGGCCGTACTCGCGGGCCGTCTTGTGGCCGGTCTGCCAGGGGCCGTCCATCTCGTTGCCCAGGCACCACATCCTGATGTCGTGCGGCTCCTTGGCGCCGTTGGCGATGCGCAGGTCGGACAGCGTGGTGCCCGACGGGTGGTTGGCGTACTCGAGCAGGTCGAGGGCCTCGGCGATGCCGCGGGTGCCGAGGTTGACGGCCATCATGGGCTCCACGCCCGCCTTGCGGCACCAGCGGACGAACTCGTCGACGCCGACCTCGTTCGTCTCGGTGCTGTGCCAGGCCAGGTCGAGCCGGCGCGGGCGCCGGTCGACCGGGCCGATGCCGTCCTCCCAGCGGTAGCCGGAGACGAAGTTGCCGCCGGGGTAGCGGACGGTGGACACGCCCAGCTCCCTGGTCAGGTCGAGCACGTCGCGGCGGAAGCCGTCCTCGTCGGCCGTGGGGTGGCCGGGCTCGTAGATGCCGGTGTAGACGCAGCGCCCGAGGTGCTCCACGAACGTGCCGAAGGTGCGCCGGCGCACCGGGGCGACCTTGAAGGCGGGATCCAGGGTGAGTTTGGCCTGATGCACGGAGGGGGCTCCCTGTTTCTCGGGCGTTACGTGGTCCCGATTGTTAGCGTTATCACTGAGCCGGGTCAAGAGGGTGAGTGCCGCCGCAACCGGTTGCGGGCGGGCCCTTGACACGCTGCTTGTTACCGCTAACACTCGGGTAACCCCGCCGGAACAACGGGGTCCGCGCGGCAGCCTCCGCGACCCGGACGGCTCGCCCCACCGCCTTCGCGCCCAGCGCGAGAGGCCTGTCCACGGCTGCCCTGACCTCCTGAATGTTAGCGAGAACATGGCCGGGCGATGGCTCGGTGAAGGAAGAGGCCCCAGTGCACGGTCCCCCCGATATCACCCGCCGGCACCTTCTCGGCGGCAGCCTCGCACTGCTCGGCGCCGCCGCCACGGGATGCGCGATCCCCGTGGGGCTCGGCTCGTCCCAGACCCGCGTGCAGTACTGGCACTTCCTCGGCGCCAGCGACGGCATCATCATGAACCAGATGGTCCAGGCGTTCGCCAAGGCCACCCCCGACGTCTTCGTCGAGGAGAACGTGCTCGCCTGGGGCGAGCCGTACTACACCAAGATCGCGATGGCCGGCTCGGGCGGGCGCTCGCCCGATCTGGCCACGTTCCACCTGGCCCGGCTGGCGGGCATCGGCGCGGGCGCCCTGCTCGACCCGTTCGACGTCAAGCTACTGGAGGAGGTCGGCCTGCGGGCCGCCGATTTCAGCCCGCCCATCTGGGAGCGTGCCCATCTCGACGGCGTGCTGTACGCGATCCCGTTCGACGCCCACCCGATGGTGCAGTACTACAACACCGACATCTGCGGGAAGGCCGGGCTGCTCGGCCCCGACGGCAAGCTGTTGCCCACCAAGGGCGTGGACGAGCTCATCGCCCAGCTCACCAAGGCCAAGGAGGTGATGGGCGGCAAGCCGCCGCTGGCCTTCGACGCGCTCGGCCTCGGCACCGTGGGCCCGTGGCGGGTGTGGTGGTCGCTCTACCCGCAGAGCGGCGGCACCCTGCTGTCGGACGACGGCACGAAGATCACCATCGACGACGCCAAGGCCCTGGAGGCGCTGCGGCTCATGCAGCGGCTCGGCAAGGAAGGGCTGTGCGACTGGCGTACGGACTACGGCGCCTCCGTCGCCAAGTTCACCAACGGCGAGGCCGCGTTCCTGTGGAACGGCGACTGGGAGACCACCGGGCTCAAGGAACGCAAGACGCCGTTCAGCATGACGCGCTTCCCCGCCGTCTTCGGCACCGGCTCCGCGCAGGCCGACTGCCACGCGTTCGTGCTGCCCCACCAGCGCAACCGGGACCCCGAGGTGGAGCGGGCCACGTACCGGTTCATCGCCTACCTCGTCAAGAACAGCGCCGACTGGGCGGTGGCCGGGCACGTGCCCGCGTACCTGCCCGCGCTGGAGGAGCCCGAATACCTCGCGCTGCAGCCGCAGTCGGAGTACCGCTCCGTCATCACCGAGGTCGCGCTCGACCCGCAGGTGTGGTTCGCCGGGTCCGCCTCGCGGATGTGGATCGAGTTCGGCGAGGCGTTCTCCCCCGTCATCGGCGGCACGCGCACGCCGGAGGAGGGCCTGGCCGCCGCCAAGGCCGCGCTGGCCCGGCTGATGGCCGCCCCGAACCCCTTCCCCGACGAGGAGCGCCCATGACCGAGCTTGTCGAGGTCGTCGATGAACACAGCACCTCGGTCATGAGACCGACGAAGGAGGGCTCATGACCACGACCGTCGCGGCTCCGCCGACCGCCGCCCCCGTCGCCACGCCCAAGGTCCGGCGCGGCTGGACCCAGCACGGGATGGTGTTCGTGACGCCGTTCCTGCTGGTCTACGTGGCCTTCCTCGTCTGGCCGACCCTGCTCGGCTTCCAGATGAGCCTGTCGAGCGTGAACATCGCCGGCCGCAACAACAACTTCGTCGGCCTCGACAACTACCTTGAGGCGTTCGGCGACCCGCGCATGTGGCGCTCGCTGTGGAACACGGTGGTCTTCACCGTGCTCAGCACGATCCCGCTGGTGTTCCTCGGGCTGGTGTTCGCGCTGCTGGTGCACAACCTGCGCTTCATGCAGTGGCTGTGGCGGCTGTCGTTCTTCGGGCCGTTCCTGCTGCCGTCGGCGGTCGTGTCGATCCTGTGGCTGCAGATGATCTACCCGCCCGACTACGGCCTGATCAACGGCACGCTCGGCATCGACGTGCTGTGGCTGGGCGACCCGTCCATGGCCATGTGGTCGGTCGTGCTGACCACCGTCTGGTGGACGGTCGGCTTCAACTTCCTGCTCTACCTGGCCGCCCTGCAGTCCATCCCGCAGCACCTGTACGAGGCCGCCGCCATCGACGGCGCCTCCGCCTGGGACAAGCTGCGCTCCATCACCCTGCCGCTGCTCGGCCGGACCACCGCGCTGATCGTGGTGCTGCAACTGGTGGCCTCGCTGAAGGTGTTCGACCAGATCTACCTGATGACCGGCGGCGGCCCGCAGGACTCCACCAGGCCGATCATCGAGTACGCCTACGACGTCGGCTTCACCGGTTACCGCACCGGCTACGCCTCGGCCGTGTCGTACATCCTGTTCGCCCTGATCGTCATCGTCTCCCTGGCGCAGCTCCGGCTGTTCCGCAAGCGCGAGGAGGTCGCGTCGTGACCAAGCGGTTCGGCTGGAGCCAGCTCATCCTGCTCGTCATCGCCCTGGTACTGGCGGCCGTCTGGCTCGCCCCCGTCCTGTGGGCGGTGGCCACCTCGCTCAAGCCCGAGGACGAGACCACCAAGCTGCCGCTGGAGTGGTTCGGCAGCGAGATCACATTCGACTCGTACGCGCTGGTCCTGGGCACCGGCGGCATCGTCAAGTGGGCGATCAACTCGACCGTCACCGCCGTGATCGTCACGTTCCTGACCGTGCTGTTCTCGGCGATGGCGGCGTACGGGTTCGCCCGCACCCAGTTCAGGGGCCAGCGGGTGCTGCTGGCGCTGATCCTGGCCGGGATCATGGTGCCGCCGCAGGTGCTGATCGCGCCGCTGTTCGCCGAGATGGTCACGCTCGGGCTGGTGGACACCTGGTGGGCCATCATCCTGCCGCAGGTGGCGGCCCCGCTGATCGTCTACATCCTGGTCAAGTTCTTCCAGGACGTGCCGGCGGAGCTGGAGCAGGCCGCCTTCGTGGACGGGGCCGGGCGGTGGCGGGTCTTCTTCACCATCGTGCTGCCGCTGTCGCGGCCGGTGCTCGCCGCCGTGTCGATCTTCACGTTCATCAACACCTGGAACAACTTCCTGTGGCCGTTCCTGGTCTCCACCGACCCGAACACGATGACGCTGCCCGTGGGGCTGGCGAACGTGGTGCAGGGGACGTTCGGGCTGCGGTACGCGCAGATCATGGCGTCGGTGGTGCTGGCCGGGCTGCCGCTGCTGGTCGTGTTCGTGATGTTCCAGCGGCAGATCGTCAAGGGGGTGGCGCACACCGGGCTGGCCGGTCAGTGAGGCCTGGTGGCTTCCGCGGGGAGGTCGTCGCCGGCGAGGCCGCGGCATGCGGCGGCGACCGCCTCGGGGGCGCGTGGCCAGGCCGTCCCGGGTGAGGGTCGTCATCGTGCGGGAGTCAGGCGTTCGTAGCAGTCGTAGTTGCGCTGGGCCACGATGCGGCCGTCGCGGAACTCCAGGAAGACCCCGAGGTGGGCGCGGAGCACGTGGCCCGCGGGGAGGTCGCCCAGGGGGACGGCGAGGGTGCCGGTCCACAGGACCTCCAGGGCGGCCCGGTCGCCTGACGCGATCGCGTTGAGCACCTCGAAACGCTGCTCGCTGATCGTCTTGGCGCCGCGCTCCGCCGCCGCGCGCAGGCCGTCGAGGTCGCGGACGACACCGTCGGGGAAGAGCAGGTTGGGCAGCTCGTGGTGGACCACGTCGGGGTGGAGGTACGGCTCGGTGCTCGCGCCGTCGGAGACCGCCTGGTGGTAGCGGATGGCGAGGTCGATGTGGGGGTGCATGTATGCAACCGTAGTTGTACAACCGTGGTTGTCAAGGGCAGGATGGGGGCATGCCCGTGGATCCGCGCGACCTCGACCTCGGCACCCTCGCCCTCTTCGTCGGCTCGGCCGCCGCCTCTGCCGTGCAGGAGGAGATGGCGGCTCAGGGGTTCACCGGGCTGCGGGTCTCACACGGGTACGTCTTCCAGCACCTCGTCGAGGAGGCCAGGACGATCGGGGAGCTGGCCGTGCGGATGGAGGTCACGCAGCAGGCGGCGTCCAAGGTGGTGGCCGAGCTGGAAGGGCTCGGCTACGTCGAGCGGGTGCCCGATCCGCGTGACGCCCGCATCAGGAGGGTACGGCTGACGGGGCGCGGGCGCGCGGCCGTGGCGGCGGCGCGGCGGGCACGGGCGGCACAGGAGAATCGGCTGGCGGAGCGGGTGGGGCCGGAGCGGGTCGAGGAGTGCCGGGCGCTGCTCGCCGAGCTGCTCGACGAGCTGGGCGGAGCCGGGGCCGTCAGGCGGCGCGAGGTCCGGCCGCCCCGCTGAGCCGCCCCGCTGAGCCGCCCCGCTGAGCCGCGCCGCTGAGTCGCCCCGGCCGCGGGTCACTCCTGGTGCGCTCGCCGGCCGCGGGGTCACTCCTGGTGGACGAGCAGCACGAAGGTGCGCGCGTAGGAGACCCCGCCGGCCGGGCGCGGCCAGTCGAGCTCCGCCAGTGCCCGCGAGCCCGCCTCGTGCCGGGCGCCGTTGACCCGGACCTCGGCGGTCTCCGTGCCGTCACCGCCGCCGAAGAACGCCCTGACCCCCACCAGGTGCCCCCGTTCGAGCGTGCCCTTGAGCGCCGGGGCCAGGTGCGGCAGCAGGACGTGCTGGACCGCCCACCGCTGGACGGCGTCGTGCTCGCCGCCCGTGCCCCAGCCGACGATGCCGCCGTGGATGGCGTGCCAGCCGGGGAAGCCGTCGGGGTCGTCCGGGGCGAAGTGGGCGGCGCGGGAACCGTCCTGGACGAGGAGCTCGAGCAGGGCGCCGCCGGTCGTGCCGAGCCACATCTGGATCGCGCGGTCCACGGACTCCTCGACGGTGGCGCCGTACCCGGTCACGCAGTCGGAGACCGTGGTGTCCTGCGGGCGCTCGACGTTGAGCACGAAGTCGAGGTCGAGGTGGGCGGGGCTGCCGGTGTGGTCGGCGCCGAGCCGCACGGCCAGCGTGCCCGGGCCCTTCGCCATGCCGTCGCGGACCTCCCAGGGCTGCTCCGTGGCCGCGCTCAGGTGCTCGGCGACCATGCCCAGAACCGCCTCGTCCGCCGGCCGTACGCCGTCCATGCCCAACCCCTCGCCTCGCGCTCGCCTCGTCACCAGCCAGGCTAGTTGATCACCGGCCCGGCGGGCGGGCCGGATCGGCGCGCCGGTCTCCCGGACCGCCGTGGCGGGGCGGCGAGATCCCGGTTTCACGGCTCGGCGGCGCACCGGCCGGGATGGCCTCTCCCAGGGAATCGCCCGCTACTACGACCGCTTCGACGCGATCACCGTGCTGACCCGCACGAACCGCCTGGAGTACCAGCGGCTGCTGCCCGGCACCCCGGTCGTGCAGATCCCGAACGCGGTGCACAAGGTCGAGCAGGAACGTTCCCGGCAGGTCGCCCCCGTCGTGATCGCGGCCGGGCGGCTGGTGCCGCAGAAGGGGTTCGACCTGCTGATCAAGGCGTTCGCGCAGGTGGTGCCGGAGCATCCGGAGTGGCGGCTGCGCATCTTCGGCACCGAGCCGCGCAAGGGGCGGCTCGCCGGGCTGGTCGAGCAGCTCGGGCTGGGCGGGCACGTGGCGTTGCCCGGGCGTACCGACCGGCTGGAGCGGGAGCTGACCGACGCCTCCGTGTACGCGCTGAGCTCCCGGTTCGAGGGCCTGCCCATGGTGATGATCGAGGCCATGACGCACGCTGCCCGTGGTCGCCTTCGACTGCCCGACCGGGCCGAAGGACGTGCTGACCGACGGGGTGGACGGGCTGCTGGTGCCGCCGAGGGACGTGGACGCGCCGGCCGCCGCGCTCAACCGGGTCATCGCCGACCGGGACCTGCGGCTGCGGATGGGGCGGGCGGCGCGCAGGACGTCGCAGGCCTACGGGCCCGAGCAGGTGATGCCGTTGTGGGAGGACCTGTTCTCGGAGCTGGCGGCGGGCGAGCGCGTCACCGACCACTTCTGGCACGGCCGCCGACCACACACCCCTCGCCGCTTTGGTGCCATGTCCAGAAAAAGATTTACCTTTCCCGCCTTCCCTGCCACATAAGGGCTTTCGAACAGCTTAGTCACGATATTTCGCTCTTTTCGTCAAGGGCACCCCAAGGCGGGCGGCATTCTGTGCCGTATGCGTAATCGGAAGGCGTTTCTGGCCGCCATGGCAGGCGCTCTTGCCCTGGTCACAGGGCTGACCGCGCCCGCGCATGCCAGCGTGACCACCACTCCGGCCGTCGTTTCCGTGGAACGCGACGCGCCCGCCGTGTACGGCCGCGCCGCCTATTTGATGGACGCTTCCTCCGGCGAGGTCCTGTTCGACAAGGACGGCGGCGAACGTCTGCCGGTCGCCAGCCTGACCAAGACCATGACCGCGTACCTGGTGCTGCAGGTCGCCAAGCCCACCGACGTGGTGCGGATCAAGCGGGAGGACGTCGCGTACGCCGAGGACGGCGGCGGCACCACCGCCGACCTCCGCGCCGGCGACCGCCTCACGGTGGGCGAGCTGCTGTACGGCCTCATGCTGCCCTCCGGCGCCGACGCCGCCCACGCGCTGGCCCGCACGTACGGGCCCGGCGTCGAGGGCTTCGTGGCCAGGATGAACGCCACGGCGCGCTCGCTCGGCATGAACGACACCCGGTACGTCAACGCCGACGGCCTGCCCACCCCGGACGGCGACGGCTACTCCACCGCCAGGGACCAGGCCGTGCTGGCGGCCCACGCCCTGCGGGTGCCGCTCATCAAGGAAGTGGCCGGCACCCGCTGGCACGACCTCGACGCCACCGGCGAGCACCGCTCCTACAGCTGGCGCAACACCAACCGCCTGCTCGGCACGCCGGGCGCGATCGGGCTGAAGACGGGCTTCACGCGGGCCGCCGGGTACTGCCTGGCGTTCGCGGGCGAGTCGGACGGGCGCGTGCTGGTCGGCGTCCTGCTGGACGAGTCGGTCTCCAGCCGCCGCTTCAGCACCGCCGAGGCGCTGCTCTCCTGGGGCTCCGCCCGCCAGTCCGCCTGACCGCCTGACCGCCTGACCGCCAGTCCATCGGACGGCCGGGCGATCGGACGACTGGACCGCTGGACGCCGGACCACCGGGCCCCGCCGCACCCCGCCGGATCGCCGGACCACCGGACCACCGGACCACCGAATCGCCGGATCGCCGGATCGCCGGATCGCCGGAGGCTCCCGCAGGATCGGCGGCGGCTGCCGTGGAGCGGCGGCCATGGACCGCGTTGATCTCTTGGGCTAGTTTGCCCGACATGAAGCTTCGAATCGCGTTAGGTGCGCTGTCAGCGGCCCTCGTGCTCGCCGCCCCGCTCCCCGCCCAGGCCGCCACCACGCCCCAGCTCGGATGGGAGCTCAAGGAGACGGGGGTGACCGCGCGCCTGCGCGGCCTGTCACCCGTCAGCCGGCACGTGGTGTGGGCCTCGGGCTCGGGCGGGACCGTGCTGCGGACCGTCGACGGGGGACGGACATGGCAGAACGTCTCCCCGCCCGACACGGCCGCGCTCCAGTTCCGCGACATCGAGGCGTTCGACGCGTACCGGGCCGTGGCGTTGTCCATCGGAGCGGGCACGGACTCGCGCGTCTACCGCACGGAGGACGGCGGCCGTACCTGGGCGGAGACGTTCAGGAACGACGAGCCGCAGGCGTTCTACGACTGCATGGCCTTCTTCGACCGGCACCACGGGCTGGCCATGAGCGACCCGGTGAACGGCCGCTTCCGGATCCTGGCCACGGAGGACGGCGGGCGGAGCTGGCAGGTGCTGCCGCCGGACGGGATGCCCGAGGCGCTGCCGGGCGAGGCGGGGTTCGCGGCGAGCGGGCAGTGCCTGGCCGCGTCGGGCGGCCGGGACGTCTGGCTGGCCAGCGGCGGGGCCGAGCGGGCCCGGGTGTTCCACTCCCGCGACCGCGGCCGCACCTGGACGGTCGCCGACGCGCCGATCCCGGGCGGCGACCCGGCCCGCGGCGTCTTCGGCCTCGCCTTCCGCGACCGTCACCGGGGAATCGCGGTCGGCGGCGACTACCGTCCCGAGCAGCAGTCCCCCAGCGCGAGCGCGACCAGCCGCGACGGCGGCGCGTCCTGGCGCCCCTCCTCGGCTCCCCCGCCCGCCTACCGGTCAGGTGTCGCCTGGCTTCCCCACCTTCCCTTCGCGGCTGTCGCCGTGGGGCCGTCGGGCAGCGATGTGACGTACTCGGGCGGCCGGACGTGGCAGACCTTCGACAGCGGGTCCTTCGACACGGTCGCCTGCACCCGGGACCGCTCGTGCTGGGCTTCGGGCGAGCAGGGCCGCCTCGCCAGGCTCACCCTCAAGTAACCGACCCGCGCCGGCCGCACGCGCTCCCTGCCCGAAGCCGGATCCGCCGCCCGGCACGGCACGGCGCGGGGACGTGCGCGGCGCGGGGACGCCGTGGTGGGGCGGGGGGTCAGCGGACGCCGATGGGGCGGAATTGGATGCTGATGCGCGGGCCCGAGGGGCGGGTGGTCTTCGGGATGGCGTGTTCCCAGGTGCGCTGGCAGCTTCCGCCCATCACGATCAGATCCCCGTGCCCCAGGTCGTGACGGATCGAGGGCCCGCCGCCCCGCGGGCGGAGCAGCAGGGAGCGCGGGCTGCCGACCGAGATGATGGCGACCATGGTGTCCTCCGTGCTGCCGCGCCCGATCGTGTCGCCGTGCCAGGCCACGCTGTCGCGGCCGTCGCGGTAGTAGCACAGACCCGCCGTGCGGAACGGCTCGCCCAGTTCC
Organism: Nonomuraea sp. GTA35; assembly: GCF_041950525.1. Taxonomy (NCBI): domain Bacteria; kingdom Bacillati; phylum Actinomycetota; class Actinomycetes; order Streptosporangiales; family Streptosporangiaceae; genus Nonomuraea; species Nonomuraea sp. GTA35. Next base: position 125,536 of record NZ_JBGNUV010000017.1, on the reverse strand, counting down.
TTGCCGTAGTGACCGTCGAGGGCGCGTCTGGCGTCGTCGAGGAGCGGGTCGGGCAGGCGCTCGTCCTCGTCGTAGAACTTCAGCAGCCGCGGGACGTCCACGACCCTGTCGTACATGCGCCGCCGTTCGGCCCGCCACGGCACGTTCTCCGCGAGGCGCTCGAAGAGCGTGTCGGCGCCCGTCAGCCAGCCGGGGCGCAGGTCGATCCAGGCGCCGCGGTCGAGGTGAGTGCGGCGGACGGTGTCGCCGAGAGGCCCGATGCCGAGCTCCTCGTCGAGAGCGAGCAAAGATGCTTGGAACGCGGCTGTCATGGTGCCGAGTCTATGCCATACTTCAAACACTCATTCGATTTCAGGGAAGCGGCCTATTCGATCGACAGGTCGTGCGACGCTGGTGGGCACCGGATATGAGTGGCGTCGCCCCTCGGCCCGCACCGGAGGTGCAGAGGCCACCCATCGCTTCGTCACGCGAAGGAGCAGGCCATGCTCACCACGCACTACCTCCCCGGATCCCCCTGCTGGGTCGACGTCAGCAGCCCCGACGTGGAGACGTCGATCTCGTTCTACACCCGGCTGTTCGGCTGGGATTCCATCTCGCTGGGGCCCGAGCACAGGCAGTACCGCTTCTGCCAGGTCGGCGGCCGGACGGTCGCCGGTATCAGCCCTGACGCCCCGGCGAGAGGGGGCGCGGCATGGCTGATCTACTTCCAGGCGCCTGACGCCGACACCATCGCGAAGACGATCGAGCAGGCGGGCGGCACGGTCCTGGCCGCGCCGTTCGACATCGAGGGGCAGGGGCGGATGGCGATGTTCGCCGATCCGGCCGGGGCGTCGTTCGCCGTCTGGCAGCCCGGCGCGACCAAGGGGCTCGGGCTGGTGACGGACGCGGGCTCGCTGGGGTGGGCCGAGCTGCACACACCCGATCCCGTCGGCATCCGCGCCTTCTACCAGTCGGTGTTCGGCTGGCGTGTCGAGGACCTGCCGATGGGCGAGACGTCGTATCCCGTGATCTCGCCCGCGGAGGGCGACGAGTCCTCGGCGGTGGCCGGCATCGCCCAGCTCCAGGCCGGTGATCGGCCGCACTGGCTGCCGTACTTCGAGGTGCCCGACTGCGATGCCACGGTGGCTCTGGGGCAGCAGCTCGGCGCGACGACGCGGGCTCCGGTGATGACCACCGAGGGGGTCGGGCGGCTGGCCTTCCTCGACGATCCCTTCGGCGCACGGTTCGCGGTGATCACCAGCTCCGCCTGAGCCATGGTCACTGGTCACCGGCCCATCACCGCTCAGGCGGGTGGGCGGTGATGGCCGGTCCGCTTGAGGTCGGGGCGGCCCGTCCCGGCCTCGGGTGCGGGGCCGGCGGTCGGCCTGCACGCACGCAGTTCGTGCAGGCCGACCCTCCCCAGCATGGGCGAATCCCCAGCTCAGGGGCCTGGTTCCGGATACTCATTCCCTCCGGGACGCCGGCCTAACGTACGCGGCGGCGTACGCTCGTGTAACGTCTCAAGTGTGTTAACCCGTTACATGGCGGGCGCCGTGATGGCCCGCACCGGTGATGAGATGTCCGGGCCCGCCCTGCTCGTCACGGGGCTGGCCGTCACCGGGTCCCCCCTGCTGGCCTCGTCGGTGCTGGCGGGGCTGACCGTCTCGGCCGCCGTCGGAGGGCCGCTGCTGGGGGTGCTGCTCGATCGGGCGCGGCGGCCGGGCAGGGTGCTGGGGTGGTGCCTCGCCGGGTACGCGGGCGGGCTCCTGATGGTGGCCGGCGGGATGGCGGGGCAGGTGCCCGGGGCCGTTCTGGTGGCCGTCGCGGTGGTGACGGGGCTGCTGGGGCCGGCGCTCACGGGTGGATGGACGGCGCAGCTCCCCTTGGTGGCCGGGCCCGGGAGGTTGGCGAGGGCGACGGCGTTCGACTCGATGAGTTACAACGTGGCGGGGCTGGCGGGGCCCGCGCTCGTCGGGGTGGTCGCGTCGGCGGGTGGTGGCGTCATGGCGGTGCTGGTGAGCGTCGGGATGCTGGTCGCCGCGCTGCCCGCCGCCCGTGGGCTGCCCCCGGCCGGCCCTCGTCCGGCGGGTGGTGAGGAAGGCGGGGCGCCCGGGTGGCGGGCCGTCCGGGAGGAGGTGCGGGCGGGGTTCCGGGCGATCGTGTCGAACGGGGTGCTGCGGCGGGCGACCGTGGCGTCCATGGTGTCGTGTTGCGGGCTGGCCATGGTGGTCGTGTCGGCCCCGGTGCTCGGTGCCCGGCTGAGCGGGGAGAGCGGGCATGGCGCGTTGCTGCTGGCCGTCGTCGCCGCCGGCGGGCTGGTGGCCAACGCGGCCCTGAGCGGCACCTCGCGATGGGCGGGGGCACAGACGGCCGGAACGGCGATGCCGGTGGCCGGGACGGCGGTGCAGGCGGTCGGGACGGCGGTGCTGGGGGCCGGGGTGGTGGTGATGGCCTGCTCGCAGACGTACTGGATGGCCGTGGTGGGGGCCGCCGTGGCGGGGGCGGGCGAGGGGCCGCAGCTCACCGCGCTCTTCGCGGTACGCCATCGCGAAGCGCCCGCCCGGCTGCGCGGCCAGGTGTTCACCACGGGTGCCAGCTTGAAGATCACCTCGTTCGCGATCGGGTCCGCGGTGGCCGGGCCGCTGGCCGCGTACGCGGTGAGCCTCGCTCTGTTGGCCGGCGCGGCGCTGCAGGCGGTGGCCGTCGCGGTGCTCCTCGTCAGGCGGTGACCCTCCAGCGTCGTCACGCGCCGGGCCTCCGGCGACGTCAGGCGAGGCCCTCCAGCATCGTCAGGCGGCGGCCCTCCAGCGACGGATGAGCCGCACGTCACACCGGCGGCCGGCCACCTGCGGCGGGCGAGGTGCGGGAGCGGTGGGCGGCGACGCGTTCCCTGGTGGCGCAGCGGCTGCTGCAGTAGCGGCGCGGGCTGCCACCGCCCACGTCCAGGTACGGACGCCCGCAGCTCCCGGACGCGCACAACCCGCCGGGAACCCGCTGGTGATCGGCGAGCAGCACCGCCAGCGCCATCGCCGACGACGTCAGGAACCACTCCCCCCACGGAGCGTCGTCCCCGCTGTCGACGTGCAGGTGCCAGCTCGACGTCCCCTCATGGCTGGTCAGCCGGGGAGCCCGGGCGGACTCCGCGAGGAGCCGGTTGAGCAGCGCCGCCGCCTCGCCGGTGGTGGCCGCGCCCAGCACCTCGCACAGGCGCGACGCCGCGGCGCGCATCGCGGTCACGTCGTCCTCGCCCAGGTCCAGCTCGTCAGTCTCGCCGTGCGCGCGCAGGACCCTCGTCACCGACGCGGCGGACGGCCGCTCGTACAGCAACTCCACGCACAGCTCCACGGCCCGCACGGCCATCGCCTTCGTCGAGTGCACCTTCACCCATGCAGCGTATGCCGAAGCCGTCCGGCCGCCGCGGGCCGTGACGACGAACGTGGCAGGGGCGTCCTGGTGGCCGGTCGATCACAGGAGCAGGGCGGCGGACCGCCGGCGCGGATGACGGCGTCGCGGCCGGGACACGGCGGTGGTTCAGAGCGGGCGGCGGCCGGCGAAGCCCAGCTCCGTACGGTGATACCAGCCCAGCTCGCGCTCCCCCTCGATCCAGCACAAGCGCACGGAGGCCCCGTCGAGCAGCGACGGGAAGTCGACGAGCACCGGGGCGATGCCCTTGACCTCGATGCCCTGCTCGCTCCACCCGCTCAGGATCTCCTCGATCCTGGCCTGCAGCCCCTTCAGCTCGGGCAGGCCGCCCAGCTCGGACCGGCCGCCGGCGCGCCGCTGGAAGTCGATCTCGGCCAGGTCGGCACGGGCCGCGATCAGCTCCGCGGCCTCCCTGATGACGGCGGGGAGCAGCGCGCGGGCCTCGTCGAGGGTGAAGATCCGCTCCATGGGGCCACGTTAGCGGTTCGGCTCGTAGGCGTGGATGAGCAGCCGCTCGGCATGGTCGAGGTAGTCGTCGAGATAGGCGGCGGCCTCCTCGATCCGCCCCGACTCGATCAGCCCGACCAGCGTGAGGTTGCGCTCGACGAACGGCTCGTGGAAGGCCCGCGGGTTCTCCATGACGTGGAAGACCAGGCGCAGCTCGGCCAGGAGCTGGCGCATGGCCTCGTCGATCCTCGGGCTCTCGTTCAGCGAGACGAGCGCCTGGTGGAAGCGGATGTTGGCGGTGCCGACGCCCTGCCAGTCGTCCTTGGCGGCGGCCCGCCGGGCGTCGGCCACCGCCTCCTTGATCACGGCCAGCGCCTCCTCGGACGGCTTGCGCCGCACGGCCGCACCCTCCAGCACGCGGCGTACGCGGTAGAGGTCGAGCACGTCCTCGACGGACGGCAGGCGGACGAACACGCCCCTGTTGAGCCGGTGGTCGAGCAGGCCCTCGTGGCCGAGCAGCCGGAACGCCTCGCGCAGCGTGTTGCGCGACACGCCGAGCCCTTCCGAGATCGACTCCTCCGACAGCCGCTGGCCGGGCTGGAAGAACCCCTCGCTGATGCGGTCGCGCAGGATGTCGGCCACCCGCTCCGCCGTGCTGCTGCGACCCAGCCGGGGGCGGTCCTGGGAGAGACCAGCGACCACGTTGTCCACATTCCACAGGAAATCATGGAGCAAAACTCTTGTCGAATTGTTCAACGATCCATACGTTGAGATGTATCCCCCCTCGACTCAAGGAGCGATCGGATGTCAGGCTCCCCCCAACAGACCCGGCGGGTGATCCTCGCCAGCCTGATCGGCACTTCGCTGGAGTGGTACGACTTCTTCCTGTACACCACCGCGGCGACCCTGGTCTTCCCCGCGCTGTTCTTCCCGTCGCTCGACCCGTTCAACGCGACCCTGGCGTCGCTGACCACCAACGCCGTGGCGTTCGTGGCCAGGCCGCTCGGCGGCGTGGTGTTCGGGCACTTCGGCGACCGGGTGGGCCGCAAGACCGTGCTGGTCGTGACGCTGCTGGTGATGGGCATCTCGACGTTCCTCATCGGGGTGCTGCCCGGCTACGCCGCGGTGGGCGTCATGGCCCCGATCCTGCTCGCCTTGCTGCGGTTCGTCCAGGGGCTGGGGCTCGGCGGCGAGTGGGGCGGCGCGGTGATCATGTCGCTGGAGCACGGCGACGGCCGCCGGCGCGGCTTCAACGCGAGCTGGCCGCAGGTCGGCGTGCCCGCCGGCTACGTGCTGGCCACCGGCCTGCTGACGATCCTGTCCTTCACGCTGTCGGACGCGGCGTTCCTGTCGTGGGGATGGCGGGTGCCGTTCCTGCTGTCCGGGGCGCTGGTGTTCGTGGGCCTGTGGGTGCGGCTGAGGATCACCGAGTCGCCGCTGTTCGCCGAGGTCGAGCAGCGCGGCGCCAAGGCGAGGATGCCGCTGGTGGAGGTGCTGCGCACGCATCCGCGCGCGCTGCTGTCGGCCTTCACCGCGCGGATCGGGGTGGACGTGGCCTTCTACACCTTCACCGCCTACATCATCGTGTACATCACCGGCGAGCTGGGCCTGCCGCGCTCGTACGCGCTGAACGCCGTGCTCATCGGCTCGGCGCTGCAACTCGCGCTGATCCCGCTGGCCGGTGCGCTGTCCGACCGGTACGGCCGCCGCCCGGTCTACTTCGCCGGGGTGGTCGCGGCGGCGGTGTGGGTGTTCGCGTTCTTCCCGCTGCTGGACACCAAGTCGTTCCCGCTCATCGCGCTGGCCGCCGTGGTGGCGCTGGTCACCCACGCCGCCATGTACGGCCCGCAGGCCGCGTTCATCGCCGAGCTGTTCAGCACGCGGCTGCGCTACAGCGGCGCGTCCATGGGGTACCAGGTCGCCGGCATCGTCGGCGGCGCGCTGGCCCCGATCATCGCGCTGCAGCTCTTCCATGCCTACCAGTCCACGATCGCGGTCTCGATCTACGTGGTCATCGCCCTGGCCGTCACGGCCCTGGGCCTGGCCATCGCGCCCGAGACCCGCGACCTCGACCTGGCCGAGCCGCCCAAGGCCAGGACCCCTCAGGTGGGGCCGTACGCCTGACCTCGGATCGCCGCGAAAGGCGCGGGCGGCGGCTGCCGACGCCGCCCGCGCGGAAAGGGTCCGCATGAGAACAGCTCTGGCCATCGCCGCCGCGCTCCTCGCGATTCCCCTGCTCATCGGGGGCCTGGGGGGTCTGGAGAGCACCGGCGGCGGCGAGGTGGCCGTCGTCCGTGACGGCGGCCCGCTCGACGACAACCAGGTCCGCCAGGTCATCGACCCCGGCTCGGGCCTGACCTGGACCGGCATGTGGTCCTCCGTCCACCTGTATCCGGCGCAGCAGCGCTTCTACACGATCACCGCCGACGCCAAGCGGGCCACCACGCTCGGCGTGGACGTGGTGACGGTGCCCAGCAGCGACGGCGTGAACCTGGGCATCGAGGGCACCCTCTACTTCACGCTCAACCTGGACCACGAGACGCTGAAGACGTTCGACGACAAGTACGGCACCCGGACCTTCCGCACCCAGGGCGACACCTCGCTGCACCCCTGGGACGGCGACGACGGCTGGGCCGCGTTCTTCGGCCAGGCAGTCCGGCCCGTGATCGACAACGCGCTGCGCGGCCAGATCGGCGCCATGCGCTGCGCCGAGCTGGTGCCCTCGTGCTCCCTGCTGAAGAGCTCCGCGCTGCAGCCGCAGGACAGCAACGCCACCATCACCAAGGTCCAGAACGCGGTCAACGCCTCGCTGGCCCGCGACCTGCCCGTCACGCTCGGCGGGAACTTCCTCACCGGGCTGCGGTTCACGCTGGCGAGGGTGACGCTGCCCGCCGACGTGCAGAAGGCCGTGGACAGGTCGCTGTCGGCCTCCGCCGCCGTCTCCGAGGCCGAGGCGAAGGTCGCCCAGGCCAAGGCCGAGGCGGAGGCGAACCGGGCCAGGCAGGACGGCTACGACAAGTGCCCCGCCTGCGCCGAGATCGAGAAGCTCAGGTCACTGCCCCAGGGCATCACGGTGTACGCGCCCGGCAACCCACAGTCGGTCGTCATTCCTTCCAGGTAGGTGTTGTGACGGAATCGCCATCGATTCCCAGAACAAGCAGCCGCGAAACGGCATAAACTGCGCGCCTGTGAGCCTGCCTGTACGAGAACGTTCCCCTCGGCCGGGCGGCGGTCGCCACCGCCGTCCCGTGCCCACGTCCTTGCCGTCCGACGCCCCCGTGCTCGTGCTCGCCACCCCTGGTGGGACCGCCGGCGTGGCCGAGGAGATCGCGTCCGTGGTACGCGTCGACAACCCCCAGATCGAGGTGCGCCTGACGAGCGTCACCGACCTGGCAGACTCCCTGCCCGCAGGCCGTGACGCCGTCGTCGTGCCCCTGCTCACGTGGGACGATCCCGTCATCATGGCGGAGATCGGCAAGGCCGTGGCGGCCAGCGGCTCCGGCGCCGTGGTGACCGAGGCGCTCGGGCCGCACCCGCTGCTGGCCGAGGCCCTGCACATCCGGCTGGCCGAGCGCGGCCTGGCCAGGGCCGACCGCGTCCGCCTGCTGAACGTCTCCAGCCCCGTCGACGCCGTCATCCTCGCCACGGTGGGCGGGGGCCGCGCGGTGCACGCCGTACAGGCCACCGCGGTGCTCCTGGCCTCGCGGCTCACGCTGCCGGTGGTCGCCGCCTCGCTGGACAGCGAGCCCGGCGTCGACGTCGCCGCCCAGCGGCTGCGCGCCGCGGGCGCCGAGCGGCTGGCCATCGCGCCCTGCCTGATCGGCCACGAGGCCTCCGCCGGCATCGTCGAGCAGGCCGCCGCGTCGATCGACGCCGGCCACGCGGCGCCGCTCGGCTCGCACAGCGCCGTCGCCGAACTTGTCGCGCGAGCTTACGGGAGTCAACTCGCCACTTGACAAGGGCTTGTAAAGATCACAGGACTCGCGTTACCTTCTCCGCATGCGCCGTGTGCTCTGCAATGGCGAGCGACTCGGCCTCCGTGACGTCACGGAGGCCGACGCGGGCGCCCTGCACACCGTCTACAGCCACCCCGCCGCCGTCCAGCACGCCCCCTTCGCCCCGCGCAGCCCGCAGGAGGTCGCCGGGCTCGTCGAGGAGGCCATGGAGGCGGCCTCCGCCGAGCCGCGCCGCCTGTACGTCCTGGCCGTGGTCGACGCCGACCGCCGCGACGTGATCGGCGTGGCCAGGCTGCGGATCGAGGCCGAGCTGCCGCACAGCGCGGAGATCGGGTTCGGGCTGCACCCCGATCAGTGGGGGCGGGGCATCGGCACGGATCTCGTACGGCTGCTGCTGTCCTTCGGGTTCAAGCAGCTCGGGCTGCACCGCATCTGGGGCGCCCGCTCACCCGCCAACCTGCCCGCCCAGCTCGCGATGCTGACCGCGGGGATGGTCGAGGAGGGCCGCATCCGGCACCACCTGCACACGCCGAACGGCTGGCGGGACTCGATCGTGCACTCCGCGATCGAGGACGAGTGGACCGAACGCTAGCCCAGCGCCCGCGGCGCCGGTGATCGGCGGAGCTTCCTGCGCACGATCTCAGCGGCGTCACGGGAGTTTGTCGGTGCGGCACCCTACGATGAGGCTCCTCACGGAGGGATAGTCACCATGCTCGACTCGCTGATCGTGCCCTTGTTCGTCACCACGGACCTGCCGCCGGAGGCGGAGCTGGCCGAGTTCGGGGAGCTGCTCACCGAGACGGCCCGCGTGCTCGGCCGCGAGGGCGCCGGCTACGAGGCCTTCCTGGCGGGCAAGGTGTTCTGGCTGGACCGGCCCGTGCTGCCCGAGCAGCGCCCCGCGGCCGAGGGCGAGCTGCGCTTCGCCGGGATGCTCGGCTACCTCGCCGCCTCCGGCGCCGGGCACACCACCCGCGGGGTGGTCGGCGACGTGCGCCGCGCGATCGGGGCCGCCCTGACGGGCCGCTACGGCGACGTGGGGGCGGCGCCCGCCGTGTTCGCCATCCGCGACCAGGACGTACGCGAGCGCACCCCCGACACGGCCCTCTACGTGGACACGCGGGACGCGGCGGCCGAGCTGGTGAGCGCGACCAAGTCCTACCTCTAGCCCCGCATCGCGCCGGGTTCTAGCCAGCCGGGGCTCCCGCGTGCGATCGTGAACGGCGATCCTTCCGCCGGCCGGCGAGCGGGTGGCCCGATGAGCTTGGAGGTTCTGGCGATGGCGGTGATCGGCGCGATCTGCTTCGGGCTGGTGATCGGCTGGATCACGTACGGGACACTGCGGCACCGGCGGTCGGGCGCCGGGCTGACGGAGCTGGCGGCCGTGCTGGCCGCGGTCGGCGGCGGGCTGGTGACGGCGCTGCTGGAGCTGCCCGAGGTGTTCGGCGGGTATGCCGTGGGGCTGGCCGTGGGGTTCTTCGGCTATCTGGTGCTGGTGACGCTGGTGCCCGACTCTCCGTGGGCCGGCGAGTCGGTCAAGAGGCCGACCGGCGCGTACGAGGCCCAGAGGTCCGGCTCGGTGGAGCCGTAGAGGTCGCGCAGGGCCAGCACGGCGGCGCGGAAGGCGGTCGCCGAGGTGGCGCCTGCTCTGAGGCGGGTGTGGATGTCCCGGGCCAGGACGCCGGTGATCTCGGGTGAGACCGGCCAGAGCGTGAGCAGCGCGGAGCGGACGCCCGCGTGCAGCAGCGCGGAGGAGAGCGCGGCCATGCCGTCCCCAGCGGGCGCGGCCGACGCGCCCGGGACCGGCGGGGCGCCGGTGCTCGCGGCCGACGTGTCGGGAACGGGCGAAGCGCCGGGGGCGGGCGGGGCTTCGGGGCCGGGCGGGAGCGGATGCTCGTGGCCGGTGATGAGGGCCACGTCCGCGGTCACGTTCATGGACATGAGGCGGCGGGCCGTGAGAAGGCCGTCGGCCAGGCGGATGCCCGAGCTGAACGGGTCGGCGTGGTCGTAGACGGCCGGGCAGGCCAGGTGGAGCACGTCCCAGGAGCCCGGGAGGAGGCGCGAGGTGGCTTCGCGGGCCAGGTGGGGCTCGGCGCCGAGCAGGGTGGCCGCCTCCCCCGCCTCTGCCTCGACGGCGGGGCGGGCGGCCTGATCGGTGCTGAAGCCGAGCACCAGCGAGCCGGCGGCCGGGGTACGGGGGCGGCGCTCCAGGCGGGTCAGCGCGGCGGCGGAGGGGGCGTAGGCCACGGGGAAACGCTCGATGAGCAGGCGGCCCGACGGTGACAGGGCGTGCAGGGGGATCTGGCGGAGCGCGGGGTGCGGGATCAGGTGGAGCAGGTCGATGCCGGTGCCGAGGGCGTCGAGCGCGTCGGCGAGCAGCAGGTCGGCCAGGCGGCGCCAGAGGTCCGCGCGGTGGCGGCGGGCCTCGATGTCGAGGAGGCCGGGCCGGCGGCCGTTGACGGTGCGGCGGAAGCCGGTCAGCAGGTCGTGGCCGACCGTGGTGGGGAAGGCGCGGGGCTCGGGCCAGCCGGTGCGGTGGGCCAGGACCGTCACGGTGCCCTCGCCCAGGTGGAACCCGAGCAGCGCCCTCGCCCCCGCCTCGTGGTCGGGGACGCTGACGAGGGCGTCGAGCTGGGCCCTCGTGGGCGGCCTGCCCCTGCTCAGGGCCACGTGGTCGGGGGCCGCCGGCTCCATGCGCTGCCACAGGGCCTCCAGCTCCGCCTGGGCGGCGCGGGCTCGGCGGAAGACGGGCGCGGCGCGCTCGGGGTCGCGGGTGTTGCGGGCGATCGTCATGAGGGTCCGGACGGATTCCAGCCCGCGCTGCTCGGCCTCCAGAAGGTCGGCGGGAAGCTGCTGACCTCCTGCGGAAGACGGGGGCTGGTGACCTCCTGCGGAAGGCGAGGGCTGGTGGGCTCGCCCTGAGGGCGAGGACCGGTGGGCGGTGGGCTCGGTGGTAAGGATGTTGAGCTTGGCCTGTTCGGCGTGGGTCCAGGCCGTCATGCCGAGGTTCAGGCGTGCCGCCAGCCGGACCGCGCGGTCGCGGGAGGTCTCGTGGCCCAGCGCGCAGGCGCGTTCGGCGTCGGCGAGGGCGGCGGAGAGGTCGCCGAGCCCCTCCCCGGCGATCGAGCGGTGGTGGTAGGCGGTGGCGAGCGCCTGGTCGTGGCCGAGGCCGGTCAGGAGGTCGATGGCCGTGGAGAGACGGTCACGGGCACGGCCATGGGAAGAGGCGGCGCCGGTGGTGTTGCGGGCGATCGTGCCTGGCGCGGCGGTAGTGAGGTCGAGGGCTCCCAGGTGGAGCAGGGCGACGGCCTCCCCCGCCCGGTAACCGATGGCCTGGGCGAGCGTGAGCGCCTCCGCGAGCCGCTCCGGCGCGCCCAGGCGGGCGAGGGCGAGCAGGGCCAGGACCGTTCCCCGGCCGTGGCCGTGGGCGCGTTCGAGGTCGAGGGCGCGTTCGAGGAGCGGCACGGCTTCGGTGGGCTCGCCGCGCAGCTCGTGGACCAGGCCGAGGTCGGCGTAGGCGGCGGCGAGGCCGGCACGCCGGCCCAGTTCCTCGCCGATCGCGATGGCCTCGCGGTAGCGGGTGGCGGCCTCGTTCAGGTCGCCGAGCTTGAGGTGGAGGCCGGCCAGGCCGGACAGGAGCGGTGCCCGGAGCGCCCGCCAGATCGGGGCCTCGACGAGGGCCAGCCCCTCCGCGTACGCCCGTGCGGCCTCATGCCCGCGGCCCAGGTCCGTGAGCGCGGCTCCCAGCAGGGCGAGGGACCGGACGAGGTGGGCGGGCAACGCGGAGTCCGTGTCGCGGGCCAGCTCCACCGCCCTTGTCAGGTGACCGGCCGCCTCCTGCGCGCGCCCCATGGCCGTGGCCGCCGCGCCCAGGTTGCACAGGTGCTCGATCGCCCGCTCGTCGCGCAGCTCGTACCCGCGCGCCGCGTACTCGTGGGCGGCGGCCAGGTCGCCCAGCTCGCGGCAGCAATGGGAGAGCTTGGCCAGGAGGTAGGACCGGTCAGCGGCTCCCCCGCCCCCACCGGCCGCCGCGCCGAGGGCTTGCTCGGCGAGGGTGCGGGCCGTCGTCAGGTCGCCTGCCGCCTCGGCCTCCTCCAGGCGTAGCCGGGCCTCCAGGCGCTCCAGAGCCTCCCCCCGCCGTCCCTCGGCCCGGAGGGAGGCAACCGCCTGGGCGAGGGTGGCGCGGCCGCGGGTGAGGTCGCCGAGGGTGAGCTGGAGGGTGGCCAGGCGGGACAGGAGCTCGGCGTCCAGGCCCCCCGCCATCGCGGCGACGACCTCGAACGGCGCCCCGGACGAGCGGAGGTCGGGAGCCGCGGCGAGGCCCGCCAGGCCCTCCTCCAGATGCTCCCGGGCCCGGCGGAACTCCCCGAGCGACTCCAGGACGAGGCCGAGCTTGAGCGCGGCGAGGGCCGTCAACCGGTCCTGGTCGCCGGCGCGGAAGCCTTCGAGCGCCGCCTCCAGGGCCTCGGCCTGCGCCCGCAGGTCCCCGTCGCGGGCGGCGAGCGCGGCGAGGCGGTCGCGTACGACGGCCTCCTTGAGCGCGTCGCCGGCGGCCAGGCCGAGTGCCGAGTACAGGCGCTGCTCCGCCTCCTGCGGCTCCCCCAGCCGGACGTCCGCCGCGGCCCGGCCCAGGGCGGCGGTGAAGAGCGCGTCCAGGTCGCCCTCGGCGGCGGCCAGCTCCGACGCCCGGTCGAGGTCGGCCAGGGCGTCCTCGACGCGGTCCAGCGCGGTCAGGCAGGAGGCGCCCATGACCAGCGCGACCGCCTCCTTGGCCGGCACCCGCAACCTCCCGAACGCCTCCGCCGCCGCCTCGAACGCCTCCAGCGCCGGCCCCGGCTCGCCCTCCGCGTACGCCAGCACGCCCAGGTTGTAGCGCACCGACGCGGCCCCGTCGTGGTGGCCGATCGACTCGTACTCGCGCCCGGCCAGCTCGAACGCCATCCTGGCGCCGCCGGTGTCGCCGCGGGCCCGGCGGCGCTCGCCGATGCGGTACCACTCGTCGGCGGGCTCGCGCCGCTGCCCACGGCGGCGCACGATCTCCACCAGCCGGGTCTCGCAGGCCGCGGCCTGGCCGTGATGGCCGCGCTCGGCCAGGGCCACGGCGTGCGCGTCGAGCGTCCCGCACGCCTCCTGCCACTCCCCCGCCGCCTCCAGCTCGATGGCGCACGCGGCCATGCGCTCGTTCGCCGCGGTGAGGTCGTCCAGGTCCACGGCGGCCCTGGCGGCCGGTACGAGGGCGAGCGCGGCGGCCCGCCTGTCACCGGCGTGCTGGTGCAGCTCGCGGGCGCGGGCCGCGCAGGCGACGGCGGAGTCCGGGTCGCCCAGCGCCAGGTACGCCTGCGCCGCGTGCCCCTGCTGCGCCGCCTCCTCGGCCGGCAGCCCCGCGGCCTCGCACAGTGCGGCGGCGCGCAGGTGGTGCTCGACGGCGCGGGCCGGGTCGCCGGCGCGCAGGTGGAGGAGGCCCATGTTGCCGAGCTGGAGCGCCTCGGAGCGGGGATCGGCCAGCGAGCGGTAGAGGGAGGCCGAGCGTTCGTACGCCGCGAGAGCCCGCTCGTGTCCTTCCGCGGCCTGATGCGCGAAGCCGGGGTCCTCGTGGACCGCTCCCAGTCCGGCCAGGGCGTGCGCGGCCCGCGCCGGCGACCCGGCCGACTCGAACGCCCCTACCGCCCGTTCCAGCACCCGCGCGGCGGTGCCGTGCCGGCCGGAGCCGGTCAGCCGCTGCGCCACCTCCAGCAGGAACTCGCCGGGCTCCGCCGCCCCCCGTTCGGCCAGCCCGAGCAGCTTGAGCGCCACCTCCTCGTCCGGCAGCCGCAGCGCCAGCTCGGTCGCGGCCCGCGCGAGCTGCTCGTCCACGGCGTGCGGGACATCCGGCGCGGGCCCCGGACCGACGCCGCCCTCCCCCGCCGGCGCCGGCGGCTCGCGCGACGGGCCGGACTCTCCCTCGCCCGCCAGCGCCAGCGCCTCGGGCAGCAGGGCGGCGTCGCCGTCGCCGGCCAGGGCGAGGGCCTCGGTCAGGTCGCGGGCGTCGCGGTGCGCCGCGTAGCGGGCCAGCAGCGCCTTGCAGAGCGTCCGCTGCGCGCCCGTCTGCCCGTGCGCGGCCTTCTGCGCCAGCTCGACCCCCTGCCGGGCGGAGAGCACGGCCTCGTGCAGGTCCTCGGCCCGCCGCTCGCCCTCCACCCGCGTGGCCCGCCAGCACAGCACCTCCGACACCAGCCCGTACGCCTCCACGCGGAAGCCCGCCGCCTCCCCCACCGACAGGGCCTCGCGTAACGCGGAGACGGCCTCGTCGGCGGTCTGCGGGGTGAGCCGCAGCCTGAGCGCCCGGCCGAGCAGCAGCAGCGTGCCCGCCCTGGCCGGGTCCTGCGAGCCGTGGGCGGCCAGGGCGGCGCGGGCGGCCGCGACGGGCTCCGCGGGGTCGCCGCCGGTGACGACGGCCCGCCTGAGCAGGGCGTTGGCCAGGGTGGTCAGGTGCCTGGCCCGGTCCGGATGGCCGGTAGGGGCGTGCCGGGCCGCCTGCCGCAGGACGTCCACGGCGTCGTCCAGGTCGGCGAGGTCGCCGGTGACCAGGTAGCGGCGCCAGCGGCGCTTGCCGAGCAGCGCGAGCCGGACGAGCGGGTCGTCACCGAGCCCGCGCGCGCTCTCGTCGGGCGCCACGCGCAGGGCTTCGAGCATCTCGGTGGCGGCTTCGAGGGAACGTTCGTCGCCGGTGACGACGTACCACTCGATGAGCCCGGACGCGTACGGCGCCACCACCCCCGGATGCGCCCACTGCTCGTGCCAGAAGTCCAGCGCGCACTGCCCCGCCCTGATGAACGCCAGCAGGTCGCCGTCCGCGTACGAGGCCGCGGCCCGCGCCTGGGTGAGATCGACGAGCGCCAGCAGCGCCTGCGACCTGCTCCGGGTCCCCGGCGGAGCCTCCGCCGCCGCCACGTAGGCCCTGACCAGCTCCTCGTCGTCGGGCGCCGCCGACCCCAGCGCCGCCGCCAGGTCCGCCACGTGGGCCGCGTCGCCGAGCGCCGCCCGCAGCAGCACGTGCACCGCGTCGCCGATGACGCCCCGCTCGCCGGTCATCGCGTACAGGCGCGCCAGCCCGGTCCCCACCAGCCCCAGCGCGCCGGGCGCCCAGGAGGGGTCGGTGGAGCGCATGGACTCCTGGAGCAGCAGCCGCGTCAGCCGCTCGCTCGCCTCGGGGGTGGGGTGCGCCATGGCGCGGCGGACCAGCGCGTGGATGAGCAGCCCGACGTGCCGGTACGTGGCCGGGTCGACGTGCCTGAGCACCTCCTCCACCAGCCCCGCCCAGGTGCCGGCCGACTCGCCCGGCGGCGCGTTGGAGCCGCGCAGCTTCTCGGGCAGCCGGCCGGGGTCCGCCACGGCCACGGCGGCGAAGAAGGCGCCCGCCACCGCGGCGTCCTGGGTGGTCTGCTGGTCGAGCCGGTAGCGGGCCAGGTGCAGCATCCCGATGAGCCGCCAGGTGGCCGCGTCGGACCGGTCGCCCGCGCACGCCCGCATCGCCTGCTCGGCCTCGGACAGCGCCGCGGGTTCCCAGATCAGCCCGGGATCCGCGGTCTGTTCGAACCGCTCGATGCGGGCGGCCAGCGCCCCGGCCGGTTCGGTCATGGGCACAGGCTCTCACCGGCGTGCGCCCGCGTACAGGACCGTCACTCAGGGTGTCAGCTCCAGGAACGACACACCCGGCATGGGCAGGTCGAACGCCAGGCTGAGCGACGGCCCCGTGACGGTGGCGGGCGGGACGAGCTCGTCGAGCCCGTCGGCCCGCCCGAGCGCCTCCCACTGCTCGCCGGCCGGCCAGTCGCCGCCGCCCATCGCCTGCCAGGCCGCCTCCACGTTGGTGTGGGCGGCGTCGATGCGGTGGTGGGTCAGCGTGTACGCGCCGCGCTCCAGCCCCTCGACGGTCAGGGTGACCGTGCGGGCCAGCTCGGGCGCCCCGGCGGACTGGGCGCTGTTGAGCGTGCCGTTCCAGACGAGCACGCCGACCCGGCCGTCGGGGTGCCGGGCCGCCCACGCCTCGACGCCCGCCACGTCGCCGTCCACCTCGGCGGCCAGCTCCGCGTCGCCCAGCCGGTCGGCCAGCGCGAGGGCGTGGAAGCGGGGCTTGCGCAGGTTGCCGACGGTCAGCAGGCCGAACCCGCCGTGGAACAGCCGGGGCGGCCGGCCCAGCTCCTCGAAGTGGTCGGAGGCCACCCAGTGCGACAGCGCGGCGACCCTGCCGGCCGCGGACTTCATGCCGTGCAGCACGAACGCCGCCCCGAACGGCCCGTCCCCGATGCCGTGGAAGTGGGTGGGCGTGGGGCCCCATTCGGTCCACCAGATCGGCACGTCCCGCCCGTACGCCTCCAGGACGGGACGCCAGTCGAGCGGGGCGTTGCCGTAGGTGTGGGTGGAGACGAAGTCGAGCGCCGCGCCCGACTCGGCGACGTGCGCGAGCAGCTCCGCCACCCAGCCGTTGGCGGCCGAGGCGGGCCCGCCGACGCGCAGGTGCGGGTGCACGTCGCGCACGGCGGCGGCGGTGACGTCGTAGAGCAGGAAGTACTCCTCGCGGGTGCCGGACCAGAAGACGTCCAGGTTGGGCTCGTTCCAGACCTCGAAGGCCCAGTGCTCGACCAGGTCGCGGATGCCGTACCGGCCGGCCAGGTGCTCGACCAGGGCTCTGACGAGGTCGGCCCACGCCTCGAAGTCCTTCGGCGGCGAGATGACGGCCTCGTACTGGAAGACGGTCTTCGACGGGTCGGCGGCCAGGTCGCGGGGCATGAAGCCGAGCTCCACGACCGGCCGCAGGCCCAGCGCGACGACCCGGTCGTAGACGGCGTCCACGCGGGAGAAGTCGTAGGGCCGGCCCTGCCGGTAGACGCCGAGGTCGTCGCCGAGGACGGCGTGCGCGCGGACGGTCCTGACGCCGAGCGCCTCGTGCACGAGGCGCAGCGCCGCCGCCAGCTCCTCGCCGATGGGCCTGCCGCCGGTCTCGTCGGTGCTGAGCAGGTGCGACAGGTGCTCGGAGCCCACCATGGACGCCCACGGCCGCGGCAGCTCGCGGGTCGCCCGGCGCGCGTCCACGCGCACCGAGACCGCGGCCCCGTCGCGGGCGGGCAGCGGCGCGGCCTCGACGGGGGCGCAGAACGGGCCCTGGGCGGGTGAGACGGCGGCCACCGTGTAGGCGGCCGGCCCGTGGCCGGTGTCGACGAAGCGGCAGGCGGGGACGGCGGCCACGTCCACCTCGGGCGGGACGGCGGGCGCGCCGTCCCGGTGCACGAGGTAGCCGATGGCGCCGGGCACGGGGTCCCAGGTCAGCGTGACGTGCCCGGCGCCCGGTACCGCGCGCAGGCCAGTGGGTGCCTCGATCATCCGACCTGCCAATCCTCGAGCCGCATCACCGGCCGGAGCCTGTCCTCCACGCCGGAGCCGGCGAAGTAGCGGTGCAGGCTGCCTCCGGTGAGCAGGTTGCCCAGCGCGGCCATGGCCATGCCCTGGTCGAGCGCCAGGTACCACTTCGACACGACGCCGGAGCGGACGGCGATCGCGTCGTAGAAGCCGCCGGGGCCGTAGGCGTCGAAGTCGCGGCGCAGCCTGGCCAGGTTGTCCAGCGCGGCCTGTTTCGCGTACGGCAGGGCCAGGAAGCTGGCGTGCGGGGTCACGACGCCGTCCCCGTACGCCTCAGGCAGCGGCTTGGCGGGGCGGCAGCCCTCGTAGCCGGGGTCGACGCCGGTGCGCTCGCGGTCGGAGGAGTAGCCGGGCTCGTCCATGCCGAGCTGGTCCACGCCGTAGACGTCGTAGCCGCCATGGGGGTTGTTGGACGGGGAGAAGCCCCAGTAGCCGTACCTCGCCTCGTTCAGGCCGTGCTCGATCTGGGCGCGGACGAACACCGGGTGGTTGCGGCCCCAGCTCCTGGGCGCCCACCGGGACTCGGGGACGACCAGGTCGGGCATGAGGGCCTCGAACATCGAGCCGCCCCAGTTGGGGACGTACCGCATGCCGCGGTACTCGTAGGTGCCCTCCCAGACGTTGACGCCGCGGTACTGCTTCCACTGCCCGGCCGGTCTCTGCTCCTGCCAGCCGTAGTCGCAGCCGTTGTCGGGGAACGTGCGGTAGGGGCCGAAGTAGCTCTCGGCCGGGAGCTGGCCGAGCGCGATGCCGACGTACTGGCCGATGCGGGTCTCGGCGGGGGCGCCGTAGTGGTGGCAGGTGGAGTAGACGGTGACGCCCGTGCCGGCGTAGTCGGTCGGGGTGTTGCAGTCCCTGGGCGGCGGCTCGGGCCAGAAGCCGCCGCGCAGCAGGCCGGTGCCGGCGTCGGGGCGGGCGGCCGGGTCGTAGTAGGCGGTGAAGTCCATCGAGTTCACCAGGGTCCCGGCCGCCCTGGCGTGGGCGGGGACGGCGGTGCGGACCATCAGGAGCGCCGCGGCCAGCCAGCCGTTGTCCACGCTGGAGGCGAAGGGGTGGATGGGGTCGCCGGAGTCGGGGAAGCTGCGGGCGAGCTGGAGGGTGGCCGGGTCGTACCAGTTGTAGAACTGGCCGGTGGGGGTGTTGCGCTCCATGCGGGCCAGGGCGTCCAGCACCCTGCCGATCCTGGCGGCGGCGTCGCGGGCGGTGATGAGGCGCAGGTCGCGGGCGGCGAGCGTGCTCCACACGTACGTGGCGATGTTGGTGGGCGAGGTGATCCGGGCCCTGGTCCTCAGGTCTCCGGTCACCTTGTCGGCGGGCAGGCCGGTGGCGGGCTCGACCATGGCGGCCATCGACCGCCAGGTGTCCCTGGCGTAGCGGTGCAGGGTGCTGTCGGCGGTGCTGCCGGCGGTGCTGCCGGCAGCGGCGGGGGTGGCCGTGGCGGCCAGGGACAGCACGAGTAAGCAGGACAGGACCGTCTTGCGCATGGGTGCTCCTCTACTTGAGGCCGGTGGTGGCGATGCCCTGGATGAAGAAGCGCTGCAGGAAGACGAACAGGAACAGGATCGGCGCGATCACCACGACCGACCCGGCCACCAGCAGGTTGTAGTGGGTGCCCTCGTAGCCGTTCAGGATGTTGAGGGCGACGGGGAGGGTGTACATGTCCTCGCTCTGGGCGACCACGGCCGGCCAGAGGAAGTTGTTCCACGAGCCGAGGAACGTGATGAGGCCGAGCGTGGCCAGCGCGGGCCCGCACAGCGGCAGGATGATCGTGAAGAAGACGCGGAACTCCCTGGCGCCGTCCACGCGGGCCGCGTCGATCAGCTCGTCGGGCAGGTCGGAGATGAACTGCCGCATCATGAACACGCCGAGCGGCGTCACCACGGTCGGCAGGATGATCCCGATGAACGTGTTGACCATGCCGAACCTGGCGATCAGCACGAACTGCGGCATCATCACGACGATCGCGGGGATCGCGAGCTGCACGAGCACCAGGCCGAAGGCGAGGTTCTTGCCGCGGAAGGAGAGCTTGGCGAAGGCGTAGCCGACCATGGAGCAGAACAGCAGGTTCGTGGCGACCAGGACGAGCGCGATGATCATGCTGTTGGCGAAGGCGGTGCCGAGGTCCACCCGGCCGAACAGCTCGGCGAAGTTGTCCAGCGTCCACGTCCGAGGCCAGAACGTCGGCGGGTCGCGCCGGATCTCCCGCTCGGGTTTGAACGAGCTGAGCGCGGTCCACAGGAACGGCCCCGCGACGAGCGCCAGGCCGACGCCGAGCCCGAGGTAGACGATCGCGCGCTGGCGGGGGGTGGTCCTGGTCATCGGTTCCTCCCCAGCCTGAGCTGCAGCACGGCAAGCGCCACGATCACCGTGAACAGCACGGTCGAGGCGGCCCCGGCGTAGCCGTAGTTGCCGACGCCGAACTGGCCGAAGATGGCCAGCGAGGCCGACAGGGTGGCGTCCAGCGGCCCGCCTCTGGTCATGACCAGCGGCTCCTCCAGGAACTGCATGAAGCCGACCGAGCTGTAGACCGTGCAGAACAGCAGCACGGGCCGCAGCGAGGGCAGGGTCACCGCGTGGAAGCGGGCCCAGCGGCCGGCGCCGTCCACCGCCGCGGCCTCGTACAGCTCCCTTGGGATGGTCTGCAACGCGGCCAGCAGCACGACCATGGTGAAGCCGAAGCTGCGCCAGGCCGTCATGACGATGATCGAGGGCAGCGCGGTCGCCTCGTTCTCCAGCCAGTTGGGGCCCTCGACGCCGGCCAGGCCGAGCAGCCGGTTGACCAGCCCGGCCTCGGGCTCCAGCAGGAACTTCCAGGCCACCGCGATGCCGATGATGCTGGTGATGTTGGGCAGGTAGTAGCCGAGCCGGAAGAACGCGGCGGGCAGGCGGGCGATGCCCGTGTTGAGCAGCACGGCCGCGGCCAGCCCGAGCCCGATGGTCAGCGGCAGCGCCGTGACCACGAAGACCACGGTGTTGAGCGCGGCCCTGCGCATGGCGCCGTCGTTCATGAGGCGCAGGTAGTTGTCGACGCCGACGAGGTTGACGCCGAGCGGGTCGGCCACGTCGGTGCTGCGGATGTCGGTGAAGCTCATCCCGATGCCGACCAGCAGCGGCCCCAGGTAGAACACCGCGAACAGCACCACGAACGGCATGATGAAGATCCAGCCGATGCCCGACCGGCGTAACGCGCCCCTGACCTTGACCGGCGCGGGGGCGGGCGGTGCCTGTCTCGTGACGACGGCCATGGCTTACAGGCCGGTGCCGATCGTGTCGGCCTGCGCCTGGATCGCCTTGGCCGTCTGCTCGGGGGTGGACCGGCCGCGGGCCAGCTTCTCCAGCTCGGCCTCCAGCACCCTGGCCACCTGCTCCCAGGTGGGGAACGGCGGCGGCGTCCTGGCGTCCTTGAGCTGCTCGCCGAAGACCGCGAGCTGCTTGTCGGCCTGGAGCTCGGGCTCCTGCCAGGCCGCCTGTACGGCGGGCAGCGCCTTGACCGTGGTGTACCACTTGGCCTGCACCTTCGGCTCGCTCAGCCACTGGATGAACTTCCAGGCGGCGTCGCGGTTCTTCGCCTTCTTGAACACCGCCATGTCGGCCCCGCCGACGAAGCTCGTCGCCGAGACCGGGCCCTTGGGGTACGGGGCGACGTCGAACTTGTCCGCGAAGCCGGGGCCGCCGTCGTTGGTGAGCACGCCGATCATCCACGGGCCGGAGTAGAACGCGCCGACCTCGCCCTTGATGAAGGTCTGCGGGAAGGCGTTCGCGGGGGTGTCGGTGGGGGCCAGCTTCTGCTCGAACAGCGAGGCGTACTGCTTGAGCGCGGTGACCGCCTCGGGGGTGTCGAAGGTGTACCTGCCGTCCTTGACGATCTCGCCGCCGGCCTGCCAGATCAGCGGCAGCACCTCCTGCCAGGAGGCGCCGAGCTGGTAGCTCTGGTTGAAGCCGCGGCTCGCGCCGCCCTCGTCCTTGAGCGCGCGGACGAACGCGGTGAACTCCTGCCACGTCCCCGGAGGCCGCACGCCGGCCTGCTTCGCCTGGTCGGTGCGGTAGTACAGGACTCGGGTCTCGACGTACCAGGGCACGCCGTACGCGGTGCCGTTGATGTCCACGGTCTGCCAGGCGCCGGGGAAGAACGCCGCCTTGTCGACCAGGTTGCCGGGCGTCGGCTCCAGCGCGCCGGTCTTGGCCAGCTCGCCCGACCAGGTGGAGCCGATCATGCTCACGTCGGGGGTGGCGCCGCCCGCGATCGCCGAGGTGATCTTGTCGTGGGCCACGTCCCAGCCGATGGCCGTCACGTTGACCTTGACGCCGGGGTTGGCGCGCTCGAAGTCCTCGGCGAACGCGCCGAGCGCCTTGCCCTCCTCGCCCATCGCCCAGACGGTGACCTCCCCCGCGATCTTGCCGGTCGTGACGTCCTGCGCCTGCTCGGGCGCCGTGTCCGTGGCGCGGCCGCAGCCCGCGGCCACCATCGTCGTCATCGTCATCGCCAGCACGCCCACGGCGCGCCGGGTGGTGCTGTTCACGTCGGTACCTCCTGGGGGTGGTGACCGCAGCTGGAGCGGACGACCAGCTCGGTGGTCAGGACGATGTGGCTCGGGGTGTCGCGGGCCCCCGTGATGAGCTCGTCGAGCGCGCGGGCGGCCCGGGCGCCGAGCTTGCGCATCGGCTGCCGTACGGTGGTCAGCGCCGGGCGGGCGTGGCGGGCGGCCATGATGTCGTCCCAGCCGGTCACGGCCACGTCGCCGGGCACGTCGAGGCCGAGTTCCTCGGCGGCGAGCAGCGCCCCCAGCGCCACCTCGTCGTCGGAGCAGATGATCGCCCGGGGCCGGTCCCTGCCCTTGAGCAGCTTCGTGGCGGCCTCGTGGCCGCACTCCACGGTGTAGTGGCCGGTGCCGACGGCCTCGATCGCCCCGCCGAGCACGCCCCGCACGCCCTGCCAGCGCTCGTCCACGTCGTCGTGGCTGGTGAGCGGGGCGCCGAGGAAGGCGAAGCGCTCGTAGCCGTGGCCGCGCAGGTGCCCGGCCAGGGCGTGGGCGGAGGCGGTGTTCTCGCTGCGCAGCGTGTCGGCGCCGGGCAGCGGGCCGCGGGAGACGAACACCAGCCGCACGCCGAGCCGTACCAGCTCGGCGACCAGCGGCTCGGGCACGGTGTGGCCGAAGATCAGCATGCCGTCCACCCGGCCGGCCAGGTCCTTGATCAGGTCGCCGACCCTGGTGCGGCCCTTGGTGGACAGGATGACCACCGAGCGGCCCAGCTCGGAGGCCACCTCCTCGTAGCCGAGCAGGACCTCGGCGTAGTACGGGCCCGCCAGGTCGGGGAAGACGACGCCGTTGGCGGCGTGGCGGCCCTCGGCGAGGCTGACACCCAGGCGGCTGGGCGTGAAGTTGAGCTCCTCGACGGCCTTGAGCACCTTCTCCCGCGTCCTCGGGGCGACGGGGCCGGTGCCGCGCAGCGCCCTGGACACGGTGGCGATCGACACGCCCGCCCGCCTGGCCACTTCGTAGATGGTCACGTCCATGGTGGTTCTCTTCCTGTGTAAGCGCTTCCACTCACCCGAGGGTGGAAGCGCTTACAGAAAGGGGTGTGCCAACCACGTTAACTTCTCGTCCAGACCGCGTCGAGTAACGGTGAGGTCACGGCCTGGGTGGGTAGGTTCGCCTGCATGCTCTACGGCGAAGAACATGTCCGGCGTTATCAGGAGACCGACGGCGCGGAGGGACACGACTGGAACAACACCACCGTCCTGCTGCTGACCACCAAGGGACGCAAGTCCGGCCGCCCGTTCACGACTCCCCTCATCTACCAGCCGTTCGGCGACTCCTACCTCGTGGTGGCGTCCAAGGGCGGGGACGCCGACCATCCGGGGTGGTACAAGAACCTCCAGGCCAGCCCGGACGTCGAGGTGCAGGTGAAGGGCGACAGGTTCAAGGCGCGCGCCCGCACGGCCACGCCCGGCGAGAAGCCCGAGATGTGGAAGGTCATGGCGCGCACCTGGCCGGACTACGACGAGTACCAGAAGAAGACCGACCGGGAGATCCCCGTCGTCGTGCTCGAACGCGCCGCCTGACGGGAGGCCCCGCCGTGGCGGGACCTCCCTCGGCTCACTTGATCTGGTACGCCCTGACGACGGTCTGGCTGAAGGCGTTGCCGCCGGTGTCCACGGCCTTGACCCGCAGGGAGGCGAACGTGCCGCGCGCCCAGGCGGGGTGCCAGGTCCGCGCCGACCAGCCGTCCTTGCCCGCCGGGTGCACCAGGGCCGGCGACCACGTGCGGCCGTCGTCGTAGGAGACCTCGGCGGTCAGCGTGCGCAGCCTCAGGTCGGGCGAGCCGTCCTGGCGCTGGACGTGGAGCGGGATGCGCATGGGCCCCACGGCGGCCCGGTTGTGCTCGTCCAGCTCAGGGGTGATCTTGACGGCCAGCAGCGGCAGCAGTTGCCGTTCGCCCGCCGCGGGGGTCTTCGACCGGAACCGCCACTCGGCGCTGACCCGGGTGGACAGCTTGGTCATGGCCGGGTCGCGGTCGGCGGTCATGGTCAGGCGGTACTCGCTCTCCTTCCGCTCGGCGGGCACGTCGATCCAGCCGGGCAGGTAGTCGGTGGTGCGGTAGATCTCCTTGCCGTCGCGGTAGAGCGCGGCCTGCGGGGCCGTGTAGTTGCCGATGGAGTGGCGGTCGGCCCTGCCGTCGTCGAACAGCGAGGTGGCGAACTGCATCATGTTCTCCTCGCGCCAGGTGACGTCGCCGTCAGGGTGGAGGGCGGCCCCGAAGACGGCGCCGTTCCAGCGTTCCGTGCTTTTCTGGCCGGCGCGGTAGACGGTGGTGCGGCCGAAGAAGAACTGGTCGAGGTCGTCGATACCCTCCGGCGGGAGCTTGTACTGGGCGAATGACGGGTACCAGCCGGTGTCGCCGGGCGTGTAGTACTCGGTCCTGCGGAACGGCAGCGGCACGTGGGCCACGTGCACGTAGGGCATCCAGGCCAGCTCGGTCCCGTACAGCACGGGCAGCGCCATGTGCTCGCCGGTCTTGCCGTCCTGCTGGGCGGCGTACGTGGAGGTGACCTCGGCGAGGTCGCGGCGGCGCGGGCGGTAGCCGGGGTCGGCGGGGATGCGCGGCTCGGCCTTCATCAGGTGGTAGAAGTACGGGCTGGCGTCGTAGGTACCGTCGCCCTTCGGCTTGGCCCACTGGGTCCAGCGGTAGTAGGCGAACGTCTTGCCGGCCGTGCGGGCCGTCGGGATGGCCTTGACGCCTTCGACGCGCTCGGCGCCCCACATGCCGGACAGGTCCACGTCCACGCCGAGGGGCTGCTTGCCCTCGACGAGCTGGAGCATGCCCAGCATGCCGATGGCCAGCCGCGCGGTCGGCTCCTCCGTGCGCACGTCCACCGGCTTGGCGCGGCGGGCGTCGGCGGTGACGGTGCGGTCGCCGTCGAGAGTGAACTCCGGCTCGGCCGCCATCACGATGGTGCCGTCGTGGTCGGCCATCAGGGTGACGACCGTGTAGCGGCGGTCCTTGAGCAGCCGCAGCTCCAGGCTGCCGCCCGAGATGTCGTAGTTGGTCTGCTCGCCCGCCTCGACGTCGATCACGCCGGCGAAGGCGACCTGGGCGGGCTGCCCGTCGCTGCCGGTGAAGCGCAGGTCGAGCCCCCTCTTCTCCGGTTCGACGCGCATGCCGATGCCGGTGCGTACGGTGACGTCACCGCTCCTGGCGATGACCGTCCCGCTGAACAGCCCGGTGGCGGCGGGCCTGGCGGTCACCGTCACCTGGGCGGTGCCGTGCGCGGGCACCTCCACCGCGTCGGCGCCGAGGCTGAACGGCGTGGCGCTCTGGCCGTGCCCGTCCTTGGCGACCACGCTCAGCTCCAGCCGGACGGGCGCGTCGCCGTCGTTGCGGTAGGTGAGCGTGCGCTCCTTGGGCGCGGTGTCGGGCAGCTCGACGTCGCCCATGCCGAGCGAGACGGGCTCGGCCGTGATCCGCTGGGCGACGGCGCGGGCGACGTCCACGCGGCCGGAGCCCTGGATGTAGGCGCCCAGCTCGTCGCCGGGCGCGGTGGAGGCCATCAGCGACGCCTTGATGCGCTCGGCCCTCCAGTCGGGGTGCAGGCCCGCCACGATCGCCGCCGCCCCCGCCACGTGCGGGGTGGCCATGGACGTGCCGCTCATCTCCATGTACTGGTCGTCGCCCGAGGACCCCTCGGGGGCGCCCGCCCTGGCGGCGACGATGCCCACGCCGGGGGCGATCAGGTCGGGTTTGACCGCGGCGTCACCCGGGCGCGGGCCGGTGCTGCTGAACTGGGCGACGGTGTCGGCGTCGCGGTAGGAGGCGCCGACGGACAGCGCGGCGTCGGCGCTGCTCGGCGAGCCGAGCGCCTGCGGCCCCTCGTTGCCCGAGGCGATCACGAACAGCGTGCCGTACTCGGCCGAGAGGCTGTTGACGGCCTGCTCCAGCGGGTCGATCCCGGGGGCGTCGGGGCCGCCGAGGCTGAGGTTGGCCACGCGGGCGCCGTTGCGCGCCGCCCAGGTCATGCCCTCGACGATGGCCGAGTCCGCGCAGTAGCCGTCCTGCCCGCAGACCTTGCCGATCATGAGCTTGGCGCCCGGGGCGACGCCCTTGCGCCTGCCGTCGGAGGCGGCGCCGGTGCCGGCGATCGTGGAGGCGACGTGCGTGCCGTGGCCGTGCAGGTCGCGGGTGTCGGGTTCGGCGGTGAAGTTCTCGCTCCCGACGACCTGGCCCCGCAGGTCGGGGTGGCCGGGGTCGTAGCCGGTGTCGAGCACCGCGACGGGGACGTCCTGGCCGGTGTGGCCGGCCGCCCAGGCGGCGGGCGCGCCGATGTGCGGCACGCTGACGTCGAGGGAGACCTTGGCCTTGCCGTCGAGCCAGATCTTCGCGGGGGCGGTGGCGGTCCGCGCCTGGCCCGTCAGCGACTGCCAGAGCGCGCCGGTGCGGGGCTCCTTCCTGGCGACGCCGTTGATGGCGGGCAGCGGGCGCCCGCCGGCGGCGCGCAGCGTGGCGGCGTCGGCGCCGCCGGCGTACGTCATGATCAGCGGGAGCTGCGGGCTGGTGGCGTCGTCGTAGCCGAGCGCGGCGAGCCGGGTGACGTCGAAGAGCCGGGGGTCGAGGGTGCCGGCGGCCAGGAGGGGCATCGCGTCCACGGGCACGATGCTGAGCCCGTCCGCGGACCTGCGGTGCACGAAGTTGATCTTCTCGCGGCCCGGGCCGGGGGCGACGTCGAGCTGGGTCTGCTTGTTGGGCAGCTCGCGGAGGGTGACCTTGTCCCCGGTGATGAGCGTGATCGTCTTCGCGGGTTGGAGCTTGGTGGTGGGCTGGGTGGGCGCGGCCTGGGCCGGCGCGGCGATCGCCGTGGCGGCCAGTAACACGACGCCCAGAAGGGCCGTTCTCTGTTGCACATCCCGCTTTCTAACTGTCAGTGAAATTTGGTGACAAGGTGGCGTTGGTGGCCTATTGCGGCAACTGCCGGAAACGGCCAAGATCGAGCACGTGCAGGAGGACGGCCGCGCGCTGGAGATCGTCGGTATCAGCGCGTTCGACGAGCGGATCTACCGAAGTGTGCTGGCGTGCCCCGGGATCACGGTGCAGGAGCTCGTCATGCGGAGCGGCGAGAGCGCGGGGCGCATCCAGTCGTCGCTGAGCAGGCTCCGCGTCAAGGGCCTGGTGAGCCGCCTGTGGGGGCGCTCGCCCCGCTGGACGGCGACGAACCCGGGCACCGCGATCCGCTCGCTGGTCCGCGACATGCAGAGCGAGCTGGACCGGCTCACCGACACGGCCGATGAGCTGGAGGCGGCCTTCCGCGACGTCGGCACCGACCCCGAGGGAGGCGACCAGTTCGAGGTGCTGGCCGGGCCCGAGGAGCAGGCGCGCTGGTACGTCAGGCTGCAGCAGGAGGCCAAGGAGGAGGTGCTGACCTTCGACCGGCCCCCGTACGTGCTGGACTACCACAACCCGCTGCAGACCGACCTGCTGCGCAACGGCGTGCGCTACCGCACCATCTACGTGCCCGAGGCCTTCGAGCACGCGGGGGCGCTCGACGAGGTGGGCAGCCTGATCAGGGCGGGCGAGGAGGCCCGGATCCTGCCGTGGCTGCCGTTCAAGATGGCGCTGGTCGACCGGTCGCGGGCGGTCATGCCGCTGCACATGGACCCGCCGCTGACGCGCGGCGTGCTGATCAGGGGCTCCACCATGGTGGTGGCCCTGGTGGAGCTGTTCGAGCGGCTGTGGCGGGAGGCGTTGCCGGTGCGCCCCGAGCTGTGGTCGCAGGGATCGCCGGAGCTCGGCCCGGAGGGCGATCCCGGCGCGGGCCTGGGCCTGGAGGACCGCAGGCTGCTGGCGCTGCTGGCGGCCGGGCTCAAGGACGACGCCATCGCCCGGCAGCTCGGCACCAGCCCGCGCAGCCTCCGCCGCCGCCTGCGGCACCTGCTCGACGAGCTCAACGCCGAGACCCGCTTCCAGGCGGGCGCCCAGGCCAGCCGCAGGGGCCTGGTCTGACGCTCAGCCCAGGCCAGCCTCAGAGATCTGGGCTGACGTACGGGAGGCGAGGCGGTGGAGGCGTCGGAGGTCAGGCGCCCAGCGAGGCGTAGAGGTCCACCGTGCGCTCGGCGATGCGGGCCCAGGAGAAGTGCTCGATCGCGCGGGCCCGGCCCGCCTCCCCCATGGCACGCGCCCGCGCCGGATCCCCCAGCAGGGCGTTGACCCGCTCGGCCAGGTCGGAGGCGAAGCGCTCCGGGTCGTGCGGGGTGCCGTCGGGGCCCTGGGAGATCGGCACCAGCAGGCCGGTCTCCCCGTCGGCGACCACCTCGGGGATGCCGCCGGTCGCCGTCGCCACCACCGCGGTCTCGCAGGCCATCGCCTCCAGGTTGACGATGCCCATGGGCTCGTACACCGACGGGCACACGAACACCGTGGCGTGCGTCAGGAGCTGGATCACCTCGGGCTTGGGCAGCATCTCCTGGATCCAGAGGACGCCGTCGCGGTCGAGCCCGCGCACCAGCTCGGTCACCTCCGCGGCGATCTCCGGCGTGTCGGGGGCGCCCGCGCACAGCACGAGCTGCGCCGCCGGGTCGAAGGAGCGCGCCGCGTGCAGGAGGTGGACCAGGCCCTTCTGGCGGGTGATGCGGCCGACGAAGACGACGTACGGCCTGGCCGGGTCCACGCCGTGCTTCTCCAGCACGTCGGTGCCCGGGTCGGGAACGTACTGGGCGGTGTCGATGCCGTTGTGGATGACGGTGACCTTCTCCGGCGGGATCTCCGGGTAGGCGGCCAGCACGTCGCGGCGCATGCCCGCCGAGACCGCCACGACCGCGTCGGCGGCGGCCAGGGCCGTGCGCTCGGCCCACGACGAGATCGCGTAGCCGCCGCCGAGCTGCTCGGCCTTCCACGGGCGCAGCGGCTCCAGGCTGTGCGTGGTGATCACGTGGGGCACGCCGTGCAGCAGCTTCGCGACGTGGCCGGCGAAGTTGGCGTACCACGTGTGGGAGTGCACGACGTCGGCGCCCTCGCAGGCGGCGGCCATCTCCAGATCCACACCGAGGACCTGCAGCGCGGCGTTGGCGCTCGCCAGCCCGCCGGGCACCCGGTAGGCCGAGACGCCCGGCTCGGCGCGGTCGGCCCCGAAGCAGCGCACGCGTACGTCGGCGAGCTTCCTCAGCTCCCGGGCCAGGTACTCCATGTGCA
This sequence comes from Nonomuraea sp. GTA35, assembly GCF_041950525.1. Taxonomy (NCBI): domain Bacteria; kingdom Bacillati; phylum Actinomycetota; class Actinomycetes; order Streptosporangiales; family Streptosporangiaceae; genus Nonomuraea; species Nonomuraea sp. GTA35. The sequence goes on along the minus strand of NZ_JBGNUV010000017.1, from coordinate 96,659 downwards.
CCCCGGCCCCGCCGTACACCTCGGGCGGATACTCACGGCTGAGCAGATCAACACGCATGAGACGACCTTAAGGGCGGTCCAGGCAAGAAAAACACATCGGCAAGCCCAAGGTCGGCAAGCCCGGTTCGTACATTGAATCCCAAAACCGGACAAGAAAGGAGCTCACGGTGCGGGGTTTCGTCGATAGATCGGCCATTTGAGGGTAGCGTCCTGGGCATGAGGTCCCGGAGGGTGCTTGCGGTCGTGCTGGCAGGTGGAGAGGGCAAGAGGCTCATGCCGCTCACGGCGGATCGGGCGAAACCGGCGGTGCCGTTCGGCGGGATGTACCGGCTCATCGATTTCGTGCTGTCCAACCTCGCCAACGGCGGCTTCCTGAAGATCGTCGTGCTGACGCAGTACAAGAACCACAGCCTCGACCGGCATGTCTCGCGGACCTGGCGGCTGTCGGCGATGCTGGGCAACTACGTCACGCCGGTGCCCGCGCAGCAGCGGCTCGGGCCGCGCTGGTTCTCCGGCTCCGCGGACGCGCTGTTCCAGAACCTGAACCTGATCTACGACGAGATGCCCGAGCACGTGATCGTGTTCGGCGCCGACCACATCTACCGCATGGATCCGCGGCAGATGGTCGAGCAGCACGAGGACTCCGGCGCCGACGTGACGGTGGCGGCCATCAGGCAGCCGCTGTCGCTGGCCGACCAGTTCGGCGTGATCGAGACCGACCCCGAGGGACGCCGGATCGTGGCCTTCAGGGAGAAGCCCAAGGACGCGGTGGGGCTGGCCGACTCGCCCGACGAGGTGTTCGCCTCGATGGGCAACTACGTGTTCAAGACGCAGTCGATGATCGACGCACTGCGTGAGGACGCGCTCGACCCGACCAGCAAGCACGACCTCGGCGGCAACATCATCCCCATGCTGGTCAAGTCGGGCGGCGCCGACGTGTACGACTTCGCCAACAACATCGTGCCCGGCTCCAGCGAGCGCGACCGCGGCTACTGGCGTGACGTGGGGACCCTGGACGCGTACTACGAGGCCCACATGGACCTCATCTCGGCGCACCCGATCTTCAACCTCTACAACGACAAGTGGCCGATCTTCACCGGGCACGACCCGCTGCCTCCGGCCAAGTTCGTGCACAACGACGGCGACCGGGTGGGCCGGGCGATCGACTCGCTGGTGTCCCCCGGCGTGATCGTCTCCGGCGGCACGGCGATCAGGTCGATCCTGTCGCCCAAGGTGGTGCTCCACTCGCACTCGCTGGTGGAGGACTCCGTGCTGATGGAGAACGTCAAGGTCGGGCGGGGCGCGATCGTGCGCAAGGCGATCATCGACAAGAACGTGGTGATCCCCGACGGGGCGCGGATCGGGTTCGACCTCGACTACGACCGCACGCGGTTCGCGCTGACCAGGGGCGGGGTCGTGGTGATCGGGAAGAACGAGATCGTCGATCGATGAGCGGCGGCCCCCCGCCGGGGGGCGTCAGGGGGCATGACAAGGTCCCGGGCCACATGAAGTGCCCCGGGACCACGCCGGACTAAGTCGCGAAGCCGGTCAGGGCCGGCCTCGGCTCAGAAGCGGTAAGGCGAGGCCGGCCAGCCGTAGCCGCGCGAGCCCCAGGTGGCGCCGAGGTTCCAGCCCCGGTTGCCCCAGTTCGGCGAGGCCCAGTTGGTGCTGTGACCGTGGCCCTGGTGACCCCAGTGGCCGTTGTCCCAGCTGTTGCCGTTGTCGTAGGTGTTGCCGTTGTCATAGGTGTTGCCGTTGTCGTGGGTCCACTTGTCGTGGCTCCACTTGTCGGCCTCCACCTTGACGTTCTTGTCGTGGGCCAGGCCGTGGTCGCTCTCGCACGCGTCGGCGTCGCGCTTGCCGACATAGACGCCCCAGACGTCGATGCTCATCGTGCGCGTGGCGTCGCCCACGCTCAGGTTGCAGTAGGCCGGGACGGCGTTGGCCGGCGTGGCCAGCACGACGAGTGCGGCGGCGGTGGCAAGCGCGCCACCTGCCGCTATGAGCGCTTTCTTCATGATCTCCCCCTGTAGTCACGGTCGTGACATCGATTCTGACTGTACGTAGCGCTCCCCGTAATGTCGCGTAACGCCACGCCCGGAACATCTCGTCGCTTTGTCGCACCGATGCGCCATAGCCACCGGTTATGACAGCAGGTCTTGGACGTGATCCCCGACGCAGCCGCATGATCGGGGCCATGCGGAAACACTCACGTCGAATGGCTCTGCTCGCGCTCGTCCCGTTCCTCGCGGCGGCCGCCTGTGGCGCGCCGCCCGAGCCGGGCACGACCTCCCCTGCGCCGGCCTACCCGTCGCCGCCGGCGGGGACCTCCGGCCCGGTCGCCGGCGTGGACCGGGCGGCGCAGGCGTACGTGGACGCGGTGAACGCCCGCGACCTGGACGCCCTGGTCGCCTCCTTCGCCCCGGACGCCGAGATCGTCGACGTCGGCCGGAGCATCGAGGGGCACGACGCCATCAGGGAGTGGGCCGGCAACGAGGTGATCGGCGGGACGTTGCGGGTCCTGTCGATCGCCGAGCGGCGTGCGGACGGGCAGAAGCTGCTCGTCCACTGGGCTCCCGGCGGATCCGGCGGCTGGCGGGCGCACTACGATTTCACGGTCGGGGACGGGCGCATCGTCAAGGCCGATCTCCAGTACGCCTGACGCTTTTGGGTCTTGATGCCTTCGCCCTTCGGGATCACCCTGGGGGCCACAGGAGGCAGTGACATGTCGCACCCGCTCGGAGTCAGCCGTCCCGATCTCGAAGTCGCCGACCTGCCCACGCCGGAGGAGGTCTTCAAGGTCTCCAGAATCGGCCCCAAGGAACTGTTCAAGTACGCCGTCGGCCCGAGCCTGATCGCCCTGGGCATCTCGATCGGCAGCGGCGAGTGGCTGCTGGGCCCTCTCAACGTGGGGCAGTACGGATTCGTCGGCGTCGGCTGGGTCATCCTGGTCTCGGCGCTGCTGCAGACCTTCTACAACGTCGAATGCTCCCGCTACGTCCTCGCGACCGGCGAGACGCCCGTGGTCGGCTGGGGGCGGGTGCCGCCGGGGTGGATGTTGTGGGTGCCGCTGTCCGTCCTCATCGTGATCTTCGCGTTCATCGCGGGCGGCTGGGCCGCGTCGGCGGGGCAGGGCGTGTACGCGCTGGTGCACGGCGTCCCGCCGGCCGCCGACGACGCCGAGCCGCGGTTCTGGGCCATCGGCCTGCTGGTGCTGGTGTTCCTCATCACCGCCGCCGCCCGCCGCGTCAGCCGCGCGCTGGAGCTGGCGAACTGGGTGATGGTCAGCACGATCCTGCTCGCCCTGCTGGCCGTGGACCTGCTCGTGGTGCCGTTCAGCCAGTGGTGGGAGGGCATCCGCGGCTTCGTCACCCCGGCCGCCCCGCCCGCCGGGATCACCGCCACCCAGCTCGGCGCCCTGGCCGGGTTCACCGCGCTGGCCTCCGGCCTGAACTGGTACGTCATGGGGCACTACCGCGACAAGGGCTACGGCATGGGGCACCGCGTCGGCTACATCTCGGGGCTGCGCGGCGAGCGGCGCGCGATCCTGGCCAGCGGCGTCACCTTCCCCGACGACGAGCTCAACCGCGGCCTGTGGCGGCGCTGGTACCGGCTGCTCATGGTGGACATGTGGGGCGTGTTCTTCGTCGGCGCCATCCTCGGCATGCTGCTGCCCACCATCCTCATGTCGCAGGCCGTCACGATGTCGGGCGAGCGGCCCACGCGGGCGAACGTGCCCACGTTCGTGGCCAGCGCGCTCGGCGACGAGTACGGGCGGGCGGCCTTCTACGTCGCGCTCGTGGTGGGAGTGCTGATCCTGTTCTCGACGCAGCTCGGCATCTTCGAGGCCATGGTGCGGGTGACGACCGACGCCGCCAACGCCACCAGCCCGCGGCTGCGCAGGCTGATCGAGGGCGACCCGCGGCGCTTCTACTACCCGTTCATGCTCCTGCTGCTCGTCGTCATCTCGATCGTCATCTTCCAGTCGCTGCCGGTGGGGCTGGTCGAATGGTCGGCGAACATGTCGAACCTGGGGGCGCTGATCTACCCGTTCCTGCTGATGTACCTGAACAGCAAGCTGCCGCGCCCCGCCCGCCCGCGGCCCTGGCACTACGTCATCCTGGTGCTCAACTTCCTGTTCTTCGGGTTCTTCTTCGTCAACTTCATCGCCGACTTCGTGGGGGACCCGCTGGTGACGTTCTAGCTCCCACCCCCCAGCGCTCAGGGTCCACTTGTGGCACGCGGCCCTGGCATGCTTCCGTGGCGGGATGATCTCCCCCTACACGGGCTGGACCAGGGAGCACTGGGCCGATCTGGCCGACCGCCTGCTCCTGTCGGCACGCCGCCACGCCTCCCCCTCCCACGCGCGCGTCAGCTTCCCCGGCGAGCCCGGCGGCTACGGCCCCGACGTCGACGCGCTGGAGGGCTTCGCGCGCACGTTCCTCGCGGCCGGGTTCCGGGTCGCGGGCGAGGGCGGGCGCGACCCGCTGGGCCTGATGGAGTGGTACGCGGACGGCCTGGCCGCCGGCACCGACCCGCACCACCCCGACCGCTGGGTCCGCCTGGACGAGCACGGCCAGGCCAAGGTGGAGGCCGCCTCCATCGCGCTGGTCCTGCACCTGACCAGGCCGTGGCTGTGGGACCGGCTGCCGCCGCTCGTGCGGGAGCAGGTGGTCGACTACCTCGCTCCGGCGGTCGGCTCCGGCTACCCGCCGATCAACTGGGTGTGGTTCCAGATCGTCGTGGAGCAGTTCCTGGCCTCGGTCGGCGGACCGTACGCGCAGGAGGACATCGACGCCGGGCTGGCCCTGGCCGAGAGCTTCGAACGCGAGGACGGCTGGTACGCCGACGGCTCCGAGCGCGCCTACGACCACTACGCCGGCTGGGCGCTGCACTTCTACCCGCTGCTGTGGAGCGAGATGGCGGGCCTCGCGCCGGACCCGCGTCACCTGGCGCGCCTCGAACGGTTCCTGGACGACGCCGTGCACCTGGTCGGCGCCGACGGCTCGCCGCTGATCCAGGGCCGCAGCCTGGCCTACCGCTTCGCCGCCGCCACGCCGTTCTGGGTCGGCGCCAGGGCCGGGGTCGGCTCGCCCGGGCTGCTGCGCCGGGCCGCCTCCGGCATCGCGCGGCACTTCGCCGAGCACGGCGCGCCCGACGAGGACGGGATACTCACCCTCGGGTGGCACGGCCCCTACCGGGCGATCGCGCAGGACTACTCCGGGCCCGGCTCGCCGTACTGGGCCGCGAAGGGCCTGTTCGGGCTCTCGCTGCCGGCCGATCATCCGGTGTGGACGGCCGTGGAGGAGCCGCTGCCGGTGGAGCGGGGCGACTTCACCCGCGTCGTGCGGGCCCCCGGCTGGCTGGTCAGCGGCACCCGGGCGGACGGCGTCGTCCGCGTGGTCAACCACGGCACCGACCACTCGTACCCGGGCTCCGACCTGGCCGACGCGCCGCTGTACGCGCGGCTGGGCTACTCGACGGCCACGTTCCCGCTGGCGGCGGGCGACCCGCTGGACCAGTCCGTGGTGGTCCTGGACGAGGAGGGGCGCGCCAGTCACAGGACCGGGTTCACCGCCGGTCCCGTGCGCGCGCTGCCGTCCGGGACGCTGGTCGGCTCGTCGCGCTGGCGGGCGCACTGGGGCGAGCAGGGTCCGGGTCCCGACCACGGCTACTCCAGGGCGGGCGCGCCGATGCGGCACGGGCCCGAGGTGGAGGTCGTGTCGGTCGTGCGCGGGGCGTGGGAGGTGCGGCTGGCCCGGCTGACCGGGCAGGCGGGCAGGCTGCGGGTGGGCGGCTGGCCCGCGCCCGAGAGCGGCCCAGCCACGCGGGTGTCAGGAGGTGCAGGGCTGAGCGAGTCGGGCACGGAGGTGGCGGCCACCCCGCTGGGCGAGCGCACGCTGGTCCCGTGGTGCGCGACGCCCGGCGAGGCGGAGCCCGGCCGCTGGTACGCCGCCGCGCTCCTGCTCGGCGACGGCGAGCAGCCGCCGGCGATCGACGACCGCAAGATCACCTGGCCGGACGGGACGATCGACGACCTTCCCGAGACGTTCTCGGGCCTGTCGAAGTGATCTCCGGGCCCGATCGGGCGCCCGCCTGCCACGCTCCGCCTGACCCGATCTTCGTCTGTTGTAAGTTATAACGAGCATTTTCCGGCAAGACGGGACGAAAATGGGCGAACCAGCAGCCAGGGGGAACCGGCGTTACGCGATGGCGGTGCTGCTGGCCCACTCGGCCACCACGCAGATCGTGACGTTCGTGCTGCGGCCCACGATGTCGTACCGGGCGATCGAGCTGGACGTGCCCGCGGCGTGGCTCGGCGTGCTCGGCGCGAGCTTCGCCATCGCCCCGCTGCTGCTGGCGCTGCCCGCCGGGCACGCCGCCGACCGGTACGGCGAGCGCCGCATGGCCGTGGCGGGGGCGCTCACGCTCACCGCGGCCGGGGCCGCGTTCCTGGCCCTCGGCGACACGGTGCCCGGGCTGATCGCGGCGGGGATCCTGCTCGGCACGGGACATCTCGGCTGCGTGATCGCCCAGCAGGCGCTGGTGGCCAACACCACCGGGCGCGGCGGCCACGACACCGCGTTCGGCCGCTACACGTTCGCGGCCTCGCTGGGGCAGGCGGCCGGGCCGGTGCTGATCTCCGCGTTCGGCGGCGACCAGGCGATCCCCGACACCGGGCAGATCTTCCTGTGGTCGTGCGGCCTGGCGGTGCTGCTCGTCGCGCTGTCGGCGCCGCTGCCCCGCAGCCCCCGCCCGGAGGCCGCGGACCGGGAGGCGGCCGGCGGCATGCGTTCCCTGCTGCGCCGCCCCGGTCTCGCGCACGCCCTGGTCACGAGCTGCGTCGTGCTGGCGGCCGTGGACATCACGCTCGTCTACCTGCCGGCGCTCGGCACCGAGCACGGCCTCACCGCGGGCACGATCGGCCTGCTGCTGACCATCCGCGGCCTGGCCTCCATGGTGTCGCGCTTCTTCCTCGGCCGGCTGTCGCGGGCGCTGGGGCGGCGCAGGCTGCTGGTCGCCGGCACGGTCGCGGCAGCCGCGGCCCTGCTCGTCACTCCCCTGCCGATGCCGCTGTGGCTGCTGGTGCCCGTGCTGGTCGTCCTGGGGTTCGGGCTGGGGGTGGGGCAGCCGATGACGATGTCGTGGCTGGCCGAGTCGGCGCCGCCCGGGCTGCGCGGGCGCGCGATGTCGCTCCGCCTGGTCGGCAACCGGACCGGACAGCTCCTCCTGCCGGGGGCGGCGGGGCTGGTGGCGGCCGGGGCGGGAGCGGCGGGGGTGCTCATGGTCACGGCGCTCGGCCTGGGGTGGGCCGGCGTGGCCGCCCGCCGCCTGCCCGTGGACGGCTGACCACCTCGAAACCCGCCCCTCGCGGCCACCGGCGCCTCCGCAATCCAGCGCTCCCGGCCACGGGCGCCTCCGCAGCCCGGCGCTCCCGGCCACGGTCGGGTCGCGGCCGGGAACCGGATCAGCGGCGGGGGTTACCAGTCGCCGCCCTCGTCACCGCCCTCGAAGAACTCCTCCACGACCTCCTCGACCACTTCACCGGCCACGAGGCCGCCCACCACGCCCGCCGCGCCGGCGGCGACGACCATGCCCATCCCGGACCCGCCGTGACGCCCGTGGTGCTCGTCGTGGTGGCCGTAGTGGCCGTGGCTGCCGTGGTGGTGGCCGCCGTACTGGGAGAGGCTGTCGAGCCAGCGCCCCAGATCGCTCGCCCAGTCCGCACGCAGCGCGTCCTCGTGGCTGACGTGGAAGCGGCCGATGGCGTCACCCGAGGAGTAGCGGCCGGTGCGCTTGTCGGCCTCCAGCACCACCTCCAGCCCCTGCGGGTCGGCGACGAAGGTGACCTCCACCTCGCCCACCCGCCCCGCGTACTGCCCGGTCGGGTAGAACTCGATCTCCTGGTAGAACGGCAGCTCCTGCCGCACCCCGCGCAGGTGTCCCGCCTCCAGGTCGGCCGACTTGAAGGCGAAGCCGAGCTGCAGGAACGACTCCAGGATCCGCAACTGCGAGGGCAGCGGCTCCACCGCCACCATGTCGAGGTCGCCCTTGTCGACGGCCTTGGCGATGGCCAGCTCGGTACGCACGCCCACGGCCATGCCCCGGAGCGGCTGGCCGGCGATCTCGCTGATCGGGGCCTCCCACGGAACCGGGATGCGGAAGTCGACGGTACGCTCCTCGCCCTTGCGGAGGGTGAAGGGACCGGAGACGCGGTGGCTGCCGAACTCGCTCAGCCCGGCGGCCTCACCGCCCCCGTGCTCGATCTCCACCCGCGCCACCAGGCCGAGGGTGATGTGCTCGATCTCGGCGTCGAAGTCGCCGCCCTTGAGCCGCACCTCTCCTTCCAGCGTGCCGCCCGGCCGGGTACGCGGCGTGGACAGGACGGTGTCCACCGATGGCGCGCCGACCCCGAGCGCACCCAGCATCCTCTTGAAGACCACGGCTCTTGTTCTCCTGTCGAACGAAGATCGGAACGTGTGACGCCCGCGTCAACGATCGGCCGCGGGGTGGAGTTCCTCCTGGCGCTCACGCACAAGAAGCTGGTCCAGCTTGGCGTTCACCGCGGCGAGCTCCTGTTTGACCGATTCGAGCTCCGGCGGGGCCTCGCCCTCCTCGTTCATGGCGTTGACCACGACCGCGATGAACAGGTTCAGCGCCACGAACGTGGACATGAGGATGTAGACGATGAAGAAGAGCCACGCCCACGGCTTCTCCTCCATGACCTCCTGGGCGACGTTCCCCCAGTCGTCCCCGGTCATGATCTGGAACAGCGTGAACAGCGAGCGCGGCAGCTCGTCGAAGCGCTCGGGCACGATGTCGCCGAACAGCTTGGTGGCGATGACCGCCGCGATGTAGATCATCAGCACCAGCAGCCCGATGATGGAGGCCATGCCGGGCACGGCGGCCAGCAGCGCGCCGACCACGCGGCGCATGCTGGGCACGGCCGAGACCAGCCGCAGCGCCCGCAGGATGCGCAGGGCGCGCAGCACGGACGTGGGGCCGGAGGCCGGGATGAGCGCGACGACGACGATGATCGCGTCGAACCAGTTCCAGGGGTCCTTGAAGAACGCCCTGCGGTAGGCGTACAGGCGGGCGGCCAGCTCCACGGTGAAGACGGCCAGCGCGACCCGGTCGATGGCGTGCAGCAGGCCGCCGGCCCGCTGCATCAGGTACGCGCTGGTCTCGCAGCCGATGGTGATCGCGTTGACGACGATGACCAGGATGACCGCCCGCTGCACGAGACGGCTCTCCAGGATGGCCCGAACGCGTTCTTGCCCAGACAACGAACTCCCTCCGAATGATCGTTGATCATCGTAGGGACGCGCCGGGCCCCGGCCCCCGGCAAAGATCAGGCTGAGATGCGGATCACAGGCCGCCGCTCTCCCTGACCCGCTCGACGAACCGGCACACGTGCGCGCGCAGCAGCCGCGCGGCCTCGGCGGCGGAGCCCGACTCGGCGGCCCGCAGGATCTCGCGGTGCTCGTCGGCCTCCGCCTCCCAGGTGGGCACGCGCCCCCAGGCCGCCGCGGAGATCAGCGCGGTCTGGTCGCGCAGCGAGTCGAGGGTGCTGACGAGCAGCGGGTTGCCGCAGCCCGCGTAGAGGGCGCGGTGGAAGTCGCGGTTGGCCAGGCTGCGGTCGGCGCGGTCGGCGGCGGTGTCGGCGCGGCGCAGGGCCTCGGCGGCCGCGCCCAGGTCGGCCCCGCGCTCGACCGTGCGGGTGACGGCCTCGGGCTCCAGCAGCAGGCGCAGGTCGTAGACCCACTCCATCAGCGCGTCGTCCACCGTGCGCACGGTGGCGCCCTTGTACTCGCTCATCGTCACCAGGCCGGCGCCCGCCAGCGTCTTGAGCGCCTCGCGCACGGGTGTCTTCGACACGCCGAGCTGCTGGGCGAGCTCGGTCTCGACGAGCTGGCGGCCGGGCGGGAGCGCGCCGGTCAGGATCGCGTGCTTGATCGCCTCCAGGACGACCGTGCCCCGCGAGGACAGCGACTTGGGCTGGCCGGAGAAGACCGGGGACGCCATGACCTCACTCATGAGATGAAAGATATCGTACATCGCATCTCGTATATGACCGCTGTCTTGCGTTACAGTCGCGTGAATTAGGACTTGAAGAAAACTCACCTGAGGAGGCCCGTAACCCGAGCCGTCCGGTGTGGCCCGCGGCCACGGACCACACCGGCGAAGACGGCTCCGTTCATCGCACACCCGGACCGGACGGATCCCCGTCAGGACGCCGTTGGCGCGGCGGCCGGCGGGCTCGCGAGCCGGCGGTCCGGCGTGGCCACTGCACTGACCTGCAGCCTGGAGCTCGAATGCAGTCTAACTCCGCAACACCCGCCCCGACCGTGCCCGCGACCGCGCGACGCGCACGGTCCCGGCTCCGCTGGACGATCATCACGCTGTCGGGCCTCGGCCTGACCATCGCCTACCTCGACCGCTCCGCCCTCAGCGTCGCCAGCACCTACATGCAGGACGACCTGGGCTTCGACCAGACCACGAAAGGGATCCTGCTCAGCTCGTTCTTCTGGACGTACGCGATCTTCCAGCTCCCCTCCGGGTGGCTGCTCGACCGCTTCGGCCCCCGCCTCATCTACCCGATCGCCGTCGTGTGGTGGTCGCTGTGGACGGCCGCGACGGCCCTGGCCCACGGCGTCGGCACGCTGCTGGTGGCCCGGCTCGGCCTCGGCATCGGCGAGGCCCCCGTGCAGCCGGCCAACATCAAGGTGGTCGCCACCTGGTTCCCGCGCAGGGAGCGGGCGCTGGCCTCCAGCCTGTTCGACACCGGGCAGCAGGTCGGCGTGGCCCTGTCCGTGCCGGTGGTCACCGCGCTGATCGCCGCCTTCGGGTGGCGCGCGGCGTTCGTCGTGATCGGCCTGGCCGGCCTGGTCTGGGTGATCGGCTGGTGGATGATCTACCGCTCGCCCCGGGAGCATCCCCGCATCTCCCAGGCCGAGCTCGACTACATCGAGGGCGGCGACGCCGCCGTGCCCGAGAGCGGGCCGCGGATGCGCTGGGTGGAGCTGCTGCGCTACCCCACCGTCTGGGGGCTGGTGCTCGGCTACATCTGCCGCTCGGCGACCGGCGCGTTCTTCCTCACGTGGTACCCGAGCTACCTGGTCGAGGACCGCGGCTTCACGATCCTGGAGCTGGGCGTGTTCGGCTCGATCCCGTCGCTGCTGGCGGTGGGCGCCACGATCGCGGGCGGCGCGTTCTCCGACTGGCTGGTACGCCGCGGCGTGCCCATCTCCCGCGCCCGCAAGCTGCCCATCATCACCGGCATGCTGCTGGCCTCGACGATCGCGCTGACCACGTTCGTGGACGGGAACGTGGCCGTGCTGGTGCTGCTGTCGATCAGCAACTGCGCCCACTCCTTCGCCGGCGCCGCCATCCTCAGCCTGCCCGCCGAGGTCGCCCCCGCCCCCTCGGTGGTCGGCTCGGTCGCCGGCTTCCAGAACTTCGGCTCGCAGATCGGCAACATCATCAGCCCGATCCTCATCGGGTTCTTCCTGACGATGAGCGGCAACTCGTACACGGGGCCGATGCTGTTCGCCGGGGTGATGGCCATCCTGGGCACGCTGATCTACGGCTTCGTGGTGAAGGTCCGGCCGCTGAACGAGAACATCCCCGCAGAGAGCAGAGGTTGAGCAGAGGTGCAGTCCCTGACCGAGATCCTGAACGACGTGGCGGCCGTCACCGTGACGCCCTTCGACGCGGGCGGCGCCGTCGACCTCGACGCGAACGCCGCGCTGGTGCGCCGGCTGGTCGTCGCGGGCGTGAAGGTGATCACACCCAACGGCAACACCGGCGAGTTCTACGCGCTGACGCCGGACGAGCGGCGCCGCGTCCTGGAGTCCACGGTGGCGGCGGCCGGTGACGGCGCGATCGTGCTGGCCGGGGTCGGGCTGGACGCGTTCTCGGCGGCCGAGGCCGCCCGGCACGCGCGCGACCACGGCGCCCGCGCGGTGATGGTGCACCAGCCGGTGCACCCGTACGTGGCGGCCGAGGGCTGGGTGGACTACCACCGGCAGATCGCCGAGGCCGTGCCCGACCTGGGCGTGGTGCCCTACATCCGCAGCCCGCGGATCACCGGCGAGGAGGTGGCGCGGCTGGGCGAGGCGTGCCCGAACGTGGTCGGCGTCAAGTACGCGGTGCCCGATCCGGTGAGGTTCGCGTCGGTGGCGCGGGATGCCGGGCTGGAGCGGTTCGCGTGGTTGTGCGGGCTGGCGGAACCGTACACGCCGGCGTACTGGGCGGTCGGCGCCCGCGGCTTCACCTCCGGGCTGGTCACCGCGGCGCCGGAGCTGACGCTGCGCATGCGCGACGCGCTGCGGGCCGGCGAGTACGCCGCCGCGATGCGGGTGTGGGAGCTGATCAGGCGGTTCGAGGAGCTGCGCGGCGCGGACTCCTCGGCCGACAACGTGGCGGTGGTCAAGGAGGCCCTGGCGCAGCTCGGGCTGTGCCGCCGCGACGTGCGCCCGCCGAGCCGGGCGCTGCCGGCCGCCGTACGGGAGGAGGTGGCTGCGATCCTGGCCACCTGGCAGGAGGGAGCAGCATGAAGATCACCGCGTTGCGTACGTACATGCAGCGGGTGGACGTCCGCCCGCGGCTGCTGGTGAAGGTGGAGACCGACGAGGGGGTGTCCGGCTGGGGCGAGGCGTACAACCACGGGCCCGACCACGCGCTGATCCCCGTCCTGGAGTACATGTTCCAGCAGATCGAGGGCGTGGACCCGCGGCGGGTGGAGTACGTCGTGCGGCGCCTGCTGCAGGAGGCGCGGTTCCCGCCGGGCGCGATCGGGCTGGCCGCCATCGCGGCCATCGACCAGGCGCTGTGGGACATCTCGGGCAAGGCGGCGGGGCTGCCGGTCTACATGTTGCTCGGCGGCAACGTCCGCGACCGCGTGCCCGTCTACTGCGGCGTCTACACCGCGCCGGACCCGCCCGCCTGCCGCGACCTCACCCAGGAGCTGCACGAGCGGTACGGCTTCACCGCCTTCAAGCTCAGCCCGTACCGCCGCGACCTGTACGCGGGCCGCTGGGGCAACGTGGTCAAGGAGGCGGCCGGCTACTTCGCCGAGATCCGCTCGATCCACCCGACGGAGTGGGAGTTCGCCTTCGAGGCGCACGCCCGCATCTTCGAGCCGCGCCAGGCGATCCAGCTCGGCAACGCGCTGGCCCCGTACGACCCGCTGTGGTTCGAGGAGCCGATCAGACCCGAGTACATCCCGGCCTGGGGGCACCTGCGCTCACAGCTCGACGTGCCGCTGGCCACCGGCGAGTCGCTGTTCCTGCCGCAGGACTTCCTGGCCCTGCTTACGGCGGGCGGGGCCGACATCGTGCAGCCGGACGTGTGCGTGGTCGGCGGGCTGGCGCAGATGCGCAGGATCGCCACGATCGCGGAGGCGCACTACGCCAGCGTGGCCCCGCACAACCCGATGGGACCGCTGGCGACGGCCGTGAACGTGCACTTCGCGGCCGCGCACCACGGGCTCAAGCTGGTCGAGTACAAGCCGTGCGAGACCACCTGGTGCCCGGACCCGTACCTGCCGGTGGACGGGTACCTGGAGCTGCGGCCCGACCGGCCTGGCTGGGGGGTGGAGATCGACGAGTCGGTGCTGGGCACCGACGACTACGTGCGCTGGGAGCGCGTGCTGCCGATCCGGCCGGACGGCTCGACCGGTTACGTCTGAGCTCACCATTCGAAGCGCTCGCTGAACAGCCGGCCCGCCGGGACGCCGTGCGCCCGCAACTCCTTGACCATCCCCGCCACGAACCCGGGGCCGCCGCAGACGAAGTACGCGGCGTCCCCGGGAGCGTCGCGGGTGATGCGGGCGGCGGTGAGGCGTTCCCCGCCGGGGTGCGCGGGGCGGTAGCGGGGGCCGAGGTGCCGGTCCCGCCCGCCACCAGCACCGTCGCCCCCACGGGCAGCGCGCGCAGGCGTGCGGTGAACGGGCCCGCGTCCTTCACCGCGAACACCAGCTCGCCGTCCTGCGCCCGCACCACGCTGAAGGGGTGCGACCGCTCCATGGTCGTGGTATGCAGGTGGCAGAACTGGCCGGGCAGCGGCCGGATCCCCCTGCCCCGCAGGCTGTAGACGGTCACGCCGCCGGCGACCCGCTCCGCGCCCGCCACGAGCCGGATGGACCTGTCGGGCATGGCCGCACGCTTCCTTCCCCCGAAGCCGGACTTGCGGGGACAGCCTAGGAAGATCACCCGAAAAACCGTGTGAAGGACCGCGGCTCGTCCCGGGTCCGGTCAGCAGCAGGCTGACGGCCGCTCCCCCGGTGCGGGACGGTCAGCGGCCGCTCCACTTGATCTCGTACGCCTTGAGCGTGTACTCCTTGCCGTCCACGGTCGTGGTGACGTCGCCGTCGGTGGTGTTGACCAGCAGGAGCTGCTCCGGCTGGGCCAGCACCTTGACCTTGGGCTCGGAGGAGGTGACGTCGTCGAGCTGCGCACCGGCGGGGAACCACGTGACGAAGTTTTCCAGGAGCTGCCCCGTCTTCGTCTCCGACCCGCTCTTGGGGTCCCACAGGCAGCCCCGGCACGCGCCCTGCTTGGCCTGCGGGTTCCAGTACAGCGCGGTGGCGGCGCCGCTGGTCACGAACGCGATCATGGAGGCGGCCTGCACGGCCAAGCGCTTGGGCTCCGCCCAGTTCGTGCTGCCGTCCTCGGGCTCGTAGTACCACTCCGACCACCAGATCGGCATGTCGCCGGTCTTCTCCCGCAGCCACTTGGTGATGTCGGCGAACTTGGCCACCGCGCCGAACTCGTCAGGCAGCAGCTCGTGCGCGTCGGTGACGGAGGCGCCGTCCACGACGATGAAGTCCGCGCCCTTCTTGTTCTCGAACCAGTAGTTGAAGGCGTCGAGCACGTTCTGGTTGACGACACCCCAGTCGCCGCGCAGCTCCGTGTCGCCGCCGGCGTTGCTGTCGAAGCCGAGGTACGGGCCGCCGATCTGGGCGTCGGGCCGGACCTTCTTCACGGCGTCGTAGACCTTGTTGTACATCTCGGTGTAGCCCTTGTAGTCCGCGGGCTTGGAGTGGTCCTTCCAGAAGCCCTTGAACTCGTTCCACACCATGAAGTACTTGACGTCCTTGTACCGCTGGGCGACCGTCGCCGACAGCTTGGCGAACTCGTCGAAGAACTCGGGGTACGGCGCGTCCTCCAGGTGCTCGGCCCAGGCGGAGTCCGCCGTGGGGCCCTCGGGGCCGCCCTTCATCCAGTCGGGCGCGCAGCAGAGCGTGATCACCGGTGTGGCCTTGGACTGCCGCATGACGTTCATGCGGCTGTCGAGGTCCTCCCAGAAGTACTGCCCGGGGTACGGCTCGGGGTTCAGCGCGCCGAAGCCCATGATGTGCTGGTTCTGCAGCATCGGCGTCCGGGCGAGCCGGCCGGCCACGACCTGCTCGAACTCGCGGGTGACGTTGTTGGCGCTGACGCCCGTGTGCGTGAAGCCCCAGCGGGGCCAGCCCTCGTCCACCTTCGGCGGCGTCACCGCCGGGCTCGCGGCCTGCGTCTGCGGCGCGGCGCTGGTCTGCTGCGGCGCCGGCGGTCCCTGCTGTGTCCCGCCCATGGTGCCGCAACCGGCCATGATCACGGCCGTCGCGGTGACCCCCATCACCCGGCCGAGCCTGCGCCAGAACGATCCCCCGCTAGTCGTTGCCACCCGATTCTCACCCGATCCCCACTCTGTGCATGCCGCTCGTAGCGTTCCATGCACCGGCTAAGGCGGACATATTGGGGGACGACTTTCACAGGTAATCGTTATCGTTCAGTGTTCGAGGCCGCGGAATCAGGGTCCAGCGCCGCGGCGGTGTTGACGACGGCCAGGTGGCTGTAGGCCTGGGGGAAGTTGCCGACCTGGCGGCGGTGGGCGGTGTCGTACTCCTCCGACAGCAGCCCGACGTCGTTGCGCAGGCTCAGCAGCCGCTCGAACAGCTCGCGCGCCTCCTCGCCCCTGCCGAGCAGCGCCAGCGCGTCGGCCAGCCAGAACGAGCAGGCCAGGAACGTGCCCTCGCCGCCGGTGAGCTCGTCGAGGTTGTCCAGGTCGTGGCGGTGGCGCAGCACCAGGCCGTCCCTGCCGAGCTCGCGCCGCACGGCCTCGACGGTGCCCGGCACGCGCGGGTCGGACGGCGGCAGGAAGCCGAGCCTGGGGATGAGCAGCAGCGCCGCGTCCACCCCGCGCGAGCCGTAGAACTGGGTGAACGTGTTGTGCTCCGCGTCGTAGCCGTGCTCGCACACCTCGCGGTGGATCTCCTCGCGCAGCGCCTTCCACCGGTCGGCGGGTCCCGCGTGGTCGCCCGACTCGGCGGTGCGGACCATGCGGTCGGCGGCGACCCAGGAGAGGATCTTGGAGTGGGTGAAGTGGCGGCGGGGGCCGCGGATCTCCCACAGGCCGTGGTCGGGGTCGCGCCAGTGACCCTCCAGGTAGTCCATGAGGCGGCACTGCAGGTCCCAGGCGGCGTCGTCGTGGTGGAGGCCGGCCTGCCTGCCCTGGTAGAGGCAGTCCAGCACCTCGCCGTAGACGTCGAGCTGGACCTGGGCGTACGCGGCGTTGCCGATGCGTACGGGACGGGAGCCCTCGTACCCGCACAGCCAGTCCGCCCGCCACTCGGGGATGCGGCGGGTGCCGTCGAGCGTGTACATGATCTGCAGGTCGGCCGGGTCGCCCGCGACCGCGCGCAGCAGCCAGTCGCGCCAGGCCCTGGCCTCGTCCTCGAATCCGGCCCCCAGCAGGGCGCGCAGCGTGAACGACGCGTCGCGCAGCCAGCTGTAGCGGTAGTCCCAGTTGCGGGTGCCGCCGATCTCCTCGGGCAGCGACGTGGTGGGCGCGGCGACCAGGCCGCCGGTGGGCGCGTAGGTGAGCGCCTTGAGGGTGAGCAGGCTGCGCCGCACGGCCTCGCCGTACCTGTGGCCTCCCCGGTACGCGCAGTCGCGCAGCCAGCCGGTCCACGTGCGCTCGGTGTCGTCCAGCGCGGTGAAGGCGTCCACCCTGGCGGGGCGGGGCAGCCACGACTGCTGCCAGGTCAGCACGAACGGCAGCCGGTCGCCGGCCGAGACGGCGAAGCTCGCCGTGGTGGTGCCCGCGCTCTCGTCGAGCGGCACGGGCGCGTCCAGCCAGGCCGAGTCGGGGCCGGCCACCGCCGCCAGCTCCCCGCCGTCCTGGCGGGTCCAGGGCACGACGCCGCCGTAGTCGAAGCGCAGCGCCAGCTCCGTACGCATCTCGACCCGGCCGCGCACGCCCTCGACGATGCGCACGACGTCGGGCGCCTCGACGCGCGGCGGCATGAAGTCGAGCACCCGCGCGCACCCGCCGTCCGCCTCCCACGTCGTCTCCAGGATCAGCGTGTCCTCCCGGTAGCGGCGCTCGGCCGTGGCGCGGCCGTCGGCGGGGGCCAGCAGCCACCGGCCCGCGCGCGGCTCGTCGAGCAGCGCGGCGAAGCAGGCCGCCGAGTCGAACCGGGGCAGGCACAGCCAGTCGATGGAGCCGTTCCTGCCCACGAGGGCGGCGGTGTGCATGTCGCCGATCAGCGCGTAGTCCTCGATCCGCATCGGTCCACCCCCTGGCCCGTCTAGTGCCCCAGGCCCACGGGATGGAACGCGGCGGGTGTCCCTGAGTCGCGGGCGCGGCAGCATCGGGACGACGATCAGCGTGAGAAGGTCCTTCGACGCTACCGGGACCCGAACAGCGTGAGCGGGACGGCCTCGGCGAGCGCGCGGTAGCCGGCGGGGCTCAGGTGGAGGTGATCGCCCTCGTCGTAGGCCGCCGACAGGCGGCGGGGCTCGGCCGGGTCGCGCACCGCCAGGTCGAAGTCGATCACCGCGTCGTACGGCCCCTCGTCGCGGATCCACGCGTTGACCGCCTGCCTGGCCTCCTCCCGGTGCCCCTCGGGGTCGTCGTAGGGGTGGCTGCCACCGAACGGCGTCAGCGTGGCCCCGTACACGAGCAGGTCACGGGCACGGGCACGGACGGCGATCTGCTCGTAGGCGGCGAGCAGCTCGGCCACCACCTGCCGCTGGGCCGCCCGGGTGGCCGGCGCGGTGCCGAGGTCGTTGACGCCCTCGAAGACGACGAGCCAGCGGGCGGCGCTCTGGGCGAGGACGTCCCGGTCCAGCCGGGCCAGGGCGCTCGGGCCGAGCCCGTCGTTGAGCACCCGGTTGCCGCCGGCGCCCTGGTTGGCGACGGCGATGCCGGGCGGGAGCCGGTCGAAGAGCCGGTCGGGCCAGCGGTCGTTGCCGTTGGTGGTGGAGCCCCGGCCGTCGGTCAGGGAGTCGCCCAGCAGGACGAGCGTCGCCGCGCCCGGCTCGGACCAGACCTCGACGCCGCTGAGGAGGTACCAGTGGTCGACGGGAGTGGCGGCGGGCAGGTCGGCGGCGTCCACGTGGTCGCCGGCGGCCAGGTGGGAGGTGGTCCTGGAGCCGGGGTGCGAGGTGAGGGCGGAGGAGGCCAGGCCCTGGTCGAGGTAGACGGTCACGGTCAGCACCGCGCCGGGACTCACGTCGAGCTCCAGCGGGTCGGACACGACGTGCGCCCCGACCGGGACGGTGGTGCCGGCGCGGCCGGAGAACGTCACCGGCCGGGAGGTCTCCGGCCGGATGCCGCTCACCCCCGCCGAGCCGCCTCGCGGGAGCGCCACGGCCACGCGGGTGATCGGGAGCGGCGCGCCCCCGAACGCGTTGGACAGCCGCAGCCGCAACCGGTGGCCGCCCAGCGACACGCGCAGCGTCTGCCGCAGCGTGGTGTCCGCCAGGCTCAGCCCTTCCTTGGCGTACGGCGGGGGCGGCATGTTGTCCGGCTCGGTGAGCTGCGGCATCGCCGTCCACGTGGTGACCCAGCGGCCGGTCGGCGGGCTGGACGGGGGCGACAGGGACATGAGGGCGGCTCCACTTCATAGGCGAAACTTTCGGCACGATAGCGAACGTTTCGCCGCCCCCTGTCCCCGGGTCGGGGTTTTTACCGGCACTTGTCGATCAAGTCATAGGTCCCGCGGCCCTTCACGCCTAGGGTCGCCACCATGGACTCTGCAGACGGCGGCGGGCGGGAGCTGATTCTGCGGACCGCCACCAGGCTGTTCGCCGCGCTCGGCTACGACAGCTCCTCCGTCGCGCAGGTCGCCGAGGCGGCCGGCGTGAGCCCGGAGGAGCTCGGCGCCCACTTCACCGGCAAGCGCGAGCTCTACCTGGCGGTCATGGAGCAGGCGCGCAACCTGCTGGCGGAGGCCATCACGCCGCGGGTCGACGCGCTGATGGCGGTCCCGCCCGAGCGCAGGGCCCGGGCGCTGCACGACTTCATCGATGGGTACCTCGACTTCTGCCTGGCGCATCCGGAGATGCCCGCGCTGTGGATGCACCGCTGGCTGTCCGACGCCAGCGACATCGTGGACCTGGAGGCCGAGAACGCCCAGCCGCTGACGCAGTATGTCGTGGAGGGCGTCGACACGCTGGCCGAGCCGGCCGGCGCCGACCCGCTGCACACCACGTACACGATGATCTGGTGCATCCACGGCTTCGTGCTCAGCGGGGTGCTGAACGGGAGCGGCTACCGGCGCGGCGTCGAGGACCAGGACCAGCTGCGGCGCTTCCGCGACCACATGCACCGGCTGCTCGGCCGCGCGCTGGACCTGCCCGATCCGCGCGCCCGGGAGCGCGCGCCCGGCCCCTACGACGGCGCGGCCGTCTCTTCACCACCTGATCATGATATTGGCGGAACGTAACCAAAATACGACATATACGCGTGTAATCTGCCCGTATGGGTGGTTTGGCGTGGACAGCACGCTCACGATACGTGAGCGGGGCCTGCTGAGGCGGTGCGGGAGGATGACGTCCCGGCTCCCGGCGCGGCGAACGGCTCGTCCCGCCTGGACAAGCTGCTGGTCGAAGCCGTCATCAGCGCCGGCGCGCACATCGGCGCCGCCTACCTCCTGGACGACACCGGCCAGATCCTGCAGATGGCCACCGAGGTCGGCCTGCCCGCGCCGATCGCCAGGGCGTGGTCCAGGATCAGGACGAGGGACCCGGTGCCGATCGCCGTGGCGGTCCGCGAGCGGCGGCTGATCTGGATCAGCGGGCGCGAGCACCTGGCCCGCGAGTTCCCCGCGGCCGCGCTCGCCCTGCCGTACCCCTTCGCCGCCGTCCTGTCGCCCATCTGCTCCGATGGCCGGGTGCTCGGCGGGTTCATGCTGCTGTGGCCGGCCGGGCAGGCGTCCGAGCTCCCCCGCCGCCAGCGCGACATCGTCGACAGGGCCTGCGCCACGATCGGCGAGCTGCTGCGGGAGGCGGCCCGGCAGGGGCGGCCGATCAGGGCCGGGTCCCAGCCGCGCCTGCTCGGCCCGCGGCCCGTTCGCCCGACCGACCCGCGGGCCGACCTCGTCGCCCTGGAGTGCCTCAACCGGCTGCCCGAGGGTTACTGCGTGCTGGACGTGGAGGGCCGCGCGACGCTGGTCAGCGCCCCGGCCGCCGACCTGCTCGACGTGACCCCGTCCGCGCTGCTCGGCAGGCGCCTGTGGGAGGTGCTGCCGTGGCTGGCCGACCCCTCGTACGAGGACCGCTACCGCGCCGCGGTCATCGCCCGGCAGATCACCCAGTTCGCCACCCGCAGCCCCACCGGCAGGCAGCTGTCGTTCTGCCTGTATCCCGGCCTGACCGGCATCACCCTGCGCATCACCCCCGGCGCGGTGTCCCGCGACTCCTCGCCCGACCCCGTCACCGGCGGCGACCGGACGCTGCGGGTCGTCGCGGTGCACGAGATCCTGCTCCTCGCCACCGCGCTGGCCCGGGCGGTGACCGCCCAGGAGGTGCTCGACCTGGTCGCCGACCACGTCATGCCGGTCTACAACGTGCAGGCGCTGGCCATCCTCACCTCCAAGGGCGGGCGGCTGCGGGTGGTCGCCTCGCGCGGCTACAGCCGGCAGGCCATCGACGAGTTCGACGGCCGGCCCGTCATCCCCGTCGCGCCCACCGGCAGGCCGTTCGACCCGGGCAAGCCGGCGTTCTTCTCGAACTGGGACCAGTTGCGCGCCGCCTACCCGGACGCGATCCGCTCCGACGACATGTGCGCCTGGGCGTTCCTGCCGCTGGTCACCTCGGGCCAGCCCATCGGCACGTGCATCCTCGCCTACGACCGGCCGCACCGGTTCAGCACCCAGGAGCGGGCCACGCTCACCGCGCTCACCGGGCTGATCGCCCAGGCGTTCGAGCGCGCCCGGCTCTACGACGTCAAGCACCAGCTCGCCCAGTGCCTGCAGTCGAGCCTGCTGCCCCACGAGCTCCCGCGGATCCCCGGCCTCGACGTGGCCGCCAGGTACGTGCCCGCCACCCCCGGCATGGACATCGGCGGCGACTTCTACGACCTGATCCGCCTCGGCGACACCATGGCCGCGGCCGTCATCGGCGACGTGCAGGGGCACGACATGACCGCCGCCGCGCTCATGGGCCAGGTACGCACCGCCATCCGCGCCCACGCCTCGACCGGCGTCAGCGCCGGCGACGTGCTCGCGCACACCAACCGGCTGCTCGTCGAGCTGGCGCCCGACCGCTTCACCAGCTGCCTGTACGTCTGCTTCGACCTGCGACGGCACACCGCCTGCGTGGCCAGCGCCGGACACCTGCCACCGGTGCTGGGCCGGCCCGGCGCCCGGGCCCGGGTCGTCGACACCTCCCCCGGCCTGCTGCTCGGCATCGACCCCGAGGCCGAGTACGCGACCACGACCCTGCCCATGGAGCCCGGCGCCGTCATGACCCTCTACACCGACGGCCTCATCGAGGAGCCCGGACGCGACCTGGGCGACGCCATGGCCGCCCTGGCCGACCGCTTCGCCCCGGCGCCGGGCCAGCCCCTGCACGACCTGGCGGAGACGCTCATCGAGCCGGCCACGATCGAGCGGCGCACGGACGACATCGCCGTGCTGCTGCTGCGCGACACGTTCGGCCGTCCGTGATCAGCGCCGGGCGGTCAGCCGCAGCACCGCCTTGCCGGACGACAGCGAGACCACGCGCACGCCGATGTGGTTGACGGACCCGGTCGAGCCCTCGCCGAGGTACGCCTGCGACATCACGCCCGGCCCCGTGCCCTTCACCCGGACGGTGGCGGAGGTGAAGGTGATGGCCAGCCGGGTGATGCCGAAGCGGGAGCTGACCCGGAACGAGACGCCCCTGGTGAGAGTGAGCTTGCACGTGCCGTCGTAGCAGGCCCGCAGATTGGGCTTGGCAGTGGCGGCGGCGGTGGTGGCGGTGGTGGCGGACGCCGTGGGGACGGCGAGCGGGACGAGGGCGATGGACGCCGCCGCTGCCAGCGCGGCGATCCTGATCGTGGGGGGCATGATCCTCCTTGCTCTCCGGTTGTCGGCGCGCCCAGTGTGCGGCGATCTCCCCGGGACCGGTCCCGGGGAAACGCTGCGTGTTCGAGATCTCACTCGATAGATTCTGGTCGTGCGCTTCCCGCAACGGGGTCCCCGGCCGGAGGGGGTACGCCCGGGCATGACCGTGGACGGCCGGTACCTGCTGGTGCGCGGCCTCTCCCGGGGGCCGGTCGGCGAGGTGTGGCTCGCCGACGACCTGGAGCTGGGCCGGGACGTCGTGCTCAAACGGCTGGCCGTGGACGGCGCGGCCGGCTCCGACCGGCTGTGGGCCGAGGAGCGGGCCCTGGCCAGGTTCAGCCATCCGCACGTCGTCACCCTCTACCACGCCGTCCGGGGCCGGGCGGCGTCGTGGCTGGTGATGGAGCACGTGCCGGGCGGGAGCCTGGAGGGGCGGCCGGGGCTGTCACCGGGGGTGGCGGCGCGGATCGGGGCCCAGATCGCGGACTACGGCAACTTCGACCGCTGCGACGTCCTCGTCAGCCCCCCGTCCGACACGGTCGTGGCCGTCAAGGTGGACCTCAACCTCGACCCGCCGCCGGAGCAGGCGAAGGCCGCCACGACCACGGGCATCGTCACGGTCGTCGCGGACCCGGGCGAGAGTCACGCGTGCAACCGCACGCTGGTGCTCGACGGCGTCACCGACACGACGATCACGGTCACGGCCAAGCGCGACGACGACGGCGAGGCCGCGCTGTGCGACATCGCCGACGCGGCCACGGCCGACGCCGTGCGCACGCTCAACCGGGGCCCGCTCGCCCGCCGCTCCCCCGGTTTCCCCGCCGAGTCCCTGGCCCAGCAGGACGCCTGCACGCTGCTCGACGCACGGGCCCTGGAGGTCGTGCCCGGGATCGACGCCGCCGACCCCGATCGCGGCTACGGCGGGTGGGACTGCGAGTGGGGGAGCACCACCAGCGACACCCGGCTGGACCTGACGTTCGACCGGGGCGAGCCGCCGGACGCGGCGGGCGGGACGTCCACGCGGCTCAACGGGCGGCCCGCCTACGTCCGGCCGGTGGGCGAGGGCGAGGAGACCTGCCTGGTGCAGGTCGTCCACCGCACCTACCCCGACGTGCACGGCCGGACGGCCGCCGAGACCCTGCGCATCCTGGTGGGCGGGTCCCGCCCGACGGAGCGGCTGTGCCGGATGGCCACCCACCTGGCCGACGCGGCCACGGCCCGCCTGCCACGCGCATGAAGCCGGACGCCGCACGCGCCGCGTCGGGAGGGTCCCGAAACGAGCGGGACGTCCCGCGTCCGGGAAGGGTCCCGGAGGGGGCCGGGCATGCTGGAGCCGGAGGCGCCGGAGACCGGGATCCGGGCAGCCAGGAGAGGGAGGAGTGCGATGGACGTCCCTGACAGCCTCGCCCGAGGCGTCGCGCCCGCCCCGCCGGGCACGCTGCACGCCCGCAGCGTCAACGGCGGCGTCGAGGTGCCGCCCAGGCCGGGCCTGACCGTGCGGTTCGGCCGGGGCGCGCGCCCCGACGTGGATCTGTGCGTCGGGGAGGACGACCTGTGGGTGAGCCGCCGCCACGGCGAGCTGACCTTCAGCAAGCAGCGCTGGTGGCTGCGGAACACCGGCCAGCAGCTCCTGCGACTCCCCCGGGGCCGTCTGATGCACGCGACGACCGAGGCGTTCCCGCTGGCCCCCGGCTACACGCCGGTGTTCGTGCGCGGGTCGGGTTTCCGGGAGCACCTGGTGGAGCTGTACGTCACGGGTCACGACGAGGAACGGGCCCCCCGCCGCCGGGCGGCGACGCTGCCGCCTCGGAGGTGGCCGCTGGACGACGACGAGCGGCTGCTGCTGGTGGTGCTGGGCCAGCGTTACCTGCTGTACGAGGAGGGCCCCCGCCCCCTGTCGTACCGGCAGGCGGCCGAGCAGCTCGCCTACCTGCGCCCCGGCGGCGACTGGCGGGAACGCAGGATCGAGAACCGGATCGAGACCGTGCGCCGCCGCCTGGAGGCGGGCGGTTTCCCGTACCCGCTGACCCACGACAAGTCGGCGGGCGGCCCGTCGGACAACCTCCTGCACAACCTGCTGCGCGGGCTGGTGGAGTCGACGACGCTGGTGCCGCCGGACCTCGACCTGCTGGAGGACGACCTCGAACCGCTGCCTGGCGAGCAGGGCCCCACCGGCTGACGGCCCGCCCGGGCAGGCGGGTGGGTGGTGCCGATCAGGTGGCGTTAGGGCTCCCGCAGCATGAACCCCGCCCCGCGTACGGTGTGCAGCATGCGCGGGCCGCCGCCCGCCTCCAGCTTGCGGCGCAGGTAGCCGATGAGCGTGTCCAGCGGGCTGCCGTCGACCTCGAAGTCGTACCCCCACACGCGTTCCAGGAGCAGGGCGCGGGACATGGGGATGCCGGCGTTGCGGGCCAGCACCTCCAGCAGGCCGAACTCGCGCCGCGTCACGTCGATCTCCCTGCCGTCGAGGGTGACCCGGCGGTCGGCCGGGTCGAGGACGAGGGGGCCGACCCTGACGGCGGTGCGCGAGGCGGGGGCGACGTGGCGCAGGAGGGCGCGCAGGCGCAGGGCCAGCTCGTACAGGTCGAACGGTTTGACCACGCAGTCGTCCGCGCCCGCCGCGAGCCCGGCCGCGCGGTCGTCCACTGCGTCCCGGTCCGACAGCATCAGCACGGGCACCCGCGTGCCCGCCGCGCGCAGCCGGGCGCACACCTCGACGCCCGACATGCCGGGCATGGAGACGTCCATCACGATCGCGTCCGGTGGGGACTTGTCCACGCGGTCGAGCGCGAGCGGCCCCGAGTCGGCGGTGTCCACGGCGAAGCCCTCCAGGCGCAGGCCGCGCCAGAGGGCGCGCAGGATCGCCCAGTCGTCGTCCACGGCGAGGATGCGGTATGCGGTCATGGGCGGGCTCCGCTCAGCGGGGGTCGCGGCGCAGGGGGTGGTCGGCCGGAACCTGGACCAGGACGATGCGGTGGCCGTCGGGGTCGGCGATCCACGCCTCGACCAGCCCCCAGGGCTCCTGGCGGGCCCCGCGCAGCACGGTGACGCCCGCCTGGCGCAGCCGCTCCTCCTCCCGCGCCACGTCGCGCACCTGCAGCCAGAGCTGCATCCCGGGCCCGGCGGCCGCCTGCGCGGACCCGGACAGCTCCAGGAGGCCCTGGCCCAGGAAGAAGACCACGCCCGGGTGGTCGGGCGGGCCGAACTCGCGGTAGACGGCCAGGCCGAGCGTCTCCGCGTAGAAACGGCGGCTGCGCGTGAGGTCACGGGGACGCAACAGCACGCGACTGCTCAGCACCTCCATGCCGAACCTGTTCCCCGCGCCGGGTCACGGAAGCCCTCGGATCGGGAAAGCCCGAGATCCGAAAGATCGCCAGACCGGATCGGCACATCCAGCCGCGTCGGGCGCGCCCGGAGTGCCGGGCCGAGGACGCCCGGCCTCCCCGGAGCGCGCCGCGGAAGGCGAGGGTGCCCGCCTCCCCGGAGCCCGCCGTGGGAGGCCGGCGCGCCGTCACACCACCGCGCCCGAGCCCCGGGGCTCCCGGGCGGGGCGGGGCTTGGCCGGTTCGGGGGCCGGGCGGCGGTCGAAGCGGCCGAGCAGGATCGCCGCGGGGCCCGCCACGAACGCGGACGACAGCGTGCCCGTCACGATCCCGGCCACCAGCGCGATCGCGAAGTCCCGCAGCGAGTCGCCGCCGAAGGCCATGAGCGCGAGCAGGATGAACAGGGCGCCGAGGCCGGTGTTCACGGTCCGCGGCATGGTCTGCAGGATCGCGCCGTTCACCGCCGCCGACAGCGGCTCGCCGCGGCGGGCCGCCCACAGCTCCCTGACCCGGTCGAACACCACCACCTTGTCGTTGACCGAGTACCCGACGACGGTCAGCATCGCGGCCAGGAACACGCCGTCGATCGGCTTGCCCAGCCAGGCGAACAGGCCCGCCACCACGACCACGTCCACCAGCAGCGCCAGCACGGCCGCGGCGCCGAACGTCCACCTGAACCTGACGGCCAGGTAGGCGAGCTGCAGGGCCAGGGCCACGCCGAGCGCGACGAGCGCGTTGCGGCGCAGCTCCTCGCCCAGGCTGGGGCCGATGAACTCCTCGCTGCGCTTGGTCACCTCGCCCGCCTGGGCCTCCAGCGCCTGCTCGATGCGGGCGACCTCGTCGAGGCCGAGCCGCGCGGCGCGTACGGAGACGCCGTCGTCGCCCGCCTGCACCACCGCCGTGGGGAACCCGGCCCGCGCGACCGCCTCCCCCGCCGCGTCGGCGGAGATCGGCCTGGAGGTGGCGAACTCGACGAGCCTGCCGCCGGTGAACTCGACGCCGAAGTTCAGCCCGCGTGCCACGAGCCCGGCGACGGCCACCGCCGCCAGCCCGCCCGCGAGGCCCAGCCAGAGCCTCGCGTGCCGCATGAGCCTCGGGTTCCTGCGCGTCAGCCAGGTCCTGACAGAGCCGGCGGAGCCGAGCCCGGACAGGCGTGGCGTGACGCGGCCCATGACGGCCTGGGTGAGCACGCGGGTGATCAGCATGGCGGAGACGAGCGAGGCCAGCACGCCGACGGCCAGCGTCACGCCGAAGCCCTTGACCGGTCCGGACGCCAGCCAGAACAGCAGCCCGGCGGCGATCAGGGTGGTCACGTTGGAGTCGGCGATCGCGCTCCAGGCGTTCCTGAACCCCCGGTCGAGCGCTCCCCGCAGGCCGCGTCCGGGCGCCGGCTGGTACTCCTCCCTGGCCCGCTCGAAGACCAGCACGTTCGCGTCGATGGCCATGCCGATGGCCAGCACGAACCCGGCCAGGCCCGGCAGCGTGAAGGTCGCGCCCATCGCCACCAGCGCCGCGTACGAGATCAGGCCGTAGCAGAGCAGCGCGATCACGGACAGCAGCCCGGCCAGCCGGTAGACGGCCACGATGAACAGGGCGGTCAGCACGAGCCCGGCGATCGCGGCCTTGGCGCTGGCGTCGATGGCCGCCGCGCCGAGCGTCGGGCCGACCGTGCGCTGCTCGACCAGGTCGAGCGGGACCGGCAGCGCGCCGCCCTTGATCAGCACGGCCAGGTCGCGCGCCTCCTCGTGGGTGAAGGAGCCGGTGATCTGGGCGCTGCCGCCGGGAATCCCGGTGCCGCACGGGACGGAGGGGTCGAGCGGCGGCGAGGAGATGATCTCCTTGTCGAGCACGATGGCGATGCGGCGCCGGGGGTCGTCCTGCGGCCGGCAGGACACGTCCCCGGTGAGCTTGCGCCAGGGCGCCTCCTCGCGGAAGTCGAGGCTCACCCACCAGCCGGGGCCGCGCTGGGGGTCGCTCTGTTCGGCGGCGTCGCTCACCCCGTCGCCGGTGATGGCGGCGGGGCCGAGCTTGAGCAGCCCGCCGTTCTCGTCGCGTACCGCCTCCTTGTCGCCGGGCTCGGCGGCGCCGAGCACGGGGTGGAAGGCGAGCTGCGCGGTACGGCCGATGACCTCGGCTGCCTGGCGCGGGTCGAGCACGCCGGGCAGCTCGACGATGATCCGCCGCTCGCCGGAGCGGACCAGGGTGGGATCGACGACGCCGAGCGCGTCGGCCCGCTGGCGCAGCACGTTGAGCGCGCGGTCGGTGGCGGCGGCGTCGGCCTGGACGGTGGCGGAGCTCTTCGTCTCGAAGACGAGCTGGGTGCCGCCGCGCAGGTCCAGGCCCAGGCGGGGCGCGGCGGCGAGGGTGACGATCAACGAGATCACGATGACGGCACACGCCGTCACCGCACGCCAGAACGGCGCACGGAACATGGAAGCCTCCACAGGCTTGAAAAATCAGGAAAAAGGGGTCTTCAGTGCCCTGTGGAGGGAGGCGCCCGAGCCGCTGACGCCAGCGGGCGGCGTGCCGCGGGGACGTCGAGGGGCGGCTCGGGGACGACTTCGGCCCACGCCGGCCGCACGCCGGCGGGCTCGGCCGCGAGCGCTGCGGCCGCGCCCGTCGTGCCGCCCTGGCCCGGCCAGGCGCGCAGCTCCGGAGCCGGGTGCGGGAGCTGCCGCACCCCGGAGTGGTGCTGCTCGGCCCGCCAGACCGCGGCGTGGACGGCGGTCGCCTGCTGGGCGACCTGCGCGTGCGCGGTGGCAGGCAGGAACCACGACAGGAGGAGGAGCAGGACGGCGGGCAGCCGGGCGGGCGACCCCGCGGGCGGCCTCCTGAGCAGCGCAGCGGGCAGCCGTGTGGGCAGCCTCGTGCGCATGTCGCTCCCCTTCCTCGGAGCCTCCAACCCTAGCCGGTCGCCCTGGCCCCGGCTGCCCGGCAGCGGTTGCCGCCGGGGATCCCGGAGCCGATCGTCAGGTGACGAGCGTGGACAGCCTGGCGATCGCCGCGCGTTCGGCCTCGTACAGGGCGGAGAGCCGGGTGCTGAGCGCGGCGAAGAGCGGGCCCGGGTCGGCGGTCATGGCCTCGTGGTCGCCGGCGCTGCCGTCCGCCATGACGCTCTCCTTGACGGCGGCGGTCAGCTCGCGGATCCTGCCCAGCTCCGGCACGTCCGCGGGCAGCGCCGCCTCGGCCAGGTCGTGCCACAGGCCGTGGATCTCCCTGAACCGGCCGGCCGGCTCCGCCAGCGCGGGCCGGTCCAGCAGGGCGGCGGCCTCGTCGAGCGCGTCGGCGAACAGGTCGCGCAGGTTCCCGCCGTCCATGCCGACCGGCTCGGCGCCCTCCCAGATCGACAGGAGAGCGTCCGCCAGCCCGCGCCGGTCGGCGAACACCTTCGGCCACGCCTTGGCGTTGCGCGTGTCGACCAGCAGCCGCGCCCACTTGCGCCAGGACGGCAGCGAGAACGAGTCGGAGGCGGCCGACAGGTGCGCGGCGCAGTCACGCAGCCCGTCGAGGGCCGCGGCGGCCAGCGTCGCCTCGTCCGGCTTGCTCTCGCCGAGCACGTGCAGCACGTTGCGGTACGAGCCCACCCTGGCCCGCGCGGCGTCGAACCGCTCCCGGGGGACGCTGATCGGCGCCCGGCCGCGGTCGTCGAGGACCACCGCGTCCCCGTCGCGCCGGTAGGCGACCACGGGATGGCCGCCGCGCCCGTCCAGCGCGGCCGGCAGGTGCCAGTAGGCCGCGTGGTAGCGGTCGGGCAGGACCACGCACGGCCGCCCCGCGTCCAGCTCGGCGGCCAGCCGGTCGCTCGCGGCGCGCGTCCCGGACGTGCGGTGCTCGTCGTACGGCACCCCGAGCCGGCCGAGCGTCTTGGCCATCCACCGGTCGTGGTACTGCCACTGGTTGCGGAAGCCGAGCACCACGCAGCGGGAGCCGTCGTTCTGGAACTCCCACAGGATGTATCCGGCGCCGATCCCGCCGCCCGCCAGGAACACCAGCGGTTCGCCGACGTCCAGCCCCTGGTTGGCGAGCACCGCGGCGATGGCGGCGCTGGACGGGTGCCGCCCGCCGGTGAAGCGCCAGCCGCCGTCCGCGGCCTGCTCGGGCGGGCCGGCGACGTGCCGACGGGCCGTGGTGTAGCTCTCGCCGGTCCTGGCCATGCGCGCCCTGATGCGCGCCTTGAGCTGCTTCTTGCTGGTCATGTACGGCTCTTCCCGCGGCCATCGCCACCGGCCCGGCCCACGCCCGCGGCCCGTGGCGGCCGCGAAGGGAATCGCCGGCCGGTCGCCTACGGGCTCCCGAGGCGCGAGCTGTCCCCTTTGCCTCCGCGTCCGGCGGGCCGCGTGGGGACCCGCTCTGGAGGTTCGGCGGGAGAGTGCCGCCGGTGCAGCGGATGCTAGTACACGGCGGCCCCGGACGGAATCCCTACGCCTTGACCCCGTAGGTGAGGACGATGATGCCCGACTTGAAGCGGGTCGTCTCCAGCAGCTCGAAGTGGGTGAGGTCGAGGCCGTCGAGCAGCCGGTCGCCGCCGCCGGCGACGACGGGGAACACCCACAGGTGCAGCTCGTCGATCAGCTTGTTCGCGATCAGCGTGCGGTCGAGCTTGCCGCTGCCGTACTTGAGGATGCTCTGCCCCGGCTGCTGCTTCAGCTCGGCGACCGCGGCGGCCACGTCACCCTCGATCAGGTTGCCGTTCCACGCGGTGGCCTCCTTGAGCGTGGTCGAGGCGACGTACTTGGGCAGGCCGTTGATCCGGTCGGTGTACTCGTCGCCGGAGCGGCCGCCCCACGCCTCGGCGAAGCCCTCGTACGTCTCGCGGCCCAGCAGCAGCGCGTCGGCGCCGAACAGCAGCTTCGCGGAGTAGGCGTTGTGCTCCTCGTCCCAGTACGGCGGGCCCCAGACGTGCGGGTCGCCGATGACGCCGTCCAGCGTGACGAAGGTGGATTCGACGAGCTTCCTCATCGTGTGCTCCTCAGGTCTGGTGTCTCGTTGTCCGATGAGTAAAGCCTGGCCGCAACCGCTTACCAAATCCTGCCGATATTCTTACGGCCGCCCGGCGAGGAACACCAACTCCTTGCCCGGCCGGTCGGGCGCGTCCCTGACCTCGCGCAGCACGTACCCGCAGGCCGCCAGGTCCGCCTCGACCTCCTCGCGCTCGCGGAAGCGCAGCGTGGAGTGCGAGGTCAGCACCTCCCCGTCGGAGGCGAAGACCAAGGTCGAGCGGAAGGTCACCAGTGGCCCGCTGACGTCGAGCAGGTCCTGCCACTGCTCCACCCTGCCCACGCCCGGGATGTCGACGGACCGGTAGGTCTCCGCCCTGGTCCAGCCGAGCCAGGCCCGCCTGGCCGGGTCGCGCGTCTCGAACACCAGGTGGCCGCCGGGGCGCAGCGCCGCGTGCACGGCGGCCAGCGTGGCCCGCCAGTCCTCCGGCTCGACGATGGCCTGGGCCGCGTTCCCCGTGATCGTGGCGAGGTCGGCCGCCGGCGGCGGCACGTCCGTGGCGTAGCCGTGGATCCAGCGCACCCGCTCGCTGCCCGACTTGGCCCTGGCCACGTCGAGCGAGGCCCTGGCCGGGTCCACGCCCGTCACCTCGATGCCCCGGCCGGCCAGCAGCAGCGCGAACGTGCCCGTGCCGCAGCCGACGTCGAGCACGCTGCGCGCGCCGAGTTCGGCGGCGATGGCGGCGTAGCTGTCGAGGTCGCTCCTGTCGGGGTCCAGCGGGTCGTAGACCGCGGCCAGCCGTGGATGCTCGAAGATCGCGTCAGCCATGCGGCCACGATAGGCGGCGCGGAACGAGCGACGCGACCGGATTCCCGCCGGGCAGAGGGCGCCCCGGGCCAGGCCGGGGGCGACGCCGGTGTCACGGGGTGCGGCGCCGCCGGGCTCACCGGCCGGGCGGGCGGCTATCCTCATTCGGTCATGAGTAGCCATGTGAGCACCGCGGTGCACGCCTACCTCAGGTCGGCGGCCGGGCCTGACGCGCGGCGGGCCGGGCCGTTCCTGATCCGGTTCGACGAGCACGACGACGCGGGCCCGTTCAACTACGCGGTGCCCGACGACGGCGCCTCGCCCACGGCGGGCGAGGTCGCGGCGCTGGTGGCGGCGTTCAGGGAGCGGTCCAGGACGCCGAGGCTGGAGTACGTGCCGCAGGCCTCGCCCGGGGTGGAGGCCGCCCTGCTGGCCGCCGGGTTCGTGCCGGAGGGGCGTTATCCGCTGCTCGTGTGCGCGCCGGGCTCGGTGGTGGACGCGCCGGCGTCCCCGGACGTGCGGGTGCGGCTCGTGGCCGACGATCCGGGGCTGTGGGCGGTGGCCCGGGTGATGAACGAGGCGTTCGGCGCGCCGGAGGCCACCGGGCACGACGTGGCGCGGCTGCGGCGCGTCCTCGACGGCGGGGGGCTGGTGGCCGCCGCCGTCCAGGACGGGAAGGTGGTGGGCGGCGGGCAGCTCGGGCGGCCGCACGAGGGGGTCGCCGAGGTGGCGGGCATCGCGGTGTCGGCGGCGTACCGGCGGCGGGGCATCGCGGGGGCGATCACCGCGCTGCTGACCCGGGAGGCGGCCGGAGCCGGGGTCACCATGCCGTTCCTCACCCCGGCCGACGACGCGGCGGCGCGCGTGTACGCCCGCACGGGGTACACGCGGGTGGGCGAGGCCCTGCACATCTCGCTTCCCTAGCGGGTGCCGTCCGGGAGCGCGCGCCTGGCACCGGGTGCCCTAACCGATGCCGTCCGGGGGCGTGTGTCTGGACACCCAGACCGCGAGCTGGGTGCGGTCGCGCAGGCCGAGCTTGCGCAGGCAGCTCGAGATGTGGTTCTTGGCCGTGCCCTCCGTGATGTGCAGGCGGCGCGCGATCTCCCGGTTGGACGCCCCGGCGCCGATGAGCAGCGCGATCTCGTACTCGCGGTCCGACAGCCCGCCGGGCGGCTCCTGGGGCTGCCGGGTCATCGGAGCGGGCGCGGCGCGCAGCAGGCCGACGAGCCGCTCGCTGGCCTCGCCGCCCAGCACGGTCTCCCCGCGCGCCGCCCGCCGGATCGCGGCCACCAGCTCGTCCGGCGGGGTGTCCTTGAGCAGATAACCCTTCGCCCCAGCGCGCAGCCCGCCGAAGATGTAGTCGTCGTCGTCGAACGTGGTCAGGATGACCGGCGCGACTGCGGGAAAGCCCGCGCGCAGCCGGCCCACCAGCTCCACGCCGTCCATGCCCGGCATGCGGGCGTCCACGAGCGCCACCTGCGGCCGTTCGCCGTCCACGGCGCCGGCCAGCCAGGCCAGCGCCTCCTCGCCGCCGCCGACGGTGGCGGCGATCTCGATGCCGGGCTCGATCTCCAGCAGCTTGCGCAGGCCCTCCCGCATGAGGATCTGGTCGTCCACCAGCATGACGCGGATCGGCCCCGTGCCCTCGCCCGACCGCGTCACACCGGCACCGTCGCGCGCAGGGTGAAGCCGCCGGAGCCGGCGGTCACGTCCAGCTCGCCGCCCACACCGCGCAGGCGCTCGCGCAGGCCGCGCAGGCCGAAGCCGTTGGCGGTCGCCCCCGGCTCGGCGCCGGAGCCGTCGTCGGAGACGGTCACCTCGACCCGTTCGTCCGTGCAGTCGAGCGCGACCTCGACGCGCCGCGCGCCCGAGTGGCGCAGGGCGTTGGTGAGCCCCTCCTGGACGATCCGGTAGCAGACCAGCTCGCGGCCCTCGTCCACGTCGGGCCAGGTGCCGTTGAGCGTGAAGGCGACGCCGGTGTCGGCCGAGCCGAACGACTCGGCCAGGGCCCGCAGGGCGTCGGGTCCCGTGCGGCCGTCCATGCGCAGGGGTTTGAGCGCCCGTACCCAGCGGCGGGTGTCGTTCAGCGCCTCCAGGGTGAGCGCCTGGGCCTGGCTGACCTCGTCCCAGGCGGCCTCGGGGCGCGCGGTGCGGTAGCGCTGGGCGTTCTGCAGGCCCACGTTGATGACGGTCAGGTAGTGGCCGACGGAGTCGTGCATGTCGCGGGCGATCCGCGCGCGTTCCTCGGCGATGGCCAGCTCGCGGGAGCGGGCCGCGTATCCGGCCAGCTCGGCGTGGGCCCGTTCGAGATCGGCGAGCAGGCGGCGGGTCTCCTCCGCCCGCGAGCTGAAGTCGAACAACGCGGTCACCAGGACGAGCAGCACCAGGCACAGGATCGCGATGAGCAGGCCGTTGACGACCGCCCCGAGCAGGCTCTGGTCGGGGTTGATCGCGCTCATCCCGAAGCTGAGCAGGCCGGCGACGCCCGAGTAGGCGATCGCGCCCCGCACCCGGAGCACGACCAGCGCGTTGCCCACCGCGATGCCCAGCATCAGCAGGCCCGCGAGCCCTCCGCCTGAGGCGACCACCAGAGCCAGGGCCAGGAACGCCGCGGTCGCCGCCTTGCGCGGCGCGGAGGTGCCGCGCGACCAGGGCAGCAGCGGCCACAGGACGATCAGCGGCAGCAGGGCCGCGCCTCCCGCGTAGAAGATCACTTCGAGCAGCGGCCACCGCTCCGTCATGACGTCGAGCGAGGAGAACGCGCTGATGAAGTTGAGGGCGAGCAGGACGGCGGAGCCCCAGAAGAAGACGCTGAACACGAGGGGCGGGCGGTCGTCGGTGAACCGCACCCAGTCGTCCAGATCCCGGATCGATCGCGGCTGCCGCATATCCCGGAGCATAACCATCCCCATCCCGCGGGGCAGCGTGCCGATGGTCATGTGCCGACGGTCATGGTGGGACATGACCGGCAGGTGCCCCGCGCTGGATGTCCGCCCCGAGCGCCCGGATCTACGATCGCAGCACGTCGACCAGGAGAGGGGCCGGCATGCGGGTGGCGGAGCGGCGAGCGGGCGGCGTGCCGTGGGCGGCTGTGGTGGTGTCCGTGCTCAGCCTGATCGCCATGGTGGCGATCTCCTGGGCCGTGTACGGCTCCCTGCCGGAGCTGGTGACGACCCGCCAGGCCAGGCCGGGGGTGGCCGAGGTCAAGGTGACGAGGATGGTCCTGGCGACGGCGATGCCGGTGGCCCTGGTCGTGCTCGTCACGCTCATGGCGGGCAGCAGCCTGGTCGCCGAGCGCCTGCGCGGCCTGGTGCCGCCGGCGCTCATCGCCTCCCCTGCCGCGCAGGCCCGGTCGGCGAAGGCGCTCCTCGTGCTCCTGCCGCCGTTCCTCCTGGTCCTCCATGGCGGCACGCTGCTCAGGACCGCCGGTCACGACTTCCCGATGGAGGTGGCCGTCACCGCCGCGCTCGGGCTGCTGGTCGCGGGTCTCGGGCATGCCCTGCCGCGGATCCATCCGCTGCGGTTCGTGCCGGGGGCCGAGCGGGCTCAGCGGTTCGGCAAGCACCTGATGATGGCGGTGGGCGGCTGCTGCGCCGTGGGGGCCTTCTTCCTGCCGCCGATGCTCGTGTCGGTGGCGGCCGCCTTCGCCGCCGGGGCCATCTCCCTGCTCATGGTGCTCGTACCGCTGGCCAGGATGCGCTCTCGACTCCCCGAGTAGCCCCGATTCCCGGACGAACGGCATAAATGGGCCCTCTCGGCGTGCAATCCGCCGTTTACTCTGACGACAGCACTCGTTCATCTGAAGCTTCACAGAGGCACACGCCTATGCCCTTGTCCCGAGGGGAGCACCATGACCGAGCTCGACCGTCGTTCCTTTCTCGGCCACGGCCTGGCCACCACCGGCGGTGTCCTGGCCAGCGGCGTCGCCATCGAGACCCTGACCGCCCACGCCTCCTGGGCGAGCACGGGCCGCCCCGCCGCCGACCCGCGCGAGACCGGCTACGGCCCGCTGCGCCGCATGCCCGCCAGGAACACGGGCGAGGAGTTCCTCGCGCTCCCCGCGGGCTTCTCGTACGTCGTGCTGGGCAAGAGCGGCACCCCCATGACCGACGGCGTCGCCACCCCCATCGCCCACGACGGCATGGGCGCCTTCCCCGGGACCCGCCGCCACACCGTCCGCCTCATCCGCAACCACGAGGTACGCACCACCCCCGGATCCCCCATCGGCCGCGTGCACGTCGAGGGCTCGCGGCGCTACGACGAGCTGGGCGTGGCCGGCACCACCACGCTGGAGATCGACCTGCGCAGCGGCGAGGTGGTGCGCGACTTCGTCAGCCTCAACGGCACGATCGTCAACTGCGCGGGCGGCCGCATGCTGCACGGGCGCGGCTGGCTGACCTGCGAGGAGACGACCGCGGGCCCGGCGCAGGGCTGGCAGCGCAAGCACGGCTACGTCTTCGAGGTGCCGCTCGACGGCCCCCGGCCCGGCACGCCCGCGCCCTCCGGGCCGCTGACGGCGATGGGCCGCTTCTCGCACGAGGCGGTCGCGGTGGACCCGCGCACCGGCTACGTCTACGAGACCGAGGACGAGTCGGGCAGGGCCGACGGCTTCTACCGCTTCCGCCCCAGGGACCCGCGTGACCTGGCCGCCGGCGGCGTGCTGGAGATGCTCAAGATCAGGGGTGTGGACGGCTACGACTGCCGCGAGGGCCAGACGATGGGCGCCCGGCTGCCCGTGGAGTGGGTGCGCATCGACGACCCCGACCCGGACCTGGAGAACGGCGCCACCCCCTGCACCCTGCAGGGCCTGGCCAAGGGCGGCGCGAAGTTCAACCGCCTCGAAGGCTGCTGGTACGGCGACGGCAGCGTCTTCTTCAACTCCACCAGCGGCGGCGACGCCAAGAACGGCGACCCGCCGAACGCGGACGGCTACCTGGAGGGTTACGGCCAGGTCTGGCAGTACGTCCCGGGCCGCCGCGACGGCGGCACCCTGGTGCTGGTGTACGAGTCGCCCGGCCGCAGGGAGCTCGACTCGCCCGACAACCTGACGTTCACCCCCAGAGGCGGCATCGTGCTCTGCGAGGACGACTCGAGCTCGGCCGACGCCGACCCGCACCCGCTGGCCCCCGGCCTGGCCAACGTGAACCGGCTGATCGGGCTGGATCCGCGCAGGGGGCAGCCGTTCGAGTTCGCGGTCAACGTGGCCGACGACTGCGAGTTCGCGGGGGCGTGCTTCAGCCCGGACGGCTCGGTCCTGTTCGTCAACAACTTCGGCGACTCGGTCTCGCTGGACCCGCCGGGCCGCACGTACGCGATCCGCGGCCCCTGGCACCGCGGGCCGCTCTGACGTGGCAGGGCGGCGGCCGGCACGAACACGCCGGCCGCCGGCCGCTGTCACTCCGGTCGCGGGACCTCGATCGGCGGCCCCACCGGAGGGTCGGTGGCGAGGTTGAGCGAGGTGGCGAGGATGGTGAGCACGGGGATCACGGCCACGGCCGCGAGCTCGTACTCGCCGCGCCTGCGCTGCACGATCAGGCCGGCGGCCTGCAACTCGCGCAGGTGGTGATAGAGCTGGCCGGTGGTCGGCTCCCCCTGCGACGGCGCGAGGGCTTCCAGCAGGTCGGCGCTGGTGCACCGCCCCTTGCGGACGAGCACCCCCAGCAACGCCAGGCGCGGCCGGCTGGCGAGGGACTCCAGGATCCCGATCGCGGGGCTCCAGTCGGCCTCCAGCAACTCGGCGAGCTTGTGCTCCCTCGCCCAGAGGTAGACGTTGTCCTCCGCCAGGTAGGCGGCGCCGACGTAGCCGACCGTGCCGGGGTGGAAGTGCTCCTCGGCATCGTTGCGGTAGCCGTGCAGGACCCCCATCAGGGATGGCGCCTGCGGGGTGCTCCTGGGGGCCTCGCCGTCCTGGACGCGGCTCTCCAGCAGCGCCAGCCGGCGCTCCAACGCGTCGATCCTTTCGTCGTCCATAGCGATCTCCTTCGCCGCTCCGTAATTACGAAATAGCATAGTAAGAGAGGCGAAGCAGCCGCGAACGGTTTCCTGGCCTGGTGCCTGAGCCCGCCGGCCAACCTCACGCCGAGCCCACTGAGCACTCCACAGGCGACCGAGGTCGCACAGCGGTGAGGCCGGTGCTACGGCAATGCGCTCCCGGCCTCCGCCGCCTCGCCCTCGGCGGGAGCTCAGGGTGACAGGGCCAGGGCGTCGATGTCGACGTGGAGGTCGGCGGAGGCGCGGGTGGCGCGGATGGCGGCGGCGTTGGGCTCGTCCACCTCGGCGACCCACCGGACCGCCTGCTCGGGGGTCTTGCCGAACCGCACGTGCCGCCGGGTGAGGCGTTCCAGGCGGACGCGGTCGTCGAGGTCGGCGTACCAGACCTCGGTCATGGCCGCCCGCACCTGCCGCCACGGCTCCTCGCCGGAGAGCAGGTAGTTGCCCTCGCTGACGACGACCCGGGCGTCCGGCGGCACCGCGATGGCGCCGGCGATGGGCTGTTCGAGGTCGCGGTCGAAGGACGGCGCGTACACGACGGTGCCGGTCTCGCGGCGGAGGCGGCGCAGCAGGGCGAGGTAGCCGTGCCCGTCGAAGGTGTCGATGGCGCCCTTGCGGGCGAGCCGCCCGAGGCGTTCGAGCGCGACGTCGGCCAGGTGGAAGCCGTCCATCGGCACCCAGACGGCGGGCAGCCCCGCCGTGGTGAGCGCCGTGGCCAGCCAGCCCGCCAGCGTCGACTTGCCCGCGCCCGGGCAGCCCGCGATGCCGATCAGCACCCGCCCGTCCCCGGCGGCCAGCCCGCGCACGCGCTCGACCAGCCGCGACCCGCCGCTCACGGGACCTTCCCCTTGACGCACGTGAGCACCCTAGCGGCGCTCGCGGCGAAGGTCACCAGGCGATGGGCGGCTCCTGGGCACGACGGCCAGGACCGGCGAGTCAGGCGACCGGTTCGCGTGCTGCCGCGCCCTGGAGGGCGGCGGGCGACGCGCCGTTGGGAGGCACACATTGAATGGTCATGCATTCATGTGTATATACTTCTACTCGTGTCCAAGATGCTCACCTCTCTCCCTGTAGGCGAACGGGTCGGGATCGCCTTCTCCGGCGGCCTCGACACCTCCGTGGCGGTCGCGTGGATGCGCGAGAAGGGTGCGGTGCCCTGCACCTACACCGCCGACATCGGCCAGTACGACGAGCCCGACATCGCCTCGGTGCCGGGCCGCGCGACGGCGTACGGCGCGGAGATCGCCCGGCTGGTCGACTGCCGGGAGGCCCTCGTGGAGGAGGGTCTGGCGGCGCTGGCCTGCGGGGCGTTCCACATCCGCTCCGGCGGCCGCACCTACTTCAACACGACCCCGCTCGGCCGCGCCGTCACCGGCACCCTGCTGGTGCGCGCGATGCTCGACGACGGCGTGCTGATCTGGGGAGACGGCTCCACCTTCAAGGGCAACGACATCGAGCGGTTCTACCGTTACGGCCTGCTCGCCAACCCGTCCCTGCGCATCTACAAGCCGTGGCTGGACGCCGACTTCGTCAGCGAGCTCGGCGGGCGCAAGGAGATGTCGGAGTGGCTGCTCGCCCGCGACCTGCCCTACCGGGCCAGCACGGAGAAGGCCTACTCCACCGACGCGAACATCTGGGGCGCCACCCACGAGGCCAAGAGGCTCGAGCACCTGGACGCCGGCATCGAGATCGTCGAGCCGATCATGGGAGTGCGGTTCTGGGACCCCGAGGTCGAGATCCCGGCCGAGGACGTCACGATCGGGTTCGAGCGGGGCCGGCCGGTGACGATCAACGGCAAGGAGTTCGCCTCGGCCGTCGATCTGGTGCTGGAGGCCAACGCCATCGGCGGCCGCCACGGGCTCGGCATGTCCGACCAGATCGAGAACCGCGTCATCGAGGCCAAGAGCCGGGGCATCTACGAGGCGCCCGGCATGGCGCTGCTCCACGCCGCCTACGAGCGGCTGGTCAACGCCATCCACAACGAGGACACCCTGGCGAGCTACCACATCGAGGGCAGGAAGCTGGGCCGGCTGCTCTACGAGGGCCGCTGGCTGGACCCGCAGTCGCTGATGCTGCGCGAGTCGCTGCAGCGCTGGGTCGGCATGGCGATCACCGGCGAGGTGACGCTGCGGCTGCGGCGCGGCGAGGACTACTCGGTCCTCGACACGACGGGCCCGGCGTTCAGCTACCACCCCGACAAGCTGTCGATGGAGCGCACCGAGGACTCCGCGTTCGGCCCGCTCGACCGCATCGGCCAGCTCACCATGCGCAACCTCGACATCGCCGACTCGCGCGCCAAGCTGGAGCAGTACGCCGGGCTCGGCATGGTCGGGCACCAGACGCTGCTGGGCACCCCGCAGGTCGCCGCGACCGGCCTGATCGGCGCGATGCCGCAGGGCGGCGCCGAGGCGATCGCCTCGCGCGGCGAGAACGTCGAGGTGCCGGAGGACGACCAGCTGCTCGACCAGGCGGCGATCGAGACCGGTACCGACTGACGCAGGAGTCACACCACCCTCTGCCGGGTATGTCCCGCCCGGCAGAGGTGCCTTGCCACAACGATGCAGCGGCCAAACATATCCAAGACAACCGGTCTAGCGTGTTGTCATTGACTGGAATTGTTGGAACATATGGTTCGAGTCATCGAGTGAGGTCCGAAGATCGCTTACCGGAATGACGGTAGCGGCGAGGGAAAGGGGCAACGCTCATGCACCAGCGCGCCGTCCGCAACTTGGCCAGCCTCGAGACGACGCAGGCCAGGATCACGCGCATCTTCGACGCGGCGGCAGGCGGGAAGAACCATTTCCTGGCCGACAGGGACACCGTTCGCCATTTCGATCAAGCTGCCCCCGCCCTGACCACGGCGGCCCGCGCGGTACTCGAATTCCTCACCCGGATGATCCGCCATTTGTCCGCCGAAGGCGTGGATCAATATCTGATCGTGGGCAGCGGCATTCCCAGCGGCCCCTCCGCCGGCAACGGATTGCACGACGCGGCCCGCCAGGCCTGCGGGGCCGCCCCGCGCGTGCTGTACGTCGAGAACAACCCGATGGTGGTCACCATGGCGCAGGCCACCATCGAGCCGTTCACGGACCTGGTGCGGGTGGTGGAGGGCGACATCCGCGAGATCGACGAGGTGCTCCGGGACCACGTGGTCAGGACGTTCATCGACTGGGACCGGCCCGTGGCCGTGCTGCTGCTGTCGACCTACAGCCTGCACGACGACGAGTACGCCCACTACCTCGTCAAGCGGCTGCGGCACACGGCGCCGGGCGGCAGCTTCCTCGGCCTGCTGCACACCACGTTCGACGGCGTCCCGCCGGAGCTGCTGCCGGCCATCCGCGACCTGCTCGCGATGACCCTGCCGCACCTGGCGATCCGCTCCAGGGACGAGGTCGCCGCTCTGCTGGAAGGGCTCGACCTGGTGCCGCCCGGGCTGGTCTGGGTGCCGGAGTGGCGTCCAGGCGACGGCGACCACGCCTGCCGCGAGGAGCCCAGCTCGTCGGGCAACTACGGCGCCCTGGCCCGCATCCCCTGAGGAAACTTCTCCGCCACGCATTCACAAAAGTGAAGACGAACGCTTATCGTGGGTATGGGAGCGCTCCCAAAACCCGAGAGACGTGATGCGTATGGCCCCCCACCTGGCCCCGTCCGGCGGATCCCTGGCCGCCCCGCAGGCCCGCGCGGTGGAGTACCTGCTGCCGTCCGCTCCCTCCGGTGTCGCCGAGACCCGATCCCTGGTCCGGGCCGAGCTCGACCGCTGGGGCCTGGCCCACGTCACCGACGACTGCCTGCTCATCGTCAGCGAGCTCGTCACCAACGTCGTCCGGCACGGCGGCTCCGCCTACACCCTGCGGCTGGAGGAGCGCGCGGGCCGGTTGTACGGCGAGGTGTTCGACCCGGGTGACGGCGTGCCCCTCCAGCGCTCCCCCGGCGTGGACGCCCTCTCGGGCAGGGGCCTGCAGATCGTCGGGGCCATCGCCGAGGAGTGGGGCGTGGCGAAGGCGGACAACGGCAAGCTCGTCTGGTTCGCGGTCAGCTGCACCGTGTGACGCCCATCGCCGGGCGTTCCCGCAGGATGCGGGTGAGCAACCCGGTCAGCCGCGCCCGCTCGGCCTCGTCCAGCGGCGCGAACCACTCCCCCTCCCGCCGCGCCTGCTCGGCGAACGCCTCCCGCACGGCCTGCTCCCCCGCGGCCGTCAGCGCGATCTCCGCCGTGCGCCACGACGCCTGCGCCCTGACCTGACCGACGCCGGAGGCCCCGATGCCGAAGCTCGACCGCTCGCCCATGCCCGTCACCGCCGACTACGACACCCCGATGCCGATGCGTGACGGCACCGTGCTGCGCGGCACGGTGCACCGGCGGGCGGCGGGCGGGCCGTTCCCGACGCTGCTGGCGCGCAGCCCGTACGGCGAGGGGGCGTTCCGGATGATCCCGCTGACCGCGGCGCTGGAGGCGGGCTTCGCGGTGGTGCTGCAGCACTGCCGCGGGCGCGGGAGCAGCGACGGCGAGTTCCGGCCGTGGCTGGACGAGGGCGACGACGGGTACGACACGATCGCCTGGATCACCGCCCAGCCGTGGTCGAACGGCGAGGTCGTGATGACCGGCATGTCGTACCTGGCCGGCTGTGCCCTGCAGGCCGCGGCCACCCGCCCGCCGGGCCTGAAGGCGGTGTACGCCGCCATGACGCCGCACGACTTCCACGACGGCCTGAAGTACCACGGCGGGGCGCTGGCCCTGGGCTCGGCGCTCAACTGGGGCGCGATGCAGGCGGCGCTCGGGCTGATGCACGCCGCCGAGGCCGGCGAGGACGTCGGCGCGGCGTTCGGCGAGCTGCTGCCGGCCATGACCGGCCAGGCGACGGCCGTGCGGACGCTGCCGCTGGACGCGGTGCGGGGCATCCCGTGGTGGCACGACTGGATCTCCCACCCCGAGCGCGACGCGTTCTGGCAGGGCCTGGCCGAGACGTTGCGGCACGACCGCATCGAGGCGCCGGTCATGCACGTGGCCGGCTGGTTCGACCTGTTCCTGTCCGGCACGCTGGAGAACCATCGCCGGCTGGGCGGCCCGCTGGTCATCGGCCCCTGGTCGCACCTGACCTCCGCCTCGTCCGGCACCGGGCGGCTGGACTTCGGGTTCGCCGCCTCGGCGCAGGCGATCCAGCTGGAGCAGCGGCAGCTCGCGTTCCTGCGGGGGCTCGACACCGGGCCGGCCGTGAAGATCTTCGTGATGGGCGACGACGTGTGGCGGGACGAGGAGTCCTGGCCGCTCGCCCGTGCCGTGGACACCCGCTACCACCTGCACGCCGACGGCCTGCTCTCCCCCGAGCCGCCCGCCTGCGCCGAGCCGCGCGCCTTCACCTTCGACCCGCGCGACCCGGTGCCCACCACCGGCGGCCCGACCCTGCTGGCCGACCCCACGAACGTGGGCCCGCAGGACCAGCGCGACGTGGAGCGCCGCGCCGACGTGCTCTGCTACACCACCGACGTGCTGGGCTCCGACGTGGAGGTGACGGGGCCCGTGTCGGTGACGCTGCGCGCCGAGACCTCGGCCGCCGCCACCGACTGGACGGCCAAGCTGGTGAACGTGTACCCGGACGGGCGGGCGATGAGCGTGATCGACGGCATCGTCCGCACCGCCACGCCGTCCGGGACGTACACCATCGATCTGGTCGCCACCAGCCAGGTCTTCAAGGCGGGCCACCGCATCCGGGTGGAGATCTCCAGCTCGAACTTCCCCCGCTTCGACCGTAACCCCGGTACCGGCCGGCCCGCCGCCCTGGCCACGGAGGCGGATCTCGTCGTTCAGAATCAGCGCGTTTTCCCTGACTCCTTCATCACCCTGCCCGTGGTGCCGCGTTAAAGAGCCGTTCTTCTTCAGGCAATTTCCAGGTAGGCCGGGTACTCTCCGGGGCATGAAGTGGCAGCGCACTATCAACGGGGCGCTGGCGAGGTACACAGGATTCCAGTTCAACCGAGTAGGTAAAGCAGGGCAAGCGGCTACGACGACGGCCACGGAAAAGGCCCCGGTCAAACGACCGGAAACGCCTTTCAGGCCGCCGGCGGATCCGAAGACCGATCGCCTCGTGCAGGCGCCGGTGTTCATCATCTCGCCGGTCCGATCGGGCTCGACGCTGCTGCGGGCGATGCTCAACGCTCACCCGGACCTGCATGCTCCGCACGAGCTGCACGTACGCCGGTTGAGAGTGGAATTCGACACCTCGCTGGCGGAAAGGGCCATGGAGGCACTCGGCCACAACAAGGCCGATCTGGAGCATCTGCTGTGGGACCGGGTGCTCCACCGGGAGCTGCTGCGCAGCGGCAAGCGGTTCATCGTCGAGAAGACGCCGGCGAACGCGTTCGCCTACGAGCGGCTGTCCACGTGCTGGCCGGACGCGCGGTTCGTGTTCCTGCTGCGCCATCCCGCCTCGATCGCCAGCTCCTGGTACGAGGCCAGCCCGGGCAAGCGCACCCCCGACGAGGCCGCCGCGGACGCGCTGCGGTACATGAAGGCCGTGCAGCGCGCGCGCAAGGCCCTGCCGGGGCTGACCGTCCGCTACGAGGAGCTGACCGCGGACCCCGAGGGCATCGGGCGCGGCATCTGCGAGTTCCTGGAGGTGCCCTGGGCGCCCGAGCTGCTCTCCTACGGCACTCCCGACGTGGTGACCAAGGGCCTGGGGGACTGGAAGGACAAGATCCGCTCAGGAACGGTACAACGCGGTCGCGACCTGCCGCGCCCCGACCAGATCCCTGATGTGCTGAAGGACATGTGCAGGACCTGGGAGTACCTGACATGAAGATCCGTTACATGCTGCTGCACGCCTACGGCATGGGCGGCACCATCCGCACCGTCGTCAACCAGGCCAACGCCATGGCCGCGGCCGGCCACGACGTCGAGATCGTCAGCGTGGTCCGGCGCAGGAACGAGCTGCAGTTCGCCATCGACCCGCTGGTGCGGCTCTCGGCGCTGGTGGACCAGCGCGACGGCATCGCCGCCGACTCCCTGGCGCGCAAGGTCTGGCGCCGGGCCCGCGGCAAGATCGTCCCGTACGGGGAGTTCGCGGCGGAGTACTTCACCGAGCGTGTCGAGGCCGCGGTCATCGACTACGTCTCCGGCCTGCGTGACGGCATCCTGGTCACCACCCGCCCCGCGCTCAACCTGATCGCGGCCCGCCGCGCCTCCTCCAGCGTGATCCGCGTCGCCCAGGAGCACATGAACCTGGCCTCCTACCACGAGCGGGTCCGCGAGCAGATCGTCCGCCACT
The DNA here is from genome assembly GCF_041950525.1 of Nonomuraea sp. GTA35. Lineage (NCBI taxonomy): Bacteria > Bacillati > Actinomycetota > Actinomycetes > Streptosporangiales > Streptosporangiaceae > Nonomuraea > Nonomuraea sp. GTA35. The sequence goes on along the minus strand of NZ_JBGNUV010000017.1, from coordinate 52,017 downwards.
ACGGCAACTTCGACGCGATCGCCGTGCTGACCGAGACCAGCCGCCGCGAATACCGCAAGGTGCTCAAGAGCACGCCGGTGGTGCGCATCCCCAACGCGGTGCACATGGAGGAGCGCAAGCACTCCGACCAGAGCAACCCGATCGTGATCGCCGTGGGAAGGCTGGTGCCGCAGAAGGGCTTCGACATGCTCATCCCGGCCTTCGCCGCCACCGCGGAGGAGCACCCGGAGTGGAAGCTGCGCATCTTCGGCACCGGGCCGTCGAAGGAGCGGCTGCAAAAGCGCATCGACGAGGCCGGCGCGGGCGACAGGATCCGGCTGATGGGCCGCAGCAACCGCATCCACGAGGAGCTGGCCAAGGCGTCGGTCTACGCGCTCAGCTCCCGGATCGAGGGGCTGCCGATGGCCATGATCGAGGCCATGGGCCACGCCCTGCCGGTCGTCGCCTTCGACTGCCCGACCGGGCCCGCCGACGTGCTGACGCCCGGCAAGGACGGGCTGCTGGTGCCGCCGCGCAACGTGCCCGCGCTGACCGAGGCGCTCGGCCGGGCGATGGGCGATCGCGAGCTGCGGGTGCGCCTGGGCGCCGCCGCGGCCGAGACGGCCTACGACTACACCCCGCACGTCGTCATGCCGCTGTGGGACAGGCTGTTCACCGCGCTGGCCAACGGCGAGCCGATCGACGCCGACGTACGGGCGGCCCGCTAGCCGGTCACCGCCGCTCCGCGCGGCCCACGTCCTCGGCCTCCTGATCGGGGGCCAGGACGATGTCGAAGCGCACGCGCGTCCACGGGCCGGTGACCTCCCGGCCGCCGGGGGCGGGCGTGCCGGCCTCCTGCCTGGCGAAGTCCCTGATCAGCGACTCCTTGACGCCGAAGACGCTGTCGCGCTCCAGGTAGGCGCAGCCGCGGACGAAGATGTGCGTCACCAGCGTGCGCAGCCCGCCGGCGGAGACCATGAAGTGCAGGTGGGAGGCGCGCATCGGCGAGCGCCCCGTGGCCCGCAGCAGGTCGCCGACCGGGCCGTCCGACGGGATCGGGTACGGCGTCGGGGTGACGGCCCAGAAGGCGAAGCGTCCCTGGTCGTCGCTGTGGAGGTGGGCGCGGCCCGCGGTCCGGTCGTCGCCGTACTGGACGTCGTAGCGGCCGTCGGCGTCGGCCTCCCACACCTCGATCCTGGCATGCGGGACGGGCTCGCCCGCGCTGTCCCTGACGGCGCCCTCCACCCAGCACGGCTCGCCGGGGGCGCCGCCGGACATGTCGCCGCCGATCGGGATCTCCGGCGAGCCCTCCACGAAGAACGGCCCGAGCACGGTCGCCTCGGTCGCGTCGCCGCGCGCCTCGTTGTTGACCGCGATCGTCTGCATCGACAGGCCGAGCACGTCGGACAGCAGGACGAACTCCTGCCGCCGGTCGTCGGTGATGTGCCCGCACGCGGTGAGGAAGCCGATCGCCGCCTCCCACTCCCGCGTGGTCAGCCGGGTCTCACGGACGAAGGCGTGCAGGTGCCCGGCCAGAGCCTGGAGGAGCTGCTTGAGCCGGGGCGACGGCGTGCCGTCGAAGGCCGCCAGCACCTGCCGGACCAGAGCCTGCTCGCGGGCGGCCTGCTCGGCGGAGATGTCCTTCACGGGCGGCGCTTGCTGGCTCATGACTCACTATGACACGCTCGCCCCGGCTCCCGCTCAGCCCGCCGGGAACATGGGCGGCTCCTGCTCGGGAGTGAGCGCGGTCGGCCCGAAGAGCCAGTCCACGTAGGTGTAGTCGTGGACGTCGCGCCCGCGCAGCACGCCGTTGCGCCACAGCCGCTTGTCGCCGTCGTGGTGCCACAGCTCGCCCCACGCGCGCGCGGTGGTCAGCACGCGGCGGCAGTGCTCGGTGCGGACCGCGTTGTACGCCGCCAGCGCGGCGTCCCAGTCGCCCCCGCCGCTCGCCACGTGCTCGGACAGCACCCAGGCGTCCTCGATGGCCATGACCGCGCCCTGCGCCAGGTACTGCAGCGGCGGGTGCGCCGCGTCCCCGGTGAGGACGATCCTGCCGCTGACCCAGTTCATGATCGGGTCGCGGTCGAACATCCGCCACCAGCGGTCGCGCCACATCAGCGGCAGCCCGGCCCGCACCTGCCCGCAGGTGCCCTCGAAGGCCGCGTCGAGCTCGTCGGGCGTGCCCCAGTCCGCCTCGCCTGCCAGCGCCCTGCGCGACTCGAACACCGCGACCTGGTTGAACATCTCGCCCTGGCGCAGGGGGTACTGCACGAAGTGGCAGCGGGGGCCGACGTAGACGACCACGTCCTTGGCGTGCACGTCGAGGCCGGCGACCCGGTCGAACGGCACGGCACCCCGGTAGGCGACGTAGGCGGAGTTGACCGGCTCGTCGTCGCTCAGGATCCGGCGGGCCACCGAGTGCAGGCCGTCCGCCGCGATCACCACCGTGCCGCACTCCCCGCCCCCGTCGTGCACGGCGACCGCGCCGCCCGGGGCCTGCTCGTACCCCGTCACCGCCACGTCGGTGACCAGGTCCACCCCCGCCTCCCGGCAGGCGCGCAGCAGCGTGCCGTGCAGGTCGCTGCGGTGGATCACCATGTACGGGAAGCCGTAGCGCCGCTCCACGTCGCGCAGGTCGAGCCTGGTCAGGACGCTGCCGTCGACGGCGTCCTTCATGACGATGTTCTCCGGGAGCACGCCGAGCGAGGTGATCTCGGCGAGCAGGCCCCAGCGGTCGAGGATGCGGGTGCAGTTGGGAGCGATCTGCAGGCCGGCGCCGACCTCGCCGAACTCCTGCGCCCGCTCCAGCACCCGCACCCGCAGGCCCTTGCGGCTGAGCGCGAGGGCGTTGGACAGGCCGCCGATGCCGCCGCCCACGACGACCACATCGACGTCGTCACTGGTCACCTGAGGGGCTCCTTCCATCGTTGCGCTGCGTGGCGTGGGCTGCCTGGCGTGCGCTGCCTGGGGGGTGCTTTTCACAGCCACCGCGGCAGGGCGGGCGCGGGCCGGTCGCCGGGGCCGGCCGCGCGGCCGGAGAGGTAGGCCGCCAGTTCGGCGAGGGTGCCGGTGACGTCCGCGGGATCGCCGGTGCCTGAGACGGTCCACGTGCCGCCGTGGCCGGTCGCCGTGAGGGCGAGCGCGGGGCCGTCGCCCGCGCCGGACCGCTTGGCGGTGATGTCGTCGATCAGGGCGGCCAGGAAGTCGGCGGGCAGGTCGCCGAAGCCCACCCCGGCGCCGAGGTCGACGGCGTGCACCATGATCTCCCTGGCGCGCATCCACGGGATCTCGGCCGCGGGGACGGTGCGGCCCTGGGCGGTGCGGACCGGGTGGCTCCACCGGCGCTCGTCCAGCTCGGACAGCCGCCGGTCGAGGAGCTCCGCGGAGCTCGCGGCCCAGGAGCGCAGCTCGGCCGCGGAGCGCAGGGCGCCGGCCTGGATGTCGGCGTCGCGCTGCGCGAACGAGGCGTACATCGGCCGTTCCTCGCCCGTACGCGCCCAGTGCGCCAGGTTGCCCAGTGCGTCGGCGTTGGCGGCGACGTGGGCGAGCAGGTGCCTGCCCGTCCAGCCGGTCAGCGCCGTCGGCACGTCCAGCCGGTCGTCGGGCAGTCCGGCCAGCGCCTCGAAGAACGTGTCGGTGCCCTCGGCCATCCAGCGCAGGCTGCCGGCCAGGCTCCGCTGGGCCGCCATCAGGCCGTATGCCCGGAGGCAGGCGCAGGGGCGGGGCCGGTGGCGGCTTCTGCGACCGGCTCCGCCACGGCCCTCGACTCCGAGCGGCCCAGGCCGGTGATCTCGGTGGCCAGGACGCTGCCGTCCGCGAGGTAGCGGGCGGGCTTGCGGGCGTGCCCCACCCCGCCGGGCGTGCCCGTCGCGATGACGTCGCCCGGGTCGAGGGTGAGGATCGTGGAGACGTACCGGACCAGCGCGACGGGGTCGAAGACCAGGTCCGCGGTGTCGGCCTGCTGCACCACCTCGCCGTCCACCCATCCGGTCAGGGTGAGCGAGGGGCGGGTGCCGCCGGGCAGGTCGCCGGGCGTGACCAGGTACGGGCCGAACGGCGTGCTGGCCTCCCAGGTCTTGCCCTGCAGCCAGACCGGGGAGCGGTACTGCCAGTCGCGCATGGTGACGTCGTTGAGCACGGCGAACCCGGCGATGGCCGCGTCCGCCTCGGCCTCGGTGGCCCGGCGTACCCGCCTGCCGATGACGACGGCCAGCTCGGCCTCCCAGTCCACCTGCTCGGACTCGGGCGGCAGCAGGATCTCGTCGTAGGCGCCGACGAGCGCCTCGGGGTACTTGGCGAACAGCGTCGGGTACTGCGGCAGCTCCCGGCCCATCTCCAGGATGTGCCTGCGGTAGTTCAACCCGATGCAGATGATCTTGCCGGGCCGGGGGACGACGGGCGCGAACCCGGCGCTCTCGACGGCGCCGCCGTCCGCCCGTGCGGCGTGCTCGGCCCAGCCTGGCCGGGCCAGCAGCTCGCCCACGTCGGCGAGGCCGAGGTCGACGAGGGTGTCCCCGTCCACGCGCACGGCCCTGGTACGGCCGTCGGCGGTCCGGATGGTGGCGAGCTTCATGCGTTCCTTCCTTCCACGGCGACGCGGTCGAGGTGGAGCGCCTCGAAGACCGGCCCGTCGCTGAACCTGAACAGATCGAGGGCGCCCGAGTCGGAGTCGGAGGCCGAGGCGTCGGATCTGGCCGAGAACGGCAGCCAGGACGGGACGACGAACAGGTCGCCGCGCGTCACCGACCACGAGGTGTCGCCGACCGTGACGCGCCCGCTGCCGTCGAAGACCTGGTAGACCGAGGAGCCGGCCTCGCGGCGGGGCGCGGTCTCGGCGCCGGCGCGAATCCTGTGCATCTCCGCCCGGATGGTCGGCAGCACGTCGCCGCCGGTGGTGGGGTTGGTGTAGCGGACGGCGGCGTGGCCGGGCTCGACCGTGCCGGCGTACCCCTCCGCCTCCAGGTCGAGCTGGTCGGACAGTGCGCGGTCCGTGTCGGCCCAGCGGTAGGCCAGCAGCGGGGTGCCGGGCTGCGGGCCGGGCGCGGAGACGGGGCGCAGGCCCGGGTGCCCCCACAGGCGCTCGGAGCGGGAGCGGTCCGGGGTGATGCGCTCGGCCTCGGAGATCCGGTCGCGGCCGAACTCGAAGAACTGCGCGTCCACGGCGTACTGGAACGGGATGTCCAGACCGTCGATCCAGGCCATCGGCCCGGCGGCGCCGTTGTGGTGGGCGTGCCAGTTCCAGCCCACCTGGGGCAGGAAGTCGCCGCGCCGCATCGGCACCGGGTCGCGCCCGACGACGGTCCACACGCCCTCGCCCTCGACGACGAACCGGAACGCGTGCTGGGTGTGCCGGTGCTCTGGGGCGTCCTCGCCCGGCATCAGGTACTGGATCGCCGCCCACAACGTCGGCGTGGCGAACGGCCGGCCGCCGAGTGACGGGTTCGCCAGCGCGATCGCCCGCCGTTCCCCGCCGCGGCCGACCGGCACCAGGTGGCCGGCCCGGTCCGCCAGGGCCAGCAGGCTCTGCCAGCGCCACAGGTGCGGGACCGCCTTGGCGCGCGGGTGCGGCGGCATCAGGTCGCCGATCTCGGTCCAGAGCGGGATCAGCAGCTCCTGCTCGAAGCCGCGGTACAGCTCTTCCAGCGCGGGCGACGGCGGCGGCTGGTCCGGGGCGTCGACCACGGCGAGGCGCACGGGCTGGTTCGCGGTCTGGGTCATGCTGGCTCCTTCGTCGATGACACGGCGTCGGCGTGCGGCTCGATGCTGTGGTGCCAGCTTGTAGCCTGGGCGTCCCAGAAGAACAGGACATTCTGCTGTGAAGAATCCGCCGAACTACGCCATCCGCAGCGTCGACCTCGCCCTTCAACTCGCGGTGATGCTCCAGGTGGAGGGCCCGCTCGGCGTCGGTGAGGCCGCCGAGCGGCTCGGCGTGGCGCCGTCCACCGCGCACCGGCTGCTGGCCATGCTGGTGTACCGGGATTTCGCGGTGCAGTCCGAGGACCGCCGGTACGCGGCCGGGCCCGTCCTCTCGCTGGGCGCCGGTTCCCTGTCCCACACCTCGCGGCTGCGCGCGACCGCCATGCCGCACCTGTCGGCGCTGGTCGAGCGGGTCCGTGAGAGTGCCAACCTGGTGATCCTTTCCGGTGATCACGTACGGTTCATCGGCACGGTGGAGTGCGACCAGGCGCTGCGGGTGGGCAACCGCGAAGGCATGGTCTTCCCCGCCCACCTGGCCTCCGGCGGCAAGGTCATCCTCGCCGACCTGCCGCCCGAGCGGCTCGACCTGCTCTACAGCGAGGACAAGTGGGCCGACCGGCCCGACCAGCGGCCCAACCTGGTGGCACTGCGCCGCGAGCTGCGCACGACGCGCGAGCGCGGCTTCGCCATCAACGCGGGCAGGACCGAGGCGGGCGTCACCGCCGTCGGCCGGGCCGTGCGCGGCGAGGACGGCACGGCGCAGGCGGCCGTGACGGTGTCGATGCCCACCACGCGGTTCTCGCGGGACCGGCTGCCCGCCCTGGTCGGCGCGCTGGCCGTGACCGCGCGCGACATCGAGGCGGAGATGCGCGGCGCCGCCGGGTGAGCCCCGGGTCTGTCAGCACATGGTCCAGCTCGTCGACTTGCTCTTGCGTACCGGGGAGGTGAGCTGGAAGACGACCGTGTGGGTGGAGCCCAGCTCGGGGGTGATCTGCTTCTTCGAGCCGAAGTAGTCGCTCTTGCCGTAGGACGGGATCCTTCTGGAGCCGCTCTCGATCACCTGGCCGTCCACGATCCACTGGTAGGAGAACGGGGCGCCCTCCCGGCTCGCGTCCAGGCCGACGCCGAAGCCCAGCGTGCCCGTGTAGCAGGTGACACCCTCGGTGTTGATCTTGGAGCTGCCGGCGACCCGTACGTAGGAGAGGCTGAAGGAGGCGGCCGCGGCTGCCTTGGTCCTGCTCGCGGTGGGTGACGGGCGGGTGGTCGTCGGCCGGTTCGACGGGGTGGGGCGGGCGGTCGTGCGCGCCTGGGACGGGGTGGGGCGGGGGCGGGTGGTCCTGACGGTGGGAGACGGCGTGCTCTCGGGGGTGCTCCTGGAGCTGGATGGCGACGGGGTGCGGGCCCGCTTCCTGCTCCTGGAGGGCGAAGGGGACGGCTCGCCGGAGTCGGCGGCCAGCACGGGCTGGACGGGGTCCTCGTCCGAGCGCGCGTTCCACACGGCGACCCCGGCCACCAGGCACGCGGCCAGCGCTCCCGAGAGCGCGGCGATCACGGGCAGGCGCCGCTTCGGGCGGCGCGGCGGCAACGTGCCCGCCGGGTGAGCGGGCCCGGGGCCGGGGGGCGGCGGGAAGTGCGGGACGGCCTGCCACCCGCCACCCGGTACGGCGTGGTGACCGCCCGGGCCTGGCGCGACCGGCTCACCGCCTCCCGTAAGGCCGTGATGGCCTGGGACGGGGGCGGCCGGGTGGGCCGGGTGGCTCCCGCCGAGGAGGCGTAACAGCACGTCCTGCATGCCTGGGCGGGCGGCCGGGTCCTTGGCGAGGCAGGCGTGCACGATCGGGCGCAGCGGCTCCGGCAGGTCGCCCAGGAACGGCTCGTGGTTGAGGATGCGGTTGATGACCGCGGGCAGCGAGTCGTCGCCGAACGGCGGCCTGCCCGTGCCGGCGAACACCATGACCGAGGCCCAGGCGAACACGTCCGCCGCCGGGCCGACGTACGCGCCCGCGAGCTGCTCGGGCGCCATGTACGCGGGCGTGCCGACGATGCCGCTGGTGACGGTGAGCGCGGAGTCGGCGGCGCGGGCGATGCCGAAGTCGATGACGCGCGGCCCGTCCCGGCCGAGCAGCACGTTGGCGGGCTTGAAGTCGCGGTGCACGATGCCCGCCTGGTGGATGGCGGCCAGCGCCGTGGCGGTGCTGACGGCCAGCCGTTGCAGGTCGGCGCCGTGGTGACGGCCGGCCTGCTGGAGCGAGGGCCCTTCGACGTACTCGCTGACGATGTACGGCCGCCCGCCCAGCGACGCGTCGAGCACCTGCGCGACGCAGAACGGCTCCACCCGCCGCGCCGCCGCGATCTCCCTGGCGAACCGCTCGTCACCGCGCGCGGACTCCCGCAGCACCTTGACGGCGACGGGCCGCCCGTCCGGCGCCTGCGCGAGGTAGACGACACCCTGGCCGCCCTCGCCGAGCCGCCCGACGATCCGGTAGGCGGCGATCGCCTCGGGGTCATCCGGGCGGAGCGGTTCGGCACGGGGCATGAGCGGCGTGACTCCTGTGACAGCCGGGACGGACCCATGCACCTTAGCGGGATAAATCCGGCTTTGTGGGCCGTTCCGCCGCTCGCGAGCCGCGTCAGCGCGCCGTGGCCGCCTGCTTCTTGCGGGCCCGGTACGCCGCCGCCTTGACCTTGTTACCGCACGACTCCATGCCGCACCACTCCCGCCGCCCGCCCCGCGACCGGTCGATGAAGACCTTGGTGCACTCCGGGTTGGCGCACTCCTTCATCAGCGGCACGTCCGGCCCGCTGAGCAGCTCGATGGCGTGCCGCGCCACCGTGGACAGCGCCTGCTCAGGAGTCGCCTCCGTCCACCGGCCGGCGGCGGTGAGCCGGGGCGTCGCGGGCGGCGTGCGGGCCGCCTCGTTCACCAGCGCGAGCGCCTGCTCGTCGTAGCCGTCGCCCGCGAGCCGGGCGGTGACCAGCGCGTAGATGGCCTCCCGCACCTCCACGGCCCGCGCGAGGTCCCCCTCCTGGCAGGCGGGCGCCGCGTTGACGAGGCCGCACTCCACGTACCAGGAGTCGAGCGTGGCGGGGGCGTCCAGCGTCTCGAAGCGCGCCGTACGGCGGGCGCGCAGGGTGCAGGCGAAGTCGAGCGCGGGGTTGCCGCACAGGAAGACATGGTTCACATCACCAGTTTGACAGGTGACGTCCAGGTCGTGCAATCGGGAGGAGATGAGTGCGAAATGAAACAGCTCCGGGTTTGACTGGAGCCCGTACCGATCAACCCCACACATTCCGGGAACCTCATGAAAAGATTCCTGCTCGCTCTCCTCCTGGCCCTGGCCGTGCTCCCCGCGACCGCCGCCCACGCCCGTCCCCCCGCCGTCGTCTTCGACACCGACATGGACTTCGACGACGCCGCCACTATGGCCTACCTCGCCCAGGAGCACCGGGCAGGCCGCATCGAGCTGCGCGCCATCACCGTGACGAACAGCGGCGCCGGCTTACCCGGCCGGGCGATCCGGCACGCCAGGTGCCTGGCAGAGCGGCTCGGCCTGAGCGGCGTGCGGATCGCCGACGGCTCCGCCACCGGGCCGAACTCCTTCCCCGCCGACCTGCGCCGGCTCTTCGACCGGGTGCTGACGTCCGCCACCCCCGGCTGCGCGGGCGACGAGACGCCGTCAGCGGTCCGCGCGCCCGACCTGATCAGGAAGTTGCTGCGGGCCGACCCCTCCACCCAGATCATCGCCACCGGCCCGCTCACCAACCTGGCCGCCGCCCTGCCCTCCTCCGCCTCCCGGCTGACCTCGATGGGCGGCGCCGTGCACGTGCCGGGGAACCTGTGCTGCGGCACGCCGCCCGAGTTCGACGGGACGCAGGAGTTCAACTACTGGCTCGACCCCGCCGCCGCGCGGGCCGTGCTCACCGGCAGCCGGGGCGCCGTACGCATGGTGTCGCTGGACGCCGCCAACGAGGTGCCGATCACCGGCGCGTTCCTGGACCGGCTCGCCGCCGACCACCGCACCCCGGCCGCCGACACCGTGCTGGAGATCGTCACCCATCCCGAGGTGCGGCCCCTGATCGAGCAGGCCCTGCTCTACTGGTGGGACCCGCTCGCCGCGATGAGCGCCGTCCGCCCCGGGCACGTGGAGTTCACGTACGGGCGCGTGGACGTGGTGCCGAGCGGCCCGTCGGCGGGGCGCACGTTCCTCTCGCCGTCGGGAGGACCGCTCCGGTACGGCACGGCGGCCGGCACCGCCGCGTTCGAGCAGCGCTTCCTCGGCACCCTGAACGGGCGCCCGTGAGCAGGGGGACGCCGTGGCGAAGGGACGGGCCCGAAGGGCGGGCGTCCCTCGCGGTGAGAGCAGCCGCAAGCAGGCGAGCGGCCGTGATTGGAGGGCGGCCGTGGTTGGAGGGCGGCCGTGGTTGGAGGGCGGCCGGCTCCGTGTTCGGCGCGGAGCCGGTGCCTCGCCGGCAACGTAGCCGTACGGGCGCCGAGGTCTCAGGGCCGGAAGCGGTCGGTGGCCTGGATCAGCAGGCTGCGGATGCCCGGCTCGGAGCCGCCGTGGCCGGCGTCCTCGACGATCCGCAGCTCGGCTTCCGGCCAGGCCTGGTGCAGTGCCCACGCCTGGCCGGGCGGCGTCTTGACGTCGTAGCGGCCGTTGACGACGACCGCCGGGATGTGCCGGATGCGGTCGATGCCCGCCAGGAGGCCCTCCTCCGGCAGGAAGGCCCCGTTGGCGATGTAGTGGTGCGTGATGCGGGCGAAGGCCAGCAGCGCGGTGTCGTCGAGGTCGGGCGGGGTCACCGGCAGCAGCGTGTTCGCGGACAGCTCCCAGCCCATCCAGGCGCGGGCCGCGGGCACGTGCACGGCCGGATCGGGGTCGGTGATGCGGCGGCCGTAGGCGGCGACGAGGTCGTGCCGCTCGTCGGCGGGGATCGGGGCGACGAAGGCCGCCCACTCGGCCGGGAACAGGTGCGCAGCACCCGACGGCGTGAAGGACCACGCCTCGTCCCCGGGACGGACGAGCCACACGCCGCGCAGCACGAGCTCGGTGACCCGGTCGGGGTGTGCCTGCGCGTACGCCAGCCCGAGGGTGGTGCCCCAGCTCCCGCCGAAGACCAGCCAGCGCTCGACGGCGAGCCGCTCGCGCAGCCGTTCGATGTCGGCCACCAGGTGGGGTGTGGTGTTGTGCCGCAGCGAGACCTCCGGGTCGCCGGCGTAGGGCCGGCTGCGGCCGCAGTTGCGCTGGTCGAACAGCACGATGCGGTACGCGTCCGGGTCGAAGAAGCGCCGGTGGTCGGGAAGCAGGCCGCCGCCGGGGCCGCCGTGCAGGAACAGCGCGGGCTTGCCCGCCGGATTGCCGCAGGTCTCCCAGTAGATCTCGGCGCCGTCGCCGACGGGGAGCATGCCGCAGTCGTACGGCTCTGCCTTCGGATACCAGTCGATCACGCTACCGAAGATAGATCCCGCCAGGGACGCCTGCGCACCAGGGGGCGATGGCGCCGCCCACGCCCGGCCGCCGATGGCCGGCCCGCCACGGTCACGCGCAAGGCCACCCGCCGGTGACCGGTTCCCGGCGGCCACGCGCGAGGCCATCCGCCGGACGCCGGTTCGTGGCGGTCACGCGCGAGGCCGGCCGCACCCCGGACGCCGGTGTCCGGCTCGCGACGGTCTCGCGCGAGGCCGGGTCCCGGTGCCCGGGGTGGCCGTGTCGGTTCCCGCGGCGGCCGACCCGGAATCTCCCGCGTACGCGTGCTTCGCCCGGACGATCGCCGGCATGGCGCCGGTGCTGGAGCGTGGCGGCGTCGCCACGTCCGGGGAGGTCGGCATCGACACTCTCACCCACCGGCTCCGCGCTGCGGTTCGTGAGCACGGCTCTGTGCTCCACCCACCGGAGCTCGCCGGCGTCCGGGCCCGCGTACCGGGCAGGGATCAGGAGTTGCAGCCGCAGCTACAGCTGCTGGAGCACGAGCAGGAGGATCCGTGTCCGCACGAGCAGGATTTCATCGTCTTTGCCGTCATACCGGATACGTTGCACGGAACGACGTTCCCTGAACTCGCCGCGAGGCAACAAACACCCCGCCCGCACGGCAGGAAGATGCGCTCTAGGCGACCGGCTCCCGATGTGGGCGCGCCGCGGGTCGCGTACGGACCGCAGGATGGTGGGGTGATGTCGATCCATTCGCTTCCAGGGGAACCCGCGCCCCGAGCCGTACCGGTCCGTCGCCGTCGCGTCAGGGCCGCACCTGCGTCCCTACGTGCTGGGATGGGCGGGTTTCCGGGCCGGGCCCGGCGGAGCGGAGGCGCCCACCAGGATGCTGCCGCTCAACGCGGCCACCCTGATCATCGACTTCGCCGGCGCGGGCCCGATCGTCACCGGCCCCCGGAGCGCCGCGACGCTCTCGCCTCGTGCTCTCTGGCGTCACGGGGTGGCGGTCGGGCTCACCCCTGCCGGGGTGTCGGCGCTGCTCGGGACGCCCATGCGCGAGGTGGCCGGCGCGACCGTGCCCCTGGCGGACCTCCTCGGGGCCGCCCGTGCCGAGGAGCTGGCCGGCCGGCTGGCGGAACCGGCGAGCTGGGCGGCCCGCTTCGGCGTGCTGGAGCGGTGGCTGGTGGCGGCGGCGCCACGCACCGCCGCCGCGGGCTCCGACGGCCTGATCATGTACGCCTGGCGGCGGCTGCAGGAGCGGGAGAGGTCGCCGCAGGAGCCGGAGAGGTCGCGGCCCGGGCCGGCCGGGCGGCTCACGATCGAGGCCCTGGCCGGTGAGCTGGGCGTCAGCCGCCGCTACCTGGAGCTGGGCTTCCGCCGGGTGGTGGGCCTCACGCCCAAGACGGTGGCCAGGGTCGCCCGCTTCCAGCGGGCGGTGCACGCGCTGAGCCGGCCCTCGGCCACGCTGGGCCGGGCGGTCGCGTGCGGTTACGCCGACCAGCCCCACCTCGCCCGGGAGGTCCGCGCGATGGCGGGGATGACGCCGAAGCAGCTGTTCGCATTCGTTCAAGACACCGGGCGGCTCGCGCACTAGCGTGCCCGTCCATGACGCTCACCGGGACGACGGCGCTCGCGACAGGGGTTCTCGCGGCCGATCCCACCCTCGCCGACTTCGGCCACGACCCCCTCTGGATCACCGTCGTCAAGGCCGTGATGCTCTTCGCCTTCCTGGGGCTCGGGGTCGTCTTCGGGGTCTGGTTCGAGCGCAAGCTGATCTCGCGCATGCAGCACCGCTACGGCCCCAACCGGGCCGGCAAGTTCGGCCTGCTGCAGTCGGTCGCCGACGCGATCAAGATGGGCCTGAAGGAGGACATCTTCCCGCGGACGGTGGACAAGGTGCTCTACCTGCTGGCGCCGGTGATCATGGTGGTGCCGGCGTTCCTGGCCTTCTCCATCGTGCCGTTCGGGCCGGTGGTGAACCTGTTCGGGGTGGAGACGCCGCTGCAGCTGGTGGACCTGCCGGTGGCGGTGCTGTTCATGCTGGCCATGGGCGCGGTGTCGGTGTACGGCGTGGTGCTGGCCGGGTGGTCGTCGCGCTCGCCGTACGCGCTGCTGGGCGGGCTGCGCTCGGCGGCCCAGGTGGTCTCCTACGAGATCGCGATGGGGCTGTCGTTCGTGGCGATCTTCCTGTTCGCCGGGACGCTGTCCACCTCCGAGATCGTCAAGGCGCAGGAGCAGACCTGGTTCGCGGTGCTGCTCATCCCGTCCTTCCTGGTGTACGTGGTATGCATGTTCGGCGAGGCCGCGCGCATCCCGTTCGACCTGCCGGAGGGCGAGGGCGAGCTGGTCGGCGGGTTCCAGACCGAGTACTCCTCGTCGCTGAAGTTCGCGCTCATCATGATGGGCGAGTACCTGCACACCTTCACCGCCTCGGGCATCGCGGTGACGCTGTTCCTGGGCGGCTGGCGGGCTCCGGCGCCGATCTCCACGTTCTGGGAGGGCGCCAACCAGGGCTGGTGGCCGGTGCTGTGGTTCTTCATCAAGTTCGTGCTGACGTTCTGCTTCATCGTGTGGGTGCGCGCGTCGCTGCCGCGGGTGCGCTACGACCAGCTGATGTCGCTGGGCTGGAAGGTGCTGATCCCGGTCAACCTGGCCTGGATCCTGCTGGTGGCCGCGGTGCGCAACGTGGTGGTCAACGACGGCAACCGGACGCTCGGCATCGGGCTGGGCGTGGTCATCGTGATCGCCGCGCTGGCCATCTGGATGCGGTTCGACACCGTGAACCAGCGGCGCAAGGAGGCCAGGAAGGCACAGGTGGACGCCGAGTTCGCGCAACTGTCCGAGGAGCCGACGGCCGGTGGCTTCCCTGTGCCGCCGCTCGACCTGCCGCACTACCACGGGCCGTCCCGGCCTCCGGCTCGGCCGTCGACGACCGGCGGCTCCATCTGATCGACGGCTGAGCAGGCCGGAGATGCTCGCCACGCCCGGCAGGAGGTGGGTGTGGCGGAACGGCGCCGAGGGTGGCGGCATCCTGGCTGCCCGTGAGCACCCCGGCCACGATGCGGGCGCCGGCGTCGGTGCCGGCCCGCAGACCGGCGTGCGTGCGCCGGCGCACCGGCGGCTAGAGTCACGGCCGTGGCCCGTGAGGAGATCCTGCAGGATGGCGAGCATCGCAGGATCGTGCGCGTCGGCGACACCGTCCGCAGGCCCGTCCACCCGTGGACGCCGGCCGTCCACGCGCTGCTGCGGCACCTGGAGGAGGCCGGCTTCCCGTACTCGCCGCGCGTCCGGGGCATCGACGGGCAGGGCCGGGAGATCCTCACCTACCTGGAGGGCGAGTCCGGCCCGCAGGGCTGGGCCAGGGTGGTCGGCGACGCGGGGCTGGCGTCCTTCGCCCGCCTGCTGCGCGACTACCACGACGCGGTCGCCGGCTTCCGCCCGCCTGCCGGGCTGAGCTGGTTCACCGGCGAGGCCGAGCCGCGCGACGGCGAGGTGATCTGCCACGGCGACTTCGGCCCGTGGAACGTCGTCTGGCGCGGCGACCGCCCCGCCGGGATCCTCGACTGGGACTACGCCCTGCCCAGGCCCCGGCTGCACGACGTCGCCTACGCGCTGGAGTACGTGGCGCCCTTCCGCGACGACGCGGAATGCCTGCGCTGGCTGCGTCACCCCGCACCTCCCGACCGGCGTCGCCGCCTGGAGCTGTTCGCCGGCGCCTACGGCCTGCCGTCGGCGGCGGGCCTGGTGGACGCCGTCATCGAGGTGCAGCGGCACGGCATCGAGCAGGTCCGCTCCCTGGCGGCCGCCGGGCGGCAGCCCCAGGCCCACTGGGTCGCCGAGGGCCACCTCGACGACCTCCGAGGCAGGCTGGCCTGGAGCCTCGCCCACCGCCACCTGTTCGAGTGACGCGCTCCCCGGCCTGCGGGCGTGTCCCGGCGGCTCAGACGAGGAGGGTGGCGCCGTGCGCGCGGCCCTCCACGGCCTCCACGTAGACGCGGGCGACGTCGGCCACGGGGGTGCCGCCGGCGGGTCCATGCCGAGGGCGAGGAGGGTCTCGCGGACCCAGCCGGGGCTGACGGTGTTCAGCCGGACGTCTCGGGGCATCTCGATCGCGGCGGCCCGTACGAACGCCTCCAGACCCGCGTTGACCAGGTGCCCGAGGGAGCTCCCCCGGATCGGCTCGGCGAAGCGCCCGCTGGTGATCGTGACGGAGCCGCCGTCGCCGACGTGGGCGAGCGCCCTGCGGACCAGGTTCACCTGCCCGACGAGCTTGCCCTGGAGCCCGCGCCAGTAGTCCTCGTCCCGCCGCGTGTCCAGCGGGGTCAGGGCGCCGCTCGCCGCGCAGCACACCACCGCGTCCACCTGGCCGAGCCCGGCGAACAGGGCGTCGATGGAGGCGGCGTCGTCCAGGTCCGTGCGCATCGGGCCGCGGCGTGACACGCCCACGACGTCGTGCGCGCCGCCAGCGCCTGCGCGACCGCGCTGCCGATGGTCCCCGTCGCACCGATATGGTCCTCCCGAACGACGAGGGGCAGCGCGTGGCCGTCTACAACGCCGAGCCGGGCTCGCCGTCGGAGGCCGCGCTGCGGCTCCTCGCCGACCTGACCGCCACCGGCAGGGCGCCGGGAACCTTCTCCCCGGCCTGACCGCCACCGGGCCGAGGTGGACGGGCGCCACCTCCGCGCGGCACGCGGCGCACTCGCACGGCCACGCGACGCCCGGGCGCGGGGCTTCCTCCCCTCGGCGGCGTGGTCGAGCCCGGCGACGCCGCCGGCGGACACGTCAGCGCGGACGCCGTGCGTTTCCCGTGCCGTGACCGAGCAGGCCGGCTTCGGGAAGCCAGTGCCGCGGGTCGGCCGGATCGGGCGGGCGCGCGGGTCGCAGCTGGGCGAGCAGCGCGCGCAGGAGCGGGCGCGGGTTGCGCCGGTGCCAGACCACCGACCACGGCAGCAGCGGTACCGGTTCGACGATCGGGATCCGGCGCAGGCCGCTGCCCGCGGCGTCGATGCTCATCTCGCCCAGCCCCACGGCGCTCTTCTCCCGCAGGAACTGCTCCACCAGATGCCGCACGCCGATCGCGGGCGCGTTGAACCGCAGCGGGACGCCGAGCCGGGCGGCGAGGCGTTCCAGGTAGCCCCGCCACTCGGTGGCGCCTGCCGGGTCGGGCATCGCGATGCCACCGGCCCGCAGGTCCGCCGGACGCAGCTCGCTCTTGCCGGCGAGCACGTGATCCTCCGGCACGAAGGCGGCCAGCGGCTCCAGGTGGACGAGCCGGTGCGCCAGCTCCTCCGGCCACGGCCCTGGCAGGTCGTGCGCCCGCCCGAAGGCGGCGTCGATCTCCTGCCGGCGCAGCGCCGGCAGCGCGACCGCCAGCCCCTGCCGCATGCTCAGCTCCACCCGCAGCCGCGGGTCGCGCTCGCTGGCCTCGCGTACCAGGCGCAACGGCGTGAACCGCTCGTCGTAGACGTCCACCCGGATCGGGTCGCCGTCCGCGCGGACCGCCTCGACGGCCTGGTCGAACGCCGCCACCGCCGCCACCGCCCCGGGCAGGAAGCGCCGCCCGGCCGCCGTCAGCTCGATGGACCGGGTGGTCCGCTCGAACAGCGCGATGCCGAGGGCCTCCTCCAGCCTGCGGATGCGTTTCGACAGCGCCTGCTGGGTGATGAACAGCCGCGCTCCGGCCCTGCCGAAGTGCAGCTCTTCCGCGGTCACCACGAAGGCCCGCATGCCTGATATGTCCGCATCCACGCTCAGGAGCGTGGACTGACAACGATCGGTTGTCAATCCGGCGCCGATCGCTGTTGGACAGGGGCGGCGGCGACCGGGTTACCTGGTCGTCGCGACGAGGGAAGGCGGAACAGTGGAGATCGTGGAGATTCGCCGGGAGCTGCACCTGCTGCGGCCGGCGTTCGGGCAGGCGTACCTGTGGAACGACGCGGGCGCGCTCACGCTGATCGACACGGGCATCGCCACCAGCGGGGACGAGATCGCCGAGGCGATCGGCCGGCTCGGCCTGCGTACGGACGCCGTACGCCAGGTCGTGCTCACCCACTACCACGAGGACCACTGCGGCGGCGCGGCGGCGATCGCGGCGTGGGGTGACGTGACCGTGCTGGCGCACAGGGTGGAGGCGCCGGTGATCAGGGGCGAGGTGCCCGCGCCGCCACCGGACTTCACCGACGAGGAGCGGGCGCTGCACCGCAGCCTCGGCGCCCACCTGCTGCCCCCGGCCCCGCCGTGCCGCGTGGACCGGGAGCTGGAGGACGGCGACCTGATCGGCTTCGGCGGCGGAGCCCGCGTGATCGCCACCCCCGGGCACACCGCCGGCAGCATCGCCGTCCACGTGACGGGGGCGGGGGTGCTGTTCACCGGCGACACCGTGGCGCACGTCGACGGGCAGGTCATGCCGGGGGTGTTCAACATGGACCGCGACGAGATGCTCCGCTCGTTCCGACGGCTCGCCGAGCTCGACGTGGAGGTCGCCTGCGTGGGTCACGGCGACCCCGTCATGGACGCCCGGACCGCGCTCCGGGCGGCGGCCGCGTCAGCGTCGTAGCGCCCACCAGGCAGGACGTCCTCCCGGGTGGCGGCGTCCGCCGTCGGGTCGCGTCCGCGCGAGGAGGCCGCGCGCCCGTCATGGCGTCGCGTCGGCAGGAGGAGGCCGCCCACCCGTCATGGCGTCGCGTCCGCAGGAGCAGGCTGCCCTACCCGGCGTGGCGGGTCGTCCTCCTGGCGAGCAGGGCGGCGAGGTAGCAGCCGCCGATCACGGTGGTCACCACCCCCACGGGCAGGGCGACCGGGGCCAGCAGGAGCTGCGCGGCCAGGTCGGCGGCCAGCAGCAGCACCGCGCCCGACAGCGCCGCCGGGACCAGCGCCACGCCGGGCGCGCGTGTCAGCAGCCGGCCGATCTGCGGCGCGGCCAGCGCGATGAACACGATGGGCCCGGCCACCGCCGTCACCGTCGCCGTGCAGCCGACGCCCGCCAGCACCAGCAGCAGCCGCAGCCGGCTCAGGCGCACGCCCGACGCGAGCGCCTGGTCGTCGCCGAGCGCCGTCTGGTGCATGGCGGGCGCGAGCGCGGCCAGCAGCAGGGCGAGGGCGGCGATGACCGCGAACGGCAGGACGACCTCGTGCCAGTCCAGGCCGTTCAGCGAGCCCGCGCTCCAGCCGGTGGCGGCCAGCGCCACCTCCATGTCGGCACGCAGCACGATCCACGAGTTGAGCGCCGTCAGCATGGCGTTCACGGCGATGCCGACCACGACCAGGCGCAGGCCGCCCAGCCCCGAGCCGAGCGACAGGGCGTAGACGGCCGCCGCCGCCAGCAGGCCGCCCGCGATGGAGCCGGCCGCCAGAGAGGCGGGGCCGCCGCCCAGCACGGTGATCGCGAACAGCGCGCCCGTGTAGGCGCCCGCGTCCAGGCCGACGACGTCGGGGCTGCCGAGCGGGTTGCGGGTCAGGCTCTGGAAGACCGCGCCCGCCAGGCCCAGCGCCGCGCCGAACACCAGCGCCGCCAGCACCCTGGGCAGGCGCCACTCCCGCACCACGACGACCGAGCCGCCGTGACCGGCCAGCGCGGCCAGCACGTCGCCGGGCGCCGTCCACGACCCGCCGAGGCAGAGCCCCAGCAGGGCCAGGCCCAGGGCCGCGGCCAGCAGCGTGCCGGACACCGCCAGCGTCCTGCGACCGGCCCTGATCGAGTACGCGCCGACGCGCACGACCACGTGCCGGCCTGCGGGGAAGCCCGGGTGCGCGCTCACGACGGCACCCGCCCGCGCCGCCGTACCGCCCAGATGAGCACGGGCGCGCCCACGAACGCCGTCACCACCGCCACCGGCACCTCGCCCGTCGGCAGCAGCACCCGCGCGCCGACGTCCGAGGCCAGCAGCAGCACCGGACCCAGCACCATCGTGTACGCCATCAGCCACGGGATCGACGCGCCCGCCGGGCGCCTGGCCAGGTGCGGCACCATGAGCCCCAGGAAGGCGATCGGCCCCGCGACGGCGGTGGCGGCCCCGGCGAGCAGGGTGACCAGCACCAGCACGATCACCCTGGTCCGCAGCACGTGCCCGCCGAGCGACCGCGCGACCTCCTCCCCCAGCACGAGCGCGCCGAGCGGCCTGGCGACCAGGGCCGCGCACGCCAGCGCGACCACGATCGTCACGGCGGGCAGGGTGAGCGGCACCTGCTCGTGCCCGGCCAGCGAGCCGACCGACCAGAACCGGTAGCGGTCGAACACGTCCGGCAGCATCAGGCGCAGGCCGAGCGAGATCCCGGCGAGCACGGAGCTGAGCGCGACGCCGGTCAGCACCAGGCGCAGCGGCGCGGCCGAGCCGAGCGCGTGGACCAGGACGGCCGCCAGCGCGGCCCCGAGCGAGGCCAGCAGGAGCTGCGCCACCTGGCCGCCCGCCAGCCCGAGCACGCCGCCGATGTTGATCGCGAAGCCGGCGCCCGCGGTCACGCCCAGGATCCCGGGCTCCGCGAGCGGGTTGCGCGTCAGCGTCTGGACCAGCGTGCCGGCCGTGCCGAGCGCCGCGCCGACGCAGATGCCGAGGAGCGTGCGCGGCCCCCGCACGTCGTGCACGATCAGGTACGCCTCGCCGCCCGCCGCGCCGGTGAGCGCACGCCAGATCTCGGCGGGCGCGATCGTCTGCGCCCCCACGCAGAGGCTCGCGACCACCGCGACGAGCAGCAGCAGCACGCAGGCGGCGAGCACGACCGGCCGGTGGGCCCGCGAGGCGCGCGGCCCGGCGCGGTCGTCCGTCCCCGGCCGTCCGGGACGGTCAGTCGTCGTCAAGATCGGCGACTCCGCGCTTCCAGTAGCCGGTGAACAGCGACTCCATCCGGCCGGCGCTCCACGAGCGCAGCGGCTTGATGTCGTTCGCCTCTCCTGCCGCGAACAGGAACGTGGGCACGTCCGGCAGCCGCAGGCCCCGCACGGTCTCGGCCAGCGACGACCGCTCGCCGTCGCGGACGAGCCAGATCACCTCCACGCCGTCGCGCTTGTCCAGCGGGTACGCGTGCTCGGCCGGGTCGTCGGTGTCGATCACCAGGTGCGCGGAGACCCCGGACGGCGACTCCTCCAGCCACCGGGCCGCGGCGGGCAGCGCGGTGGAGTCGACGGCGAACACGTAATGCCCGTACGACGGCGGGAACGTCTTGGTCCCCGGGGGCCCGGCGACGGCCACCTCCTCGCCGGCCTCGACGCCGGCCGCCCAGGTCGCCGCGACGCCACCCGCGTGCAGCACGACGTCCAGGTCCAGCTCGCGCGCGGCCGCGTCGTAGCGGCGCACGGTGTACTTGCGCGTCGTCGGGAACGGCTTGGGCCAGTCCAGCATCTGCTGGTCGTTGGGCACCGGGAGCCTGCGCGTGCCGTCGGGGTCAGGGAAGACGACCCTGATGTGGTCGTCGCACACGTAGCTGTGGAAGCCGTCGAGGCCGGGGCCCGTCAGGGTGAGGCGGAGCATGCGCGGGGTCACGAGCTCCCGCCTGCCGACCGTGACCGTGCGGATCCCGATCGGGTACGGGATGCGGGTCACGCCGGTCCCGGTGGCGTGGTGGGCCGCGACCCTGGGGCCCGGGTCGCTCCGGTCGATGCTCATGACTCCCCCAGCGGCGCGAGCGCCTGGTCGACGGCGTCCAGGGTCTTCATCGCGGCCGCGTACGTGGCCGCCTCCGTGTAGCGGATGGCGAACGTCCTGCCTGCCTTGACCGCGGGCAGGTTCTTCCACAGCTCGGAGTCGAGCACGTACTTGACGGCCTCGTTGGGCGTGCCGTCGGGCTGCACCGAGTACGTGATCGCGTCGGCCTCGCCGAGGCTCTCGGTCAGCTCCTCGATCGAGGGGTACTCCGAGACGTCCTTGCTGCCGCCGCCCTTCACCTTGACCCGGCCGTAGTAGGTGACGCCGACGTCCTGGGCGATGTTGGTGCCCCACGAGCCGGCGAACTCGCGCTGGAAGGTGCCCTTGGCGACCTCCCCGTACGAGCCCACGTGGCCGAACTTCAGCCCCGCCAGCGCGTCCTTGTGCTTGGCGGCCAGCTCTGCGGCCTTCTTCTCGTAGGCGGCCTTGGCCTGCCCGAAGTTCGCGGCGCGGCCGGCGGCGTCGGACTGGCGCTGGGAGAGCTCGCGCCACGCGGACGGGATGGTGGGGCCGATCGCGACGACGGGCGCGATGGACTTCAGCCGCTCCACGTCCACGTCGGCCAGCACCGGCTGCGGGACTCCGATGACGATGAGGTCCGGCTTGACCTTGGCGATGGCCTCGTAGTTCGTCTCGGCCGCGGCCTCGCCCGCGACCTTCTCGATGCGGTCGTACGTGGCCCGGTCCTCTTCCGACATCAGTGGCAGGCCGCGCTGCCAGCTCGAGATGCCGACCAGCGCGGCGTCGGCCTCGATGAGCGCGGGCACCGCGTACCCCGTGGCGACGACCCGTCTGGGGTCGGCCGGGATGGTGATCCGGCCGTTGTCCGCGGTGAAGACGCGGGTCGCGGCGGCGGCCGCCGGCTGCTCCGCGGAGCCCGCCGAACCGCAGCCGGCCACCATGGCGAGCGTGAGAACGGTGGCCCCGGCGGTGCGCCGGAGCTGAACAGAGTGCATGGAGGGGCTTCCTTCGACAGCCTTGAGAACGAACTTAGGTTACCCTTACCAAAGTTGCCGCTGATGTCGCTGGGAGGCCAACCGATGTCGCCGAGACGCCACTCCGTGACGGTCACCGAGCCCGTCGGCACGGACCCGCTCTGGTGCGAGGAGTACGGCTACGGCCTCGGCCGGATCGAGGGCATCCTCGTGCTCAAGTACCGCTCCGCGGCCGTGCTGGAGTTCGGCGAGAGCCGCCAGGACTTCCTGCACCAGCTCTACTGGTCCCCCGACGGGATGCTGTCGGCCAGGTACGGGGCGCGCACCCAGTTCGTGGGGCACCGGGAGGCGTTCTGGGTCCACCGGGCCGTCACCCACGAGGTGCGGGCCGCCGACCGGCAGACCGTCTACCGGATCTGCCTGCGCGAGACGCCCCCGGCGCTCGCCGGGCTGCGGGCCGGCGCGGTGTCGATGGGTCCGGAGGCGGCCCGGCTCATCGAGGCCATCGCCCGCCCGTCCTGTGACGAGGCGGAGGCCCTCGCCGCCCGGGCGCGCATCATGGCCGGGCTCGGCCCGACCACCGCCGACTTCGTCGGCCACCACGCGAACGGGACCGGGTTCGCGCTCACCGTGGCGCGGGCGCTCTCCCACGACCCCGCCGAGGAGGCCGGGCTGGCGGAGTGGGCCGAGCGGCTGCACGTCAGCGTCAAGACGCTGCAGCGCGACTTCGAGCGGGAGTTCGGCATGCCGTACTCGAAGGTGCGCACCAAGCTGCGGCTCAGCACGTCGCGGGTGCTGCTGGAGACCCGCCCGGTGGCCGAGGTGGCGCACCGGGTCGGCTACTCCAGCCCGTCGGCGTTCATCACGGCCTTCACCAGGGAGTACGGCTGCACGCCCGGCCGCTACGCCGAGCGCGAGTACGACAGCGGCGGCTGAGCCGACTGCAGCAGCTTGGCGCTGATCTGCTTGCGGGAGACGATGCCGAGCTTGGTGAAGACCTTGCGCAGGTGCCACTCGACGGTGTGCGGGCTGATGAAGAGCTGGGCGCCGATCTCGGGGTTGGTCAGCCCGTCGCCGGCCAGCCGGGCGATCTGCGCCTCCTGGGCGGTGAGCGTGGCGCGCTCGTCCACGGTGCGCTTGCGTACCGTCTCGCCGGTGGCCTGCAGCTCCCGCCTGGCGCGCTCCGCGAACGCCTCCGCCCCCATCTGGCTGAGCGACTCGTAGGCGAGGCTCAGCTGCTCGCGGGCGTCGACGCGGCGGCTCTCCCTGCGCAGCCACTCGCCGTAGAGCAGCCGGGCCCGGGCCAGCGACGTGCGGACCTCGGTGCGGCCGAGCCGCTCGATCGCCTCCCGGTACAGGGGCTCGGCCTCCGGCCCGTCGCACACCTGGGCGCGCACCAGCGCCGAGGTGCCGGCGGCCCACTCGGTGCCGGCGGCCTGCGCCATCTCCTCGATCCGCCGGGCGGCCTCGGCGGCCCGGGCCGGCCGCCCGGTCCGCGCGGCGGCCTCGACCAGCTCGATCATCGACCTCATGTACGTCCCGCCGAGCGCCTCGGGGTGCTCGGCGGAGCGCTCGGCCGCGGCGTAGGCGTCCTCGTAACGGCCGAGACCGTTGCAGAGCACCGCGGTGGCCCACTGGGTGGCGGTGCCCACCTTGCCCTCGCCCTGGATGGCCGGGTCGCGCAGGACCGCCTCGCGCGCCTGGCCCGTCGCGGGCTCCCGGCCTCGCCAGGCCTCCAGCACCAGGGCCGAGTACTGGGCCAGGGAGCGGCTGCCCGTCACCTCGCCGATCGTCGCCGCCTCGGCGACCAGCACGTCGGCCAGCTCCAGCTCGCCGGCCAGGACCCGGTTCGCCACGAGCATGTGCAGGGCCGATGCCAGCACGGACAGCGCGCCCGTCTCGCGGGCCAGGTCGGCCAGCCTCGCCGAGAGCACCGACCAGGTCTCGAAGTCCCAGACGTTGTGGGCCATGCGGCACGCGAACGGCAGCCAGCCGAGGCCTTCCTCCCTGGACACGCCGTCGGCACGGAAGGCGTCGAGGGCCTGGCGCACCAGCGGCACGCCCGCCGCGTACCCCTCCGTCGCCGCCAGGGCCACGCCGTTCAGCAGCAGGTCGTTGCGCTTCGGCGGCGGGCCGGGCGGCGCGGCGAGGGTCGCCTCGGCGATGTCCACCGCCTGGGCGCCGCTCGGCAGGCGGCCGGCGGCCATGGCCGCGTTCAGCGCGTCGCGGTAGGTCTCGCGGGCCAGCCCGGCGTCCAGCGGCTCCAGCCGCCTGGCGGCCTTGAGCAGCAGCGGCAGGGCGGCGCCCGCGCTGGTGGAGGCGAACGTGATCTGGCCGCGCAGCAGGTCGGCCTGGGCGCGGTCACGTTCGTCCAGGGGGCTGAGCTCCGCCGCGTCCAGGAGGCCGCGGGCGGCGTCGTACCCGCCGGCCCGGTACTTGGCCCGCGCCGCCGCCAGCCCCCTGACCCCGCGGCGGGCGGGATCGGGCGTCAGCTCGGCCGCCCGCTCCAGGAACGCGGCCGCCGCCGCCACGCCGCCGCGCGCGTGCGCCCGCTCGGCCGAGCGCTCCAGCTCGGCGGCCACCTCCTCGTCGGCGCAGGCCGTCGCGTTGGCCAGGTGCCAGGCCCGGCGGTCGGGATCGGCCTCCGGGTCGGTCGCGTCGGCCAGCGCGCGGTGCGCGCGCTGCCGGGCCTCCAGGGTCGACACCCGGTACGTCATCGAACGCACGAGTGGATGGCGGAACCGCACCCGCGTCCCGATGGTGACCAGCCCCGCCGCCTCGGCCGGCGCCGCGGCGGCGCCCTCGATGCCCAGCAGCTCCAGCGCCCGCCTCAGCAGGGTCACGTCGCCCACCGGCTCGGCCGCCGCGACGAGCAGCAGCTGCTGCGTCTCGGGGGGCAGCGGCCGGAAGCGCCGCAGGAAGCTCTCCTCTATCTGGCCGGCCAGCGGCCCCGCGTCGGGCCGGCCGAACCCGCCCGCCAGCTCCGCGGGCGTCAGCCCCTGCGGCAGCTCCAGCAGCGCCAGCGGGTTGCCCTGCGCCTCGGCCACGATGCGGTCCCTGACCCGGTCGTCCATGCGCCCGGTGGTCACGGAGTCCAGCAGGGCCCGGGCGTCGCTGTCGCCCAGCCGTGCCACCTCCAGCTGCGGCAGCCCGGCCAGCTCGGTCTCCAGGAACGGCTCGCGTACCGCCAGCACCAGCCCGACCCGCTCGGCGAGCAGGCGCCGCGCCACGAACGCGAGGGTCTGCGCGGAGACGTGGTCGAGCCACTGCGCGTCATCGACCAGGCAGATCAGCGGCTCCCTCTCGGAGGCGTCGGCGAGCAGGCTGAGCACCGCCAGCCCCACCAGGAAGCGGTCCGGCGGCGTGCCCGCGCTCAGGCCGAACGCGGTGCCGAGCGCGTCGCGCTGCGGATCGGGCAGCCGGTCGAGCCGGTCCAGGAACGGGGCGCAGAGCTGGTGCAGCCCGCCGTAGGCCAGCTCCATCTCCGACTCCACGCCCGCCGCCCTGGCGATCCGGCAGCCGGCCGCGCTGCCGCGCGCGTACTCCAGCAGCGCCGTCTTGCCGATGCCGGCCTCGCCCCGCAGGACCAGCACCGAGCTGCGGCCGTCCTGCACGGTCGCCACCAGCCGGTCCAGCGTCTCGCACTCGATCCGCCGGCCACGCAGCTGCGACTTGGCATCCGTGCTCACCATGGGCTCTGCTCTCCACCTGTTCGATCGGGGACGCCGAAGAAAGGGCGACCCACCTCTGAGTTTATGGTGGCGAGGCACCCGCACCGATCGCCCGCCGGCCTGGTGATCCGCGGGCACGGCAGGTGACCTGCCCGTGTTGTACGGTTCCTTGCATCTGATGAGCGATTCCCGCGTCAGACGGAAGGGGGGCGCGTGGCCGGAGATGCGGGGCACCCGCCGGCACGCGCAGGGAGCCCGATGCTCGTCGGGCGGGCGGCGCAGCTCCAGGTGCTGGCCGACCTGCTGGACGAGGCCACGCGGCACCGCGGCGGCGCCCTCGTGGTGCGGGGAGAGGCCGGGATCGGCAAGTCAGCGCTGTGGGGCGAGGCCTGCGCGCTGGCCGGGGAGCGCGGCATGCGGGTGCTGACCACCACGGGCGTGCAGGCCGAGGTGGAGCTGCCGTACGCCGGGATCGGCCACCTGTTCCGCCGGCTGCCGGAGCTCGGCACGGAGATCGGCCCGGGGCCCGGCCCGGCGCCCGGCACGGAGCCTGGCAGGGAGTCCGGCCGGAAGCTGGGCGCGGTGGAGGGCGAGTCGCCGTTCCGGGTCGGGGTCGAGGTGCTCGACCTGCTCTCCCGCCTGGACGAGCCGGTCCTGCTGGCCGTGGAGGACGCCCACTGGCTGGACCGGGCGAGCTGGGAGGTGCTCACCTTCGTCGCCCGGCGGCTGGAGTCCGACCCCGTCGCGCTCGTGCTGACGGCCCGCGACGGCGAGGACGTCGACCGGCTCCTGGCCGCCGCCTCGCTGCCGGAGCTGCCGCTGGAGCCGCTCGACGCGGCGTCCGCCGGCGCCTTGCTCGACCAGGTCGCGCCCGGGCTCGCGCCCGCCCTGCGCGATCGGGTGCTCGCCGTGTCGGCGGGCAACCCTCTCGGGCTGGTGGAGCTCGGCGGGCTGGCCGCCCGCTCCGGCGGCGCCGCGCTGCTGACCTCACGCCTGCCGCTGAGCACCCGGGTGGAGCGCACGTTCGCCGGGCTGGTCGGCGAGCTGCCCGCGGCCACGCGCGCCCTGCTGCTCGTGGCCGCGCTGGACGACGGCGACGACCTCGACGAGGTGCTCGCGGCGGCGTCCCGGCTCGAAGAGCGGCCGGTCACGGCCGACGACCTGGAGCCGGCCGTGGTCAGCCGGCTGGTCGGCGTGGACGAGCAGTACCGGTTGCGCTTCCGGCACCCGCTGCTGCGCTCGGCCCTGCGGCAGTCGGCGAGCCCGGCACGGCGCAGGCGGGCGCACGCCTGCCTGGCGGCCGTCGTGGCCGGCGACGACCGGCGGGTGTGGCATCGCGCCGCCGCCGCGTCCGGCCCGGACGAGGCGCTGGCCGCGGACCTGGCGGCCATGGCCACCCGCGACCGCCACCTGCGGGCCGCCGCGGCCGCGCTGGCCGCCATGGAGCGGGCCGCGCAGCTCAGCGAGGACCCGCAGAAGCGCGGCAGCCGGCTGTTGTGGGCCGCCGCGATGGCCGACGAGCAGGGCGACACGGAGTCGATCCGCCGCCTGCTGGGGCTGGTGGACGAATCCCGGCTGCGCCCGGCGGAGCGGGCGAGGCTGGCCTGGTTCCGCGAGGTGTATCTCGGCACCGGCTGGAGCGGCAACACGCGGCTGCGCGTCTACAACGAGCTCATCGACACCATGCGGACCGCCGGCGACGTCCAGCTCACCCTGGAGTCGCTGACCAACATCAGCCTGCGGTTCTACTGGTCCAACCCCGACGACGACACCCGGATGGAGTTCGTGCGCGTCGCGGAGCTGATCGACGCGCCGCAGGACGATGTCCTGGTGATGTGCGCGCTGGCCCAGGTCGCGCCGGTCGAGCGCGGAGCGGCCTGCCTGGAGAGGCTGGCGGCGCTGCGCTACGACGTGGACCTCACCCCTGGCCAGCGCTACCAGCTGGGCCTGGCGGCGTCGGCGCTCGGGGCGTACGAGCTGTCGAACGCGTTCCTGACGCCGGGCGTCACCGAGGCGCGGGCGCACGGCAGGGTCGGCATGCTGACGCAGGCCCTGGTGAGCCTGGCCTACAACGCGGCCGCGGCCGGCGACACCCGGGCGACCGTGGCCACCGCCACCGAGGCCGTGGCGCTGGCCACGGAGACCCGCCATCCGACGTGGGAGCTGCAGGCCCGGCTGCAGCTCGGCCAGGCGGAGGCGCTGCGCGGCAACGGCGAGGCCGCCGACGAGATCGCGGACGCCGCCGAGAAGATCATCTTCTCGGCGGGCATGCATCCGATGCTGGCGCTGACGCAGCGCATCCGCGGCGTCAACGCGCTGGCCGCTGGCCGGTTCGAGGAGGCGTTCTGGCACCTGTACCGGGTGTTCGACCCGGGCGACGTCGCCTACCACCCGTACGTGCGCTTCACCCTCGTCGGGCACCTGGCCGAGGCGGCGGCGCACTGCGGCGCGCTCGACGAGCTCCGCGCCGTGGTGGCCGAGCTGACCCCGATCGCGGAGCGGAGCCGCTCACCCGTCCTCCTCACGGGGCTGCGCCACGCCGGTGCCGTCCCGGCCGACGACGCGGCGGCGTACGAGGCTGCGCTCGCCGCGGACCTGCGTGACTGGCCGTTCGAGCGGGCCCGGCTGCAGCTCACGTACGGCGGCTGGCTGCGCAGGCGGCGCCAGGCGGCGCAGGCACGGCCGCTGCTGCGCGCCGCGGCCGCCGCGTTCGACGCGCTCGGGGCGGCCCCGTGGGCCGAACGGGCCAGGACCGAGCTGCGCGCCACCGGCGAGTCCCGCCGCAAGCCCATCGACGCCATCGACGCGCTGACGCCGCAGGAGCAGCAGATCGCGCGGCTGGCTGCCGACGGGCTGAGCAACCGCGAGATCGCCGAGCGGCTGTTCCTGTCGCCGCGCACGGTCACCACCCATCTCTACCGGATCTATCCGAAGGTGGGGGTCAAGTCGCGCGGCGAGCTCGCCGCGATGATGGCCGAACGGCCGTTCTGATCCGCCGGGCGGCAGCATTACGTACTCCTACGTACGCTGACCTGCCGCCACCACTCGTACGGTTTTCAACCATCAGGGGGTTGGAAACGCGGTGGGAGGCGATGGCGGGTGCTGGGCAAGGCGAGCCTCGATCTGCTGGAGAACGTGAGCGGGCGCTCCGGGGAGCCCCAGGTCCCGGGCGGCGTCGACGGCCTGCCCGGCGGCTTCCACCGCCCTGGCCCGAAGGCCGCCGGGCTGCTGGGCCACGACGCCGCACTCCTCGGCTCCGAGGCCGGGCCGCTCGGCCGCAAGGCTGGAGCGTTCGGCCTCGGCGCCGGGCTGCTCGACCTCAGGGCTGGACTGCGCGGTTTCGAGGCGGGACTGCTGGGAGCCAGGGCCGGGCTGCTGGGCCGCCGGGTCGAGTGCGAGGCGCTCGACCGGCTGCTGACCGACGTGCGCGCCGGCCGGAGCCGGGCTCTGGTGATGCGCGGCGAGGCGGGCGTGGGCAAGTCGGCGCTGCTGGAACACCTGACCGCGAGGGCATCCGGCTGCCGCGTGGTGCGCGCCGCGGGGGTGCAGTCGGAGGCGGAGGTGGCGTTCGCGGCGCTGTACTCGCTCTGCGTGCCGCTGCTCGACCTGCTCGACGCCCTGCCGGAGCCGCAGCGCGCCGCGCTCGGCACGGCGTTCGGATGGCAGGAGGGGCCGGCGCCGGATCGGCTGGTCCTCAGCCTGGCCGTTCTGAGCCTGCTCGCGGCGGCGGCCGAGGAACGCCCGCTGGTGTGCGTGATCGATGACGCCCAGTGGCTGGATCACGCCTCGGCGCAGGTGCTCGCCTTCGTCGCGCGCCGGCTGCTCGCCGAATCGGTGGCCTGCGTGTTCGCGCTCCGCGACACCGACGAGGCGGACGAACTGCCGGGGCCGGCGGACAGGCTGTCCCGGCTGACGGACAGGCCGTCGGGGTCGGCGGGCCTCCTGTCCGGGCTGGCGGACAGGCCGTCGGGGCCGGCGGGCCCGCTGTCCGGGCTGCCGGTGATGGACGTGGCGGGCCTGCCCGCCGACGACGCCCGTGCGCTGCTGCGCTCGATGGTGCCCGGCCCGCTGGACGAGCAGGTCACGGACCGGCTGATCGCCGAGGCCCGGGGCAACCCGCTGGCGCTGCTGGAGCTGGTGCACGCGTTCACCCGCCCCGAGCCGGCCGGCGGACACGGGCTCCCGGCAACACGGACGCCGGCCGGGAGATACGGGCTCCCGGCAACGCCGACGCTGGCCGGCGGGTACGAGCTGCCCGCCGCGCGGATGTTGCCGGGCCGGGTCGAGGACGGCTTGCGGCGGCAGCTCGGCCGCCTGCCCAGGCCCACCCGGCGGCTGCTGCTGCTGGCGGCCGCCGAACCGCTCGGCGATCCGGCGCTGCTGTGGCGGGCGGCCGCCCGGCTCGGCCTGGGCATGGCGGCGCTCGGGGAGGCCGGCGACCTGATCGCCCTCGGGGTGCGGGTGCGCTTCCGGCACCCGCTGCTGCGCTCGGCGATCTACCAGGCGGCCCTGCCGGAGGAACGACGCCAGGCGCACCAGGCGCTGGCCGAGGCGACCGACGCCGACGCCGCCCCGGACCGGCGCGCCTGGCACCGCGCGCACGCCACCAGGCAACCGGACGAGCAGGTCGCCGCGGAGCTCGAACGCACGGCCGCCCGCGCGCAGGCACGCGGCGGGCTGGCAGCCGTCGCCGCCTTCCTGGACCGGGCGGCCATCCTTACCCCCGACCCCCGCCGCCGGGCCGGGCGCGCCCTGGCCGCCGCCCGCGCCCACCACTTGGCCGGCGCCTCGGAACCGGCCCTGGCGCTCCTGGCCTCGGCCGACGCCGGGCCGCCGGACGAGCTGCGGCTCGCCCGAGCCGAACTCCTGCGCGCCGAGATCGCGATCACCTCGGCCCCCGGCAGTTCCGCCGCGCCGACGCTGCTCTCCGCCGCCAAGCGGTTGGAGCCGCTGGATGCCGCGCTGGCCCGCGACGCCTACCTGCACGCCCTGTCCGCGGAGATCCGCACCCTCCCGGACGAGGGCCGCGGCCTGCCGGCCGTCGCGGCGGCCACCCGCACGGCCCCGCCTCCACCCGCCGTCCCCCGAGCCGCGGACCTCCTGCTCGACGCCCTGACCCGCCACCTCACCCAGGACGCCCGCAGCGCGGCACCGGCGATGCGCCGGGCCGTGGCCGCCTTCCTGAGCGAGGACCTCCCCGACGCGGAGCGGCTGCGCTGGTCCTGGGCCGCCCACACGATCGCCGTGACCCTGTGGGACGACAGGTCGGGCCACGAGCTGGCGGACCGCAACGTCCGGCTCGTCCGCGAGACCGGCGCGCTCGCCCTGCTGCCCCTGGCGTTACACACCCGGCTCCTCCTGCTCGCCGCCGAGGGCAGCCTGGACGAGGCGGCGTCCGTGCACGAGGAGATCCACGCCCTCACCACCGCGACCGGCGTCCGTCCCGGCCTGCCCGGGCCGGCGGGCGGCGCGCTCGCCCTGGCCGCCTGGCAGGGGCGGCAGGCCGAGGCGGAACACCTGGCCGGCACCCTGACGAGCGAGGCGGCGGCGCACGGCGAGGGCGCCACCGTGGCGCTCGCCCAGTGGCTGAGAGCCGTGCTCCACAACGGCCTCGGCCAGTACGAGCAGGCCCGGACGGCCGCCGCGCGCGCCTGCGCCCACCACCCCGCGCCGGGCGCGGCCGGGCACTGGGCGCCGGCCGAGCTCGTCGAGGCCGCCGTGCACAGCGGCGAGCGCGACCTCGCCGCCCGGGCACTCGACCGGCTCGTCGCCACCACGCAGGCGAGCGGCACCGACTGGGCCCTCGGGATCGAGGCCCGATCACGGGCGCTGCTCAGCGAGGGTGCCGAGGCCGACAGCCTCTTCCGCGAGGCGATCGACCGGCTCGGCCGCACCCGCATGCGCGCCGACCTGGCCCGCGCCCACCTGCTCCACGGCGCGTGGCTGCGCCGCGAGGGCCGCGCGGCCGACGCGCGGCAGCCGTTGCACACCGCCTGCGAGCTGTTCACGGCGATGGGCATGGCGGGGTTCGCCGGCCGGGCGGAACGCGAGCTGCTGGCCGCCGGCGAGCCGGCGCGCGGGACCACGGCCGAGCCCGCCGGCCGGCTCACCCCGCACGAGACGCAGATCGTGCGGCTGGTCCGCGAGGGCCTGACGAACAAGGAGATCGCCGGCCGCCTGTTCGTCAGCCCGAAGACCGTCGAGTACCACCTCGGCAAGGTCTTCGCCAAGCTGGGCATCGCCTCCCGCCGCCAGCTCGGGCGGTTGTCGTGACCGGCGCGCTGGACTACCGGTGGCGGCTGCGGGAGGTCATGGCCGCCCGCGGCATGTTCGCCACCACCGACCTGCGCCCGCTGCTGGCCGAGCGCGGCGTTGACCTGTCGGCGAGCCAGGTGTACCGGCTGGTGGCGGAGAAGCCGGAGCGGCTCAGCCTCCGTACGCTGATGGCGCTGCTGGACATCCTGGGCTGCACCATGGAGGACCTGATCGAGCCGCTGCCCGCCCGGCGGCGGCGCGCCGGCCGGCGGTGACGGCCGGCGTGGCCGGTCATGGCGCCCGGTGTGGCCGGTGGTAAACGGCCGGTGGTGACGGGGCTCAGGGGCGACGGCCCGTCCGGGGCAGCAGCGCCACCAGCACCACCAGGACGGCGGCGGCCGGGGCGCCCCAGAACAGCACGTCGGGGATCGCCGCGGCGGCCGCCCGCGGGCCGGGGGCACGGCCCTGGAGCTCGCGGGCGAGCAGGCTGCCGAAGAGCGCCACCCCGAGCGAGAGGCCGAGGCCGCGGACGGACACCACGGCGGAGGTGGTGGCGGCCAGGTCCGCGGGGGCTGCCGCGTTCTGCGCGACCACCACCAGGTTCTGCATCAGCAGCCCGAAGCCGACGCCCAGCACCGCGATCCCGGCGGCGAACAGGGCGTAGGGCGTGTCGGGGGTGAACCGGCCGAGCAGGGCGAACCCCAGCACCGCGACCGCCGCCCCGGCGATCAGGTAGGGCCTGAACCGGCCGCTCGCGCCGATGCGGGCACCGGCCAGCGAGGAGACCGCCATGAACGTCAGCACGTACGGGTTGAGCGCCAGGCCCGCCTGGGTGGCGCCCATGCCGTACGCGCCCTGCAGGAACGTCGGCAGGTAGACGATCGAGCCGCCGAGCAGCGCCCCGAGCAGCGCGGCGGCGGGCAGCACCACCCGCAGCGTACGGCCGGCGAACAGCCGCGGCGGCAGCAGCGGGTTGCTCGCCCGCCGTTCCCGCCACACGAACAGGCCCGCCAGCACCACCAGCGCCCCGGCCAGCCCGAGGATCACGCCGGAGTCCCACGCGTAAGCGCGGCCGCCCCATTCGGCCACCAGCAGCAGGCTCACCGTCGCCCCCGCGATCAGCTCGGCGCCGGCCAGGTCCACCTTGCCGTCCCCGCCCGGCCTGGGCAGCCGGAGCGCGAACGCGGCCAGGGCCAGGGCGAGCAGGCCGAGCGGCAGGTTGACGTAGAAGATCCAGCGCCAGCCCCAGGCGTCGGTGATCGCGCCGCCGGCGAGCGGGCCGCCCAGGCTGGCCAGGGCGAACACGCCGCCGGTGAAGCCCTGCACCCTGCCGCGCAGGTGCTGCGGGTACAGCTCCGACAGGGCGATGGTCGGCAGCACGAACAGCGCGCCCGCGCCGATGCCCTGCAGGGTCCTGGCCGCGATGAGCTGGGGCGCCGTCTGGGCCAGGCCGCACAGCGCGGAGCCGGCGACGAAGCCGGCCACCGCCACGAGGAACACCGGGCGCCGGCCGAACCGGTCGCTGATGCGGCCGTACAGGGCACCGGTCGCGGTGGAGGCCAGCATGTAGGAGGTGACGATCCAGCCGATCGTGTCCATGCCGCCCAGGTCGGCGGCGATGTCGGGCAGCGCGAGGGCCACCACGGTCTGGTCGAGGACGGACAGCAGCATGCCGATCAGCAGGCCGGCCGTGGCGAGCGGCACGTTGGCGGCCTTCGTGGGGGCCTGCGGGAGGGTCGTGGACATCGTGCTCAGCCCTTCGCGAACGGGGCGGGCAGGCCGAAGTCGACGCTCAGCAGGTCCTGGTCGACGGCTCCAGCGGCGAGCGTGCCGGCCGCCGCCGCGCCGACGACCGCGGCCATCGGCATCGGGACGGTGGCCCGCCGTGCCATGTCGCCGGCCGCGTACACGCCCGGGACGCTGGTCCGGCAGAACTCGTCCACCTCCACGCAGCCGTCGGCGAAGCGCGCGCAGCCGAGCCGCTCGGCCAGTCCGGAGCGCTGGCGCGGCACGTTCACGACGAACACCGCGTCCCGTTCCGCCGGCGGGGCGCCTTCGAACACGATCCGCTCCAGCCTGCCGTCCGTGCCTTCCAGGCGGGTGACGGTCTCGCAGCGCACGCCCACGCCGTTCGACGTCAGCGTCGCGTGGAGGGCGGGGTCGAGCGCCTGGCCGTCCGTGCAGAGCACGACGTCGGCGGCGAAGCGGCTCAGTTGCAGGGCCAGCCGTACGCGGGCCGGCTCCGCGCCGAGCACCGCGACCCGCTTGCCGGTGCACTCGTAGCCGTGGCAGTAGGGGCAGTGGAAGGCCGAGCGGCCCCACAGCGCCTCCACGCCGCGCGGGCCGGGGAGCTCGTCGGCCAGCCCGGTGGCCAGCAGCAGTCGGCGCGCGTCCGCCGTGCCGCCGCCGGACAGCTCCAGGCGGAAGCCGCCTTCCGGCAGGGCGCGGGCGCCCGTGACCGTACCCGTCCTGATCTGTACCGCCGGGTAGGCGGCCAGTTCCTGGCGGCCGAGCCGGCGCAGCTCGGCGGGCGGGGTGCCGTCGCGGGTCAGGAAGTTGTGCACGTTGCCGGCGCGGGCGTTGCGGCCCTCCCCGGCGTCGATCAGCAGCACCGTGCGGTGGACCCGTCCCAGGGTCAGGGCGGCGGCCATCCCGGCCGGGCCGCCGCCGGTGATGACGGCGTCGTACATGTGTGCCTCCATGAGCGGTGATCGCTGGACGTGGAGGCAAGTCTGCAAGTTAATGTCAACATGAAGTCAAGGGGTTCATCCGCCGGGGCGGACCAGGCCGCTCTCGTAGGCCAGGATGACGAGCTGCACCCTGTCGCGCACGTCCAGCTTGGCGATGGCCCTGGTGATGTGGGTCTTGGCGGTGAGCGGGCTGATGACCAGGCGCTCGGCGATCTCGTTGTTGGACAGGCCGAGCGCCACGAGCTTGACCGCCTCCAGCTCCCGGGAGGTCAGCGCGGCCAGCCGCTGCCCCGCGCCGGGCGAGAGGTCCTGCCGGTGGGCGAACTGCTCGACGACGCGGCGGGTCACGCCCGGTGACAGCAGCGCGTCCCCGGCGGCGACGGCGGCGACCGCCCGGCGCAGCTCGGCCGGCTCGACCTCCTTGGTGAGGAAGCCGCTGGCGCCGGCGCGCAGGGCGGCGAAGACGTGCTCGTCGCTGTCGAACGTGGTCAGGATGATGACCCGGCAGCCGGGAACGGCCTGACCGGCGACGATGCGGCGGGTGGCGGTGATCCCGTCGGTGCCCGGCATGCGGATGTCCATGAGGATGACGTCGGGGTGGGTGCTCGCGGCCATCCGTACGGCTTCGTCGCCGTCCTGGGCCTCGCCGACGACCGTGATGTCCCTGGAGCGGGCCAGCAGGCTGCGGAAGCCGGCCCGTACGAGTGCCTGGTCGTCGGCGAGGAGCACCTTGATCGTCATGCTGCCGAGCCTGCCACAGGGATGTCGGCCCGCACGGCGAAGCCGCCGGGGACCGGCCCCGCGGTGAGCACGCCCCCGAGTGCGCTCACCCGCTCGCGCATGCCGGCCAGCCCGTGGCCCTCGCCTGCCGCCGGAGCGCCGCGGCCGTTGTCGGTGACCTCGACGACGACCGAGCCCGGCCGGTAGTCGATCGTCACCTCGGCCCTGCTCGCGCCCGCGTGCTTGAGCGTGTTGGCCAGCGACTCCTGGACGACGCGGTAGATGGCGATGGCGGGCATGGCGGGGACGGCGGCGGGGTCGCCGCGCTCGTCCAGCGTCACCTCCAGCCCGGCTGCGCGGGCGTCCGCGACGAGCGTGCCCAGGCGGGCCAGGTCGGGCTGCGGCGCCGTGTAGCCGGAGTCGTCGCGCAGGGTGGCGATGAGGGAGCGGAGGTCGGCCATCGCCCGGTTCCGCACGTCCTTGGCCAGGCTCAGCGCGGCGGCCGCCGCGGCCGGGTCCCCCTCGTCGAGGGCGTCGGCGGCGACGTTGAGCTGGACGCCGACGACGGCCAGCGTGTGGGCGATGGCGTCGTGGACCTCGTGCGAGACCCGCAGGCGTTCCTCGGCGGCGCGCGCCCGGCCGTCGGTCTCGCGCATCCGCTCGCGGCGGCGCATCGCGGCGGCGTACGTGAGGCCCGCGGCGATCAGGGCCGCCAGGAGCAGCCCCTCCCCCGCGACGTGGATCACGTAGCGGGTCAGGTTCCTGTCCAGGATGATGCGGGCGTCGATCGCGGAGTAGACGAGCTGGGCCACGCCGACGACGGCCACCCAGCGCACGCGGGGCGTGGTGGCGGCGGTGAAGTAGGCGACCGCGACCGGCCAGATCCAGCCGGCGGGAGAGAAGATGCCCGCGACGAGGTGGTAGGCGAACATCCCGCAGACCGACAGCAGGAGCACGGCCATCGGCCAGCGGCGCCTGAACAGCAGGAGCGCCCCCAGGAACAGGCCGAGCTGGATCGGCCCGTGCCAGGGAGTCAGGTTCGACAGCCCCTGCGAGCGGCTGTGGATGCCGGTGGCGAGGGCGACCGCGACGAAGAAGACGAGGGTGACGACGGCCAGCGCGACGTCGGTGATCCTGGCCAGGTGCCGGACAGGTGCGGGTTCGCGTCGTGGCGGCGCTTCGGCCATGCGCGGACGCCCTTTCTTCCAGGGGGTGAGGGTGCCACCGGGCCGGCGAGGCGCACCGGCCCGGTGACCGTTCGGATCACTATCAGACGTGCGTGACCAGGAGGGTCACGCCGGCCTCGCCGCCGCAGTCCACGAAGACGGGGCCGACGCCGTTCCCGATCCTGGACGAGAGCGTCCCCTTCGCCAGGAAGCCCTTCGGGTCGTCCTTGATGATGCGGACGTTCTCCAGCACCGGGCGCTCCCTGTCGATGCCCGCGATCACGGCCTTGAGCCCCGTGCCGCCCCCGCAGTGGCCGGTGATCGTCACCTCCTGGCCGCGCCTGGCGGTGGGGTTGGGGCTGACCTGCACCACCGCCCTGGCGCCCTTCGGCGGCTTCGGCGCGGCCACCTGCACCGCGTCGCCGGTGGCGGTTCCGGTGGCGGCGCCGGCCTGGGCGCCGGCCGGCACGCTGACCGACCCGACCAGACCGGCGGTCAGGGTCAGCCCGGCGATCGCGGTGACGACTTTCTTGATCATGGTGATCTCTCCCGATTGCTCGTCAGTCGGCTCGCCGGGAAACGCTAGGCCCGGCGCCCGGGGAGCGCGTCATCCATCGACCGACACCTGAGCTTGCACCGTTCGCCGTATCCCTGCACCGGAAGGAGTAGGCGGCGGGCGTGTGAACGGCGCGGGGAGGGACCTGCCAGGCGTTCCTGGAGCGCGGGGAGGGACTCGCCGGGGACCCTAGAGCGCGGCGAGGCGGGTGAAGGCCGACTCGCCGTGACCGGCGTCGATCGCCCGCTGCACGGCGGCCCGCGCGGAGCTGAGCACACCGTTGTCGAGGTCGTTCGCGCGGACGGCGTGCAGGACGTGGTCCATGCTCGCCGCCGCCGAGAGCATCGTGGACTCCTCGCCCGGGTAGTGGCCGGCGGTGACGTGCTCGGCGACCACGTCGATCAGGTCCGGGAGCAGCCCGGTCGCCACCTTCACGTAGCCGGCGACGTCGGCAGGGGCGATGTTCTCGGCGGCGGCGAGCCGGAAGGCGTGCACGACCCCGCTCAGCGACGTCCAGAACGCGTCCAGCATGGCCGCGTCGAACCCGGCCGCCCGGCCCGGGTCCGGGCCGAGGTACGTCGCGTTCTCGCCCAGCGCGGCGAGCGTGGGCCGGTGCGCCCGGTAGACGTCTTCGGGCCCGCTGAACAGCAGGGTCGCCTCGGGGCCGCCGACGGCCGCGGGCGCGCCCATGATCAGGCCGTCGAGGTAGCCGATGCCGTGGCCGGCGGCCCACGTGGCCGTCTCGCGAGCCTGCTGGGGCGAGCCGCCGGTGAGGTTGACCAGGGTGCGGCCCCTCAGGGCGCCGGCGTCGAGCACCGCCCGTACGGCCCGGTAGTCGAGGACGGACACGACGGTGAGCGGGCCGGCGGCGATCGCCTGGGCGGCGGTCTCGGCGACGGTGGCGTCGAGACCGCCGGCCTTGCCGGGCGTGCGGTTCCACACGGTGGTGGGGTGGCCGGCGGCGGCGAAGGCGGCGGCCAGCGCGCGCCCCATGGGGCCGAGGCCCAGGACGGTAACGGGAGTCATGCCGGTTAAGCTAAACCTTCACGTTGATGTCAGAGTCAACTCTGGGGCCGGGATGCGGATCGGGGAACTCGCGCGGCGGACAGGCGTCAGCGAGCGCGCGCTGCGGTACTACGAGGAGCAGGGCCTGCTGCGCCCGCGACGGCGGCAGAGCGGCTACCGCGTCTACGGCGACGCCGACGTGGCGGCGGTGCGGCGGATCAGGATCCTGCTCGCGGCCGGGCTGAGCACCATGCAGATCGTCGAGGTGCTGCCGTGCATCGTCGACGACGACGGCCTGCTGGTGCCCGACTGTCCCGAGCTGGTCGGCGAGCTGGAGAAGCAGCGGGAGCGGATCGGCGCGGCCATCGACGAGCTGGCGGCGACCCGCGCCAACCTGGACGCCATCATCGCCAACCGGCGGCAAGCGGGCTGAGGACACCCGGCCCGCCCCCGCCGTATCAGTGGGTCACCCCGGCACGGTGGCGAGGAAGACGTCGCCGTTGCCCGGGGCGTCGCCGCCCTCCGGCGCCCCGTACGTCAGCCCCGAGACCGCCACCCGGCCCGAAGCCGTCGTGGCCGCGTACAGGTTGGGCTCGGCGAACGGATCGACGGCGTCGTCGCGGGCCGTCCCGAGCTGGGTGGCGGCGCGCTGCTCGCCCCGGGCGTCCAGCCGCAGGGTCAGCACGTCGGCGCCGCCCGCCTGCACCCCGACCCGGCCCCGCGTGTAGCCGGCGACCGCGACCTCGCCGCCGGGCAGCGGGGTGACGGCGGCGCCCTCGTCGGCCGACGGCGTGGCGAGCGTGTGCTCCCAGCGCCGCCTGCCCGAGGCGGTGTAGGCGACCGTGAGCGCGTCCCCCGCCGAGACGCCCGTGGCGACGGCCAGGCCCGCCGTGGTGACCGTGACCGCGTTCAGCCGGTCGTCGCCGGCCCCTCCCGTGGTGGCGGCCCAGGTCCTGGCGCCGTCCGTGGAGTAGGCGGCGATCCAGCCGTCCAGGCCGCCGAGGGCGCTCGTGCCGGGCAGGGCGGCGGTGGCGCTGCCGGTCAGGTAGACGGTGGTGGCGCCGGCGGCGATGCCGGCGGCCTTGTCCTCGCCGGGGCCGCCGTACTGCCGGATCCACGCCATCTCGCCGCCGGGCGTGAGGCGGGCGACGATGGCGTCCTTGTCCCCGGCGTTGGGGCCGTCGAGCGCGCCCTTGGTGTAGCCGGCGACGTAGGCGCCGCCGTCGGGGGCGGCGGCCAGGCCGTACAGGCGGTCGGCCGCGCCCGGCGCGCCGAACTGGGTGAGCCAGCGCACCTCGCCGTTGGCGTCGAGCCTGGCCACGAACGCGTCGTCCGTGGCGTTCCCGGCGTGCCGGCCGTCCAGGTCGCCCTTGGTGTAGCCGGCCGCGAGCACGCCCCCGTCGGGCAGGGGCGCGAGGCCGTACAGGCGCTCGTCCGCCGCCGTCCCGAGCTGCCTGGTCCATGTCCCGGTACGGGCCACCACCGCGTCGAGGCGGCCGGCGTGCGGCTGCCCGTTCACCGGGCCGGACGCGGCGTACCCGACGGTCAGGGAGCCGTCGGCGTGGGCGGCGACGCCGCCGGCCCAGTCGGTGGCGGGCGTGCCGTGCAGCGGGGCGGGCAGGCCCGTCGGCGGCGTGGTGCTCAGGCCCGGGCCGAGCTCCGCCATGGCCTGCTCGAAGGCGGGCGACCAGACCGTCCAGTCGTGGCCGCCGTCCAGGACGCGGAGCTGGGCGGAGATCGCCGGCGAGCGCCTGACGGCGTTGTACAGGGCGGCGGACTCGAAGTCGAGGTCGTGGCGGGCGTCGGCGGGGCCGGGGTTGGCGTACTCGTCGTCGCCGACCGCCACGAACAGCCGGACGGGCAGGTCCGGGTCCAGCTCGGGGAGCAGGGCGGGATAGTTGAGCTCCCGGTACACCTCGTCCGAGAACCTCGCGCCGTCCTTGCCGAACGCGCCGTGGTCGCGGGCGGAGGAGTCGGCCGGGGGCAGCGGCGTGTAGACGGCGGGGCTGAGCACGGCGGCGGCGCCGAACAGGTCCTGGTGCGCGAGCGCGAACCGCAGCGCGCCCGCGCCGCCCATCGAGTAGCCGCCGACGAGGCGCGCCTGCCTGATGGGCGCCGTCCGGTACGTGGCGTCCACGTGCGCGATCAGGTCCCGGGTCAGCGCCGTCTCCACCGGGCGGCCGGGGAGGTCGCCGCCGGTGTGCCGCGAGTCGACGTACCAGTTGCCGCGCTCGCTCCAGGGGGCGTCCGGCATGACGGCGATGACCGGCGGGATCCGCCTGGTGCGGATCATGTCGTCCAGGGTCGTCTTCACGCGGGTCCACGCCTGCATGGTGTCGCCGCGGCCGTGCAGGAGGTACAGCACGGGATGGCGGGCGTTGTCCCGGTCGTAGCGGGCGGGGAGGTAGACGTTGTAGGCGATGTCCTCGCCCAGGGCCGGCGACGGCGCCGAGCCGGCCGCGAGCGTCCCGCCCGCCCGTACGTCCGTCTGACCAGGCAGGGCCGTCAGGATGAGCGCGGCCAGGACGGCCAGGGCGCCGGCGGCGGTCCAACGGGGTAAGGGCATCGGCACTCCTGTAAACGTTTACTGTACGCGCGCGTACTGTTTCGGGAGAGTTTCATGGGACAGGCGAAGCGATGTCAACCATGGGATCACGGGGCAGGCCGCTGCCCTCCAGCCATGGTGACGCACGACGGCCTCTGCGGCGGAAGTTTCACAGGGCCCGGCCTGGCACTGGTGAAACGCAGTGTGATGTACGACACTCTTCCTAGAACTTCGTTTTAGAACGGAGTTCTGGGGGGTTCCCACGTCCGCTGCACCACCGGGAGCACCGACCCGCGGAGGAGTAAGTCCATGGTGAAGGCCGTCACCCGCGAACGCCGCAAACTCGGATCACCACCGCAAGCCGGCATCACCGCGACCGATCCCAACCCGTTCGGGTGGGGGCCGTTCGTCGTGCTGTTCATCGTGGGCATGGTCGATCGCATCGAAGCCAACCTGATGTCCGGCGTCCTGCCCCTGGTGCAGGCCGAATGGGGCTTCAGCGACACGGCGGCCGGGTCCATCCCGACCGCCGCGGCGCTGGCCGCCGCCGCCGTGGCGCTGCCCGCCGGCTACCTCGCCGACCGCTACAGCCGTACCAGGATCATCGCGATCGTGGTCCTCTGCTGGGCCCTGGCCACGCTCGGCTCGGGCCTGGCGGCCGGGTTCGCCGTCTTCTACCTCTTCCGGGTCCTGCTCGCCGCCGCGGAGAACATCGACAACCCCGCCACAGGCAGCCTGCTCGCCGACTTCTACCCCGCCGCCACCCGCATGCAGGTGTACGGCTGGACCCGGATGACCACCTACCTCGGCGGCGTGGGCACCCTGCTCGGCGGCGTCATCGGCCAGGCCTTCGGCTGGCGGGCGGCCTTCCTGCTGATGGCGATCCCCGGCGCGCTGACCGCCGTCCTCGTCTGGCGGCTGCGCGAGCCGCAGCGCGGCCAGCTCGACAAGATCATGGCCGCCGCCGTACCCCGGCAGGCGCCCCCGCCCGGCACCATGGAGGCGCCGCCGGCGACCGGCCCCGCTCCCGGCGGCACCGCGAAGCCGCCCTTCTGGCCCCAGGTCCGTCAGGTCCTGGCCACCCGGACCCTGGTCCGCGTCGCCCTCGGCGTGATGATCCTCACCCTGGGCCTGGGCGGCGTCTACTTCTGGCTGCCGTCCCTCATGGTCCGCGGCTTCGGCATGGAGACCGGCGTCGCCAGCAGCATCAGCGGCGGCGTCACCATCGTGGGCGTGCTCACCGGCACCGTGCTCGGCTCCCACCTCGGCAAGCGGCTGCACGGCCGGGTCAGGGGCGGCCGGCTGCTGGTCGGCGGCGCCGGCATCACCGCCGGCTCGTCCCTGCTCGGCGTCGCCCTGCTGATGAGCTCCCCCGTGGCGATGGTGACCCTGCTGCTGCTCGCCGTCACGGTCTCCGCCACCGCGATCCCCACGTGCACGGCCTGCATCGCCGACGTCGTGGGGGCCAGGTCGAGGGGCGTCGGCTTCGCCGTCCTGCAGTTCCTGCTGACGGTCGGCGCCGCCTTC
Source organism: Nonomuraea sp. GTA35 (assembly GCF_041950525.1). Taxonomy (NCBI): domain Bacteria; kingdom Bacillati; phylum Actinomycetota; class Actinomycetes; order Streptosporangiales; family Streptosporangiaceae; genus Nonomuraea; species Nonomuraea sp. GTA35. The sequence continues at coordinate 10,204 of NZ_JBGNUV010000017.1, read as the reverse complement.
GGCCCCCTCGTCGTCGGCCTGACCTCCGACGCCACCGGGTCCCTCCTCGTCGCCATGTACGCGCTGATCGTGCCCATGGTGCTCGGCGGCCTGGTGGTGCTGACCTCCCGCGGCTCGTACGAGCGGGAGGCGGCCCGCGTCCTCGACGACGCCCGCGATGCCCCCTAGCTAGAGGCGGCGAAGGCCTGCGGCGCCGCCGTCACCGACGACGCCATGCTCTCCATGGCCCTGCACCTGCGCCAGCAGAACCTCAGCCTGCGCGACATCGCCGCACGCCTGGTCATCACAAGGGCAAGAAGAGAGGCCGTCATCCGTCCCCGGCCACCGTGGGCTGAATTTCAGTCTTGACCATCGTCTGGTTTATGGGACAACATGAATATGTCGCGATGAGAGAAGAGAAGTTCGCTTTCTTCTGCGATTTCGAATGGGACATCAGGGCTTTCGCTGGGGTCCTGCGACAACGCTTCAGCAGTTTCCACAAACCAGGTGACGCCGGCTACGGGCGCTGCTGCTGGAAACGGGAATGGCACCAAATCGCCGTTCTCGTGCAGGATCTCATATAGAGCGTCACCGACGCCGCCAACCACAGCTTCGGCCTCACTATATGTCGTGCCGGGATTTTCTCGCAGATAGGAGTTTCGGCCCTCCTCGACCAGTTCATCAAAGCTGCCGATGCGGTAGTCAATACGCGACAGGATTGACATGATCTTCTCATCCCCGTCATCGACGCTCGTTGGGCTATAACCTCCCACTGATGGCGTCGCATTAGATGATAGTGACAGCATATTCCGATCGAAGAGTAGCGTATGCGCTTCATTGCATCTTCGTAGTGCACCCGCAAGATTTTCTTGGGCACCAACCAGCGTCGACGAATTGGCCAGGCTCAGGTACTCCGTATGCTTCTCGATTTCACGCAAATACGCTTGGGCGGATGCAATTAGTTCTCGAGTTGCGGCGCATAGCCCGTCGATATCTTCACGTCTGTGAGCCCTTTTTTCAGATGCCATAGTGCTTTCCACTGTATGAGAGTCGAACGCACCCTGCTCTTACGCTTCATCAGGCACGTAAGAGCAGGGCTCTAGGTTATTAGCGGCGCGTCTTTTAGCGCGGCGTTTTAGTCCAGTGCCCGCCTCCGCCTCCGCCGCCGCCGCGGCCACCGCGGCCACCGCCACGACCGCTTCCCGGATTCACGCCATCAGCAGAAGCAGTTGGTCCCCTTCCGCTACTACCGTTCGTGGGCGGCCACCACCTGTAGTGAATGGTTCCAACTTTCCGCTTGCCGTCGTAGACATCGACATGGCAATGGCTGGTGCAATTACCTTGCGGCCGATACACGTAGCGCTTGCCGCCTTCTCGCTTTCCGTGCTGCGCTCTGGCAGCAGCCTCGGCCTCAGCCTTGCTGTTGAACCATATGGAGGTATTGCCACCACCATTTGCATTTGCTCCCCTGCCGCCGCCTCCGCCCTTATTCTTCGGGAGCCACGCCTGCCCCTTGCGGGCTGAGCTCAAGGGGTCATGTGCCTCGCCGAATACGCCCGGATATAGAGCACGCTCTTCCGCATCTATGACGTCCCAGAGGCCCTGTGCATCCCGGCCGGCGTCTGGCCCCACGGGTACGACGTCTATTCGGCGTGCTTCTTCTTCTGAGAAGCCTGGGTTCCATTCGATTTGCTGGAGCCAACTCGGGTCAACGATGACATCGCCGGCACCGACGCAGAAGCCCATTCGGGCGCACGTGTCATCGACCGAGCCACCGCCGCCGGGGCCAATGACCTTGCCGCCTCCCCATGTTTCGGAACTGCTGGAGCCGCCAGCGGGAATGGTGGCGTAGCCGCCGCTCGATCCGGAGCGGCCGTATCCAGAACTGTTGTATCCGGAGCCACCGCCCCCGGCGAGCGAGCCGCTATCGATGACGGTGTAGTGGCCGGTGGGGTCGGTGCCGGTGAGAGGGGAGGCGTTGGCATAGGTGTAACGGTTAGCCTGCACCGACGGCATCGGTTCCAGGGTCATAGAGTCGCGGCTGATGAAGGTGCCGGTGCCGGGCTGGTACCAGCGGGCGTGCATGTTGATCCTGCCGGTGTCCGGATCGGTGTATTCACCCTGATAGCCGAGGCCGGCTTTGGTGCCGGTCTGAGTAGTGATGGTGCCGAACGGGTCGTAGGCGGCAGAGCTCTGCAGGGTAGTGGTGTAAGTAGCCACCAGATCTCCGTGCAGGTCAGTCAGCGCCGCTGCTGCGGCGGTGCCTTCCTTCAGTCCGAGCAGGCCGCCGGTGAGGTCGCGGGCGTATCTAGCCTGGACGATGTCAGCACCGTCGGCAATGGCGGCCAGCTCGTTGCCGAGCCCGCTGTAGGCGAAGGTCTGCTTGGCAGTACCACGCGTGCGGCTGATCAAACGGTCGAGGGCGTCGTAGGTGTAGAGGCTGTCGCCGTCGGCGATGAGCCTGTCGAAAGCGTCGAAAGTGTAGTTCGTCGTGGCGCCCCCCTTGGTACTGGTGGCCAAGGCGCCGCGCGGGGTGTAGGTGTAGTTGGTGTCATCGCCGGAGGTCAGGCGGTTGCGCTCGTCATAGCTGAACGTTGCGCTGCCAGCTTTGGTGCGGTTTCCGGAGGCGTCCCATTCGTAGGCGGTGACGGCGCCGCTGGGGGAGGTCCAAGAGGTAAGCCGGCCGGCGTGGTCGTAGGCGTAGCTGTTGATACCCGCTCCGGCGGTGCCGGTCGCGGTCTTCGTGGTGAGGTTGTCATCCTTATCCCAGCCGTAGGCGGTCTTGGCGAGCTGGGTGCCGGAGCCGTTCTTCAATGTCTGGCCGGTGACCCGGTCCATGTTGTCGTAGTCGATGATCTGGGTGCTGGCCGTGCCGGTGGTGGCAGTGATGGTCTTGAGCCGACTGGCCGAGTCGTAGTCGTAGGTGAGGGTACGGCTGGTGACCGGGTCAGTGATGGTCTTCAGCCTGTTGGCGGCGTCGTAGGTGAAGGTGGCGGTGCCAGCGGCGTCGATGCGCTGAGTGGGATTGCCGGTGCCGTCGTAGCTGTAGGCGGTCTCCTGAGTGGTGCCGCGGGAGATTTTTAGGGGCAGTCCGCGGTCGTTGTAGTCGACTGTCAGGTCGCCGGCGGTGGTGCGGCGCCCGGCCAGGTCGTAGCCGTACGTGCTTTCGGCCGTCGTGGCGCCGCCACCCGCGCCGCTCTCCTTGGTTAGCCGGCCCAGCTTGTCGAAGGTGCGGTCAAGCCGCACCCCGCCGGGCTGAACGGTGGCCGTCTGGTTGCCGGCCGCGTCGTAGACGTGAGTCCAGGTGCGGTCGGCAGCGTCCGGGTGCGCCGTCGTGGATGGCTCAGTCACCGTTTCTACCAACCCGAGGCTGTTGTAGCTGGTCCAGGTGGCATTGCCGCGCGCGTCGGTGATCCGGGTGCGGGCGCCAGTGGCATCGTAACCGAAACTCGTGGTGATCGACTCGTCGGCTGAGATCGGCTCGACGAGCGAAGTGATTTGGCCTAGCGCGTCGAAGGTCTGCCGGGTGACATGGCCCTCTGGCGAGGTGGTGCTGATCTTGTTACCCGCGGCATCGTAGCCCATACCGTACGTGCGCAAGACCGCTTCGGTGTCGTCCAAGTCCTTGATCGCTGTCGTGCGGCCGGCCAAATCGTGTTCAGCGACGCTGGCGTTACCGTTCGCGTCGGTGGTCTTCACCAGACGCCCGGCCAGGTCGTACTCCATGGTTGTCGTGGCGTTGGGAGCGGTTGTCGGATCAGTCACCGTGATGATCTCACCGGCCGCGTTGACCTCGAAGCTGGTGGTCTTGGTGCTCGTGCCTGGGCCAGGGACGATCTGCTTGATCAGCCGACCGGCGTCGTCGTACTCCATCCTCGTGGTGTAGGCGGCGCTGGCGGGCTTGCGCTCGATCTGAGTGGCGGTGATCTGCCGACCCAGACCGTCGTAGAAAGCCGTGGCACGGGCGCCGGTCGGATCAACGGTGGCGACCTTCTCGCCGGCCATGTTGTACTCGCTCACCCACGTGCCGGGTGTCTGGCCGTCCGCAGGGGCGGGATCGGTGACTCGGACCTGCCGGCCGAGCTGGTCATGGTCATAGGTGGTGACGTTGTCGAGCGGGTCGGTCGTGCTGATCAGCTGACCGGCCTTGTCGTAGGCATGCTCGACGGTCGAGGTGAGCGCGCTGCCGCCGGGCGGCGTGTAGGCGGGCGCAGTGGTGCTGGTCAGCCGATCGGCCTTGTCGTAGGCCAAGGTGACGGTGCGGCCTTCGGCGTCGCGCTGATGGGTCTGGTTGTCCACCGTGTCGTAGCCGACCAGCGCCGTCGGGCGGGCCGGGGCGGCGGTGCCGTTCTTGTCCACCTGCACCTGCGGCGCCTTGCTCTCCACCAGCCGGTCCAGGATGTCATAGCGCATCGTGGTGGTGTAGTCGGCGGCGTTCGCGCCGTCGGCGTTGCCACGCGGGTCGGTGCTGGCGATGGGCAGGCCACGGTCGTCGTAGTCGGTGGTGGAGACGATGTCCTGGGCGCCGTTCTCGACGGTCTGCTTCGTCTGCTGGTTCAGCTTGTTGTAGGCGTAGCTGGTGGTCTCGGTGCGGTCGCCACCAGCGGCCGTGCGGATGGTCGTGGTGATGTTGCCGTTGGCGTCATAGCCGAACGCGGTGACGCGCGCCAGCCCGTCCGGGTTCTGGGCCGAGCGTGGGTCCAGCGTTTGCTTGATGAGCCGGCTGGCCTGGTCGTAGTTGAAGCTGGTGACGAGTGCTTCACCGTTCGCGCGGATGCCGTTGACCTGCACGGTCAGGTTGCCGGCCGCGTCGTACTCCTCGGCCTTGACCAGCACATCCCGGGGCGCGGCGGTGGGGCTGTTCAGCACGGCCCCGACCGCGATCTGTTCCTTGAGCCGGTTGTCCCACCAGTAGAAGTTCTTGAACGTGCGTCCCATCGCGACGTCCTTGATGATCTCAAGGCGTCCGCCGTTGTCGTAGGTGCGGGTCTCCAGCGGCACGTCCTTGGCCGGCTGCGGGTTGACCGGGCTGCCGGTCCAGCCCTTCAGCGTGCGCGTGTGCAGTTCGCCGCGTTCTGTGTAGGTCTGTTCGACGATGGTGCCGCGGGCGTCGGTGGTGCGGATGACCTGGCCGCGGTGGTTCCACTCTTGCCGCGCCACACCGCCCTCGGGATCGGTTACGGAGTCCTGGCGGCCGTGCGCGTCGTAGGTGAACGTGGTGGTGCGCTCCGGGTCGCCGCCGGTCAGGTCGGCGATCGTTTGCGTCAGCGGGTTGCCGTCCGGGTCGTAGGCGGTGCGGGTCTGCGCCGTGTGGGTGACGCCGCTGATCTCGTTCTTCACCCCCGGGGCGGTTCTGGAGACGAGGCGGTTCCAGCCGTCGTAGGCGAAGGTGGTCGTCGCCCCGTCCGGCACCGCATCCGAGATGCGGGTGCTGGCGATCATCCGGCCCAGCACGTCGTGCTCCAGCTTCGTGACGAGCCCTTCCGGGCTGGTCTGCTCGGCCAGGTCGCCGGCCGCGGTGTAGCGGTAGGTCCAGGTGTTGCCGCGGGCATCGGTTTTGCTCTTGGTCAGTCCGGCCGGGGTGGTGCCGCCGTCCACCGCCGGTTCGGTGCCGTCGGTGTAGGTGATGCTTTCCGAGCGGCCTTGCGGGAAGTCGCCCGTCGCCGGGGTGGTGATCTTGGTCTGCTCGCCGAAGCTGTTGTATTCGGTGGTGGTGGCGTGGGTGGGGTCGGTGTCGCTGGCTGAGCGGCCGTCCCGGTACGCGATCACCTGGTCGTTGCGCGGGTCGAACGGGTCGTTCTCGTTGACGTAGTACGTCCAGTGCTCGATCGCGCACTCGTTCGCTGTCCGGCAGTACTTGCGACCGATCGTGTTGCCCCGTTTGTCCTGGTAGATGTCGTTGGCGATGTTGTTGCGGTCGATCACCTTGGTCAGGAAGCCTGCCTGGTCGTACTCGTACCAGGTGGTGTACTCCTTCTGGTCGGTCACGCCACGGATGCGGTAGCCGCGCCGGGAGTCATACAGGTAACCCAGTGTGTCGTTGCCCGGGTCGGTCACCGTCACCTCGGCTTCGCCGGACTGCTGCTCGATCCCGACGGTGCCGATCTTCCAGGTGCCGCCGTCGGCGTCGGTGTGCGTGGCGATGCGGTCGGTCTTGTCGTCGTAGGTGTTGACCGCGTGCACCCGGCCGGACGGCAGCGTCACCTTGGTCAGCTTGTTCGGGGCCGCGGTGCGGGCGGCGTAGTGCCGCTGCACCTCGCTGCCGCTGAGCGGGCGGTCGTAGATGGCGACCTCGTCCACCAGGCCCGCGATCCCGCCGATCGTGGTGATGTACCGGTTCTCGGTGCCGATGATGGGCTGGGTGAGCGTGCCGACGACCGCGCCGTCCAGGTACAGGGTCTGCAGGTCGCCGGCGACGGTGAGCACCGCGTGGTGCCAGGCGCCGTCATTGACCGGACCAGCGGTGGTGATCGGGGTGGTGGTCGGCTGGTAGGAGCTGCGCAGTTTGCCGTCGGTGCCGACCGCGAACACCTCCTCCTTGGTGCCATTAGCCACGGTGCGGAGCGAGATGAGGGTGCCGGCGACGGTGGAGCTGGTCTTGAACCAGGCCTCCATGGTCGCCTGCTTGCCGATTCTCGGCACGATCCCCTCCGGGGGCCGCACCCCGGTGGTGGGGGTCAGCTCGACCGCGCCGTCCGTCGTGCCCGCCAGCGCGCCCGGCTGAGCGCGTTTGGCGGCGACGTCGTAGCTGGCATCGCCGGCGCCCCAGCCCAGGTCGACCGCGTTGCCGGAGGCCTCGCCGAGCCGCCAGTAGCCGAACGGGTCCGAGTCCAGCACGCTGCTGCGATACAGCGACCCGCTGCCGTAGTCATAGACGGTGCAGTTCGGCGCCGCCACCGGCGCGCACACCTGCACGAGCCGCCCCTGGTCATAGCCATAGGTCCAGGTCAGCGCCTTACCATCGACCGGGTCGCTGGACACAGACGAGACCTGGTCGCCCTGCCAGGTGAACGTCACCGACCGGCCACCGACCCCGGCCACCTTCGCCAGCTTCCCGCCTGCGTCGTAGGTCAGCTCGCTGCTGCGGCCCCGCTGGTCGGTCAGCTTCGTCAGCCGCCCGGCCGCGTTGAACAGATAGGTAGCGTTGATCTTGTCCCGCAGCCGCCAGGTGCCGCCGCTCTCCTCGGCCAGGGTGGCGTACATGCCGGGCGGCGGCTGGAACGTGCCATCCCCGTTCGAGGCGAACCGCACCTGCCGCCCATCAGGATAGGTGACCAGCGCCGAGGCGGACGCGCCGCGCACCTCCTTGACGACCTTCATGTCCCAGCGCGTGGACCAGCCCGCCCCGAACATGCCGTCCGTGCGCGGGTCCAGGCTGTTGTAGGTGCGCACCACCGACAGCGGCGGCCCCACCGTCACCACCTGCAAATCAGTCGAGGTCGTGGTGTAGTTGCCGGTCTGCTGGTTGAACTCCCGCCCCTCCACACCGGAGGAGGCCAGCTGCGAGGTCACCATCGGCTGGCGCACCCCGGTGAGGAACGTCAGCTTCGGCGAGGTGGTGGTAGAGCTGTCGTAGGAGTCCCGGACGGTGACCGTCCACCAGTACTGCTTGCCCCAGACCAGCTTCCCAGCCGCCGGAACGCTCCAGCTGTTGCCGTTGCCCGCCACATAGCCGGAGGTGGTGCAGCCGGTCGTCATGGCCTCGTTGTCGCAGAGCTTGAACGAGTAGGACACCTTGGAGATGGTGAAGTTGTTGCTCTGCCCCCAGGCCCGCAAGGTGGGAGTCAGCGTATCGACCAGATGCCCTTGTACCGGATACACGCTCGTCAGCGTAGGCACTGCCATGACCGCCCGATCAGCCGCCTCGGCCCGCAAAGTCCCCGCCGGCAGACTGGACTCATCGGACTCGAACGCTACATCAATCGTCCGGTCCTCCTGCGGCACTGCACCCTTCGGAGGCTTCACCTCCGACCGCCATCCGGCCGGAGACTCCGCCGCAGTAGAGCCCTTGCTCGCGAGCACCGCTGGCGGCAGCGTCGTAGCCGACTCCATCATTTGCTGCGGCACCGCAGATGGGGCACCGAGATCCGCAACAGCTGCCGCTGAAGTAGCAGCCGCGGCTGGCGAAGGCTGCAGCGCAAGCAGACCCGGCGCTAACCCGGCTAACGCAAGGATCACTCCAGTCGAACGACGCCATAACGAAAAACGGCGCATGCGCCATCACACTCCGAACCGTAAGGAGGGACACCAGCAGAGGAGTAGCCGTCACTCTCCGCCACGGCCCTCGTAGGTCGCGCGGCTCAGAGTCGATCTATTTCCAACGATCAAGGTAAGGAAATCCGACGTTCCGGGCAAGGTGCGTGTTTATCACAAAACGGACAATAGATCTTTCGGGTGCGTGACACTCCGTACATCCGTCGAATGATCATCTATCGGACACGCATAGCGAGCCGCCCAGATCACCCACCCACGCAACCCTCCTGCGGCTGTCATGCGGGACACCGCATGAACCCGGCAGAGAAAAGGCCACCTTGGGTCTCAGGACGCCACTGGGACGCCTCCACCGCCAGTAACTCCAATTCGGCCCACAGCCAGGCCCGCACACCCGCCGCAGCCGGCGCCCTCGCCCATCTCGTTGTGCCACTGCCAGCCATCCCCGCCTGTGCCCGGTCGTTTCACTCATCAGGGAGGAATCCGATCCATCGCGGCCAGGCTTCTGGAATCCTGAGCTGCCCCGGGTTGGTTGGAGGCTCCCAAGACTGGAAGGCTGGGAGTCGTGCCCGCACCGAGGAAGTACCCCCAAGAGCTGCGTGATCGCGCCGTCAAGATGGTGTTCGACCTGCGTGAGGAGACCGGAGGCAAGGCCGGGGCGATTGCCCGGGTGGCCGACCGGCTCGGCGTGCATCGCGAGGCGCTGCGCTCATGGGTACGGCAGGCGGAAGTAGATGAGGGAAAGCGTCCGGGCACCACGTCGAGCGACGCGCAGCGGATCGCCGAATTGGAGCGGGAGAATCGTGAGCTGCGCCGGGCCAACGAGATTCTGAAGGCGGCGTCCGCGTTTTTCGCCCGGGAACTCGACCCGAGACTGCCGCGCTGATCGAGTTCGTTGACCTGTATCGGGATCGGTTCGGTGTGGAACCGATCTGCGCGGTCCTGGAATTTGCCCCGTCCAGCTATCACGAAGCCAAGCGACGCGAACGTGAACCGTCGGCTCGGGCGTGCCGTGACGAGGAGTTGAAAGTCGAGGTCATGCGTGTGTGGGAAAATCCGGGCAGAAAGGTGTACGGGGCGCGCAAGGTCTGGCGTGAACTGAATCGTCAGGGAATCGTGGTGGCGCGGTGCACGGTCGAGCGGTTGATGCGTGAATTAGGTATCGAGGGTGCGTGCGCGCGCCGTAAGCGGCCCCGCACGACGTTGCCGGCCGGTGTGGAGCCGCCCGCTGACCTGCTGAAGCGGGACTTCGATGCGTTGGCGCCGAACCGTCGCTGGGTCGCCGACCTGACGTACGTGCCGACCGCGTCGGGATGGGTGTATACGGCATTCGTGATGGATTTGTATTCGCGGATGATTGTCGGCTGGGAGGTTGCCGATCATCTGCGGGCCGATCTGGCTTTGTCGGCGCTGGAAATGGCGATATGGTCGCGGCGTGAGAGCCTGGACGGCGATCTGGTGCATCATTCTGATCGGGGTGTGCAATATACGTCGATCTGCTATGGTGAGCGTCTGGCGGATATCGGCGCGGTGCGCTCGGTCGGCAGTAAAGGTGATTCTTACGACAACGCTGCCGCCGAGTCGCTGAACAGTCTGTACAAGAAAGAGCTCATCGACTTTCGCGGCGGCTGGCGCGGCGTCACCGACGTGATGCTGGAAACTATGGAATGGGTTTCCTGGTACAACGAGACGAGGCTCCACTCATTCTGTGGTAATATTCCGCCGAAGGAGTACGAGGACGCCTTCTATAAGACGCAGGGATCTACTACGTCATTCGCAAGTTCGCAGGAATCGTAGCCTCCAAGATTCCCGGGGCGGTCCATCCCCCGTAAGTTGGCATCGCCAGTCGTGGCATGCATCGGCATACGGTTGACCTGCGAGAACCTCAGTGAGTGTTTGAGATCGACGATCTTGCTTACTTGCAGACGATTTTGGCCTGTCGCCGAGCGGGGCCACCTCGCGTGAGGCGGCGGGTCATGCCGGCGATGGCAGCCCAGCGGATGATCGCCTCGGA
>NZ_JBGNUV010000016.1:0-305335 GCF_041950525.1 Nonomuraea sp. GTA35 | reverse complement strand
GACCACCCGACCGCTCGCCCACGCATTGGCCTGGTCCGAGCGCCGACGCATGTCCCAGACCCGCGCACGCAGCAGCCATTACTGGCGGCGCTGGCTCAAGAACAACGAAGTGTTGTTGTAATACTAGTACTCCAGTGACACTTTGCGATCTTGAGGGGTCGGGGTCGCATGGCGACGGCCACCGCGTGATCATTCGGAGTTTGTGAAGACAACCAAAGATCGTGCGGTGGCCGCGAGCCACAGCGTAGACCCTGACGGCTGGATGGTCATCTTCAACGAGCTGATGGCCCGGATCGCCGGCCGGTTCGGCCGCGTCGAACCCCGTCGCGCCGCGACCGCGTACGTGCGCGGGCTGCTGGCCGACATCGACCGTAAGAACTGCTGGAACCTGGCCGAACACGCTCAGCTGAGCGGGCCGCAGACGTTGCAGCGGTTGCTGCGCACCGCCCGCTGGGACGCCGATCAGGTGCGCGATGATGTCCGGGACATCGTCGTCGACCGGCTCGGCCCCGGCGGCGTGCTGATCGTGGATGAGACCGGTTTCGTCAAGAAGGGCACCGGATCGGCCGGGGTGCAACGGCAATACACCGGCACCGCGGGCCGCATCGAGAACTCCCAAGTCGGCGTGTTCCTCGCCTACGCCACCCCGGCCGGGCGGGCGCTGCTGGACCGGCGGCTCTACCTGCCGGAGCACACGTGGCTGGCCGACCGCGGGCGGTGCCGGGCGGCCGGCATCCCGGACGAGACCGGCTTCGCCACCAAGCCCGCGCTGGCCACCGCCATGGTGCTGGCTGCGCTGGAGGCGGGGGTGAGTGCTCCTTGGCTGACCGGCGATGAGGTCTACGGCCAGGACCCGCGCCTGCGCGCTGCCCTGGAGCAGCGCCGGATGGGATATGTGCTGGCCATCGCGGGCAACCGGCGCGTCGAGCTCGAGGGGGTGCAGGTGAGCGCGGCCGAGGTTGCCACGCGCGTGGCCGACCGGCACTGGCACCGCTACCGCGCCGGCCAGGGCGCCAAAGGGCCGCGCTGGTATGCCTGGGCCTGGGCCCGGATCGACGAACGCGAGGCCCAGGGCTGTCGGTGGTTGCTGATCCGGCGCAACCTGACCACCGGCGAGCTGGCGTTCTACCGCTGCTACGCGCCCGCCCGGCAGCCGCTGACGGCCCTAGTCAAGATCGCAGGAGCCCGGTGGGCGGTGGAGGAGTCCTTCCAGGCTGCCAAGGGCCAGGTCGGCCTGGACCACTACCAGGTGCGCGGCTGGACGGCCTGGCACCGTCACATGACCCTGGCTCTGCTCGCCCTGGCCGTGCTGACGGCCATCGCCGCCGCCCAGCCACCCAGCACCGCCGACGACCGCATCCCGCTGACCCTGCCCGAGATCCGCCGGCTGCTGGCCGACCGGGAACGCATCCTGGGCGCCGACCGCCCGGAAACGCTGACCTCCCGCAACAACCTCGCCCACACCTACCAGACAGCGGGAGACCTGGGCCGGGCCATCCCACTGTTCGAGGACACGTGGGTGGCCCGGGAGCGTGTACAGGGCGCCGACCACCCCGAGACGTTGATCTCCCTCAACAATCTCGCCCACGCCTGCGCGGCAGCGGGCGATTCGGGCCGGGCCGCTTCCCTGTACGCGACCGCCCTTCCACGCTGCGAGCGAGTGCTAGGCGTGGATCACCCATTGACGACGCTCGTACGAGGCAGCCTGGCGTCACTGCGATAGCGGCGGCGATTTCATGGTTCTCTCCTCAAGCGCGATCCGCACACCGTTCAAGCGTCATCGCCTTCGACCCTGGCTGTCACCTGGCCAGCGAAACGTCAACCGCGCCCACGCTCGCATTCGAGCCGCCGGTGAGCGTGCCGTTGCGACCTTGAGAGCTGGAAGGCGCTGCCCAAGCTGTGCTGTCGCCCGTGTCGTGCGACTGCACTCGTACAAGCGATCCTCGTGCTGCAGCTCCTCGAGGAGGCGTCCACGAGTGGTGGTTGAGCAGTACCGGAGACGCCCTGACGAAGATTGTTCCCAGCATGGTCGTGATCGTCTCCCAGCCGGGGCATTCAAGAGCGGAGCGTACTGCGTCGAGCATGCAGACCGTTATGTACAGAATGTGGTTGCTTCTGCTACTGACTGGCAAGCACTTGTTTCTGGGGTTTGGCCGATGGTTGGGCTAGGCGGCTTGCCGGGTGTAGTCCTCAGCTGAGGTGCCCAGCAGATTCCGGACAGTTGGCTACATAAGCTGACAGAAGTCTGGAAGAGGTAGGTACGTGACGAGGCGTCGTAGGGACGCGGCCTTCAGGATCTCGTTGGCACGCCGCAGTTCAGCGTTCTCCCGGCGCAGCCGCTTCATCTCGGCCGACTCGTCCGTGGTGCGGCCGGGCCGGCTGCCCTCGTCGATCTGCGCCTGGCGGACCCAGGTACGCAGTGTCTCCGCGGTGCCGATGCCGAGCTTGGTCGCGACCGCGGTGATCGTGGTCCACTCGGCCGGGTAATCCGGCCGCACCTCGGCGACCATCCGCACCGCTCGGCGGCGCAGTTCGGCGGGGTAGGGAGACTTACCTGACCTGGACTCGATCCTCTCAAGAGATCAAGTCTCCACCGAACCCGGGGCGATTCACCTGCGTGCTCCACCCGAGACACGCATAATCGTCTGGCCGTTCGGGCGATGGATGCCGGCGCAGATGCCCGTCAGGATGTGCAGGTTGATGCCGCGCGGGGCGAGCTGGTCCGCGAGGAAGACCAGCAGCTCCTTGACGCTGCGGGCGACCCGGTCGGGCTTGGTGATGACCAGCGTGTCGCCCGGTTTCATGCGGTAGGGTTCTCGGCGGAATCTCGACAAGGCCGTCGCTCCGGCCACGTGATCAGTACCAACAGCTCCGCTTCCCGTTCGCGTAGCCGTCACACCTGCCAGGGTGGGACTGGTGGCCACCGCCTCCCCCCGAGTCTTCGACAACCCGAAGGTGAGACAGTGGGCGTCCAACGTCACGGCGACACACCGTGACGTGAAAGCCACAACCCGCTGCATGCCGAAACGTCACCGATCGAACCCGACACGGCATAAGCGAAGGTCAGAACTTAGACGACAAGTTCAGCCAGCGGCCGGGATGAAGGTGGCGTACTCCTCGATCCGATCGATGCGTCCGTCCTCAAAGCGGAAGTACATCGCCGCCTGCACTTCGCCGACGGGCCCGTCGGCGTTGGTGATATGCAGGACGTGCTGCTGAAGTACCTCGTCCGCTTCGGTGAACTGGCGGATGATGTCGTACCGTAGCGACACCTCCGCCGTAGGACCGTCCTTGAGCATCGCGAGGTTCTCGTCGATGGTCTGCTGTGGCTTGCCGTCGTTGTGCCAGACGGTCGCGGTGTCCGTGCACAGCGCACGCATCCCGGCGTAGTCACCTGCTTCCAGCCGTCGCAGGTAGCGGATAGCGGCGTCTTTGATATCGGTGCTCATCGTCTCCTGCGTTCCTTCGGATTCGCCGTACGCAGGTGCGCGCTCACCCACCGGTACGGGCACGGGCAAGTGGTTGCCCTCCGGCGCCAGCGGGCACGGAAAGGCGCGGGAGAAGACGTGCAGGGGAAGCACGGCCTGGTTGAAATCGACCCGGACGGTGTCGCCCTCCACTGGAGGTAACACCACCCATCTGCCGATGCCCGGTGTCTGTGCTCCACTGGTGGAATCGGTGAACACCACCAGCAGGTTGCCGGGGAACGTTTCGATCACCGTCAGAGAGTGCTGCTGCCCTGCCAGGTCGAACACCAGATCGGCGGGTGCCGGGAGAATGTGCTTGGTGGGCGGTTCGGTCAGTCGCTCGATCTCCACTTCCCGTCCCGGCGTCCTCTGGTACTCCGCATCGACCACATATGCCGGATCCACCGGGAACACCGCGATCTCTCGCAACCGCGCCAGCGATGGCACGGCGGGGTCCCATACGGTCAGCCCGTAGATCCCCTTGCCCCCGGAGACAGCCACAGTGCGCTCACCCGACAACCGCAGACTGCTGCCCCCGGTCAACGTGACCGTGCCATTCACCGGACGGCCGTCCAGCGACACCCCGTCCGCACCGGCCGCGGTCAACTTCAGCCCGTCCGGGCCGCTCGCGTCCCAGCGTCCGGGCACGCCCTCGACCGTCTGAGCCGGCCCGGTGATCGTCGCGAGCTGGACCACCCCGGCCTTCCCGAGAGGTCCGGCAATCTCGTCCCAGCGGCCACGCCGCCACGCCTCATAGTCCACTTCCACGTGTTCGTCGAACATGATTGGACACTAACCGCCTACTTCGGCCGAGCGTCAAACTAAGTTGCCAATTGGCAAAACAGCCTCGTCGCCAGCGGCCGCTGGGTCAGTGAATCTTCAGCCATTGCCGACGGCGAGTATTGCTCCGCAGGCGACCACGTGCTCAGCCGCCGCGTGGATCAGCATGATGTGGTTGCTGTCGTGCTTACCACTCATGCAGACGTAGCCAATGAGGTGGTAGTCCGCCGACCGTGACCGCTCCCCAGGAGTGCTCAAGAGCCCATGAACTCTGACGCGGAAGGAGTCGATACGCGTCACGGACACGGATAATGGCGGCGGGGCGAACACGGACGTGAAGGCGATGTCGCTGATCGCAGAGATGTCCACCGGGGCGGACAGTATCGAGGACGCCGGCTGACAGCGGCATGGTGTCATGCCGACCTGCCTTGACCATCCGCGCCCCTCGCCAGTTGGCGCGGATGGTCGAGGCGGTCACGGGAGTGCGGTTCTCACCATCAGCGACCGGCTGACGCCGGTCGGCTCTTGACGGGCGTGGCCGCGGTCTCTAGCGCCCAGTCGAATCGTGCGCGGGATTCCTCGATGTGTTCCAGGTACCGGCGAGTCCATGCGCACATGCCGTAGACGGTGTGCCGCAGCGCCTGGCCCGCGTCCGTGAGCGCATATTCCACGCGCGGCGGCACGGTCGGGTAGACGGTGCGCTCGACGAGCCCATCGCGTTCGAGGCTGCGCAGTGTCTGTGTGAGCATCTTGTGGCTGATGCCCTCCACCTCACCGCGAAGTTGCGTGAAGCGCAGGGTGCGCTCGCCGAGGATGCTGACCACCAGCAGCGTCCACTTGTTGGCGATGCCGGGGAAGATCTCACGTGCGAGAGAGTGGGCGCGCGTCACACCGTCGTCCTCCGAAACGCGCCTGACCTCTTCGGTAACCACCAGGTGCCTTTCTCTCGCAAAAGTGCGCTCTTCCCCGTGACCTGTTCACTCTCTTACGGTTCCAGGGTATTCAAACGTTACCGCTAGGACACGCCATGACCATTCTCAAGACGTACGCACGCCTGTGGACCGACGAGCTGGACACGTCGCTGACACTGCTGCGTGAACTGACCGGCGCGGAACCCGATCTGCGCTTCGCCTTCGACTCCGTCGAACTCGCAGCGATCGGTGACTTCCTCGTCATCGCAGGGCCGCCTGCGGAGCGTGCCCGCTATTCCCACGCCAGCGCCACTGTGATTGTCGACGACCTCGACACTCTGATCAAGACGCTCGGCACCGCCGGCGCCGAGATCACGACACCGGTAAGTGTCAGCGCCACCGGTCGGTTCCTGTACGCGCGCCATCAGGGTGGCGCAGAGGTCGAGTACGTAGAATGGGTTCCGGAGTTGGTGGAGCGCATCGTGCAGGCGTAGTCAGTGCGTCCGTGCCCCCGACGAGCCCGGGGCACGGACTCGCCGTCATGTCGGCGGCGTGTGCGCCAACTGCTGCCACATCAGCCGCTTCACTGCTCCGTGTCACTGGGCGCCGCGTTCCTGGCCTTCCGCGTCAGAGTTCAACAGGGCGTGACTCTCTTCAGCCCCTACGGCTACGCCTGGAGTCCACCGGGCGATCCAGCCCAGCTCCTTGAGGACACGGAGTGGTCAGAGGACCACGTCGATCACTACTTCGAGCACCTGCACAGCGCCTTTTACTCCTGGGTCGGAAGGCGCTGACGCCCGCGTCCGGCACGAGCAGTCGGACGCCGTGGGCGGAAGGGCGACAGGCTATCGCCCGCCCAACACGGAACCCGGCTGGGCGCAACACGACCTTGGGCAATATGGCGATCTTCCGGGGAAACCGTGAAACCGGCGCCCCAGCAGGCCGACGTCAGCGCTTGCAGGCACGTCAGCACCCACAGCCAGCGCCGCCGGCCGAACGCTGAAAGTCCCTCCACCAACTCCGCGATCAAGCCGCGCCGCTGCTGGCGTGCCCGCGCCGCGCCCAGACGCAGGAGCGCGAACAGCGCGGCGGAGGCCAGGAAGGTGAGCCCGTCCCCGGCCAGAACCCAGCCAGGTGACGCCGCGACGATCGCCAGCCCGGCCAGCGTCGGCGCGATGATCGCGATCACGTTGCCGGCGATCTGCAGCAGGGCGTTGGCCGCCACGAGCTCGTCCCGCTCGACGATGGCCGTGATGAGCTCCTTGGCCGCAGGTTGGAAGAACGCGCCCGCGGCGGCGGTCAGCACCGCCAGCATCCCGAGAGACCACACCGTCGCCGAGCCGGCCAGGACGAGCACGCCTGACAGGCTCTGGCTCACGCCACAGACGATCTGGCACACCACCATGATCGCCAGCCGGGGCAGCCGGTCGGCCAGCACCCCGGCGAACGGCGTCACCACCAGGAAGACCACCAGGCTGGCCATCACCACCAGCCCGAGCTGGCGATCCCGAAACTCAGGTCGGGCTCGTACTTCCCGGACTGGCTGCTGGAACGCCGGCGGCGGGCCGAGCACCAGGCACTCAGGGGTGCAGAGCGTAAACGTTGCCGCCACCGCCCGTGTAGAGAAGGCTGTTGGCGTGGGTGAGGGCGTTCCCGCTGATGGCGTCGTTTCCCAGCGCGTCGCCGGTGTTCATGCGCCATCTCCGCGCGCCGGTGGCGCCGTCCAGGGCGTGGACGACGCCACCGTCGGTCGAGACGTACACGACGCCCCGGTGCACGACGGGACCCAGGATGATGTCGGCGCCCATCGGCGCGCTCCACCGTTCCGCGCCGGTGGCGGTGTCAAAGGCGCTGATGATGCCGGCGGAGGTGACCACGTAGAGGCGGTCCTGGCCGACGGTCAGGCCGAGGGCCGGTTCGATGACGCTGGTCGGGGCGGACCATCGTTTCCTGCCGGTACGGGCGTCGAGCGCGTGCACTTCGTAGTCGGCGCTTCTGACGTAGACGGTGGCGCCGGCGGGCAGCGGGGCGAAGGTGAGAGCGGCGCCGAGCCGCGTGCTCCACCGTTGCGCGCCGGTGGCGGTGTCCAGGGCGCGGACCCGGCGGTCGGCGCCCGCGACGTAGACGGTTTTCCCTGCCGGGGTGACCCAGGGGCTGGCGCGCTCGTCGGCTCCCGTCCGCACACTCCATCGCGGGCGGCCGGTGGCGGGGTCCAGCGCGTGCACGGCGCCCGCGTGGTCGTCTATGTAGACGGTGCCGCCGGCTTGCCTGGGACGGGACCAGGCACAACTGCCGCCTGTGCGGAACCGCCATAGCCGTCGACCGGTACTGGCGTGCAGGCCGATGATGTCGCTTCCGGCGCAGAGGATGACGCGTCCCCGCGTCGCGAGGAAGTGAAACCCCAGGTCAGGTGACGGGTCAAGTGAGTACCGCCACCGCGAGCGGCCTGTGCGGGTGTCCAAGGCGTGCAGGGTGGTGCCTGAGTCTCCGGCATACACCAGGTCGCCGGCGGACTGCAGCGGCCCGGACACGTAGTCGCTGATCGCCCGGCTCCACCGCAGCCGGCCGGAGGAAGCGTCCATGGCGTAGACCCGGCCGCCGCCGGCGGCGTAGACGGCGTCGCCGCTCACCGTTGGCGCGCCCTGCAGGTGGCCGTCGGTGGGGGAGCTCCAGCGCAGATGCGGGGGAGGAGTGGGAGCGGGGCGGGCAAGCCGGTACCGGGCCAGTAATCGGTCCCGGACCAGCGGGGCCAGGAGCCGCAGGGCCGAGCGCGAGGTGGAGACGAGCCGGACGATGACCGGGCCCGCGTTGACGACGGTCTCGGGCGCGCCGCTGCTGCCGGTGGCGGTGGGGCGGAGGTAGTCGAGCAGGTACGGGTCCTCCGTGGTCGCATCGTAGGCCAACGTCTGCTTGATGCCGGTCGTCTCGATCGCGTAGATCCGCCGTGCGGTCGCGTTGGAGGAGGAGACCCACTCCACCGCGAGGGAGACAACGGGGGCGTCGTCGGTGGGCGGGATCCAGTCGCACTGGGCGGGATGTGGCAGGCGTTGGCCGAATCGGGTCGGCGTCGCGGGGCTGGGTGTGTAGCCGTCCGCGATGGGGCGCAGGTCGGCGGCGCTCAGCAGGCCGCACGCGTCCGGCCAGGCGTCAAGAGGGACACCGTCGAACAGCTCGCGCCCGGTCGGGATCCCGTAGGTCAGGATGTAGGCGGCGATACGGCCCGTGCCGAGCAGCACGAAGGCCTTGCCGGGGGCGGTTCCTACGAGGGTGGTGGTGCCGGAGGGCACGTCGAGCGGCAGCGAGCGCAGGCGTCTCGTGTCCATGTCGAGGGAGGTCAGGAACGCGGGCAGCGACTGGATGGACATGTCGAAGCCCTCGGGCTCGCCGTTCAGGTAGAGCGGCTCGCTCCATTGGCTGCCCCCTGCCGAGCCGGCGGCACGCGGTGCCTCGCGCGGGATGGGCAGCCGGCGTCCGTCCGGCGCGTAGAACGCGTCGCCGGCCGCGGCGTATCCGTCGCCGCTGACGGTGAGATCGAGCGAGTACGCGTCCCCGATCTGGCGCGGGTTCGGGAAGGTGAGGGCGGGCGAAGGCATCGTGCGGCGCCATTCGGTCCGCAGCGTGGACGGATCCACCGAGGAGAGGCGCATCCGGTTGCCCGCGCAGTAGTCGAGCAGCAGCAGCATCGAGCGGGCGCCCGCCGCGGTCAGGTCGCAGTGCCGCTCGTGGACCGTCCTGGCCCCGGCAGTGCCCGAGCGCGGGTCCAGGGACAGCAGGGTCAGCGGCTCGAACTGTCGTTCCACGATCACGATGCCGCGTTCGGTCACCACGACCCGGGGCCCGGAGTAGTGGCCGGTGCCGGGGACGCGCTCCTGGCTGAGGAGATTGACGGCCCGTCGCCACAGCGTCGCGCCCGTAGCCGCGTCGAAAGCCTGTAACCACTGCTCGCCGTCGTCCTGCTTGCCCGTGAGCACGACGACGGTGCCGGACGTCACCCACACCCCGGCGACGGGGGCGCTGGACATGTGCTGGATGCGGACGAGCCTGCCGGTGCGGGCGTCGTGGACACGTACGCTGTGGACGCCGGTCGCCATGGCCAGCACCTGTTCGGAGGCGCCGTGAAGCAGAACGTCGAACTCGGGGTTCATGCCTCCGGCATCGCCATCGGCGGGGGCCGACCACGCCATCCGCCATTGGACGGGGGCGAGCCTGTCGCCGGGGGCGTCGGCGGCGGTGCTGAGCAGCAGCGCCACCGTCACCAGGACGGTGGCGGCCCGCGCGATCAGCACTTTTCCGCGGCCGTGCAGGCCGGGTCGGGGGTTGTCCACGACCACGAGCCGCCTCCCGATCTGCGGTATTCGGTGCGGTAGGAGTCGGCGGGGCCCGTCAGCCGGAACGGCGTGCCGCCCGGCCCGTTGATCACGATCTCCTCGGAGCGGCCCCCGGTCAGCACCGTGGCCACCAGATCGAACTCGTAATACGCCTTCGCGCCGACGATCGACAGGCTGAGCGTGACGACCTCGTCGCGTTTCAGGTCGATCTGCTTCTTCGTGAAGTACGCGGTGCCCGGGTCCTCCTTGGTGGTGAAGCGGACCGGCCGCCGGTCGAGGTCGGCCACGAGTTCCACCGTGCCGGTCTCCCCGGCGCCGCCCGGCACCAGAAGTGCGCCGTCGGAAGGGGCCGCGCGGGTGAGCACCCGCGGTTCGATGTCGATGATGCGCAGGCTGCTGCGGTTGCCCACCAGGACGACGGTGGCCGTCATCTCCTCGATCGTGGCCACGTGGTGGCGGGCCAGCATGGCGGCCAGGGCAGTGTCGCTCGCCGCCTTGCCCAGCAGGATCGCCCGGTCCCGGGCGTCGGTCACCGGCTCCCTGAGCACCAGCGGGCGCTCGTCGAGCTCGACCTCCACATGCCCGACCGTCAGCGGCGGCTTGCCGCCGATCTGGTCGACGGCGTCGGTCCCGCTCGCGGTGTACCAGGCGGTGAACACCACGCCGACCGCCGCGATGAGCACAGCGCTGGACACCCCGGCCACCCACGTGCGCGCGGCCTTCCAGGCTCCCGGGCCAGGCTCCGGCGGATCACCGCCTCTGGCCTGGCTGCTGCTGCCCTTCTTGCGCTGGCGAACCCTGGCCATGACCGCCTTCCGATGACCGTCGAGCGGGCGAATCTTGACCGTGCATCCACCAATATGCCCGCCTGCCCCCCGCCGCGCACCAGAAAGGCTCTTTTGTTCAGATGCGACTGAGGGGCCACGGAGATTCCGGACCGCCCACCGGTCGCCGCCCGCTCCTGCGGCCTACTTGGATTCGACAGAGCCGATATCGAGCGCCGCGACCGCGTGCTGCCAGGCCGGGTCGGCCGGGTAGAGCTGCGAACGCAGATACGCCCAGACCATGGCGCGGAGCACGGCGACCCGCGCCGGGTTCTCGTCGGAGGTCTCCGCCGCGTCATAGCCGGAGATGCCGCCGAGGATGTGCTCCGCGCCGTGCATCATCAGCAACGTCTTGGGGCCGGGGGCCAACGTGTACGCGTCCCAGCGGTAGCTGAGCCGGTCGGAGAACATCGGGTTGAGGTCCCTGTCCCCCGCGACCACCAGCGCCGGCGCGGTCATCGTGCTGAAATCGGTGTACTTGTTGACCGGGTAACGCTCGAGCATCTCCTGGTTGGCATGCTCGTCGGCGACACCGGGCGCGGCGAGGATGACACCGGCCTTGATCCGGGCGTCGGGCAGATGCACGCGGCTGCCGTCGGTCGGGTCGGCGGTCCGCATACCGAGCAGCATCGCGGCGGTGTGCCCGCCCAGCGAAAACCCGACGACCGCCACCCGCCTGCGGTCGAGGCGAGTACGGCCCGAAGAACCGCGGCCAGCCATGAACGTCGACCGTCCCAGGCCGGGAACGGCGGCCTCGATCTCGTCGAGGTGATCGAGGATGAAGCTCATGTCCTGAGCACGGGTCTTCCAGAACAGTGGCGCCTCGGGGTGGTCGGTCTCGCGCAGCCCCAACACGGTGGAGTCGAGGTGGGTGGGCTGGATGACCACGAAACCGTGGGCGGTCCAGAAGTCGACGAGCGGGCCGCAGCCGCGCAGCGACGACAGGAAGTTCGAGGCGCCGTGACCGTGCGACATCAGGATGATCGGCAGGTTCCCGCCGACCGCGGGGACGTTGACCTTGATCTCCAACGGCACCGGGCGGCCCGGCACCTCGAACGCGATCGGGCCGAAGGTGAGGACCTGGTTCGGCTCGCTGACCGGGATGTTGCCCGCATCGGCGTACGAGGTCGGGGTGACCATTCCTCGCCCGTGCTGGCCCGTGGGGCTCGCCTGCGAGGGCGCGGCGACGGCGGCGCTCGCCGCGATCGCCGCGGTGCCGATCAGGGCCGCCCGCCGGGTGAACGCCCCATTCCTTGGCGTCAAACAATCCTCTGTGCATGGCGCTGTGTCGCACATGAACGATCTCCCTCACAACCAAGCGGATCGGCTGACCGAACGCATTGGCCACGTTGGCGGTAGTAACGGCGAGGTGCCCGGCACAGACCAGGGCCCCGTGGTCAGGCCGATCGCTGTAGCCCCGGTGATGAGAGCGACAGGCATCAGCTGCTCCTTCTTTGAGATCGCCTCGGTAGAAATCGCCCATGCGATTGACGTGATCTCAGCGAGTTGTCGGTAGGTGGTCATGCTCGAAGTGGGTGAGGACAAGTGCCGCGGGCGATGTCGCCGGTTCTGCTGGGGCTGGCGGTGATGTGCTGGAGTGTCCGCCAGCGGCCTTTGAGCAGGGCGAATCCGCGCTCGCCGGGACAACGCAGGGCGCGTAGAAGCCGGTTGTGGGTGCGGTTGTCCGGGCTGAGGATCTGGTTTCCGCCGGGCTGCTTGATCGGCGTATGAATGCCGATGTCGGCGCCGTCGTAGCCGCTGTCGGCGAGGGTGGGCAGGCCCCGGGCGGCTGCGGCGTACAGCGTGCCCAGCACCTGTGCGCGGGCGGCGGTCAGGTCGTGGACGGCGAACTTCCTCACTGCCGGTTCGGCGCTGGACGGGATGCCGCGATTTGTCCCCCATGCTCCAGATCGGCACCAGTCGGCTTGCATCGCGGACCCGGCAGACTTCCGATGACGACTGCTGTTCGCCACCGGCTCCCGGTCAGAACGTGACGACGGCCTTGAAACGCACCTCGCCGGCCGCGGCCCTCTGGTAGGCGTCGTTGACGCGCTCCAGGGGGAACAGCTCGACCATCGGCTTGACCTGGCCGCGCGCCACGATGTCGAGAGCTTCGGCGAGGTACTCCAGACCGTTGTGGGCCGAGCCGATGATCTGGTGGCTGTGCGTGGTGAGCGGCAGTGCCGGCAGGATCATCTCGTCCTCGGCCAGGCCCATCAGCACGAGCTTGCCCCATGGCCGCAGGCCGGTCATCGCGTCGATGGCGGCGGCGTGCGAGCTGCTGGTGTGCAGCAGGACGTCGGCGCCGCCGATCTCCTTGAGCGCCGCACCGTCGGTGACGACGTCCGCGGCGCCGAGCTCGCGGGCGAGCGCGTGCTTGCGGGGGCTGCGGGTCACCGCGATGACGTGGTAGCCGGCGGCCTTGGCGAACTGGATCGCGAAGTGGCCGATGCCGCCGACGCCGACGACGGCGACGCGGGCCCCCGGCCTGGCACCGGCCCGGCGGATTCCGGCCCAGGTCGTGTAGCCGGCGCACACGGTGGGCGCGGCGTCCTCGTAGGAGATCCCGTCCGGGAGCAGGACCGTCCCCCCGACGTCGGCGACGGCGTACTCGGCCAGGGCGCCGTCGACATTGACGCCGGTCAGCGTCGGGTTCGCGCAGTTGCCGGCGGTGACGAAGCTGTTGGGGTGCTCCTCGCGGCAGAAGTCGCAGGCACCGCAGCGCTTCTGCATCATGGGCAGTCCGACACGGTCGCCGACCTTGCGCTCGGTGACGCCCGCGCCCAGCGCCACCACCTCGCCGACGCCCTCGTGCCCCATCAGCAGCGGAAACTCCCGGAACGACAGCACCCCGTGGGCCATCCACAGATCGGTGCCGCAGATCCCGCACGCATGGATCCGCACCAGAACCTCGCCCGGCCCCGGCTCCGGCATGGGCCGCTCCCGCACCTCCCAAGCGGCCTTCACATCAGGGACGATGACGGCCTTCATCTGCTTCGTCATGGGCGAAACTCCTTGTCATCGGTTCAGCGGCAGGCCGGGCGACCATGGCCCGCCCCACTCGGCTTCTACGGCTGTACGCCCCTCCCGGGATACGCGTTCATGCTCGCCGCCCCGGCACCGCAGTTGCATCGGCGAACATCACCTAGGAACGTCGCCTACCTTTCCCAGAACTACGGGCACACCGTCGTGACCGGCGACTACGCCAGGCGCATGTCCTTGAGCTGGCGGCGTGAGGTGATGTTCAGCTTGCGGAAGATGTTGCGCAGGTGAGCGTCGATGGTGCGCGCGCTGAGGAAGAGCTGTGCGGCGACCTCCTTGGAGGTCGCGCCCGAGGCCACCAGCCTGGCGATGCGCAGCTCCTGGGGAGTGAGCGCGTCGAAGGGCTGGGCGGACCGCTTGCGGGGGTGCTCGCCCATGGCACGCAGCTCACCGGCGGCACGGGACGCGAAGCCGTCCGCGCCGATGTCGGACAGCAGCGTGTGGGCGGTGCGGAGCTGTTCGCGGGCGTCCTGGCGGCGGCCCTCGCGGCGCAGCCACTCGCCGTAGACGAGATGGGCGCGGGCGAGGTGGGGCACCGTCCGGCCGCCGGCAAGCCGCTCGATCGCCTCGCGGTACAGCTCCTCCGCCGCCGGGCCGGTGCTGATCAGCGCTCGTGATCGCGCCGCCAGCCCGAGCGCCCACGGGGCACCGGTGGCGCGTGCCTGAGCGTCGAGCCGCTCCAGCGCCGCAGCCGCAGCCGCAGCCGCAGCCGCAGCCGCAGCCGCAGCCGCAGCCGCAGCCGCAGGCGCGGGTCGGCCGGCGCGGACCGCGGCTTCCACCAGCTCCGGCAAGGCCATGCCGGCGTGCACCATCTCGCCGGACTCCCGGACGCGTTCCGCGGCGGCAAGGGCGGCGTCGTAACGGCCCAGCCCGTTGCTCAGCACGGCCAGCGCGTAGTCGGCGATCGTCAGCGCGGTGCCCTCGCCGCGCCGGGTGGCGTCGTCCACGCTCATGCGGTGCAGGGTGGCGGCCTCGTCCTCGTGGCCGCGCCAGGCCGCGAGCAGCAGCCTGCCGTGGGGAATGGGCGCGGCTCCGGTCGCCCGGGCGATCACGTCGCTCTCGTCGACGAGGTCGGCCACGCGGGCGAGCTCGCCGGTGTGTGTCAGCACCGCCGCGGAGAGGTTGAGCGCGAACGGAAGCGTCATCAAGGCGCCGGTCTCCCGGGCGAGCCTCACGTAGCGGTCGGCGAGGGCGTGGATCGTGGTGTCGTCCCACAGCGCCATCGCCGTGTGGCTGGCCAGCCACTCCCACCGTAGCTCGCCGTTTTCGGCGGCCGGGGCCTGGGCCGCGAAGGACTCCACCGCCCGGCGCAGCTTGGGCACGCTCTCGGCATAACCTTGCAGGAAATAGGCCACCAGGCCGTCGAGCAGCAGGTCCAGAGGTCTCGGTGGCGTGGATGGCGCGGGCGCGGCCCCGGCGGCCGCGGCCACTTCGGCGACCCCGTGGCCGCAGGCAAGGGGACCGGCGAGCATCGCCGCTTCGAGCGCGTGCAGGTAGGTCTCCCGGGACAGCGCGGCGTCCAGCGGGCCGAGCAGCTTGGCCGCGTCGAGCAGCATTCCGGGCACGTCGTTGCCGCGGGTCGTGTGGAACATCAACTGTGCCCGCAGGAGTTCCGCCCGGGCGTGGTGGAGCGCGTCCAGCGGTCCACCAGTGGCGGCGGCGAGCAGGTGCAGGGCGGCGTCGGACGCGCCCGCCTGGTGCTTGGCGCGGGCGGCGTCCAGCGACCTCCGAGCCCGGAGGCCGGGCTCGGAGGTCAGCTCCGCAGACCGCTCCAGGAACGCGGCCGCCGCGGCATGCCCGCCCCGTGCCCGTGCCCGGTCGGCGGAGAGCTGCAGCTCCGCCGCGATCGCGTCGTCGGTGCCGAGCACCGACCGCGACTGATGCCAGGTGCGGCGGTCGGGGTCGGTCCGCGCGTCGGTCACGGCGGCGATCGCGCCGTGCGCCCGGCGGCGGTCGGCCGGTGTGGCCGCCCGGTAGACCGCCGAGCGCGCCAGCGGGTGCGTGAACCGCACCCGGGAGTCGATCGCCAGCAGCCCCGCGGCCTGCGCCGGTTCGGCGTCCTGCGGTCCGAGGCCGAGGTGGTCGGCGGCACGCAGCAACAGCGCGGCGTCGCCGACCGGCTCCGCCGCCGCCACCACCAGTAACAGCTGGGTCGCCGCCGGCAGGGCGGCGGTACGACGCCGGAAGCTCTCCTGGATCCCGTCCGGGACGTTCAGGGCGCCCGGCAGGCCGAAGCCGCCGGCGAGCTCCGTCGGCCCGGCGTACCGGCCCAGCTCCAGCAGCGCCAGCGGGTTACCCCGGGCCTCGGCGAGGATACCGTCGCGGACACCGTCGTCGAGTGGCTCGTGGACTGCCGCGGTCAGCAGGGCCCGGGCGTCGTCGTCGGCCAGGCCCTCGAGGCGTAGCTCGGGCAGGCCGGCGAGCAGCCGCCCGGCGTCACTGCCGGGCGCGGGGTCGCGCAGTCCGAACACGAGCGCCAGCGGCTCGGCGTGCAGCCGCCGCGCCACGAACGTCAGCGTCTGCAGGGAGACCACGTCGAGCCACTGCGCGTCGTCCACCAGGCACAGCAGCGGTCGCTCTCCCGAAACCTCAGCCAGGAGGCTGAGCGTGGCCAGACCCACGAGGAACGGGTCGGGCCGGTCGCCGGTGCGGCGTCCCAGCGCCACTCCGAGGGCGATCTGCTGCGGCTCGGGCAGCGTGTCGAGGCGGTCGAGGAGCGGGGCGCACAGCTGGTGCAGCCCCGCGAACGCGAACTCGATCTCCGCCTCGACTCCCGTGGCGTGCAGCGTCCTGAACCCGGACGCGGCCTCGCGGGCGTGGGCCAGCAACG
This sequence comes from Nonomuraea sp. GTA35, assembly GCF_041950525.1. NCBI lineage: Bacteria > Bacillati > Actinomycetota > Actinomycetes > Streptosporangiales > Streptosporangiaceae > Nonomuraea > Nonomuraea sp. GTA35. Next base: position 289,153 of record NZ_JBGNUV010000016.1, on the reverse strand, counting down.
CCGTCTTGCCGATGCCGGCCTCGCCGCGCACGACCAGGACGCCGCTGCGGGCGTTCCGCGCCTCCGCGACCAGCCGCTCAAGTGCCTCGCGCTCAGTCCGCCGACCCCTCACCCCAGGCAGCGTAATGCGTCATGGCTGACCACCCGGGTCGGCACCCGCATCCTCGTCCAGGAGAGCATCCGCGAGGAGTTCACCGAGCGGCCGACGGCGGCCATGGCCGCGTTCAGGGTCGGGGACCCCTTCGACCCGGCGACGATGATGGGGCCGCTCGCCACGCGCCGGCACTTCGAGCGCGTGATGGGCTACTTCGGCATCGCCGCACAGGATGGGGCGCACCCGCACCGGTGGTACACGGCGTGGCGACCGGGGTTACTTCGTGGCCCCGACCCTCCTGAAGGAGGTCACCCCGGACATGCGGGTGGTGCGGGAGGAGGTCTTCGGGCCGGTCGGCGCGCTGATGGGCTTCGCCGACGCCGACGAGGCGGGGCCCATGCCGTTCGCCGGCTTCAAGCAGTCCGGGATCGGCCGGCGAGGGCGGACCCGAGGTGATGGACGCCTTCACCAAGCACAAGGCGATCCTGGTCGGCCTGTGATTACGTACTCGGTGGCCTTCCCGACGCGGCGACCGGTGAACCTGCTCAGGCGTGATGGCGCAGCCCGTCAAGGACGATGCGCAGGAGGCGGTGAGCGCGGGCGTCCCACTCCGCGGGCTCCAGGCGGGTCAGGTAGCCGATGAGCAGGATGACGTCGCGGGCGTCGATGTCGGGGCGGATGGTGCCCTCGGCTTTGCCCGCGTCGAGGAACGTGGACAGCGTCTCGCCGATCGGGCCGAGGCTGTGCGCGGACAGGTCCTGCCACAGCCCCGCCTCGACGGCCGCGAACACCCCGCGCTTGACCTTCGCGTACTCGGCCACCCGGTCCAGCCAGCGGGCCAGGGCGGGCAGCGGCGCGTGCTCGGCGAGCAGTCCCGGTGCGGCGGCCACGAGGTCGTCCACGTCCTTGCGGTAGACCTCGGCGAGCAGGGCCTCCCGGGTGGGGAAGTGGCGGTAGAGGGTGCCTTGGCCGACGCCGGCCCGTTTCGCGATCTCATTGAGCCTCACCTCGTCCGCGTTCGCGACGACCTCTCGTGCGGCCTGGAGGATCCGGGCGCGGTTCTCGGCGGCGTCGGCTCGGCGGTGGGGTTCGTTCATCGGTCCTCTGCATGACGAGTTCAGCTAAGCGGACACGTGTCCGGTACGATGAGGGCATCTAAGCGGACACGTGTCCATTTTATCGCGGAGGAGATTCTCATGTCAGCCATCAGGGGCAAGGTCGTGGCCATCACCGGAGCGAGCAGCGGAATCGGCGAGGCCACCGCCCGCCTGCTCGCCGAGCGGGGCGCCGCCGTCGTGCTCGGCGCGCGGCGAACGGCGCGGCTCGACGAGATCGCCCAGCAGATCCGCGAGCGCGGCGGGCGCGCCGTCACCCGCGCCGTGGACGTCACCGCCCGCGACGACCTCGAACGACTCGTCGGCCTGGCCGTGACGGAGTTCGGGCGGCTCGACGTGCTCGTGGGCAACGCCGGCATCAGCAAGATCGGCTCCGTGGCCGACCTCGACGTGGCCGGCTGGTCGGCGATGATCGACGTCAACCTGCGCGGCGTGCTGCACGGCATCGCCGCCGCGCTGCCGGTGTTCCGCGCGCAGGGGCAGGGCCACCTCGTGACCACCCTGTCGACGGCCGGCCTGAAGATCACGCCCACGATGGCGGTCTACGCCGCGACCAAGAACGCCGTGCGTACCCTCCTGGAAGGGCTGCGACAGGAGTCGACCGACGGCGTGCTGCGGACGACGGCGGTCTCGCCGGGCTACGTGCGTACGGAACTCGCCGGCTCCATCGACAACCCCGAGCTCCGCGAGGAGATCCAGCGCAACATGGACCGGTACGCCATCGCGCCGGAAGCCGTCGCCCGCGCCGTCGCCTTCGCCATCGAACAGCCTCGTGACGTGGAGATCGGCGAGATCGTCATCCGCCCGACGACCCAGAACTGAGCCGGCCGCCCCGTCCGTCCCGAGGCAAGCCTCGCGCACAACCCGCACAGACCGGTGCGAGGCGCGAGTCCAGCAGGGCCCGCTCGGGCACGGCCGCGGCGTGGTGGAGGTCGCCGAGGCGGCCCACGACGCTCCCCCGCCGGGGGACCGCCGAGCCCTGCCGATCTCCTGCTCGACGGGCTGGTGACCAGGTTCACCCGCGGGTACGAGGCGAGCGTGCCGGGCCTGCGGCGGGCACCGCAGGCGTACCGCGACCACCTGGGCACCGACGACGCCAGCCGGCGGGGGTTGTGGGCGGGCCTGCCGAGCCGCGTACATGCTGTGGGACGACGAGACCCTCTACGAGCTGACCACGCGCCTCATCCGGCTCGCCCGCGACGCCGGGGCGCTGTCCACGCTCGCCACAGCGCTCAACTTCCACTCGACCATCCTGGTGCAGATCGGCGACCTGGCCCGGGCCGCCGGCCTTGTCGCCGACGTGGCCGCCATCCTCATCGACGCCTACGCCCCCCAGGCCGCCGAGCCCGTCCTGCTGAAAGCGGCCGTCCACCACGCCGTGGAATTCCCCACCTGGCAATCCCTGATCCGCCGCCAGGGCCTTCAACCGGAGGTCGCCGTCACCCTCCTGACCCGCATGATAGAGTCCACGACCCCTGAGCCCGATGCCGTGAAACCCTGAGCGCGCCCTCGTGGCAGACCAGAACGGCTCTTCGCGATCCAGCAGGAAGCGGGGAGCGTCACTTCACGTGAACGACCCTCTAGACCAGGCCGAGCTCGCGGGCCCGTACGCCGGCCTGGAAGCGTGATTCGGCACCCAGCGCGTCGGTCACCAGCGATCCGGCGACCCGGAGCATGTCCGGCCACTGCGTGAACACCTTCTTGGTGTTCACCTTGTTCCGGGCGATCGCCTCCAGCACCCCATACGCGCTGGTCGTGCCGTCGGGCAGGTCGGCCCGCCAGAACCGCTGGTCGCCCAGGCAGGCGAAGCGCAAGGAAGATCCCGCCACCGGCCTCGGGCGGAACGTTACGCTAACCGATATGTCTGTGGGGAAGCGCCAGAGTTCTGAGCCGCTGGGGCTGCGTCTGCTTGCGGCGAGGGAGCGGTCCTTCGTCGGCCGGGAGGAGGAGTTCGCCGCCTTCGAGACGGCGCTGCGTACCGGTGGCCGGGTGCTGTTCGTCTACGGTGCGGGCGGTGTCGGGAAGTCGGCGTTGCTGCGACGGTTCGCGCAGGAGGCGTCGGCGGCCGGGCGGCCCGTGACGATGCTGGACGGGCGCACGCTGGGCCCGTCTCCGGCGGCCTTCGAGTCCGCCGCCGACTCGGTGTTCGGCGATGAGCGCGCGGTGCTGATCGTCGACACTTTCGAGCACATCCAGAGTCTGGAAGGCTGGTTGCGCGAGCGGTTCCTGCCCCGCATCCCGGTCGGTGCGCTGGTCGTGGTGGCCGGGCGTTTTCCTCCAGACCTGGTGTGGCAGGCCGATCCGGCCTGGTCGGACACGCTGCAGGTCATGCCCCTGCGTGACCTGAGTCCCGTGGACGCGGCGGCGCTGCTGGAAGCCCGTGGCGTGGCCGAGGAGGTGCGTGAGCCGCTGCTGGGTTTCGCCGGCGGGCATCCGCTGGCCCTGTCGCTGGGCGCTGCGGTGGCGGTCAAGGACGGGGGAGCGAGTTCCCGTTGGACGCCGACCCGGGATGTGGTCGCCACTCTGATCGATCAGTTGGTCGGTGAGGTGCCGAGCCTGGCGCACCGGCACGCGCTGGAGGTGTGCGCGCACACCTACGTCACCACAGAGGAGTTGTTGCGCGCGGTCCTGCCCGACGACGACGCGGCAACCCTGTTCGCGTGGTTACGGCGGCTGCCCTTCATGGAGTCCGGCCCGCTGGGGCTGTACCCGCACGATGTCGTACGCGAGATCCTCGAGGCGGATCTGAGCTGGCGCGACCTGCAGCGCCACACCGAATTGCAGCAGCGCGTCAACACCCATCTCATGACCCAGATCCGCACCGTAGCCGACACCGACGTGCTGCGAGTCGTCGGCTCGATGTTCTATCTGCGCCGACACCGCAGATCTCCGTCAGGGCGGGACTTCTGGCGTCAGGAGGACAACGTATATGAAGACGCCTTCCGGCCCGAGGACATCGAGACTGTGGTGAGCATGGTCGCCGAGGTCGACTGCGAGGAATCGGCAGCCGCTGTCGCCTTCTGGGCCGCCCGGCAACCGGCGGCATTCCACCTTTATCGGCACATATCAACCGGTGAGCTGGTCGGTGTCTGCACCTGGCCTCGCCTGGAACGGCCTGATGACGAGGAGGCCGCCGCGGACCCGATTGTCGCCGCCGCCTGGGCCTACGCCCGCGCGGTCGCCCCGCTGCGACAGGGTGAGCACCTGGGTGTCGGGAGAATCTGGGTGCGCGAGCCGAACCAGGGCCTGGCATCGGTGATGGAGTGGCGCGGCGTGGGCCACTCCCTGCGCTCCGAGCGCATGGCCTGGTCGTTCATGGGCCTGCCCGTCGATGACCCCAGATGCGGCTACTACCGGCGTGACAGTCCGTACGAAGTGGATGAGCACACCTGGCTGGGAGACCGCGAGTACACCCTGTTCGCCCACGACTGGCGCGCCTTGCCCGCCCAGGTGTGGCTCGACCGGTTGCTGTCGGCCGACCTGCCAACAAACCCCTCTCCCGGACGGGAGCCTGAACTCAGGGTGCTGTCGGAGGCGGAGTTCACCGACGCTGTCCGCAAAGCCCTGCGGCACCTGTCACGGGCTTCCGAACTGGCCGCCAATCCCCTCGTCCGCAGCAGGCTCGTCGCCGGCCGCGCCGACCCCGCCCAGGCCCTGCGCCGGCTCCTCGAACAGAGCATTGAAAACCTGGGCCAGGACCCGCGCGCGAGCAAGATCCGCCGCGCCCTCGACACCACCTACCTGCGCGGCGTGCCCACACAGGAGGCTGCCGCCACACGCCTTGGCCTGCCCTTCACCACGTACCGCCGCCACCTGACCACCGGCATCGAACGCATCTGCGCCGACCTCTGGCATCGTGAGCTCTACGGGACCAATGAGAGTTGAGGCCGTTGTCGCCGGAGGGCATCCCCCCGACCCTGCCCGAGATCCGCCGGCCGCTCGCCGTCCTCGTGCTGATCCGGCACCGCTCCATCACGGACGTTCTGCGCTGGTCACACTGGCGCCGACGCCAGAAGTCGGCGCCGAATGCGTGATCTGCGGTGACGGCTACCCATTCCGGCATCTGATCCGTCCCACGGCCGCGCAGGAGGTCTCCCTGTGCCCGGCCTGGTGCCGCGCATCCGCGCTGTCGTCCGCCAGGCCGGCCGTTTGACGCTCCCTCCAGCAGGGCACTGGGGCCGTCCCGCAGGGCTGTGGATCTGGCTGCCGGCCGAAATCAGCGACCCCCCCTGCCCTGGCGTCGTTCGGCGCCGGAGCCCGGCTCGGCGATGTCGTGTCGGCGATCGATGCCGCTCACCCCGGTTTGCGCGAGCTCGTGCTTCGACGGCCTGCTGGAAGAACTCGCCGATGAAGACCTCGCTGACCGGGAGACGAGGGAGTCTGCCCGGGAGGACGACGGCGCGTGGTGAGGCGGCCGAGGTCCTCAAGTTGCTCAGCCGGTACGCCAGCCGAACTTGATCAGCAGGCTGCGCGCGTCGTCGGCGATGGCCACGTCGGCGACGACGGCGTAGCGGGCGGCTACCAGGGATCGGCTGGTCAGCAGGTCGCCGCGGCCGCACGCGGTCCAGTAGGCGGTCAGGCCGAAGATGGCGCCGAGCAGCGCGCCGAAGGCCACGCCCGCCAGCAGCGCCGCCCATGGGCCGGCGGCCAGCAGGACCAGCAGGCTGGAAGGCAGGCCGAAGCAGGCGCCGAGCGCGGCGCCCATGCCAGCCGCCCGGGGGGCGGTCACGCGGCCCAGGATGTTCTCCGTCAGGCGCAGGTTCTCCCCGATGATGGCCACCCGGTGCGCCGGGATGTCGTTGTCGGCCAGGAAGGTGACCGCCTTGCGGGCTTGTTCGTAGCTGTCGTAGGAGCCGACCACCGGCCGGTCCCCGCCCCCGGCCGCCGACGCGGTAGCAGGCGTGGCAGCGGTGGCCGGGACGGTGTCGATCATGACAGTGCCTCCTTTCTAGCTCAGTCGCTTCAGGGCCGCACGTAATTCGCGGACCTCCTGCTCCAGTTCGAGGATGCGGCGGACGGCGTTGAGCGTCATTCCCTGGCCGGTCATCGAGGTGACGTGCTGGAGCAGTCCGATGTCGTGGCGGGAGTAGCGGCGCTGCCCGCCGGGCGAGCGGTGCGGGCTGACCACGTCGTGCTGGTCCAGCCGGCGCAGGAAGGCCTGCTGGACCTGCAGCATCTCCGCGACCTGGCCCAGGGAATACAGCGGGGCGTGCTCGTCGTCGAACGGCATGCCGGCCATCCGGACCTCCTCTCGAACGGCAAGGGCGAGCTGTGGAGCCCGCCCTTGCCAGGGATGTGCATGTCAGGCTCGGATGGCCTTGACATCGCCCTGCTGGACCTCGACCTTGCGGGGCTTGGCCCGCTCCAGCACGGGAATGCGTACCTTCAGCACGCCGTTGGCGTACCCCGCGTCGATCTTGTCGCTGTCGAGGTGCTCCGACAGGTAGACGCGGCGGGTGAAGGTGCCCATGGGACGTTCGCGGACGAAGACGCGCTGGCCCTCGGGGATCTCCTCCTCGCGGCGGGCGCTGACGCTCAGGACGCCGCGGTCGACGGTGACCTCGATGGAGCCGGGGTCGATGCCGGGCAGGTCGAACGTCAGCACCACGTCGTCGTCGCGGCGCAGGCCGTCCATCGGCATGAGGGTGCCGGTCTCGGCGCCGAGGGTTCGGCGGGTCAGCTGGTCGAACTGGCGCTCGAACTCCTGGATGAACGGGTCGATGGATGTCAGCAGCATTTTCCGGCTCCCTTCACAGGCTTTCCGAGATGAACCTCCAACTCGATTTGTATGTTAACTGCATCTAGAGGTTCATGCAAATTGTCGAGCGATGCAGAGGTATGCCGCCGGGGATGACAGCCGGATCAACGACGCCAAGCCGGTGGAGCCCCACTGGGGGTCGGCAGCCCCCAAGCCCCGGCCCCCGACCGCGCCGACGCGAAGGAGCCGCGCCCATGAGCCACTCGGCAGCAGGGACAGCACCCCGGTGCCGGCCTTGGATGTCGGGCACGTTCGCGAGCGCGCCCGGCTCGCCACGGTGAGGATCGCTTGGCCTGCCATGGAAGTGAGTGAGACCGCGAGCGGGGCCCGGGGCGAGGCCGAAGAGCCCACCGCCACGATGACCAACCGCTGCGCGGCCGCTACGCCGAGCCAGAACCGACCGGAGATCCCGTCATGACCAGCACCGACAGCGACGACGCGCTCGTCCCCACCACGGTGTGGCGTCCCGGAACAAGCAACCCACGCCCGAGTACCGCCACGATGTCCGCGGGCTCGGGCGGGCACGGGCGGGCACGGGCGGGCACGGGCGGGCACGGTGGCGGGGGAGTCGTCGGCCGGTTCGGCCAGACGGGCGAACCGCCGCTACCGCCCCCTCGCCCGCTGGTGGACTCGGTCGGGGACATCGCCGGGCTGCGGCCGCGTCGCCGGGCCCGCGACGGCGGCGAGGTGCCCGGCGCTGACGTCTATCTCATCGACGCGCTGCCGCGTGCCGACGACGAGCCGATGCCCGGTCAGCGGGCCAGCTGGCCGACCGTGGCTGCGTGGCTGCGTGGCTGCGTGCGGGCAAGAGCGCCGCGACCGCCGCGCGCGGCTGAGCGACCTGGCCGAGTTCGTCGCTGAGCAGGTGGGCCCGCCGGGTCGGCGCCATCCGCGTGGTCGGCGTCTCGACGCAGCAGATCAGGTTCACCACCGATCGCGCCCAGTCCATCACCGCCGTCCGGGACCTGGCCACCGGCTCCGCCCTGGACGACGCAGCGCCGGCGGCGTTCCTGGACGAGAACGGCGGGCTGCTGTGAGCCGACGGCGGACAGCACGGCGTGACGCCATGGGTTTCACACAGGCGGAGTTCGACCTGAAGGCCGGAGGTGAAGGGCCGCATCCAGGTGGGCGCTGGCCTCGATCTAAACCGGCAGTGATCTCGGCGCAGCCGCGATCAGAGCGGTCCGAGGAGGTCCTGCGGATCGGTGTCGAGATCCAGCGTTGACAGGACGCCCAGGAGTTCACGCTCCTCGTACCGGAAATGGGACTCCATGATCGCGGAGAGGCCGTCCAGGTGCATGGCCAGCCCGCTCGGCGTGGCGTCCGAGGTGATGGCGCGGTCGAACCGCCCGAGCAGCATCGCGATCATCTCGTGGTCCTGTTGGAGCTTGGCGATCGTGGGCCGCAGCGACGGATGGCGCGCGGTCAGTTCGGGAAAGAGCGCGACGTCCTCGCGTACGTGATGCCCGTCGAGGGCGGCACAGAATCCCTTGCAGTACAGCAGGAGGTCTGCTCGTGCCGAGGCGGTGTCCCCGGCTTCGAGGGACTCGCGCACGAGGTGCAGTGCTCGGTGCAAGCGTTGATGCGCCGCCTGCAGTTCGAGGTTCCAGGCTATGAGCCTGTTCTTCTCGCTCTCACCCACGGGTGGGGAACGGGGAAAGGGTCATCATGACCACCTTCCGGATCCGACGCCTCCATGCCTGACGCAGTCCGCCACCGACACGCGACGCTGCCTGGAACTCTAGACCGACGGCCCCGGACGATCAACTCAGGCTGGCCGTCCCACAACACCGGTGTTCACCTTCACCGCCGCCGCCCAGGTCCCGGCCGCAGTCACCACCGCGTTGCTGGGTGGATCCGGCTTCGCCGTCGCACCGACTTCGACCTCTGTCCGGCATCGCGGGTTCGGGCGAAGCACCTGGACACGCGCGCGCGATGCAACGTTCCCCGGGGGCAAGCCAACGTACCTTACGTGCTGACAAGATCATCTTGCTGTCGGTGAGGAGGCCGGCTCGGGCGAGGGTGAGCAGCGTGCCGTCGCGCAGGGCGCGCGCAAAGGCCGGCAGGTCGATGGTGGTGCAGTAGGCCTCGCGATGCGGGCCGGCGAATGGAAGGCAGGGCCGGCGGTGAAGTCGACCCGGGGCCGACGGCTGGGTGGCGTATGGGCGCGCGACCGTCCGGTCGGCCGTCCCTGTGGTTCACCCACCCGGAGCCGCCCCCGCCCTCGTAGGCTGAGTCAATCGTTTCGCAGAACGTCACAGATCTTGAAGCCGCTCCGCTGACGTGCGCGGAAAGCCCTCTCGGTCATCCGGCGTCACAGAGCCATGCCGGGTACGTGCCACGCGCCGCCCAGAGGTTCTCAATCCTCCAACCGCACTTGGCGATCACGATCTGATCACGCTCGCCATGTGCGGCTGGAGTGATCACGTCGCGGGGCAGAACAGCGATTTGAGGGCGTTGGTGATGCGCGACGGCACGGTGCTGCGCTCGGCGTCATCCATGGCCAGGGTCAGAGACACGGCGAACTGTACGCGCCCGTCGGAGGAGGTGATGGTCGCGGCGGTGAAGCCCGGGGCGCTGCCCCCGCCTCCCGCGGCGAACTCGGGCCGGCCGGCGCACGGACCGCCCGCGGGCGGCGCCGACTGGCCAGGAGGCGGGTCGGTGATCACTTTACTCAGGGACGCCGGCAGGAGCCTGCCCTGGCGGAAGGCGCGCTGGAAGACGCTCATCTCGCGCGCGGTGGAGATCACGCCGCCGGCGCCGAGCATGGCGGTGGCGTTGAGCTGCTTGTCGACATCGCGCATCGTGCCCGTCTCGTCCGGGGCGTAGCCGTGCCCGTGCGGTCCCTTGATGCCCTCGCCCGCCTTGGTGGGCAGGAAGGTATGGCGCATGCCGAGCGGGGCGAAGAGCCTGCGGTTGAGTTCGGCCGCCAGTGACCTTCCGGACAGCTTCTCGATGATCATGCCGAGCAGGATGTAGTCGGTGTTGGAGTAGTTGAAGGTCCCGACCTCCACCGGCCGGGAGTTCTTGCGCGAGGCCGCCAGCAGGTCGGTCGGGCGGTAGTTACGCGTGGGGTCTGAGGTGTCCGGGCCGATGTAGTCGGGGATGCCCGAGGTCAGCTGGATCAGATTGTGTACGGTGATCTCGTCGGCCCGCTCCACCAGGTCCTTTTCCGCCACCTCCGGCAGGACCTCGCTGAGTTTGTCGTTCAGGCTCAGCTTGCCTTCCTTGACCAGTTGCAGGACCGCGGTGGCGGTCATGGTCTTGGTCTGCGAGCCGATCCGGTAGCGGGCGTTCCAGGGGATCGCGCCGCCCTTGCCGTTGAGCAGGCGGGACCCGGCCGATCCCTTCCCGATCTGCTTGCCGTCCACGTACACGGCGCCGATGGCGCCCACCACATGGCCTGTCTTCACCAAGGCTTCCATCGCCTGCTGCACGTCCCCGACCTTGACGGGGGAGGCATCTGCCGAGGCGCTGGCGGGCTGGGCCGCGCTCAAGACCAGCGCCGCGCATGCCAGCGAGGCTGCGCCAGTGAACGTCGCTCGACGCAGAATCATGAAGTCTCCCTCTTCCAGGTCGAATACTCGGCTGCCGAGCCACAAGTTCTAACGAGGGCAGCGTTTCCTCGGCGTTAACCGTGCAGGGCCAGGTGGCTCTGCACGGAGCCCAGAGCACAGGCGCGGACTTCGGACACGCGTGCAACCCGACCGTCATGTGCCGGACGACGGTGATCATGACCGGTCACGTTCGTCATCTGGCCTGACCGCTGCTGATATCCGAGGGCGCCCCCACCGCGCCGTGTGAGGTGGGGGGGCGTCCCGGCATGCCGGGAGGCCCTCATGCCGCTCGGTTTCCTGTCCGCCGAGCAACGCAGCCGATGCGGCGTCTTCAACGCCGTGCCCGACATCGCCCAGCTGGGCGCCTTCTTCCGCCTCGATGCCGACCGCGTTGGGGGTGGTGGTGAGCGTGGCGGCCATCCGGGCCTCCTCGGCTGGCACGTCACGCGTACGTCATGCGGGAAGAGTGCTCCGCGCCACCGCGGACCCACATCCGTGCCCACCACGGAACCCCCACCGAGCCGCCTCGTCCGGACGAGCGCTGCCTCCGGCCCATGGCGAACAGGGATGCGGTTCCGGACGGTGCGATCGCCTGGTCAGCTCACTCACCGTCCTCTGCGAGAGGTGTGCGGGGCCGGTCGAGGAGGGTCAGGCCCGTCTGGGTGAGGTTGTGCAGGACGCTGCTGCGATGTCTGCGCGTGGTGATCAGGCCCGCCTCGCGCAGAACGGCGGTGTGCTGGCTGATCGCGGCCGAGGAGATGTCCAGGCGGCGAGCCAGGGTGCCGGTGGTGGCCACCCCGTCGGCGATGGCGGTGAGCACCGACGCGCGGGTGTGCCCGAGGAGGTTGGCCAGCGCCCGCGTCGAGGTGCCGGCCGTCCAGATGTCCGCGGCGCGGTCGATGCCGACCCCGGCCGGGTAGATCAGGATGCAGTTGGAGGGCTCGAGCGGGTCGTACATCACCGAGGGGGCGCGCAGGAAGAACGACGGCACCAGCAGCAGCCCTCGCCCTTCGAGGGCGAAGTCGGCGTCGAACTGGTCGCCGACATGGACCTGGAGGGTCGGCGGCGTCCACCGGATGTCCGGGTGCAGGCTGGACAGGAGACCGTCGACACCGTGGTCGAGCAGGATCGTGCCGCGCTGGGCGCGTTCGGCGTCGAGGTGCGCCCGGATGCGCCTCCAATGCGGGCCGACGGCGGCGCCGTGGTACGCCTGCACCGTGGACAGCACCTCCCGCCGGACGGCGAGGGTGTCGACGAGCCCGGCCAGCGTGCCCGGCACCCGGCGATGGTAGAAGGCGTAGAAGTCCAGCTCCGCCCGGACGGCCTGCCGGGGGCTTGCCAGGAAGGTCTCGGCGCTCTCGGTCAGGTCGCGGCTCGGCCCGGAGAGGAGGACCATGTCGAAACTCGGCCTCCGGGCCGGCGTGATGGCGGCCAGGACCGCGGACCGCGCATCGAGGCCGCCGCGCACCCGACGCCTCCACGCGCCGAACACCGCCTCCTCCGCCCGCCCGCTCGCCCGCCCGCCGCGCAGCGTGTACAGGCTGAACATGGTCTCGGCCATGGGACCCAGCGTCGGCGCCATCCGCACCCGCGCCAAATCGTCGGTGGTCATGTGAATTCTGTGCATTCGCTTCCCCCACATACGCGTCGGCATCGCAGTCGGAGCATGCCGTCAGCCGGTCATGGACCACGCTGAGCAGCACAGTTAAGCCAGAACTTACAAGCCTCGCGGCGCGTGGTTTGTTCCTGCGACAGTGTGGACCTCCCCTTTCGTGATTAGGCCGTAATTCCGCGACACATCACAAAGAAGGTTGAATAGATGCGGGTAAGTCCTTCGGATCCACTCCGGTCATCGGATTACCGGCTCCTCCTGGAGGTCCTTGAAGACGTAGGCACGACGGTGACCGCAGAAGGGCTCGGCGACATTCTCCCCATATCACTGGCGAGGCATTTCCATTGGACCCGGGTCACCGTGACCGACGGTGGAGAGGACGGGTGCCTCTACCTGGCCAACGCCATCGCCTGCGCGCATCCGCCGCTGACCGCCGTGCAGCATGGGCTCGCCACGATCGCAGGCCCCCTGCGCGGCGGGCACGGCATCGTCGCCAGGCTGGGCGGCCCGCCGCCGGGCGACCTGCGGCTGACCGTCTGGTACCCGCACCATGCCCCGCCCGGACCGCGGGAGGCGGCGATCCTGTGCAAGATGAGCCATCACCTCGCCATGAGAGCGGCCACGGGCACGCCCGAGGTGGACGCCCGGCGGCTGTGGTCGCTGACGCCGCGCGAGCACGACGTGGCCGAGCTGGTCGCGGCCGGGCTGACCAACGATGAGATCGCCGAGCAGCTGTTCATCAGCGTCGACACGGTGAAGAAACATCTGACGCACGCGCTGTCGAAGACCGGGTGCCGGACCCGTACCCAGCTCGCGATCACCTGGCAGGCCATCGGCAGTGAACGGCTCAGTGCGTGAAGGGCTGGATAGCCCCGGCCGAGCCGCTGATCGGGGTGGAGGATGTCGCCCCGCCGGAGTGGGTGGCCGACCGGACGGCGGGCCGGCGACGGGGGTCGGTCAAACCTCTGCTCCGCGCCGTCACCACCGTCGCCCGGCTCGGATGGAGTGCCTCTCCGCTCCTCCTGACGCTCGTCGCGGGCTTGCAGGTGCTGTCCGGGCTCGCCACCGCGTTCGGGCTGCTGGCCACGGCCGACGTGTTCACCGTCCTGCTGGGCCGGGGGCCGACGCCGGAGCGGGTGGTGCAGTCGTTGCCGGCGATCGCCGCGTTCGTCGGCGCGCTGGCGCTGCGGGCGCTCGTCGAGACCGGGGTCTCCGCGGCGCAGGCGGCGCTGGCGCCGCGGGTGTCGCAGGTCGCCGACGACCGCGTGATCGCCGCGGTCGTCGGTGTGGAGCTGCGGGCCTTCGACGACGCCGACTTCCGCGAGCTGCTGCGGCAGGGCGGCCAGAACGGACGGCGGGCCATAGAGGCGACCGTCCGCGAGCTGACCGGCCTCGCGGCGGACACCATCGCCATACTCGCCGCGTGCCTCACCGTCGGCGCGCTCAACCCTTGGCTGACCCCCGTGCTCCTGCTGGCCGCCGTCGCCGAGGGCCTGGCGACCACGTGGGTCGCACGCCTGCGTTACGCCCATTTCCTCCGTACGGTCACCCTCAAGACGCGCAAATCGGTCATCGAGGAGGCGGCGACCCACCGCGACTTCGCGCTCGAACGCCACGCGTTCACCCTGCAGAGCAGGCTCCTGGCCGAGTACAGACGAGTCAACCGGGACCTGGTGCGCCAGGAGGTCCGGCTGCAGCACCGCGTGGTGGGCGCGAGCCTGCTCGGCCGGGCCGCCGGCGCGCTGGGCATCGGGGCCGCGTACGTGGTGCTGGGCCTGCTGCTCCATGCCGGTTCCATGGAACTCGCCCTGTCCGGCACCGCTGTCATGGCGATGCGTACCACGTCCGCGGCCCTGACCGACACGATGCGCGCCGTCAACGCGATCTACGAGCACAGTCTCTACGTCGAGCTGTTCGACCAGCTCCTCGCGGAGGCGGCGGCCCGCACGCGCGCCCCGTCCGCCGTCCCGGCCCCGGCGCCGGAGGAGATCCGGCTGAAGGACGTCTGGTTCACCTATCCGGGGCAGCGGGACCCCGCGCTGCGGGAGATCACCATGAGCGTACGGCGCGGACAGACGATCGCCCTCGTGGGCCAGAACGGCTCCGGCAAGTCCACCCTGGGCAGGCTCCTGACGGGCCTGTACCCGCCCACCCGGGGGACGGTGCTGTGGGACGGGCTGGACCTGGGCGAGGCCGATCCCGCCTCGATCCACGACCGGATCGCCGTCGTCGCGCAGTCCCCGGCGACCTGGCCGATGACCGCCCGGCTCAACGTGCGGATCGGCCGCCTCGGGAGGGACGACCCGGAGCGCGGCTGGACGGCGGCGATGCGGGCCTCGGGCGCCGGCGAGGTGATCGCGGGCCTGCCCAAGGGCGCCGACACCGTGTTGTCCCGCCACTTCAGGGACGGGCAGGAGCTGTCCGGCGGCCAGTGGCAGCGGCTGGGGGTGGCCCGCGCCCTCTACCGGGACGCGGCGGTGCTGCTGCTGGACGAGCCGACCTCGGCGCTGGACGCCCACGCCGAGGCGCGGGTCTTCGAGCACGTACGCGCCGACGACGGCCGGGTCGTCATCATCGTCACGCATCGCCTGGCCAACATCCGCGCCGCCGACCACATCTACGTCCTGGACCGGGGCCGCATCGTCGAACACGGGACGCACGACGAACTCCTCGCGCGGCCGGGCCACTACCGCTCGATGTACGAGGCTCAGGCCGCCGCCTACACGGACCGGCCGTAGCGGACCACCACCACGCGACAGGCCGCTCCCCAGGGGGAGCGGCCTGTCGCGGTCACACGGCGTACGCGGGCACCGGCCACCGTTTCATCCGATGCGGCAGCGTGACGACGGAGTGGCCGAGCCGCACCAGCAGACGTTCGGCCGTCAGCGCGTGCACGGCCTCCAGCTCGCCGGAGGTGAGCAGCCGCAGTGGTGTCGGCCGCAGGCAGCGGAGGAAGACGGCGACCACGACGGGATCGTCGAGCAGCAGGGAGACGGGCTCTTCCCGGAGGTCCTTGACCTGGATGAACCCCGGCCCCTGGCGGTAGTGACACAGGCCGATCCGGAAGCGCCGGCGCCAGCGGAGCACGTCCCCCTCCCCTTCCGAAGGAGGGGGGAGATGGCAGAGCAGCGTCCAGCTCAGCGTCGGCAGCAGCTCCCCGTGCCACTCGGGGACGGTGTGCTCCGCCAGGCCGTCCCGTAACCGGCTGATGAACGCCAGCGTCTGCTCCGCGTGCTCGGCTCCGAGCCGGACGAAACGGCCGGCGGTGGCAGGGCCGCTCACGCCATCACCTTCTCGCTGTCCACGGCGCCCTCGACGAGCTTCGTCGGCGCCCCGGTGGTGGCCAGCGCCACCCAGCCGTCGCCGTCCGCGAAGACCAGGCCGTTGGCGAGGAGCTCCCGCAGCCATTCCCCGCAGTTCGGACTCGGCGACAGTGTGGCCGTTCCCCTCCAGCCGGGTACGCAGCCCCGGCACGGTCCGCCGCCGTGACAAGGCGCGGTAGGCGTCGGCGTGCCAGCCGCTCAGCCGGTGCCGGGCACCGGCCCAGCCGGCGCGCCGGTCGTCGACGACGATCTCGCCGCCCCGGTCGTCCATGATCAGGAAGGAGCCGGGGTAGTCGCGCCGCCACCGGTCGAGCGCCGCGCACAGGGCGTCCACCACGTCACCGGTGATGCCGCCGTCGTCGCAGTCGAAGAAGTACACCAGGTCTTCGAGCTCCGCGTCGGGCAGGTTGTAGACGTACCGGCTGAAGGCGGCCGGCTCGCGGCGGGCGAAGCCCAGTTCGGGACGGTCGAAGTTCGGGCTGAAGCGTTCCAGGAGGATGCGGCTCTCACCCTGCGGGGGCTGGAGGTGTACCAGCGCCGGGATCTGGGCGATGACGCCCCGGTAGTCCTCTGGCCGTTCGCCGGGAAAGCCGTAGAGGTAGTTCCAGTCGACGGTCATGTGCAGGTCCTCGCAGTCGCGCAGGACCCGGACGTTGCTCGCCCCGTCCACACCCTTGTCCATGATCTTCAGCACCCGGCCGTTCAGGCTTTCTATACCGGGCTGCACGAGCACGATGCCCGCCTCGCGCAACGCCGCGAGCTGGTCGGCGCGCATGTTCGACTTGATCTCGTAGTGGATGCGCAGGTCCCAGCCGGCGGCGGCCAGCCGGGGCAGCAGCGTCTTGAGATAGGCCATGTCGAAGATGTTGTCGACCATCGCGACGTCGAGGATCCGGTAACGCTCGACCAGCGTGCGCAGCTCCGTCCAGAACTGCTCGGCGGACTTGCTGCGGAAGGCCATCAGCGACCCGTTGAGGCCGCAGAACGTGCAATGGTGTTTCTCTCCCCACCAGCAGCCCCGGGAGCTTTCGACGACGAGCTCGGGGGAGATGTGCTCGCGCGCGGGAGAGCCTTCCAGCGTGTCCCGCCAGCCGTCGAAATCGGGGATGGGGATCTTGCCCGGCGCGACGCTGCGGGTCGGCTGAGGGTTGGCCACCGAACGTTCGCCGTCCCACCAGCACACGCCCGGTATGTCGGCGACGCCGGCGCCGGAGTGGATCCGGTCGAGGAGCGCGGGGAAGACCTCTTCTCCCTCGCCTCGTACGACGAAATCGACGTAGCGGTGGTTGCGGTGCAGCGCGTGCCCCATCGGGCCGTCGCAGTTGGCCCCGCCGAAGACCACCTGAAGGTCAGGGCGCAGCTCCTTGAGCCGGCGGGCGAGCGCGAGACTCGGCACGTTCTGCATGAAGGTCGAGGTGAACCCGACCACGTCCGGTTCCGGCAGGAGCACCTCAGCGGCCGCGGACTCGACAAAGCCGGCCGTCAAGGCGCGCATCCGCAGCACCGTCGCGGTGTCGAAGCCGAAGCTCTTCGCGATCGCCCGCAGCTCCGCGGCCCGCCACTGCGGATCGTCATAGAGCGCCCCGGAGAACACCAGGTCACCGAGCCCCTGGAAGACGCCGTTGTCGGCGACTCTCGTGTAGTCCGAGGGGGCCAGGTCCCCGACGGACATCATGTACTCCGCCCACCGGATGCCCCCGTGGTACTCCACGACCTCGACGCCGGGGCACTGCTGCCGGACCAGGCTGTGCAACAGCCCGACGGGCAACGACGGACGGTGTATCGCCTGCCACGGCATCGCCGCGAGCACAAGCCTCATGTTCCGTTCCTTCTTTCCTCATGTCGGTCGCCGAGCGGAACGCGCCGGATTGCGCCCGGTGGCGCGGGCGCAATCCGGCCGCCGCCTATTCGGCCCGGAGGACGGCCGGCGTGACGGCGTCCTGCGGCTCGCGACTGACCTTGCCGGCCTGAATACGCGTGGCCCGGTCCGGCCAATGGGAAACGGGCTGTCGGATGGGGGTCTTCTTGATGATGGGAACGGCCATTGTTCGCAACTCCTCTCCAGACATTCTCGAGGTGCGGGCGGCCGCTTTCGGACGCGCCCGCATCCTGGCACCGTTCGCATACTGACCGGCCTGTGGTGGCATTCCTATTCCACCGAAGTGGTAGTTCGGACCGGCGCAGCGGGATTCCACTTCCGGGCCATGGCGGCACGGTCCGGTGAACGGCACCATGAAACAGCCGAGCTTCAAAACAACGAGGAGCGACAATGGAATTTTCCAGCCCCGCCGGAGCGTTCGACCTGCAGCTCAGGGCCCTGCCCGTGCACGCCCCCGCCCAGGCCGCGGGCACGGGACCGGACTCCTTCACGATCTTCAGCTGCCGCAACTGCAACACGCTCAAGGACACCTGCACCGACACCTGCGCGGACACCTGCTGCTACGACTCGCGGTACTGCTGACCCGGCACCATGAGCTCCGTGTCGCTCCTGGCGCGCGCCGAGCAGGTGGCGCGCCGGGTGACGGACCGGTTGACCGACGACGGGCGGCGGGAGCGGCTGATGCGGTCGCTGGCCGCCGCCACGTCCAAGCCCGCCGTCAACGTCTGGCGCCCGTCCGGTCTCTCCCTGGGAGGGGCCGGACTGGCCGTCATGTGCGCCGCTTTCGGCGAGGTCTTCCCCGGTCAGGAGTGGGAGGTCACCGGGCACCGCCAGCTGACCGACGTCGTCGCCGAGATCGGGTCGTCCCACCTGGACGCCTCCCTGTTCACCGGCATGGTCGGCGCCGCCGCGGCGGTGTCGCTGTCCAGCGCGGACGGCACCCGGTACCAAGGCCTGTCGGGGCACCTCGACGCCCTGATGCTGCCCGCGATGCGGCGCCTGGCCGAGGACGCGCCACCGGGTCCCCACACCTACGACGTGGTGCACGGCATGGCGGGGTGGGCGGGATACCTGCGCACGCGCCCGAGGTCGTCGGAGGTCGAGGGTGCAGCCCGCGCCGTGGCCCACGCGCTCGCGCGCGTGCTCGGCGACGGGGAACCGCACCGGATGAGCCGTCGCCGTACCCGTCCTGGCCAGGCCGCCGAGACTGTCGTGGACTGCGGCCTGGCGCACGGCGCGGGCGGGGTCCTGGCCGCGCTGTCCCTGCTGGAAACCCACTTCGGGTTCGGCGACGGCGAGATCGCGTGCGCCATCCGCCGAGGCGGGCACTGGCTCGCCGCCCAGGCACGCACCGTGGACGGCCAGATCCTCTGGCCCGACGCGGTCGCGCGGGACCCGGCGCCCGCCGATGAGCGGCCGCTGCACGCCGGGTCGTGGTGCCATGGCTCCTCGGGCGTGGCCCGCGCCGTGTACCTGGCGGGGGTGGCCGCCGATGAGGCCGGCCTGCGCGACCTCGCCGTCGATGCCATGCGCGGCCACTGCCGCCGGTACCCGGAGCTCGCCTCGCCCAGCGTGTGCCACGGACTGGCCGGTCAGGTGCTGCTGGCGCTGGCCTTCGCGTACGACACCCGCGAGCCGGTCTTCGTGACGGCCGCCGGACGACTGGCCGAACGGCTGCACCACCGCTACCGTGACGGCTTCCCCCTGGGCTTTCGCGAGGTGGAGGGCGACGGCGGCGCCGAGGTGGACCATCCGGGGCTGCTGCGCGGCGCGCAGGGGATCGCCCTGACCCTGCTCGCCGCCCACCTGGGGCGCCCGCCCCGCTGGGGACGGCTGCTGCTCCTGTGGTAGCCGCGGGGGCGGCTTCCACCTCCGGGTAATTTCCCGCCCGCCGGGCGCGGGCGATCCTGAACCTCTCATGGGCACTTTCCCGATCACCTCGAAGGGAGCATCGGTGACGGAGGAACCCGGTAGCCCGGCGTTCACCATCGCGCCGTCCGGCCTGCTGCGCACACCCCTGCTGCCGGCCACGCGCGCCCGCGACACCGTGCGGGACCTGGACCCCGAAGACCCCTCCCGGCGCGACGAACTGCGTGACTACGTCCGCCAGGTCGTCGCCGACCCCGTCGTACGAGAGGCGCTCGAAGTCTCCAGCGCCTCGTTGACCCGGACGCTCGCGGCGATCGACGCGGGCCGGGACCTGCCGATCGCGCGGCTGCGGAAGGCCGCCTACACGGTCACGAAGTACCTGCTGCGCATGTCCAGCCGGCCCACGCCGTTCGGGCTGATGGCCGGGGTGGCGCCCGCCGAGCTGGGCGGCCGGGCGTCGTTCCGGCCGGGCACGGAGGTCGTCAAGGCGGCGCGGCCGGACACCGGCTGGCTGATGAGCCTGGTCCGCCAGTGGGAACGCCACCCCGGCGTCCTGGCCGGCCTGCGCCTGGTCCGTAACGACCTGGCCTTTGAACGCGGTGAGCGCCTCGTTCTGCCCGGCACGCGCGACGGCGGCGACCACAACCCCGGCCACCACGAGATCTCCGTCAGGAACACCGCGGCCGTACGGCACGCGATGCGCCTGGCGGCCACCCCCGTCCCCTTCCAGGACCTGGTCGCCGAACTCTCCGACGCCTTCCCGGGAACTCCGGACCGGCACATCACCACGATGCTGGGCCAGCTCGTGGAGCAGGAGCTGCTGCTCACGGATCTGCGGCCGGCGCAGCACACCGGCGATCCGCTGGGCCACGTGCTGGAGCGGATGAGCGCCGCCGGTCATCCGCACCGACGCGACCTGGCCGCCGTCCGCGCCGCCATCACCGACTTCACCGCCGCGCCCCCCGGAGCGGGCCGCGCCGCCCTGCACCGGGCGCACACGGCGATGGCCGCCCTGAGCCCCGCCGACCGGCCGCTCCAGGTCGACATGGGGACAGGAGCGCAAGCCGCCCTGCCCGCCGCCATCGCCGAGGAGATCGCCAGGGCAGCCGACGTGCTGTGGCGGACCACGCCCGACCCGGTGTACCCGCACCTTCGCGACTACCATGACGCCTTCGCCGAGCGATACGGCTACCACCATGGCGTGCCGCTCAAGGAACTGCTGGACCCGGTCCGCGGGCTCGGCGCGCCCGCCGGATACCGCTGGCCGCCGTCCTCACGAGCCGCCGACGCGCAGCCCCGCCAGGACTCCGAGCGCGGCCTGCTCCTCACCGGCCTCGCGCAGGAGGCCCTGCTCACCGGCGCCCGCGAGATCGTCCTGAACGATGCCGTCATCGGGGAGCTGACCCGGCTCGACCCGGACCGTGACCAGCCGCAGGCCCTGGACCTGTGCTTCAGCGTCCTGGCCGACTCGATCGAGGCGATGGGCGAGGGTGACTTCCGCCTCGCCCTGAGCGACGGCGCGGGCGCGGCGGAGCCGGGCGGCTACTCCGGCAGATTCCTCCACATGCTTTCCGGCCAGGCGGCGCGCCTCGAGGCGGCGCTGAGAGCCGGCCCAGTCACCGACGCCGTGGTGCCCGTCCAGGTCTTCTTCCAGCCCGCGCAGTTCCGCCAGGGCAACGTGTCGCACGTGCCCCTCGTCCTCGGGCACCGCGTTGTCGCCGGCGCGTACGACGAGCGGGACGCCCTGTCGGCGCTGCCTCTGGACGACCTGCTGATCGCCGCCGACCGCCGCCGGCTGCGGGTGGTGTCGCGCTCCTTGGGCCGCGAGGTCGCGCCGATGTTCCTCCACATGCTCAACCCTCTGACCGGCATGCCGAACGCGGTCCGGCTGCTGAGCGAGATCGCGCAGGTGCGGCGATGGCCTCTGCGGGGCTGGCAATGGGGAGAGGCCGCCCGCCTGCCGTACCTGCCCCGGGTGCGCCACAGCCGCACCGCGCTCTCTCCCGCCCGCTGGCTGCCCTCGCGCGCGCTCAAGGATCCCACCCTGTCGTGGCCGTCGTGGCCGTCGTGGCTGGCGGCGCTGCGCGAGTGGCGCGCCCGCTGGGAGGTGCCGGAGCTGGTCGAGCTCAGCAACGGCGACCAGCGCCTGCCGGTGGACCTCGGCTCCACGCTCCACCAGCGGTTGTTCCGGCACGAGCTCCGTAAGGTCCCCCACATGACGGTGACCGAGCCGCCCATGGGCCGGCCGCCCGGCTCCGGCTGGTGCGGCGGCCACGCCAATGAGGTCGTCGTCACGCTGATCCCGCGTGCCCGCCCGCCCCGGGCCCATCGGACGGTCGCCCCGGGGCCCGTCCAGGCGCACCACCATCCCGGCGGGCCGTGGCTGTACGCGAAGATCTACCTGCCCGCCGAACTCCACGACGAGCTGCTCACCGAGCACCTGCCGCACCTGCTCGGCGACATTGACGGCCTGGTGGACCACTGGTTCTTCCTGCGCTACCGCGACCCGCACGCCCATGTGAGGCTGCGCCTCCACGGCGACCCCGCGACGCTGTCGGGCAAGGTACTGGGTCGCTTGCACGAGTGGACGGCCGCCGCCCAGGAGGCCGGTCTCGTCCAGCGGGTGACACTGGACACCTACGAGCCGGAGTACGTCAGATACGGCGGAGAAGACCTGATCGGGCTCGCCGAACGGGTGTTCGCCGCGGACAGCCGTGCGGTGCTCGCCCAGCTCGGCCTGCTGGCCGGCGGCGCGCTGACGCTCGATCCCGTCCTGGTCGCCGCCGCCAACCACATCGAGTTGTCCCGCAACCTGTACGGCGACGCCCACGGCGAACACCTCTTGAGCCTCTATCCCAAGGACAGCCGCGCCCACGGCGCCTTCCAGTCCCACCGCCAGGCCGCCCGGGCGCTGAACCCGGCCGGCGGTTGGCAGAGACTCTCGCGTGAGCCCGGAGGCGACCGCCTCCTCGCGGCCTGGGCGGACAGGGCCCCGGCGGTCGCCGCGTACGGGCGGGCGCTCCGCTCCCGCTTCGCCGCCCCCGCGGAGGCGGACCGGATCGGCACCGCCACCTCCGGCCTCCTGCACATGCACGTCAACCGCCTGCTGGGCATCAACCCGCAGCGCGAGGACGCCACCTACGCCATCGCCAGGGGAGTGGTGGACGCCGCCCGCAACCACGCCAGGTTCGCCCGGTGAACGCCCGCCGCGCCGACGAGACGAGCACCCGCGCCGCCGAGACGGGCGCCCACGCCGACGAGGCCGCCCGCCGCTCGCGCGCCGCCGGGATCGTCGCCACCGTCGCCGAGCGCCTGTCGGATCCCGAGACCGTCGCCGCCGTCATGGCTCGCGATCCGCGCACCAACCACGCCGCCTCGCTGGCCAACGGCTTCCCTTCGGTGGCGCTGCTCTTCGCGGAGCTGGGCACGACGGACCCGGGCCACCGCCACACCGCCCACACCATGCTCGAACGGGCGGTCAAGGAGCCCGGGGACGGCGACGTGTCGCTGCACTCCGGGCTGGCCTCTCTCGCCTTCGCCGCCCGTGCCAACGCCCGTGACACCGGCGACTACGGCACGCTGCTCGGCCAGCTCGACGATCACCTTTCCGAGGCCGCGCGCCTGCTGTCGGCCCCTTCGAACGTTCGCGACTGGCGCCACGACGTCATCACCGGGCTCGCCGGACTGGGCCGCTACCTGCTCATGAGCCCGGCCACCCCACCCGATGCCATGCGGGCGATCCTGCGTCACCTCGTCGCGCTGGCCGACCCCGTCGAGGTCGAGGGAACCGAGGTGCCCGGATGGTGGGTCATGGCTCTCCCCTGGACGAGCATGTCCGAGGACACCGCCGAGAGGTACCGGCACGGGCACGGCAACCTGGGCATCGCCCACGGCATCCCCGGCCCGCTCGCCCTGCTGGCGCTGTCCTGGAAGGCCGGGCTGACCGTCCCGGGCCAGCGCGAGGCGATGGAAGGCATCGTGGAGTGGCTGCTCGGCTGGTCGAGCAGCGACGAGCACGGCATCCGCTGGCCGACGACGGTGACCATGGACCAGCACCGGGATCGCGCCGCGGGCCACGCCGGCCACCCGGGCCACGCGGGCACTGTGGCGAGCTGGTGCTATGGCCTGCCCGGCATCGGCCGCGCGATTCAGCTCGCCGGGGTCGCCCTCGACCGGCCCGACTGGACCCGGGTCGCGGACCAGGCCATGGCCTCGCTCCTGGGCCGCCCCGCCAGGCAACTGCAACTGCGCTCGGCCGCGCTGTGCCACGGATGGGCGGGCCTGCTGCAGGTGGCGATGCGCATCGACGCCGACAGCCCTGACCGAGGGGGTCCCGCCGCCCGGGTCGCGGAGCTGGCGGCCGAACGCGCGCTGCGCCTCTTCGACTCCGGCGCGGCCTTCGGCTACCGGTTCCCGATCTCCGGCGTCCTTCAGGAAGGGCCCGGCCTTCTGGAGGGGGCCGCCGGCGTCGCGCTGGCCCTGCACGGTTATGCCACCGGACAGGCGCCCCGTACCGGCTGGGACGCCGCCCTGCTGATCGCCTGACACGGAAAGAGCCTCTCCCTGGCAGGGAGAGGCTCTTTCTGGCGCGTCAGCGGGTCGCCGCGGGAACCGACTGGTGCTCCATCGGGTCCGCCGAAGCGGAGCCGGCGAGCGCGAGGCCCCCGATGGCGGCCGCGGCCGCCAGCACGGCCGCGACGACGACCCTGGCGCCCATACGCCGAAGTTTATTCATGGTACGTCCTTTCCGCTAACCTGCATGGTGCTTTCACGGCAATTCTCCGAGCCTTTTCCCGGAACGGCCATGACTCGAAAGTAGAAGATTTCCGGCCCACTGTATTTCCACTTCCGAGTCATGGCCGCTGCCGGCCAGGAAGCGATAACGTCGAATTGTCAGCCGAAATCCGGCGACAACGGGCTTACGCCCCCGGCCGCGAGCAGGCCGTTTTCTGTGCCCTTGTTCATCTGTTAGGAGAAAGGAGTCCTGATGAGAATCGCCCCCCGGAAACTGATGGGCGCCCTGGCGGCGACGGCCATGGCTCTGTCGATCGGAGCCGCCACCCAGCCGGTCTCGGCCGCGACGACCGCGCCGGACGGGCTCGGTGCGGCGTACTGGAATACCGCAGGCCCGTTCAGGAGTGAGGAATCCTGCCTGGACGAGCGCGGTGACTACGTGCGCTACTACCACGTCGGCGACTGCTACACCTCTCCCTATCCGTGGTGGTACTTCGACTTCAGCCCGAGGAACTGAGCGGCCCCCGGCACGCCGATCGCACCCGCGCCCGCCTGTGCGGGTGTTGCTCTCGGTGCGATCGGCGTCGGGTGCGGGCTTCCGTCCCCGCCGGGCGGGGCGCATTCGGCAAGATCGACCTTCGGAAGATCCGCCGCAACTGGGAGGCATACTCCGGGTCGCCGCCTCGATCCACACCGGCACGGTGCGGGCCTACGACGTCGTCACCATGCGGCAGCGCGACGGCCACCCCACCGCGCCCGGCGAGGCCCGTCAGCGTGGAAGCCGTCCAACTGATGACCACCGCGCGGCCAGCTTGGGCCGCCGGCAGACCGGCGTAACCGGCGCCCACCACGACGATGCGATGACTCATGACACGACTCCTCTGCGGTCACGGGCAAGTTCCGGCGCCGCCTCGGGGTGGACGACCGCCACGCGTTCCCGATCAGGCCGCATACCGGGCCACCGCGACCGCCCAGGTGATGTACACGACATTCACCACCAGTCGCGCCACCGCGCCGACCGGCCGCTCCAGCATCCGTGGGCGGTCCGCCCGCGCGTGCCACAGCGCGTCCACGTGGGACACCAGGTAGCCGGTGATGAGGGCGGCGGCGGCCCAGCCCCCGGCAGACCTGCTGGGTGGAAGCAGCACCAGCGCACCCACCACGATCTCTGCCGCTCCGCTGGCGGCCACCAGCAGACGCGCCCGGCCGAGCCACGCGGGCACCAGTGTGCGGAAGTATCCAGGAATCACGAAATGCGCGACCCCCGTGACGACCAGGAAAACTGCCAGACCGACGGCAGCGATAGTGTGCATGGCGCGATGATTCAGCCACTCCATGCCTGGGCGCTTGAACAAAACGATCGCCGGCTCGTCTACGCCTCCGGCGCCGAGGCGACGATGTTCGCCGAGTCTCACGCGTTCGGCGTCGCCCAGCATCGGTTGCCCGTGTGGAAGGTCGTGCTGCCGGTCGGCGGCCAGGCCGAACTCCTCCGGCCGGGGCGGCCCATGATGACGGCGGCCGGGCTGATCGTCCCGCCCCAGCTCGCCCACACCTGCGCGGCGACCTCGTCCTATGTCGCCCTGTTCATCGACTCGTGGCTGCTGCCCCCCGGCAGCGAACCGACCCGGCTCGACGCCACCGAGGTCCGTCGTCTGCTCTCCGCACTCGGCGCAGGCGACTCCGACGGGCCCGGTACTGCCGCGGACCTGGCCGCCGGATACATCGAGGTGAGCACTCTCACCGGGGCCCCGCCGGCGCTCGACCCGAGAGTGGCCCATGCCGTCCGGCTGTGTTCGTCTCCCGATCCAGACGGTTCCATCGCCTCCGTCGCCGCTGAGGTCGGTCTGTCGGCCCCGCGGCTGCGCGCGCTCGTCCGGCAGGGCGTGGGCGTTCCGCTCACCCGCCTGCGCCAATGGGGGCGGCTTCGCGCCGCGATCGCTGACCTCCCGGCTACGACGGTGGCCATGGCCGCCGCCACCGCGGGCTTCGCCGACCAGGCCCACCTCACCCGTACCGCGCGCGACCTCATGGGGCGCACGCCGGCCTCCATACGATGCTCGGTGACAGCCCAGGACTCCCGAAGCTCCGGCGAAGGGCCGATGTAGCCAGCGGGGAACGCAGGAGGCCTGGCAGTCCTTCGCCGAGGAGAAGAACTCCGCGCGTTCTTCTTCGCCGAGACCGGCGATCTCGCCGACGTTCTCGAAGTACTCCTCCCGGGGCGCGCCGGGCGCGAAGAGCATCAACATCGAGGCGGGCCGGCCGGAGTCGTTCCCTCGTCACCACCGGGGCGATCACGTTGCGGGTCGACCGCATGGCGGCCAAGGGCCTGGTCACGCGCACGCCCGACGTCGCCGACCGCCGCTCCGTCAAGATACGCCTCACCTCGCGCGCTCTCGAACTGATCGACGAGATCCTCCCCCTCCACCTGGCCAACGAGGCCCGCCTGGTGGAGGGCCTCGGCGCCGATGAGCGCTCGCACCTGGCGGCCACGCTCGCCGGGCTGCTGGAGTCCCACGGCGACACACCCGCCAACACCGACCGCTGACGGGTGTGTCCAGTCCGTAGTGACGACCTCGGCCGCCGGTGGCAACCGCCGCGGCGCTGGCAGGCGGTTGGGCCATGGGTTGTGCTTCCTCTCGCTGTGGGGGCGAGGGGAAGCTGGACCATCAGATTGCTGACGCCGGCTCGGTCTGTGGCAGCAGTCCGTAGCCCCCCCGCCGGCCTTCGGGCGGGACCGGGGGGCGGCCCGCCCGAAGCCGGGAGGCTACGCGCTGACGATGCGGTCGGCCATCTGCGGTTCGGTTTCCTGGCCGTGGGTGAAGGCCTCTATGGAGATCTCCTGGACAGCGTTGCTCAGCTCGCCGAGCACCTTCTTGACGGGCGGGGTCTCATACAGCGGGGTGGCGGCGAGGACCTTGTTGAACAGGCCGCCGATTTGGGCCACGGGGTCCAGGACGGCGTTTTTGGGGATCTTCATCATGTCCGCGTACGTGTTGCCGAGGGCCAGGCGCAGGAAGGCGGCCACGGCGCCCGGCACACCGACGTATCGCTGGTAGAGCTCGATGCATTCGCGGGTGAGGTTGATGCCTTCGGGGCTGGAGGCCCATTCGTGGGGGCGTGCCTCGTGCCACAGCTCGCGTCCTGCCGGGTAGCCCTCGGGCAGGATGCCGTCGGGCACGCCGAGGAAGTGGGCGACGATCCGCCAGGCGAAGTAGAAGCCTTCGGCGTCGGCCGGCGCGACCTTGAAACCGAGGTTGTCCATCGCGTCCAGGATGCCGACGGAGAAGACCAGGGCGGCGCCGGCGGTGTAGAGCTGGGAGACGGGCATGCCGTCGCGGGCCTGGTCCCACTGGCCGGAGCGCAGGTGGAGCTGGCGGATGGCGGCGTGGATGAGCCGGACCTTCTGGCAGGTGGGCACCAGCTTGGAGTGCGAGGTGAAGGCGTCCTCGTTGCCCATGCCGACGAACAGCCGGGTCGACTGCGACAGGCGGCGATGGGGCTGGCGCAGGACGTGGGTGGAGTCGAGGGTCTTGGCACCCATCGGCGACAGGTAGGTGCCGACCAGGCCCGCGGTGGCCTGCAGGGTGGCGGCCTCGCCCTGATAGCGCTGGAAGAAGGCGGCCGTGCGGGCCAGCTCGCCCGGGGTGACCCAGGAGGGGAACTGCCGGGTCGATTCCATGTAGTCGCGCAGCACGGGGGGCGCGCCGGCGGGGATGTCGGAGCCGGCGGTGCTGATCTGCCGGAAGACGTCATTGACGGTGTTGACCTGGCCTGCGTCCAGCAGTTGGGTGACGACCTCGTCGGCGAGCGGGTCTCCCATGTCCTTGAGCTGCTGCTTGAAGTCGGCGTATCTGAGAGCCATGGCTGTCTCCGTGCTCTTGCGGGGCCGGGTTTCCCACCCACCCGCCCTTAACTGTGTGTAGTCATTCTTATACGCCGTGTAGCGATCTGGCGAGGCTGCGCGTCGCCGAGCTCGTCACCTTGAACATCGACGACGTGCCACTCCCCGCCCGCAAGGGCAAGGCAAGGTCCTCGTCCGCAACGGCGAGGGCGAAACCTCCCGCGAAGTCCCCCTGCTGGACGCCACCGTGCGCGAGGCCGTCGAAGACTTGAAGACCGAACGCGGCATCTGGCCGGGCGCGGGCCGCCCGGCGCTGTTCCTCAACCGCCACCGCGGCAGCCGACTGTCAGCCCGCGCCGTCGACCACCTGCCCTTCCTTCGCAGCCGCCGCGACCGGGGAGCCGAGGCGGGTGGCGTGGCTCGGTGGGTGGCCGTACTGGCGGCGGTACTCGCGGCTGAACTGGGAGGGGCTGTCGTAGCCGACGCGGTGCGCGACGCCCGTGACGTCGCCGGGATGGGCGGCCAGCAGGAGCCGGGCCTGCTGGAGGCGCAGCTGCTTCTGGAACTGGATGGGGCTCAGCGCCGTGACGGTCCGGAAGTGGCGGTGGAACGCCGACGGGCTCATGCCGGCCAGCCGCGCCAGGTCCTCCACGCGGAAGGGCTCGGCGTAGTGGTCCTGGATCCAGCGGACGGCCCTGGCCACGTGGCTGAGGCTGCTGCCTGCCAGGCCGAGCTGGCGTACGGCGGCGCCCTGCTCCCCGGTGAGCAGCCGCCACAGGATCTCGCGCTTGACCAGCGGCGCCAGCACCGCCTGGTCGCGGGGCCTGTCCAGCAGGCGGACCAGGCGGGTGAGGGCGTCGAGGAGGTCGGCCGTCATGGTGGCGACGGCGAGGCCGGGCAGCGCTCCTGCCGGGGGGGCGGGGCAGGTCGGCGCCGTCGTGGCGCAGGCGGGCCACCTTGGCGTAGGTATGGCGCGTCCGCGGGGCCCAGCGGCGGGTCAGGGTACTTGCAGGTCCTCTGGCCGGGGCTGCGGAGTCGTGCCACGGCGGCCGTCTGGTCGCGGCCGGGCGGCGGTCGTAGCGCGCGGTGGTCGTCGGGTGGCGTCTCTGCCGCCGCACGCCGACGACGATCTCGGCGGCCCGGCGGGCTTCCAGCTGGCTCCTGGTCCGCCGCAGCCTCACGCCAGAGGACCAGGGCGAGCGCGAGCCGGCCTTCTATCTGTGCTTCGGACCTGCAGGAACCCCCTGCAGGAGCTGGTCCGCATCGCCGGTTGCCGCTGGGCGATCGAGGAGTGCTTCGCCTCCGCCAAGAACGAGGTCGGCCTGGATCAGTACCAGGTCCGCCGCCATGCTTTGAGGCAGGCGTAGATGTCGTTCCGGAACCGGGACAACACCCTGGTGAACTCGGCCGTGGTGGACGTGCACCGTCGCGAGCAGGCGCACGAACAAGCCGGCGGCGGTGGAGGCACGGCTCAGCGCCCGCACGTGAGGCGGCGCTCGGCGGGGACGCGCAGGTGCAGCAGGTAGTCGTCGATCGCCCGCCGGGTGCAGGCCGTACGCTGGTAGGCGCCGTGGCCCGCGCCCTCGTAGGTCACCAGCGCCGCGCCCCGACCGAGCTGCTGGTGGACGCCGACCGCCCACGCGTGCCCGGTCGCCGGGTCGTGACGCGCGTTGACCAGCAGGATCGGGGGAGTGCCCGTCGGCACCTTCAGCCGGTGCTGGGGGTTGCGCGGCTCGACCGGCCAGAGGGCGCAGGTCAGCGCGAACGCCTGGGTGTCGGGCTGGGTACGCATGTGGGGCGCGACCCGGCGCATCTTCGCGGCGTGGGTGGCGAACCGCCGGTGGTCGGGGATCGTCAGCCACCAATCCTGGCAGGCGGCGGGGGCCGGATGCTCGATCTCCCGTATCTCGGGGCCTGGCTGGCCGCGTACGACGCCGCGCGGTCCCGGCCTCCCTGACTCCAGCGAGGCGATCCGCGCGGCCAGCCAGGAGTAATCCGGCCCCATGAGGCCGCCCAGATGCGCCTCCGTGGCCAGGTCGTACGCGCTCAGCACGCGGCCGGCCAGGGCGGGATCGCGCAGCGTGCCCCGGTCCGCCCGGGCCATCAGCCCGTCCCAGACGGGACGTCCCTGCCGTGCAGCGCGCACGCCCGGTCGCGGGCGCACCAGCGGGCGAACGCCAGGAACGCGTTCTCGGCGTTGGCCGCCTGGCTCACCAGGAAGCGGCCGGTGGGCAGGCTGTGGTCGAGGACGCTGTCCAGCGACATCGCCCGGAGATTGCGCCCGAACAGCTCCGCGTAGTGCTGCCCGGGCAGTGTTCCCGCGGACATGCCGTGGTAGCTGATCGTGCGCTCGCCGAGCGCGGCCCGTACGGCGTCGAGGTCTTGGGCGACGCTGACCGCGTCGAGGTGATCGGCCACCGGTCCGGTGCGGCGCCGGCAGTCGGCGGCCAGCTCGGCGGCGTACGCCCGGAGCCGGTCGAAGTCGGCCTGGTCACGCGGTGTGGGCAGGGGCTCGCGCCGGACGATGTCGGCCGAGCACCGCACCGGGGAGCTGCGTCCCACGCCGCGCGGGTCGAACCCCACGACGTCGAATCTCGCCAGGATCTCCTTGCTGAAGTACGTGCTCGCCTCTCGCTGGACGAAATCGGTGCCCGGCCCGCCGCCGACGTTCACCGCCAGGACGCCGATGCGCCGCCCCGGCTCTGCTGCCTTGAGCCGGGCCACCGCCAGGCCGAACCTCGCCTCGCCCGGCCGGCCCCAGTCGACCGGGACCTGCAGCTCACCGCATTCGACGGCCCGGTTGGCCGCACACGGCGCCCACGCGATCTTCGGCCCCGCTGCCGCGCCGCGGCCCGGAAGCACGGTGCCGCCCGGGAACGCGAGCACAGTGCCCGCGAGCACCGCACCCAGCTTGTGCGCGAATCCCATCATGAAGCTCCTCCTTCGCGACTTGTCGAAGGCCCATCCAAGGCGGTGCGGCAGGCGGGCGCAGGAGTCCCCGCACCCAGTTCCGGGGGTGGGCAGGCCCTACCTCGTACAGTGGCGGCCATGGAAATGGCAGAGGCGCTGCGCGGGGCTCCCCTGCGCTTCGTCGCGTCCACCTGGCCGCCGCGCAGCGCCGCCTACGTACTCACCGGCGTGGTCAGCGGCCTGCTTGCCCTGGTGTGGGTTCCGGTGGCGCTGGTGGCGGGCGCGTACGTGCTCATGCCGCTGCTGACATCCCCGCTCGCGGCGGCCGAGCGGCGGCGCGTCGCGCTCCTCGGCCTCCCCGCGCTGCCCGACGCGCACCGCGTCCCGGGCCACGCCGGGCTCGCCGCCTGGCTGAGGGCTCGGCACACCGACGCGGCCACCTGGCGCGAGCTGGCCTACCTGGTGCTGCACGGCAGCGTGCTGCTGGCCGTGAACGTCGTGGCGCTGCTGCTCGGCTCGGCCCCCGCGCTGGTCTACCTGAGCGGCGTTGCCAACCTCACGACCTCGCAGCCCGGCGGACCGGCGTCCGCCACGCCCGCGATGCGGGCCGACGCCGCCGACGGCCAGGTGTTCGCGCTGGTCGGCGGGGCTGCGCTGGCCGTGCTCGGCACCGCCGTCCTCCTCTCCTACGCGACGGCCCTCGCCGCGCTGGCCCACGGCGCGCTCGCCCGCCTCCTGCTCTCCCCCGGCGACGAGGCCCGCGTCCGCTCGCTGACCAGCTCCCGCGCCCGCCTCATCGACGCCTTCGAATCGGAACGCCGCCGCATCGAGCGCGACCTGCACGACGGCGCCCAGCAGCGGCTCCTGCGGCTCGGCATGACGCTCGTCACGGCCCAGCTCGAACTCGACCACGGCCCCGAGGCCGCCCGAGCCCTGCTCGCACAGGCGGCCGACGAGGCCAGAGCCGCGCTCGCCGAGTTGCGCGCGCTGGTCCACGGCATCCACCCCCGGGTGCTCACCGACCTGGGCCTCCACGCTGCCGTCGCCGACCTCGCGGCGGGCTTGGCCGTGCCGGTGACCGTGGCGATGGACGTGCCGCAACGATTACCGGCGCCCGTGGAGTCCACGGCGTACTTCGTCGTCGCCGAGGCCCTGACGAACGCGGGCAGGCACGCCGCCGCCACCGAGATCACGGTGACCGGCTCGGCCACCGCCGACACCCTGACCATCGTCGTAGGCGACAACGGCAAGGGCGGCGCGGACCCGGCGCTCGGCACCGGCCTGACCGGGCTGGCCGACCGGGTCGACGCCCTGGCCGGCACCATCACGTTGACCAGCCCGCCCGGCGGGCCCACGATCCTGCGCCTGGAGTTGCCGTGCTCCGCATAGTGCTCGCCGAGGACGCGTTACTGCTGCGCGAGGGGCTGGCCGCGCTGCTGGCCCGCTTCGGTCACGAGGTGGTGGCCGCCGCCGGCGATCCGGACGCGATGTCCGCCGCCGTCGCCGAGCAGTCCCCCGACATCGTGGTCACCGACGTACGCATGCCGCCCACCTTCACCGACGAGGGCCTGCGCGCCGCCGTCGCCCTTCGCCGCGCCCACCCCGGGCTTCCCGTCCTGATCCTCAGCCAGTACGTGGCCACCGCCTACGCCGCCAAGCTTCTGGAGTCCACGAACGACGGCGGCATCGGCTACCTGCTGAAGGACCGCATCCTTGAGGTGCGCGAGTTCGTCGACGGCGTCGAACGGGTCGCCGTGGGCGGCTGCGTCATCGACCCCGAGGTCGTCCGCCGCCTCCTCACCCGCCACCACGACCCGCTGACCCGCCTCACGCCCCGCGAACGCGAGATCCTCGCTCTCATGGCAGAGGGCCGCTCCAACACGGCGATCACCAACGAGCTGAGAGTGAGCGAGAAGGTGGTCGGCAAACACATCAACGCCATCTTCACCAAGTTGGATCTCCCGCCCACGGCCACCGACGATCACCGCCGCGTCCGCGCCGTCCTGATGTACCTCGGCGCCTGATCCCGCCCCCGACCCTCGTCTCACCGTCGCCCGCAGACGGGGCTGCCCGCTGATGACCAGCAAAGGCTGGCGACTGGGGTCCATCGGAGTATGACCACCTGGCCGGAGGCCGAACGGCGGGATCTCCCCCTACCACCGCGGCTCTGTCGCGATTGCTGGCCCAGATGCCCCAAGGGCTCAGAACCGGCGGTCGGGGTTCACGCCGTCGTCGAGGCGCAGCGGCTCAGGCAGCCGGCGTCCCGTTCCCGTCGTGCACGTCTCAGCCGGCGCGAAGCTGGGTGTCAGACGTGCAGTCCCTCCAGTAGAACGGTCAGGTAATGGTGGGCGGCCCTTACGCGTGCCGTGGGGCTGCTGCCGTGAAGGGTTGCGGCATAGGCGATGCCGCACATGAGCGGGACCATGTCGTCGGAGGTCACGTCGGCGCGGACCGCGCCGGCGTGGTGGGCCCGGGCGAGTAGTCGTTCGCCGGCTGACCACACGGCTGCCTTGAGTTCTGTGGTGCGTGGCAGGGTGTCGGTGGGTGCGGCCATCACCGGGGCGAGGGAGGCGTCGGTGAGCTGTGCTTGGACAGTGCGTGACAGGAAACCGGTCAGTGCTCGCCAGGGGTCGTCATCGGCCAGCGCCTGTTCGCCGTGGGCGGCCAGTTCCGCCAGACACGCACTGGCGAGCGTCTCCATCAGCGCCTCGGCGGTGGGGAAATGCCGGTAGACGGTGCCGACGCCCAGTCCGGCGTGGCGGGCGACGTCGTTGAGCTGGAGCGGTGTGCCATCGTCGATGAGTTCCCTGGCCACGGCGACGATCCGTTCCCAGTTGCGGGCGGCGTCCTTGCGCAAGGGAGTCGTCATGCGCGCAGTTTATCCGGATAGCTCATCCATATCGACGTTGGCGACCGTGGGTGCGAGGCCTTCGCTGAGGCGGCGGACCGCTTGGACGGTTCGAGGGTCGGTGGCCCAGCGGGAGGGGGTGACCGGATGACCTTGCGGCCCGATGAGCAGGCCGGTCCGGCCGGCCAGGGAGACGTCGGTCGCGGCGAGGATCGACGAGCGGGCGGCCGCCGCCGCCGGTCCCGAGGTGGAGTGCTCGAACCTGCGCCGGACCAGGGGCCAGAGCAGGCGCAGACCTGGGGAGACAATCCTGGGGTCGCGCATGGTGCCGTTGGTCATGTCCGTTGCGGCGCCGCCCGGGTCGGCGGCGAAGACCGACACGCCGGTGCCGTCGAGTCGTCTGGCCAGGTCGAGCGCATAGGCGAGATTGGCCAGCTTGGCTCTGCCGTACCAGTGAAAGCCGTAGTAGCCGCCGCGGGGCTCGACGGTGTCGAAGGTGCGCCGGGCCAGGCCGATTGCCCCTGAGGAGACGTTCACGATCCGGCTCGGCGCCCCGGCCGTCAGAACGGGGATCAGCAACTCGGTCAGCAGGTACGGCGAGAGGTGATTGATGGCGAAGCTGGCTTCGATGCCGTCGGTGGTGTTCTGGCGCCGGGGGAACATCGCCCCGATGTTGTTGACCAGGACGGTCAGCGGGCCTTCGGCGGCGATGCGGCCGGCCACGGTGCGGACCGTGTCCAGCGAGGCGAGGTCGGCGGCCAGGAACCGGGAGGAGTGGGCTGGGTTGATGGCATTGATGCGGTGGACGGCGTGCGCGCCTCGTGCGGGGTCGCGTCCGATGACCGTGACCGCGAACCCTGCCGCGGCCAGTCCCGCGGCAGTCTCCAGCCCGATGCCTGCCGTCCCGGCCGTCACTATCGCCGTTGCCCTCATGGCACACTCCCATCTATCCGGATAGTTCATCCGCTTCGATGGATCATAGCAGAAGCGGATGAACTATCCACTTGTTTGGGTGGGACTCGTTGCGCCTCCGTGCAGCGACTGGCATTTCTATGGCGGTTGCATGCGCGCTTGGGGGAGGCGCCGCACGGAGCGTCCCGACTGAGAGTGAGGGAAAAATGCCTTCTACCGGCATAAACTGGGCGACGGAGCAAGGGGCGTATCGCCGCTTACGCGCGTCGTGGAACAGCGGCCGCTGCCAGCCGGCGGAACTTCGACGCGCAGGCACATACCGGCGGCGCTCTCGCGTGCGGCGAGTTGAATCGCGCGGCAGGACGACCTGATGACTACGGCCTCGTCGGCCGGTGGATCGCACCTGCATCTTTCCATCCGCCACCGGCCAGGCCGCAGGCTTTCCGAACGCCCACGACAACCAACCGGCGGAACCGGCCGCGCGGTCACAGCTGGTCCTCACCCCCATGCGGCATCATCCGCCGCCGGTTCGGACAGCCGCTGTCCCGACCCCATCGGTGACCAAGGGGCAGGTTCGTGACGTCCCTGCCCGTCACCCTGTGCCTGCTTCTTCAGGTCGGCTTTCAGCCGGCGGCGAGCGCCGCGACCACGGTCACGCTGAACTTCGCGATGCCCGAGGGGTTCGATCGGGCCGAACTGACCGCGTGGGCGAACGCGTTCAACAACCGCAACGACCTCCTCAGCGAGACCATCCAGGAGGAGATCGCGGCGCATCCCGCGGACCTCCCCGGGGCGCGTGACCTGTAACCGCGCGAGTTCGACGGCGCCTTCACCGTGACGTCCACCGGCGTGTCGGTCATGGTGGAATCGGACGTGCACACCAGCAACTTGTCCGGGTGGGAGGAGGTGCTGATGTGGGTCGGCGTCACCGCCGGTGGACTCGTGTTCCGGGTGGTGTGCGTCATCGCCCTGGTCCCTGGCTCGGCCCGTTCGCCATGAGCAACTCGTTCAGCTCCGCCTTCGAGAAGATCCGCGACGGGTTCCTGCCGGTCGCGAACACGATCGAATGCTGGTGGGGCTCATCGGCCGGCTCCTTCAGGACGCTGGCCAATGTGGTGGGCGGACGCGGCCGGCCACTTCCCGCCTGCTCAGCGGGCGCCGGGTCACCGGTCGTGGATATGAAGATCACGGCCTGGTACTGCGCGAGGTTGTCGTCGGTGAACAGGGCGCTGTCCTCGGTCGTGTCGACCGCGAAGTTGTTGTCCTGGCCGAGTTTCCCCACGGCCGCGATGCCCTCGGGGATCGCGTCGTGCCGGAATCCGGTCGTCTTGGAGAAGACGAGTACCTTGAAGGCCGGCGCCGCGGCGGTTTCCGCTGCGGCCGGTGCGGCGAGCAGGGTGGCGCTCGCCGGTGCGGCCAAGAGCGTGATGACGGGGGCGACGAGGGCGAGGGCCATCGCCGCGGCGATCCGACGCCGCGGACGACGCCCGTTCTCTGGCAGGGCCGCGCGTTGAGCAGCCGGGCCCACGTTCGAAGACGTGGTGACATGGAAACCCTTTCCTGACCGGGGGACGTCAGGCAAGGCGCGCGCCGCCGCGCTTGTTGCCACTTGATTCGTAGCGGGTGTTGCGGTTGCTGGAGGGTGCCGTCTCCAGGTTTGCGGGGGCCGTCAGTAGGCTGCCGGCCGGGGTGGGCTTGTGGCCGTGGTCGGGTCCTCGATGATCTGGCTGACCACCATGCTCGCGGCGCCACGGGACGCGGCGCCGAAGCCGAGCGTGGAAGCGACGAACCGGCACTGGGCGGCGGGAGCGGCCACCATGAGCCGTTGCAGCTGATCTTGCGCGTGTGGCAGCAGCCACTCGGCCAGGGAGGCGAAGTAGCCGCCGATGACGATCACTCGCGGGTTGAACAGGTTGGCCACGATCGAGCCGCCGAGCCCGAGCCATTGGCCGACCTGGGCCACCGCCTTCATCATCCGCGCGTCGCCGGAAGCCAGCCCTCGGGCGATGTCGGCCACCCGTTCGCCGGGATCCGGCACCGGTCTGCCAGGCAGCCCGTACGCCTGCTCCGGCATGGCCGCACCGACGAGCGCGGCAAGACCCACCTTGGTCTCGAAACAGCCGGTGCGGCCGCAGCCGCACCGGCCGCCGTTCGGGTCGACAGATAGATGTCCGACTTCGCCGGAAAATCCGTCCGCTCCGAGCAGGAGTTTGCCGCCCGAGATGATCCCGCCGCCGACGCCGACCTCACCGGTGAGGTAGACCAGGTCGGAGGTGCCCGCGGCGACGCCGGAGGTGTATTCGGCCAGGGCTGCGAGATTGGCGTCGTTGTCCACCCGTACCGGCACTTTCAGCGGGCCGAGCACGGAGGTCAGCCGGTCGGCCAGCGGCAGGTTGTGCCAGTAGAGGTTCGGTGCGAACGTCACGACACCGTGGGCCACGTCCACGAGCCCGGGGACGGCCACCGTGATACCGGCCGGGCTCGCTCCGGCCCGGCGCATCGCCTCCACGGCCTCCGTGGCCACGAGTCCGAGCCGGCGTACCGCGCGATCCGGGCCGTTGCCCATCGCGTCGAAGACCACCCGGCGTTCGACCAGGAGGCGGCCGCTGAGGTCGGTGCCGTGGACGGCGATGTAGTCGACGTTGATCTCCATGCCCAGGGCGCCGACGTGCGCGCCGTGCAGCGCCACGGCCCGTCTGGGCCGCCCGATCGTCCCCACGTGCTCGACACCGACCTCCCGCACCAGCCGCCGATCCAGCAGCTCGGCCATGAGGTTGCTGACGGTGGCCCGGTGCAGTCCGGTTGCCGCGGCGATGTCGGCGCGAGACAGAGAGGTGTGGTCGCGCAGCTCGCGCAGCACCGATGAGAGGTTCGCCCTTCGGAGTGCTGCCGAGCCCGCCGGCGGAGGGTCGCCGTTGGAGGTGCGGGTGAGGTGCTCGTACGTCACCCGCGCCACCCACCCTTTGTTTGTCTCCGGGATCAATTAATGAGCGTTGTAACACGGGAATGTCCGGCCATGCACCACCGAATTCAGTAACAAGTTGGCATCGCTGGCCTTCGACCGGCTCAGTCGTCGTTTTCGATGCAGTTATCGAACTGTTATGCAACTTGCAACCGCTTTCCCTCTTGCCTCCCCCGGAGATGACCGCCTTTAATTCGGCGAGCCATACGTACTAATTCCGAAGGAGCGGCGTGCACCCCAGCAGGCCTGACGCCCCAACAGGCGACTCGATGAGCCGGGGCCTGTCCGCGGGAGTTCCCGCGGACCAGACCACCGTGCGACGTTCCAACCTCGCACTGGTGTTGCGTCACGTCAGCGGGCACGGCCCTTGCTCCCGGTCGGCCATCACCGTCGCGACCGGGTTGAACAAGACCACCGTCACCAGCCTGGTGAGCGAGTTGCAGGCACGCGGACTGGTCAAGGAGACGGGACCGCAGCACGCGGGCTCCGTCGGCCGCCCGGGTGTCGCGCTCGTCCTGGACGGTTCGCGGGTCGGCGCCCTGGGCGTGGAGGTCAACGTCGACTACATCGCCGCGATGGCCACCGATCTGGCAGGCAGGGTGCTCATCGACCGGCGCATCGGCTTCGATGCGATGGGGTCCGGCCAGGAACGCTCACTGGACGAGCTGGCCCGCGTGATCGAGAAGACCGTGGCCGATCTCGAACGACTCGGGATCACGCCGGCCGGGATCACCGTGGCCGTCCCCGGCCTGGTCGACACCACCAGCGGCACCGTGGTCGTCGCCCCGAACCTCGGCTGGCGCGGGGTGGCGGTGGCGGAGCGGCTGTCCCACGCCGACATTCCGGGAGACGTCCCCATCGGAGTCGACAACGACGCCAACCTCGCCGCCCTGGCCGAATACACCTCGGGCGTCGCCGCGGGCACCCCCGACCTGGTCTACCTGACCGGTGAGGTCGGCGTCGGCGGCGGCGTCATCTCCGGCGGCCGGCTGCTGGGCGGAGCGGACGGCTTCGCCGGGGAGGTCGGCCACGTCGTGGTCGACCCGTCCGGCGAGGCGTGCCGCTGCGGCCTCACCGGCTGCTGGGAGACCAAGGTCGGGCTGGCCGCGCTGGTGCGCATGGCCACCCCCGACCGCGCGTACGGCATGAGGTCCCGGATCGTCCGCGACCCGGAGGAGCGGCTGGCCGAGATCGAGCAGCGACGCGCCGACGGAGACCCACGGGTCGACGCAGCCATCGCGGAAGTCGGCCGGTGGCTCGGAATCGGCGCGGCCATACTGGTCAACCTCTTCAACCCGCGGGTGATCGTGCTGGGCGGCTACTTCGCCCGGCTCGCCGACCTGATCATCCCCGCCGCCGAGCAGGAGCTGGCACGCCTCGGGATGAGCGGCGCGGCCGGTCGCTGCCGGTTCGCCGCCTCCGACCTCGGCTTCGGCGCCGCCTCACGTGGAGCCGCCGGCGTCGTCGTCGAACGAGCACTGTCCGACCCCGCCAACATCGAGATCCGACATCCCCAGCCATCGAGATGACCGAAAGAAACCGGCCACCCCTAGACCTCCCGTCCGCCTGATCGTCTCGCACGCCTCGGCACACCCCGCCCACACAAGTGCCGCGGCCATGGCGCATGCCCTCAGGCGGGCGGTAACCCCGCCATGCTCTGTCACCCCCGAACGTCCCGCCCCGCCTGACCGGCCGCCGGAGCCGTATCGGCATCGTTCACGCCGACCTCGATGCCGTCCGCGCCGGCGAAGTGCACTGCCTGCTCGGCCAGAACGGCGCCGGCAAGTCCACCCTCATCAAGATCCTGGCCGGGGCCCACCAGCCCGACGAGGGCACCATCACCTTCGCCGGTCAGGAAGCCCGTCTGACCGGCCCCACCGCCGCCATCCGCCTCGGCATCTCCACGATGTACCAGGAGCTCGACCTGGTGGAGGGGCTGAACGTCACCGAGAACATCTTCCTCGGCCACGAGCCGACTACGCCGACCGGTGGAACCCGATCCTCGACGTCTTCGACGAGGTGGGCGTGCGCTTCGCCCACGAGGTGCATCCCAGCGAGATCGCCTACGACCACCACACCACCGTGCGCACCCTGGAGGCCATCGGGGACCGTCCCGCGTTCGGGCTGAACTGGGACCCCTCTCACATGGTGTGGCAGGACCTCGACCCGGCAGGCTTCATTCTCGACTTCGCCGACCGGATCTACCACGTGGACTGCGAGGACGCCAAGGTACGCACCGGTAACGGCCGCCGGGGCCGGCTGTCGTCACACCTGCCCTGGGCCGACCTGCGCCGCGGCTGGGACTTCGTCTCCACCGGCCGGGGCGACGTGCCGTGGGAGGACTGCTTCCGCGAGCTCAACGCCATCACCCCGCCCACCGCCGCCTTCGACGCAGCGTTCTCCGCCGAGTAGCGCAGCTCGCCGGGACGGCGACACCGCCGTCCCGGCGGACCGATCGCCAGAGCACAGCAGCCAGAGGAGAGCAATGAAAACGGGATTATGGCTGATCGGGGCACGAGGATCAGTCGCGGTCACCACGATGATCGGGGCACTGGCGATCCGGGCGCGCCTGGACGAGCCGACCGGATGCGTTCTGGAGTCGCCCGGACTGCGCAGTGACGCCCTGCACCGGCATCGGGGACCTGGTCTTCGGCGGCCACGACATCGTCTCGACGCCTCTGGAGAAGAAGGCGGCCGCGCTGGCCGTGGCGGGAGTGGTCCCCGATCGCGCTCACCGAGCTGGCCTTCTTCTTCAAGGATCCCCTCGGCTCGGTCCCGCACGCGCTGGCCGAGCAGTGGCGGGCGTTGGAAGCCGCCGTCGAGGCGTACGGCACAGGGGGCGCTCCGCGATGATCGCGCCGCGCGACCTGCTGGAGCTGGTCCGCGCCCCGGGCGGCCGGCCGTCCCCTTGGCCGCCGTCGTCCGGGCCTACGACGTGGCCGCCAAGGGGACCCGCGCCGGCCTCCTGACCATGGCGCTCTGCCGTGGCCTGGATGTGCTGCTGGGCGCCCGCGCCGGCGCCGCGTTTTTCAGGGGAGAGGGGGAAGCGCGGGTGCGATGTCCACGCCTTCCCCGCCGAGATCGGGAGCGCGCACCACGGGGTAGGGCGAGACCCGCCCCTTCGCGCGGGCGGGAGGTCGCGCCCATCGGGGAACAGCTCGCCCCTTCGCCGACCGGCCGCTCCCTCGATGACGGGCACGCCCGTGCCGCCGCCCCGCCGTGTGGTGGGGCGGCGGCCCAGGAGGGCATTCGGTTGTCTCAGCCGCCGATGACCGAGATCACCTTGTCAGCGTCGCGGATGAGCACCTGACGTACGTCGGCGCGCGGGACGAGCGTCCCGTCCGCGACGAGTTTCTTGAATTCACCGAGGAGCCGCACCGCCCGGTCGTCTTTACCGGAGGTCTCGGCCTTGCGGGCCTGGGTGAGCTTCCTCATCAGCTTGCCGTGCGCGGCCGGTGGCAGCCAGCTGGTGGCCCGGAACCGGTCGAGCAGGTTCTGCATGTCCCGCAGCGAGGTGGTGACACCGAATCGTACCGACGTGGTCACCGCGTTGCCGGCGTTGTCCGTTGACGTGACCGCGACCGTGTGCGTGGCCAGTGTCTGGGTGAACAGCGGCAGCACCGAACCCGACGTGTGCGGGGCGCCGTCGAGGGTGCCGGTCGTGTTGTTGACGCCTGAGGTGACGTCCACGGCCTCCCAGGTGATCACCGCGTCCTGGGCGTCGCCGTACACCTCGCCGTCGGCCACGCCGGACACCAGCAGGATGGGCTTGGTGGCGTCGATCTTCAACACCGCGGCCTTCTCCTCCTCGACGTTGCCCGCCGCGTCGGTTGTGCGGTAGCGCAGCTCGTGCTCGCCGTCGCCGTCGACCACCACGGGCGTCCCGGCGTAGGCCGTCCAGCCGCCACCGTCGAGCGAGTACTCGACGAGTTCGACACCGGAGTGGGCGTCCTGCGCGGTCAGCTCGACGGGGACCGAGTTCTTGCTCCATCCTTTCTCGTTGGGCGGAGCGAACGACGCGGCGGTCCGCGGCGCGCTCGTGTCGATCTTGAGTGTGAGCGAGCGGGCCTGCTCGACGTTGCCCGCGCCGTCCCGTGAGCGGTATTCGAGGGTGTGCGCCCCGTCGCCGCTGATCGTGAACGGCGTGCTGTAGGCGGTCCAGGCGCCGCCGTCGATCCGGTATTCGGTGGCGGCCACGCCGGAGCCGCCCTCCTCGTCGGAGGCGGTCAGGATGATCTCGACCGGAGCGGCGCTGTACCAGCTCTCCTCGCCGTTCGGCTCGGCCGGGTTCTGCTTCGCCGTGGTGGTCGGCGCGGTCTGGTCGGCGGGGCCACCACCGGCCTTGGTGAGGCGGAAGGTCTGGTTGGGTGCGAGCGTGCAGTTCCACTGGATCACCGCGGCGCCGTCATCCTGGGAGACGCCGAAGACGTCGACGCACAGTCCGGTCTTGGCCGAGACGATCTGGAAGAGGCCGTCGCCGGCCGGGACCAGGGTGAAGTACTGGTTGGGTGCGTCGGCACTGCCGGCGGCGTGGCAGGTCCACTGAACGAGCTGGGTGCCGGGGGTGGTCGTGCCACCCGGGACGTCCGCGCACTTGCCGCTGCCGGCGTTCTTGAGCTGGTAACCGCCGGGCGCGGGTATGACTTCCCACCGCTGGATGGGGTCGTCGGTGGCGCCCATCTGGACGAGCTTGGCGTCGTCCGCCGTTGACGCGTCCTGCGTGGTCACGTTCTTGCCGCTGTGCTGGGCGGTGACCGTGTAGAGGCCCGGCTCGATCACGGGAGGCGGAGCCGCGCTCACGAACTGAACGGCGTCCAGGTCGAAGGCGTTGTTGACGGAGTTCTTGAACACCACGTAGAGCGTCGAGGTGGCCGCGTCCGCCGCCACTGGGACGGTCTGGGTCTGCTGGTAGTTGTTCCAGCCCCCAGTACTGGGGACCGTGGTGCCGGCCAGCAGCCGGCCGGTGGGAGACTCGGCGCGCAGCTCGATCGTCCCGCCGCCGGTGGGACTGGACAGCCGGTAGTTCACGCCCTTGACGGCGTGCAGGTTCATCGGGGTGAACGAGATCCAGTCGTTGTTGCTGATGTCGCCGATGCGCTTGCCGCTCTCGGCGCCCGGCTCGTCGATGACGCGTACGCCCGCCTGGGCGGTGAAGAACTCGGCCTGCTTGCGCATGGGCTGGAGGATCGCCTTGGCGCGGCCGGTGAGCGGCATCTCCTGGGAACCGTCGGTGTAATGGGCGTTGAGCACGTAGAACAGGTTGGCGCCGTCGGGGTGGCCGCCGAGGTCGCCGGTGTTGACGACGCCCTCGCATCCGGGGAGCTCGACGGTCTCGTGCTCGTGGTCGTCATGGCCGAGCGCCGGGTTGACGAACACCTTGGCGCAGTCGATCTCGCCGTCCTCGGGGTCGGTGACCTTGATCTTGTACGGGACGTCCTGGCCGAACTGGATCGGCGAGCCGTTCAGCGGGGTCTCGATGGTCACCGTGGGCCGGCTGTTGCCCGCGGTGATCTCGATGTTGGCGAAGCCCTCCTTGCCGGTGCTGTCGCTCACCTTGAGCTGAGCGGTGAACCGGCCCACCGTCCGGTACACGTGGGCGGCCTTGGCCTGGGTGGAGTCGACGGTGCCGTCGCCGTCGAAGTCCCAGGCGTAGGTAAGGGGGTCGCCGTCGGGGTCGTAGCTGCCGGAGGCGTCGAACTCGACGGTCAGCGGGACGGCGCCGTCGGCCCGCGAGGAGGTGGCCTTGGCCACCGGCGAGCGGGCGCCGGCCGCGTAGTCGATCCGGTAGAGGCCGGAGTCGTTGTTGCCGCCGCCGAAGTCGGTGCCCCACTCCAGCAGGTACATCGCGCCGTCCGGGCCGAAGGTCATGTCCATCGGCTTGAGGAACGGGGTGTTGCCCAGGAAGCTGTTGATCTTGAGGACCTGGTCGTCGGAGTCGAGGTGGATCTCCTTGACGTAGTGGCGCGACCATTCGTAGAAGAAGTTCACGCCGTCGAAGTAGGGCGGGAACTTGGTCTCCGACGGGTTGTCGGCGTTGTAGCGGTATACGGGGCCGCTCATCGGTGCCGAGCCGCCCGAGCCGAGCTCGGGGAAGGCGGGGGAGGTGCCGTAGCCGTACCACATGATCGGCTTGTCGATCGGCGGCAGTTCGGTGAGGCCGGTGTTGTTCGGCGACTCGTTGACGGGGGCGGCGCAGTCGAACTTGGCGCCGACCTCCTTGGAGTCGGGGTTGTACGGCGCGTACGGCTGGTTGTCACCGTGGC
Organism: Nonomuraea sp. GTA35; assembly: GCF_041950525.1. Taxonomy (NCBI): domain Bacteria; kingdom Bacillati; phylum Actinomycetota; class Actinomycetes; order Streptosporangiales; family Streptosporangiaceae; genus Nonomuraea; species Nonomuraea sp. GTA35. The sequence continues at coordinate 245,476 of NZ_JBGNUV010000016.1, read as the reverse complement.
AGAACGGCCACCCGAAGTTGCCGGCCTTCTTGATGACGTTGTACTCCACCAGCCCCTCGGGACCCCGGTCGGTGGTGGCGCCACCCCGGTCCGGGCCGTAGTCGGACACGTGCAGGTAACCGGTCTTGGCGTCGACGGTGAACCTGAAGGGGTTGCGGAAGCCCATGGCGTAGATCTCGGGGCGGGTCTTGGCGGTGCCCGGCGGGAACAGGTTGCCCTCGGGGATGTCGTAGCCGCCGTCGGCTTTCGGCTTGATCCGCAGGATCTTGCCGCGCAGGTCGTTGGTGTTGCCCGCGGTACGGGCGGCGTCCAGCATCTGCTGGCCGGGACGCCAGTCGAGCGGCGCGTACCCCTGCCAGTCGGGCGACAGGTTCGGCGGCACGTCGTCGCCGACGCTCAGGTAGAGGCTGCCGTCGGGCCCGAACTCGACCGCGCCGCCGGTGTGTCCGGGCTCGGGGTAGGTCCGGGCGCGATAGGCGGGGATTTCGATGATTTTCTTCTCGGTGCTCAGGTCGATGGTGTCCCCTTGCACGGTGAACCGGGACAGCCGGTTGACGTCTTCGGCGCTGCCAGACGGCGACCAGTACACATAGATCCACCCGTTCTGGGCGAAGTCCGGGTCCAGCTCCATGCCGACCAGGCCGTCCTCGCCGCCGGTGTAGACGTCGAGGGTGGCGGCGGTGACGGTCAGGTGGGTGTCGGGCTTGTAGATCTTCACCTCGCCCTGGCGCTGGACGTAGAACACGCGGCCGTCGGGAGCGACGTCCAGTTCCATCGGGTTGCTGGTGTTGTCGTCGAGGGTGACCTTCTCGAAGCTGCTCCACACGGTGCCGCCGCAATCGCCCGGCTGGGCGCCCGCCGCCCACTCGACGCCGCCGAGGACGTGCTCGCGAAACTCCGGCTCGGCGTACGCGCTCGCCTCGTGTCCCATGGCGGTGGCCCACACCCGAGCGCTCTCGGCCTGGCGGCACCAGGAGATCGGGTGGTCCGGCCCCATGGCCGAGGAGCCGGGGTTGTAGGTCGTCTCGTCCGCGGCGACCAGGACGTGCACGTTGCCGCGCGGGTTCGGCGCGAAGTTGTACCACTCCTCCGCCCGTTGCCACCGCCGCGGGAGGTTCTTGGTGGAGGGGTGCACCCGGTCGACGACCTTGGCCAGCCCTTGGAGGGTGCCCGGCGAGTGCGCCGGCATGTGGGCGCCACCGTTGATCAGCTCGTCCCACCAGGGGAATTCGTTCTCGACGCCCATGTCGAGCGCGTTGTGGATGGCCACGACGCCCTTGCGTGATCGGACGAACCTCTGCAACGCCTGCCGCTGGGCGTCGTTCTCCCAGACCATGCCGGAGTTCTGCAGCATGATCAGGACGTCGAACCCGGCCAGGTCGGTGTCGTTGAACACCGAGGAGTCGGCGCTCTGCACCACCTCGAAGGCGTGGGCGGCGGCCAGCTCGTTCACCATCTGGATGCCGGCCGGGATGGAGTCGTGCACGTACCCCACTGCTTTGGTGAACAGCAGGGCGCGGAACCCGTGGAGGGCCGTGCCGGTCGCCAGGGCGGGAGGAGGCGACAGCACCAGTAACAACGCGGGGAGTAAGAGGGCAGCGAGAAATCGTCGCATGGCGAATCTCCGGGGGGCGGGGATGTCTCAAGGCGAGGCGTGCACGGAACTCTGCTGGGAAGCGCGCGTCCGTTGGGGCGCGCGCCGGCGTGCGTCAGAGGATGCGCAGGTGGGCGAGGCCGTCCACGGCGAGCGCGTCCTGGCTTTCCGCGAGGGGCCGCCAGATGGAGGCCGCGGTGGCGATGGTCTGGTTGTGCGCGGTGAAGGACTCGATGACGAGCGGGCCCGTGTAGCCGGCCTCCTGCAGGGCCCGGGTGAAGGCGGGCCAGTCGAAGCGGTCGGCCCCCGGCGTGCCGCGGTCGGTGCCGCACACCTGCACGTGCGCGAGGCGGCCCGCCGCGGCCCGTACCGCCTGGGCGGGGTCCTTCTCCTCGATGTTCAGATGGTAGACGTCGAGTGCCAGGTGGCAGTCCTCGGGCAGCGCGTCGAGCGCCTGCTCGACGGTGTTGAGGAGGCTGGTCTCGTACCGGTTGAGCGGCTCGACCGCGAGCTTCACCCCGCGCTCGGCCGCGTGGTCCAGGACGGGCCGCAGGTTCTCGCGCAGCTCGGCGTAGGCCGCCCGGCGTTCGTCCGGCGAGAGCCGCCAGGTACGGCCGACCGAGGCGTACGCAGGCCCTGCGATCACCGGGGAGCCGACGGTCACCGCCACGTCGACGCAGTGCCGCAGGTAGTCCTGGGTGGCGCGGACGGTCTGCGGTGAGGCGGCCACGAGCTCGCGCCCCGGCGGCATGACCAGCACCACGGAGGCGGCCAGCCCGTGCTCGGCCAGCAGCGCCGCGGCCTTGTCCGGATCCCAGTCGCCGGGCTGCTCGACGGGCAGCTCGATGACGTCGAAGCCCCAGCCGGCGACGCGGGGCGCGAGCCGCGCCAGGTCGTCGTCGGTCAGCGGGGAGACCCAGACCCAGGTGTTCACTCCGATGGAGAACATGGCTCCCTCTTCGTCGTCGTCTCGGCTCAGCTCTTCTTTCCGCCCCAGTTCTCCGGGAACCCGGGCAGGTCTTCGCAGCCGCACAGGGCGTAGTGCAGGGGCGGCATGTTCGGCTGGAGGTAGGTGGGCAGCGTCTCCCCGGTGATCTTGGGCTGGGGCAGGTTCCAGACCTTCGGCACCTCCTCGCCCTTGAGGATCTTCAGGGCGGCGATGATCGGGGTGCGCCACTGGTAGGTCGGGTACGTGGGCGCGACGGCGGTGAGGCTCTTGTCCTTCCACTTCTGCAGGAAGTCCTGCTGGTCCTCGCCGTTGATCGGCGGCACCGGCAGGCCGGCGTCCTCGAACGCCTCGACGGCGGCCACCGCCGTGGCGCCCGCGTCCATCCAGACGCCGTCGATCTTGCCGTGCCGCTGGATGTAGTCGTTGACGATGCTCTTGGTCTTGGCGGCGTCGCCGTCGGTGAACTCCACGCCCACGACCTGGAGCCGGCTGTTGTCGAAGACCACCTTCGCGGCCGACCACCGGGTCTCCAGCACGTCCACGCCGGGCAGGATGCGCAGAGCCAGCACCTTGCCGCCCGCCGGCACCTTCTCGGCCAGGAACTCGGCGGCGTCGGCGCCGAAGGCGTAGCCGCCGATGGGCTTGATGAACGTCACCGGGCAGTCGGTCTCCACGCCCCGGTCGAAGACGATGACGGGCACCTTCCCGCAGGCGGCCGTCACGGCGGGGGTGAGCGTCGCCGTGGTGTTCGGCGAGACGATCAGCGCGTCGCAGCCCTTGGCCTGCAGCTCGGCGATGTCGGAGATCTGCTTGTCGTCCTTGCCCTCGGCGTCCAGGGCGGTGAACTTCGCGACCTCCTTGTGCAGGCCGACCTCGGCCTGCATCGTCTTCCACCCGACCTGGCGCCAGGGGTTGTTGACCGCCGCGTTGGAGAAGCACAGGTGGTACGGCCCGTCCTTCTTGAACGTCTTGGTGTCGGTCATCTGAGGGGCGATGGCCTGCTCCCAAGGCTTGCCGTCGGGGCCCTGCGGGGTCTGCGACCGCATGGCCAGCTGGGCGTCGAAGTCCGCCTGGACGAAGAACTTCGACTGCGCGCCCGTGCCCGAACCCTGGCCGGTCTGGGCGGCGCTCGTGGCGGGCGCGCTGCTGCTCTGGGCGGCGGGCGGCTTGTCGGTGGTGCAGCCCGCGAGGGCGAGCGCGGCGAACACGGCAACGGTGGCCTTACGACGCGGCATGTGCGTCTCCTTTTCGGGGGGTGAGCTTCCAGGAAAGCCGGATGGTTCCTGCCGCGACCGCGGCGATGATGATGACGCCCTGCACGGTGAACTCCAGCGCCCCCGAGATCCCGTACAGGTTGAGCAGGGTGAACAGCGCCTCCAGCGTGAAGGCCCCGGCCATGGCGGCGAGCGCGGAACCGCGGCCGCCGCCGAGCACCACGCCGCCGAGGACGACCGCGGTGATGGCGGAGAACTCCAGCCCCTGACCGACCTGGGCGGAGACGCCGGCGAAACCGCCGAGCAGGATCGCCGTGACGGCCGCGGACAGGCCGGAGAGCATGAAGGCGAAGATCTTGACCCGGTCGACCCGCACCCCGGACAGCGCCGCGGCGCGCTCGTTGTCGCCGGCGGCCATCAGCGTCCTGCCGAAGTCGGCGCGCATGAGCCAGATCGCCGCCGCGCCGATCGCAAGGAGGATCAGCGCTGACCACGGCACTGGTCCGAGCCCGCCGCGGCCGAAGGCGCGAAAGCCCTCCGACAGCGCGCCGCGCGGCGCGCCGCCGGTCCAGAGAAAGACCGCACCGGACAGGACGAGCAGCATGCCGAGCGTCACGATGAACGACGGCACCCGCAGCTTGGTGGTGAGCACGCCGTTGACGAGGCCGACGAGCAGCCCGATGACGATCAGCAGGGCGAGCACCGGCCAGGTGGCGGACTCGTCGCCGTCGATGAGCCGGGCGGCGATCACCACCTCGGCCGTCACCAGCGAGCCGACCGACAGGTCGAACTCGCCGGAGACGACGACGAAATACTGTCCCGCGGCGAGGATCACCAGCGGCGCGGCCCGCTTGAGGAACGCCAGGAACCCGGCGGGCTCCAGGAAGTAGGGATTGACGAAGGCGATCGCGGCCAGCAGCACCACGAGGACCGCCAGGATGGGAAGTGCCCGCTTCATGCCGACCGTCCCTTGATACGTCGGGCGTAGACGGCCACCGCGATGACGATGACCACGCCGCGGACCACGTCCTTGACGAAGGAGTTGATCTCGAGCTGGTTGAACAGGGTGTCCAGGACGGCCAGCAGCAGGACCCCGCCCACGGTCCCGGCCACGCCGCCCCTGCCGCCGGCCAGCGCGGTGCCGCCGAGCACGACCGCGGCGATGGACTCCAGGTCGTAGCCGCCGTCGGTGCCCACCGTGGGCGCCCCGGCACCGAGCCGGCTGGCCAGCAGCAGGCCCGCGATGCCGGCGCAGACGGAGCACAGCACATGGGTGATCACGACGACCCGGCCGGTACGGATTCCGGACAGCCTGGCGACCTCCTCGTTCCCGCCGACCGCGTAGATCCGGTAGCCCAGCCGGGTCCTGCTCAGCAGGAACCAGGCCACGACGGCCACGCCCGCCCAGAGCAGGGCGGAGACGGGGACCGGCCCGATTCTGGAATATCCGAGGACCTGGAACGACTCGGGCACCTTGCCTGCGGGTCCGTCGTACAGGTGGTCGACGATGCCCCTGATGATCAGGGCGACGCCGAGCGTGGCGATGAAGGCGTGGACCCGGAGCCTGGTGATGACCAGCCCGTTGACCAGCCCCACCAGCGCGCTGACGGCCAGCACCGCGGCGACCGCCGGCCCGATGTTCCCGTCCCGGCCCGCCATGATCTCCGCCGCGACCAGCGAGCTCAGGCTGATCAGGTACGCCACGGACAGGTCGAGCGACCCGGCCAGGATCGCCAGCGTCTGCCCGATCGCCACGATGCCGAGGGCCGCGGAACGCTGCTGGATCCCGACGACGCTCTCCATGGTCAGGAACTGGCCGCCGTCGAGCGCGACGAGGACCCAGCCGAGCGCAACCAGGCCGAGCAGCGCGAGGAACACCACCTGGGTGGGCTCCCGCAGCCGCGCCGCTACCGGGACGCCGTTCATGACACCACCGCCTCCGCCGCGGCCAGCCGCATGATGGCCTCCTCCGATGGGCCGGCGGGCAACGTGCCGGCGATCCGGCCGTCGCGCAGGACCACGATGCGATCGCTCATGCCGATGAGCTCGGGCAACTCGGAAGAGATCATCATGATGGCCATGCCGCCGTCCGCCAGCTCGCGCATGAGGTCATGGATGGCGGCCTTGGCCCCCACATCGACGCCCCGGGTCGGTTCGTCGAACAGCATTACGCGCGGCACCATCGTCATCCATTTGGCCAGCACGACCTTCTGCTGGTTGCCGCCGGACAGGTAGCGGACCTCCTGGTCCTGGCGCGGTGGCGAGAGACGTACGCGTTCGAGCAGGTCGCGGACGCCGTTGCGGCCCTTGCCGCCCACCGCGCGGGCGACGAGCAGCGCGTTGTCACGTACCGACTGGCGCAGGGCGAGCCCTTCGGCCTTGCGGTCCTCGGTCACGAGCCCGATGCCCAGGGCCACGCCTTCGCGTACCGACCGGGGGCGCGACGGCGTCATCTCGCCTTCCGTGAACGGCTCCGCGCCGAAGATCGCCTTGGCCAGTTCGGACCTGCCGGAGCCCTGCAGGCCCGCGATGCCGACGATCTCCCCGGCACGCAGCTCCAGATCGATGCCATGGAGCTTGTGGTTGCCCGCTCCGCGCAGGCTGAGCCGGGTCTCGCCGACGCCCGAGGAGCGGGGCGGGAAGTAGGTGCCGAGGTCGCGGCCGACCATCAGGCGGATCAGCTCGTCGGAGGTGACCTCCGCGATCGGGCGGGTGGTGACGAGGGAGCCGTCCTTGAGCACGGTGACCCGGTCGGCGAGGTCGAACACCTCTCGTAATCGGTGGGAGATGTAGAGCACCGCGACGCCGCGCTCGCGTAATCGCCCGATCAGCCGGTAGAGCAGTTCGACCTCGTGCTCGGCGAGGGCGGCGCTGGGCTCGTCCATGACGACGAGCCGGGCGTTCACCGACAGCGCCTTGACGATCTCGACCACCTGCTGCTGCGCCACCGACAACCGCTTGACGGCGTCGCGCGGGCCGAAGGAGCCTTCGCCGAGTTCGTCGAGGAGCCGTGCGGTGGCCTGCTCCATCGCCGCCCGGTCGACCAGGCCGCGCCTGACGGGCTCGCGCCCGAGGAAGACGTTCTCGGCGACGGTGCGCTCGGGCAGCAGGTTGAACTCCTGGTAGATGATCGCGATGCCGGAGCGCTGCGCGTCGAGCGGATGGCCGAAGGAGACCGGCCGGCCGTCGATCTCGATCGTGCCCTCGTCCGGCGGGTGCACTCCGCAGATGATCTTCATGAGGGTGGACTTGCCGGCGCCGTTCTCGCCGACGACGGCGTGCACCTCGCCGGCGGCCACGTCGAGATCGATCCCGGACAGTACCCGTACTCCCAGGAAGCTCTTGCCGATGCCGCGCATGCTCAGCACTCGGTCCACCTCCGGCTCGCCGCCACGCGGAGACCGGTCTGATGAGACTTCTCGGGGGGCGACACGGCTGACCGGAGGCAGGTCGCACCGGCTGACCGCGGGGTCCGGGCATGCGCCAGGCCCATGAAACCTGTCCCGAGGGTGCTCATCCTTCGGCCATCGGGCGGTTTCTGGCTTATGTCCCTCATATTGCCGGATGCTAAAGGCGCCTTATGTCGATGGTCAAGCAAAACTGGCGGGTAGTGACGGCATAATTATGATGTGATCGAAAAAGATCCAGGTTTCAATGAACGGAGCAGGTGTTGACTGAGAGCACGCTGATCGACGCCGGCGGCTCGGCCGCCGGAGCAGGGGCCCTGCTCTCGATCCTGCGCGACGGACGGCCGCGCACTCGCGCCGAGCTGGCCCAGCTCACCGGATGGGCCCGCTCGACGCTCTCGCTCCGGCTGGACGCTCTGATGCACCAGCGCCTGGTGGCACCGACCGACGACGCGATCCACTCCGGCGGGCGCCCGGCGACGACGTTCGCGTTCAATCGGAGCGCACGTGTCGTGCTCGCGGCGGATCTCGGCGTGACGCACGCGCGCCTCGCCGTTACGGACCTTGCGACCGATCCGCTCGCTGAGCGCAGTGCCGAGCTGCCCATCGACCGGGGTCCGGTGCCCGTGCTGACCTGGCTCGTCGAGACCTTTCGTGACTTGCTCGGCGAATGCGGTCGCAGCCTCGCCGACGTGTGCGGCATCGGCGTCGGCCTGCCCGGGCCGGTGGAGCACGGGAGCGGCACGCCCGTCAACCCGCCGATCATGCCCGGATGGGACCGCTTCGCGGTGCCCGAATGGCTGAGCGCGCGGCTCGGCGCGCCCGTGCTGGTCGACAACGACGTGAACATGATGGCACTGGGGGAGTACTGGGCGATCAGGTCGCAGGTCCAGCACATGATTTTCGTCAAGGTCGGCACCGGTGTGGGCTGCGGCATCATCAGCGAGGGCCGCCTCCATCGCGGAGCCCAAGGAGCGGCCGGCGACATCGGACACATCAGGGTCCCGTCGTTCGAGGATGTCGTCTGCCGCTGCGGCAACACCGGATGCCTGGAAGCCGTGGCGGGCGGCGGCGCTCTGGCCGCTCGCCTGCGCGAGGCAGGCGAGGACGCCTCCGTCGGCCGCGACGTCGTCGAGCTGGTACGTGCGGGCAACGTCCGGGCGGTCCAGGCAGTCCGGCAGGCCGGCCGGGAGATCGGCATGGTCCTGGCCTGGGTCGTCAACTTCTTCAACCCCTCGTTCATCGTCGTCGGCGGCGACATTGCAGCGGCAGGCGAGCACCTGCTCGCAGGAATCCGCGAGGTGATCTACAGCAGGTCCCTGCCCCTGGCCACGCAGCACCTCGGCATCCTGACCAGCGAGCTCGGCGACCGTGCCGGCGTCACCGGCGCCGCGGTCATGGTGATCGAGCACGTGTTGGCGCCCGAGGTGGTCGACCAGGCGGTGACAGCTCTGGGCGCCGGAGGATAAGACAGGTACGTCCTGACTTTTGTCTGGTCATCGACAAAAGCCAAGCCGCTCTTGCCGCCACGGCTGTCGGCGAAGGCGCCTTCCATGTTGCCGCGCTCGTCGAAGACGAACACGATGTACGTCTCGAAGCATCGCCCGGCTGCCCCGCGACGCCGACCTTGGTGCTGGGTTTCCACACCAGCTGGGTGAAGTGGCCGGCGCCGGAGGAGAACCGGGCCGCGGTGAAGTCCTTGGCGGCGATCTCGTCGTACCACTTCTTGACCGCCTTCGAACCGGGCAGTGCTTCAGCATCACCGCCCCAGAAGATGTTCTCCCCTGTCTGCGCGCGCAGGCCGGTGCGACCCGCCGCGAGCATCTCCTGCTCGGAGCGGGAGGAGGCCCGCTCCAACGCGTAGGCGTCAAGTTCGGGGTCCATGACCAGAGGCGGCGCGTGGTGCTTGGCCCGGTAGGCGTTGGCCTCGGCGAGCGCCTCGCCTGGCATTCCGGCGTGGTGGCGTTGGGCAGGGCGGGGCGGGTTTCTGTCATGAGACATCCCTTCGAACAGCGCCAGGGCAGCCTGTCGCGTCACGATCGCTCCTGCTCATCGTGTCCTACCGGCAGCAGACGGCTGCTCCTGTGACCGCCGCCACGCGTCGCATCCACTGCCGCCCCGAGGACATCCACCAGGGACGGCCGCTGTCCGACATCGGACACGACCCTGCTGAAGGGCCCGGCCGCATTCGATCTCGGGTTCTGAAGCTTTGCGCCAGGCCAGGAGGGGGCGGGGGTGGCCCTCAGGCGTGGCTGAGTGCGGGACCATCTGGGGTAAGGGATGGCCCGCAATGGAAGGGGAATGCCGTTCGGTTCGTTTCGGCCCGACCTGACAGTTTGTGCTCATTGTCAGTGTTGGCGTGCTCTCTTAGCGTCAGCGGCGTGGGCCCGCTGGGCCCGGCGAGGAGGCGCAGATGGGGTTCCTACGACCGAAGATCACCGGGTTCACCGGCGTGTTCCCGACGCGGGAGGCGCAGTGGAAGGCGATGTTCCTGCGAGGTGATCGGGTCGCGCAGATCGACGAAACGCGGCTGCTGTCGGAGGGGCCGCTGACGGAGGCGTTCGGCGGGAAGCTGGCCGGGCTGCACGAGCTGATCGCGAGCTGCAGCGAAGCGGTCCTCAGGGTGCCGACGTCCGATGGAACACTGCGCATGATCTTCATCGCGGGTGACATGTGCATGGACTGGGCGGAGGGAAAGGGAGCCCGGTACATCGGGCTGGTCACCGAGCTGCCGGGCTTCGGCCCCTACCTGCCCAAGGAATTCCGCAGCGATGTCGACGTCATCATGCAGATGCACGACTACCAGCCCAACGCCTGGGGGGTGCTGTTGCTCAAGGGCGACCAGTGCGTGAACATCGGCTGGAACAGCGGCACCGGCTATCAGGGCCCCATCTCGGGGCTGAGGGAGGCCGGCTGGAAGAAGCTGCCCGCGCAGTGGAGCGGCGACTTCGACCACGCCGTGCTGATGCACGTCGCCTACGGCAACTACCAGACGCTGTTCATCAAGGGTGACCAGGCGATGCAGTTCGACTGGATCACCGGCCCCAGGAGCATCGGCGCCTACGGCGATGTGGTGGCCGGGCTCGGCGCCCTGCCCGCCGACTACCAAAAGCTCCGGCTGCCGGCCGCCGGACGCTTCTCCGGCACCAGCGGCGACATGAAGCTCGACCTGCGCATCGATCTGCAGGGCACGCTTCCCGTCGTCAGCGGAGACCTGTTCTCCGTCAGCAGCGGCGCCTACTACGACTCCTTCGTGCTGGACGGTGGCCAGGCCGTCACGCTGCCCGCCGTCATCAGCGGCATCGCCAAATCCGCCCTGCGCACGAACAAGAAGATGTCGGTGTCGGTCGACAAGCTCGCTCCCGGCGGCACCGCCACCGTCACGATCACCGACGCGAGCGGGGCCAACACCGTTTACCCCTGTGCCTACGTCTCGCGGTTCTTGCGGAGCATCGACTGGGAGATCGACGCCGTCACGGGGATGCAGATGGGCGGCCAGTACGCCACCGTCTTTGATCCCCGCCCACCCGGCCTGGACAAGAAGATCATCACAGTCCGGTCGGCCCTGGCCGACGCCGGGATCGAACTGCGCGTCTCCGGCACCCCCAACGAGGTTCCCGTCGCCGAGGCGGCCGAGGACCTGAAGTGGTCCAACGCCGAACTGCACGCCGCGATGCTCAAACACTTCAGCGGCCACAAAAACACCGAGCAGTGGAAGCTGTGGAGCTTGCTTGCCACCAGCAGCGCCGACGTCCCCGCCGCCGTGGGCATCATGTTCGACAACGCAGCTACGGACAACTTCCAGCGGCAGGGGATAGCCATGTTCCTCGGCGGCGGCTCGTCCGCCGCCCGCACCGAAATCCACAGTCACGTCCACGAGATCGGCCACGCCCTCAACCTGTGCCACTCCTGGGAGAAGAACCTGACCGTCCCCCCGCAGCCGCTCGGCCCACGCAACGGCTACGGCGACCTGTCGTTCATGAACTACGAACACCTGTACGAGGGCCCGAACGGGGAGAAGGGCACGGCCGCCTTCTGGGCGGCGTTCCTGTGGCAGTTCACCCCCAACGAGCTGCGGCACCTGCGCCACGGCTACTTCTGGGACGTGGTCATGGGCGGCCGCAAGTTCGGGACGTCGGCCGCCAAACAGGCCGAGGAACCGATCGCGCTGCCCCCGCCCAGCCGGTCGGGACTGCGGCTGCAGCTGTCCGGACGCGCGTCCTTCTCCCATGGCGAACCCGTCGTCACCGAGATCAAGCTGTCCCTGGACGGCAGCACCAGCCAGGCTGAGGCCTTCCCCAACCTCAGCCCCAGCGGCGACAACCTGACCATCCTCATCACCGACCCGGCCGGAAACGTCCGCCCGTTCCGGCCGATCGCCCGCGCTTGCGGCGGCCCCGACCAGCAGGTCACCCTGGATGCCTCCACCCCAGCCCTCTACGACAGCGCCTACGTGGGCTACGGCGCCGACGGCCTCACTTTCCCCACCCCCGGCACCTACCGGCTGCGCGCCCTGTGCAAGGCCCCCGACAGTTCCACCGTCACCTCCCCCGAGTACGCCATCGAGGTCAGCCCGCCGCGCGACGAGCAGGATCAGCGGGCCGGCGATCTGCTGATGGGCCACCAGCAGGGCACCCTGCTGGCCCTGCTCGGCTCGGACGCCCCGCAGCTGCAGGAGGGCAACGCCGCCCTGGACACCCTCATCGCCGACCACGGCGACCACCCCCTCGCGGTGTACGCACGGATGGTCAAGGGCGCCAACGCCGGCCGCCACTTCCTCACCCTCGGCGAGGACGGCATCGAAGTGCGGCCCGCCGACACCGACACCAGCATCGCCCAGCTCGGCGCGGTCGTGGAGACCACCCTGGACCCCGGAACCGACGCCGGCGTCGACAACATCACCCTGAACGAGACCATGCGCCGCCTGGCCCGAGCCCACGCCCGCGCCGGTGACCTCAAGCAGGCCGACGTCGTCCTGGACCAGCTCGTGGACACCTTCCGTGACAAGGACGTACCCCCGCCGGTGCTGGCCACCATCGTCGAACAAGCCGAGACCGCCCGCGCCCAGCTCCACGACCAGGCCTGACCACTCGCGTAGAGCGCCCCGGCCCACAGCCGAGCCCCGTTGTCGACCTGAGCGCCACCGCAGCGGGTGAGCCCGTTCCCGCGATCAGCAGCATGTGGACAAGGCGCTCACGCAGGAGGGACGCTCGCGGCGGACCATGTTCGCCGCGAGCCCAGCCCACCAGGGCGCCGGTGTAGGCGCTGTCGGCCCAAGCCAACGTGAGTTCGGGATGGGTCAGTCGGACCCGCCGCAGCAGATCCCGGGCGATGTCCCGGTCGGGACGGTCGGCCGGGGTGACCATCACCGCCACCAGCAGTGTTCGTGCCGTGGTTGCTGGTGACCTTGCGCGGACTTCGGCGCGGGGAGGTCGCCGGGCTGCGCTGGGTGGACGTCGACCCGGAGCGGCGCGAGCTCACCATCGCCCATCAGCTGGTGCACACCGACGAGGGGCTGGTCCGGTGCGAGCCGGAGAGCGCGGCCGGCCGGAGAACGTTGGCACTCGATCCGGAGACCGTGCGGCTGCTGCGCCGGCACAGTGTGCGCAGCGCCGGCTGCCGGGGGAGCGCGGTTGCGTCCACGGGAGTGGTGTACGAGTTCGGCATGGTCAAGGCGCTGACGATCGGCTGCCATTCGGAGGCCGAGCACGGATGCGTCGCGGACGAGGAGGGGCGGCGGCCGGCCTTATTCGTTTGCGCATTCGCATCCTTCACCGGGGGCAAAGGGCCATCCAACCGGAATGCCCAGTATTTGCAGAGATTCGAAGCCGTGCCTTCGTGAAGAGGTGACAAAGAGAGATTGCCAGGGGCGGCGCACGGGCTCATACCCGATATCGGCCAGCCGGGTGATACGGCGGGTGTGCTCTGGCCGGTCGCCGACAAGGCGGCGCGACCGTACGCCGATGAAACTTTCATCAATGCCGGTGCGAGGTGGCCGAACCGGCCGTCTCAGAACCCGCACATGCGACCGAAAAGGCGCAGCATGGCATGCACAATTTCGCCAAGCAGGGATACGGCGACAATGGCCTTTCAGCTCTGACTCGGACGCAACGTTCGGAATATGGGCCAGAATGAACTCTGCCTCCCCCGAGCCCGAAAACTCGCAGCGGAAAGGGCTTCGTCCCAACCGTTGACAGCGGCCCTGGCAGCGATCAAAGTATGCATGTTTGTAGATCTCGAAGCGACACTCGGGGGGCGACTCGGCAGCACAGTCGCATGACCGGACCGCCGGTATCCGGGCCGGCTTACCCCGAGGCGGACGGTGACCGGCGTGCGAGGGTGAAGCGCACGACCCGACAAGTCGAAAATCAACTGAATGAGTAATGCCCTGAGCGCCCTCAGCCATGTTCTCCGCCATGAGGACAACGGCCGCCAGATTCTTGTGACCAAGTGGTCGACGCCACCGCCATATCGTTCTGCGCTGAATTCACATTGATCGATCGAATGCCCGTCCCTCTAAGGAGAAGCATGCGAAAAGTCACTTGGCTCCGCCGGTTCGGCCTCGTCTCAGCGGTGGCGGCCGGCCTGGCAGTCACGCCCGCGGCCGCGCACGCCGACGGCTATGACACTCCCCGCAACGCCACCGTTGTGGGGGCGGGCAACACCTACGCGGAGGGGGTGGCGGCGGCCGAACGGCGGGCCCGGCAGGCCGTCCTCGCGGTCGGCCACGACTGCACCCCTGGGACCTATCACACTTCCGGCATCTATACCTCTCCGGGTGGCGGCACATGGGTCTTCCAGTCCACCCACGAGGCGATGTGCGTCGACTGATCAAGTTCAGCAGCCCGGAATGGTTGGAGCCATGACGCCTATTCTTGTCCGCAACGCGGCAAGGCCGCGCCCGTCTAGCTCATGTACGTGATGACGAACTGATATCACGTACATCGGCAATTATGGCGGCCCGGCGACCAGGGTGTGATATTCGAAGCTATTCGGTGCTGATTCAGCAGGATACGCTGGCGCGACGGCCAGGGCGCTGTGGGCGGCGGCCGAAGTTCCGCTGCTCGTCCAAGGCCAGGGCTACGGCCATTACCGCGCGCTGGATGAGGCGGGCGGTGTGCTCCCGGGGCCTGACCGCCTGGTGAGCTGGTCGTGAGGATCAGGGACACCACATGCGGTGTGTTTCGTTTCAGATCGGCTGTGCGGTGGTGACGATCTCTGGCTGCTGAGTCTGCTGGATGGCGGACAGCAGACTCAGGCCAGTGGCCCTCGGTTTGCAGGTCAGTGCAGCGACCGTGCGACGGATCCTGCGTTCGTGCCGACACGGTCCGGCTCCCCGAAGCCTCGACACCTCCTGGCGGACATCTCTACACCCGCAAGCGAAAGGGCTGCTCGCCTGCGACTTCTTGCACGTCGACGCGATCCTCTTGAGACGCGTGTATGTGTTGTTGCGATGGAGGTGGCGACGCGCGCGTGCACGTCCTGGGCGTGGCGGGGATTCTCCCCGTCGTCCTGATCAGCCTGTACTCGTGCGTGCGCGCGAGCAGCCATGTGCCGTTCGCCATCCGTGCGGAAACGGCCCGTGCGTGACAACCGCCAAGGATGATCACGATCGTCGGCGAACATCCCAGAACCGTCAGCGCAGCTCACTCATGGCCGTTCATCGATGGGAGCCCACCGCCCTCGGCGATCAGCGGCTTGAGCACGCGATTCGCGTGGCGATTCGATCTGGTGACCCTCAGGCGCCGCCGCCCTCTCTCCGTGTTTGATCTTGAGGGTGGACGCGAGCCCCCGCTACAGTGCGACGGCCAACTTGTCCATTGCGGTCAAGGCCGGTCAAACGTGGAGGAGAAAGAGGAATGCGAAGTACCTGGCCAGTGGCCTTAGCGGCCCTCGCCGCGGTCGTCATGGGTGGCGTCACGCCGGCGAGTGCCGCTGCGGTCGACTCGGCAACCGGTTCGACGACGGCAAAGGCGGCGGTCTGCGGCAGCTCGTCGCTCAACGGCCCGGCCACACCACCCCCCGGCGCGGTCGTCGTCCCTGCGGGCGACAACAGCGGCGTGAACTTCCGCCAGGCGAACACCACGTACTACTTCGAGACCGGCACGCACACCCTGGAGGCCCACGAGTACGCCCAGATCTACCCCGGCGAAGGCTCGACGTTCATCGGCGCGCCCGGCGCGGTACTGGACGGGAAGCGGCTGAACAAGTATGCGTTCAGCCAGGGTGCGACCAACGTCACCATCCGGTATCTGACCATCACCGGCTTCGTCGCCCCGCGCGATGAGGGTGTGGTCAACCACGACTCCGCCGACGGCTGGGTCGTGGAGCACAACACGTTCCGCGACAACTCCGGCGCGGCGTTGATGGCCGGGGCCAGGAACCAGATCCGTGGCAACTGCTTCAAGGACAACGGGCAGTACGGCCTGAACGCGTACAAGGCCGGCAACACCATCACCGACCTGGTCGTGGCGGGCAACGAGTTCACCGGCAACAACACCGACGACTGGGAACAGCAGGAGCCTGGGTGCGGATGCACCGGTGGCATGAAGTTCTGGGCGGTGAACGGCGCCGACGTGACCGGCAACTGGGTCCACGGCAACCACGGTCCGGGGATCTGGGCGGACACCAACAACAACGACTTCCTCATCGAGGACAACCTCATCGAGGACAACGAGTCGCTCGCGATCTTCTATGAGATCAGCTACAACGCCGTGATCAGGAACAACACCATTCGTGGCAACGCCTGGGCCTCCGGCTCGGAGCGCGCGACGAAGGGCGACCCGTTCCCCGAAGCGGCGATCTACCTGTCCGAGGCGGACGGTGAGCCCCGCGTGAAGGCGCGGACCAGCAAGATCGAGATCACCGGCAACCTGCTCGAGAACAACTGGGGCGGCATCACCGCGTGGGCGAACGCCGACCGGTTCTGCAACAGCCCAGCCTCGACGACCCGCGACTGCACGCTGCTCGTCGGGCCGACCAACACCTCACAGTGCTCGGCTCCTGCCATCAACAGTGAGCCCCTCTACACCGACTGCCGCTGGTGGACGAAGAACGTCGACGTCCACCACAACACCTTCACCTTCGACCCCAGTGCGGTCAACGGCGGTTGTCCGACGCAGTACTGCGGCCACATGGCCCTGCTGGCCAACTTCGGCACCTATCCGGACTGGTCCCCGTACAAGGGGGACGTGATCCAGCAGTCGATCGTCCACAGGTCGAACAACTCCTGGCACGACAACACCTACACAGGACCGTGGCAGTTCAGGGTCACCGACATGGGCAAGCGCATCTCGCCCGCGCAGTGGATCGGCCCCCAGTACGGCCAGGACGCCGGCAGCACCTTCGACGGCGGCACGCCCGTTCCGCCGCCGATCACCGAGCAGGACTTCGAGTCCGGCTCGACCGCGCCGTACGCCGCGTGGTACGGGGCCGGCCTGGCGCACCGGACCGGCGGCGCGCATGGCGGTACGGGCTCGCTGGAGATGACCAGCACCCAGGGGTCCGGCAGTGCGGTGGCGCTTGACAATTTCCCCGGATACAGCGGGGTGATCGCCGGTAAGAGTTACGACGTGTCGCTGTGGTACCGGGAGGCCGTGGCGACGATGCCTGCCGTCACGTGGAATGTGCGCTGGCGCGACGAGTCCGGCACGGTGCTGCGTACCGACGCCATCTCCCTGGCGCAGAAGAGCGCCTGGACCGAAGCGGCCGGTACGTTCACCGCGCCCGCGGGCGCGACCCGCGTCGACTGGACCTTCGTCTGGAAGGCGAGCACCGCCGGTCCCGCGTTCCAGATCGACGACGTGGCGGTCCGTAGCGGGGAACTGCAGCAAAGGGCCTGAACAACACCAGCCCGGCGACGGCGCTCTGCCCGCCGGCCTGGCGACCTTGGGGTGAATGAGCGGCTGCAACCCGGAACCCGGGTTGCAGCCGCTCTGATGGGAGCGGATGTGCTCGATCCCGATGGCGAGGTATGCGGGGGCGTCAGCGGGCTTATCGGCCCGAGAGGCGATGGCATGCGACACACGCTGGGTGACGTCCCGCGAAGTGGTGCATCTGGGTTCCCGCGTGAGGCCCTGCTGGGTCCATGCCGTCATGAGTTCGGCGTGTGCCACCTCCTACGGATCGGTGTGCCGCTCGAATATTGAGTTACATGGCCTGAGCAGCGGTTCAACGGCAGGGTTGCGCTCCGAGCGCCCATGAGGGCACCGACTACGGCAGGCGGGCGTGCTCGGCGCGGCTGGCGGAGATGCGCCGGACGGCGAGCGCGCGGGCCTGCTCGCTGTCGTGGCCGGTGAGCCGGGCGAGGATCGTCGCGAGCGGCCTGACCTGGCCGTGCCCGCCCCAGTGGCCCTCGGGGATCTCGGTGGGGAACACCCAGATCCGGCCGGCATCGCGCGGCCAGGCGCCGTTCTCGGCGTCCAGGATCGCCTCGGTGACATCGGCGATGACGCCCGCCCGCGTCTTGTCGTCGAGCTGCCCCTCGGGGACAGAGGGGACGACCTTGTAGCGCGGTGCGTCCGCGGGCGATCCACCGACGTAGACGGCGGCAGGCCGGTGCAGGAAGACCCAGGAGACGCCGCGGGTCACCGGGTCGGCGGGGTCGAATCCCTCGTAGCGGATCAGGATCTCGGTGATCCGGTTCAGCAGCGCCGCCTCGGCGTCGGGCCGGAGCGCGCCGTCAGGGATGTACACGTCGAGCATGGGCATGGCCCGCCTCCTGAATTTATTTTCTCAACTCAGCGCCGGGGAGCCTACGAAGGCTGGATGGAGATTGTCAACCCAGGTGGGTACGATCGGCCCGTGGAGATACGGCGGATCGACCCGGTGAACTGTTCGGTGGCCCGCGCCCTCGCGGTGGTGGGCGAACGCTGGTCGCTGCTGATCGTGCGCGAGGCCCTGGACGGCGCACGCCGGTTCGGGGAGTTCAGGGCACGCCTCGGCATGGCAAGCAACCTCCTGGCCGCCAGGCTCGACACCCTCGTGACGGCCGGAGTGATGCGACGCGCCCCTTACCAGGAGCCCGGCGACCGGCAGCGCTTCGAATACCACCTCACTGAGCAGGGCCATGCCCTGCGGCCCACGCTGATCGCCTTGCTGGAATGGGGTGACAAGTACCTCGCGGACCCCCAGGGGCCGTCGGTCATCGTCCGGCACAGGCTCGCCGACGATGGCACCGCGTGCGAGGAGCCGGTGAAGGTCGTTCTCGAATGCGCCGCGGGGCACACCCATCTACCACCGGAGGGCGTCTACCGCGCGCCCGGACCGGGCGCCCGCTTCCTGGACCCCGCCGGTCCCGGCACCGCCAAGGGATCCGCTGCCACTGAGCCGCTTCCAGGCCGTGGCGCGCCATGAGCACATCAGCAAGGGCAGCCGGGAAGCTCCGCGTCGCGTTCGCGGCCGTGGAGAGCCGTGATCCGCGCTTCGACGGCTGGTTCCACGTCTCCGTCGCCACCACCACCGGCCTCTACTGCCGCCCGAATTGCCCGGCCGTCATGCCAAGCCCCAGAACGTCCGGCTGTTCCCCACGGCGGTCGCGGCACAGGTGAACGGGGGGTCCGGGCGTGCTAGAGGTGCCGCCCCGACACCGGTGAGCGCCTCGTTCGCACGCTGCGTTCATGCGGGCGTTCACCGTCCGCGCCCTCCCCTCAGGCAGCAGCCAGGCTAGGAGAACGGCACCGTGTCCGGCCGGCACGTGGCGCCGGGGGCGGGCAGCGCCCCGTCCACCAGGTAGCGGGAGACGGCCTGCGCCACGCACGTCGACTGTTGCGTGACCACGTGCCCCCATCCCTCGTTGACCGGCAGTCGGCTGCCCGGCAGCAGCGCGTTCACCCGCTGCGCCGACCAGATCGGCGTCGCCGGGTCGAACCGGTCGTTCACGATGAGCGCCGGCTCGCCCGTCCGCGCGGACCACGGCCCGCGGTGCCGCTCGCCGCTCCTGCTCTGCCAGTACGAGCACACGCTTGTCTCGTACGCCCGCAGCGTGCCGAGGGGCGCCACCACCCGCTCCCGCTCGGCCGCCACTTCGGCCAGCGCCCGCGCGTTCGGCGGCGGTCACTGGCACGTTCGGCACACCCTTCGCGAACGTGTCCGCCTCGGCCTGCGAGCTGAAGCAGCGCACCGCCGGCGTGCTGCGACCGCTGCCGCGCGTGTCAACGGTCACGAGGTCGTACCGCTCTCGCACCGTGCCGTCCACCGGGCTGGTGAGCCGGCCGGCCGCGATGTACTGGAGGTACTCGATGGTCGAGCAGCCAGGCCCGCCTCTGTTCACCACCAGGGAGCCCTGCCGGGCGGCGGGGTCGGAGGCGGGGACGCGGGCCAGCGCCAGCGTGACGGTCGCGCCCCGAGGCCGGTCGTAGTCGAGCGGCACGGCGGCGGTGGCGCATTCGAGCTGCGGCGCGTCGGCGCACGCCTCCCAGGGCGAAGCCGCCTGCTCGATGTTCTGCGCCCACGACTTCGGCGCCACCACCGTCGACCAGATCGCCGAGGCGGTCGAGGTCTCGCCGCGGACCTACTTCCGGTACTTCGCCTCGAAGGAGGACATCGCGCTCTCGCTCGCGGACGAGCAGATCGCGCGGGTGCTGGAGGGATTCGCCGCGCACCCGGCCGACCTGCCGGTGCTGACCGCGACGCGGCGGGCCGCGGTAGCGCGGCTGATCGGCGTCCGGATGGGCGTCGACCTGGCAGCTGATCCGCGGCCGTATCTGGTGGCTTCGCTCACTTTGTGCGCGGTGCCGGCGGAGGTCAACACGTGGCGCGCCGCCGGCCGTGACGCGCCGGGCTCCGAGCTGATCGGGTAGGCGTTCGACCTGCTGTCCGCCGGCCTTGACCATCCGGCCGGCCCGGCCGCGATGGCAAGGGGTCGCTGACCTGGGAGAATCCCGTCAGCGCCGGATTCCGTTCCCAATCTCTGCCCCCGGTCTCTCACCTCCACTCAAATCTCAGCGCCTCACGGCGCACGTGGAGGCAGGCTCAGCCGCAGCCTCTCCGCTTCAAGGACGGCTCTGGCCCGTATTCGGTGGTAGCGCGAGTGGGCCACCCCCCGGTACCGGGGGGTGGCCCACTTTGCCGGGTGGTGATCAGCCGCCGAACGTGCGTGCGTTGTCGTGTGCCCAGGCGGCGAAGGTGAGGGCGGGCCGGCCCAGCAGCTCTTCGACGGTGGCGGTGGTGGGGCCCGGGTGGTTGGCGTAGTCGGCCAGGGAGCCGAGCAGGCGGGCCGGGACCTCTTCGGGCAGCCCTTGCGCGAGCAGGCCCTGCCGTACCTGATCGGGCGGGAGCTCCTGGAACGACAGCGACCGGCCGATGGCGGCGCCGATGAGGCGCACCTTCTCGAACTGGTCGAGTGACTGCGGCCCGGTCAGCGTGTGGACCTTTCCCGCGTGGGCGCTGGTGCGGAGGGCTTGTACGGCGACGGCCGCGATGTCGGTTTCGTGGATCGGGGAGGTGGCGGCCTGGCCGTACGCGCCGCGCACCACGTCACCGGCCTTGATCTGGGGTGCCCAGGCCAGGGCGTTGGCGGCGAAGTCGGACAGACGTAGGATCGTCCAGTCCAGGCCGGAGCTGGTGACGAGGTCCTCGGCGTGCTTGAACTGGGCGGCAAAGCGGGCTTCCCCGGCTGGATACTCCACGGTGGTGGCCGATAGCAGCACGGCACGTCGTATGCCTTGCTTGGCGGCCAGCTTCAGCAGGTCACCGAGGCCGGGGCCGGTGGCGCGCGGGCTGATCTGGATGGCTTCCACCCCTTCCAACGCCGCCTCGATCCACTGGGGACGGAACAGGTCTCCGCTGACGGCTCTCACGCCGCCAGGGAGCTGGGCCTCGCCGGGACCGCGGGTGACCGCGGTGACGGCGCTGCCGCCATGGAGCAGCTGGCCCATCACCTGGCGTCCCACGACGCCGCTGGCTCCGGTGATCAGAATCATGGCGGTTGTCCCTTTCTGGTCGTATATGGGCACAGCAGATGGGGTGAGCAGCGTCAGGCCGGCGCCGGGCCGAAGTCCTGCGCGCGGGAGGTGACCCACTGGGCGTAGGTGAAGGCCGCCCGCCCGGTGATCTCCTCGATCGTCGGCAGGATCGGTGCGGTCTTGCCGTCCCATTCGGCGAGCCCGACGATCATGTCGTCGATCACGGGGGCAGGCATGCCGTGGTGGAACATCTGCTCCCGGAACAGCTCGTGAGGCAGTTCTTCGAAGCGCAGAGGCCGCCCGATCGTCTCGGCGATGATCCGCACCCGGTCGATCCCCGTCAGCGACTGCGGCCCGGTGAGCAGGAAGGACTCGCCTACGCGCTCATCGAGGAGTGCCCGGACGGAGACGGCGGCGATGTCGCGCGGGTCGACCGGGGCCATGGCGGCGTTGCCGTATATGCCGCGGACGACGTCGCCGGCCTTGATCTGCGGCGCCCAGGCCAGGTCATTGGTCGTGAAGAAGCCGGGGCGGACGAATGTCCACGCCAGCCCGGAGGCGGCGACGGCCTGTTCCAGGCTCAGGTGCTGTTCGCCGATCCACGAAGGTGTGGTGTACGTGACCGCCGCGGAGGACAGCAGGACGACGTGCTGCAGGTCGGACAGCCGGGCCGCGTCGAGGAAGGCGTCGAGCCCGGTGAAGACGGGGAACAGGAATGCCCGCTCCACGCTGTCCAGCGCCTCCGACAGGGTGTCCGGCTGGGTGAGGTCGCCGGGCACGACCTCGACTTGATCGGGGAAGGAGTGGCCGCCGTGGTTGCGGGTGAGGACGCGGACCTTCTCGCCGGCGTCGATCAGCTGGGTGACGACGTGGGATCCGACGTTTCCGGTGGCGCCGGTTACCAGGATCATGGTGGAGATCTCCTCTATGAGGTGAGTCGACCCGTCGGGTCGAGGTCGGGGTGAGCGCGGCCAGGGCGGACGAGCTCGGGGGTGGGTTCGAGCAGGGCGCGGCTGCCGGCCAGGAGTTCGGGGTCGTCCACCGAGACTTCGAGGGTCTTGGTCAGCGTTTCGTCCAGCTCCGGGTGGTCGCTGCGGTTGTGGCAGTCCCTGGTCTCTCTGCGAGCGATGGCCCCCAGAACGGTTCCGGCCAGGGGGTTGCCGCCGAGGCGGTTGGCGCCGTGGACTCCGGCGGTGACCTCGCCGGCGGCGTACCGGCCGGTCAGGTCGGTGGCTGTGGTCTCGGCGCCGACGACGCCGCCGCCCATGGAGCAGGGGGAGGTGGGGCCGACCTCCATGGGGTGGTGGAGATGTCGAGCAGCTGGTGGTCCAGGAACTGGCGGTACATGCGTGGCAGCCGTTCCAGGATCAGGGCCTTTTCTGATGGGGAGATGTCAAGGAATATCCCGCCGTGCGGTCCGCCCCTGCCTTGGGTGATCTCGGTGTAGCAGGCCGGTGCGACCCGGTCGCGAGTGGAGAGCTCCAGACGTTCGGGGTCGTAGGCGGCCATGAAGCGTTCGCCGTCGGCGTGCAGCACCTCCGTGACTAGCAGCGTTCCCGCATGGGATGCCTTCGCTCTTGCGCACGAGGGGCTGGAGTACGGCACGGCCGGTCCGGTCGCCGGCGAAGCAGGTGCGCCGACAGATGTGCGGGCCGAAGAACTGCTGGTCCAGGCGGCCGTCGGGGAGCCGGGAGAAGGCGGCGCCCGGGCCGGCGAGCTCGCGAACCGTCCCGGCGGCGAGCTCGGTGTGGGAGTCCGTTCGGGCGCGCTTGCTCATGACGAGCATCTCGCAACCGGCGTCGGCGGCGGCGATCGCCGCCCGTAGTCCGGCCGCGCCGGAGCCGTGACCAGGACGTTCACGGCGTGGATCTGGATGTCAGCGCTGATCGGCATGGATGCCTCCGGCTACGGACAGGGGGACGACCCCTTCGGCGTGCTCACCCTGTGGCGAGCGGGTCGGGAACACCCGCCGGGGGAGCTCGGGGTCTGGGCTGTCCAGCGGTACGGCGTCGGCCCTGACCAGGCCGAGTTGCACGACCTGGCGCGGCAGTACCGCGTTCAGCAGCAAGTCGGCGGCGACCCGGATCCGGTTGCCCGGCATGACGTACAGGTGGTAGCCGCGGGTGACCAGCTTCGCGGCCACTCCGGACAGTGGCACGCCCAGCGGGTCCGCCGCCGCTTGCCACCCGCCGAGGTCGACGAGGAAGCCCAGCAGCCGATGCCGGTACGGCTTGGCGCCCCGGCCCAATCCCAGCGAGGCCGCGACGTTGCGGGCCACGGCCTTGCCGTGCCGTTCGGCGTGCTGCCCCGTCATCGGGGTGATCTCGCCCGGACCGGCCAGGTCAGGCACGGCGGCCGCGTCACCGGCGGCGTAGATCTCCGGGTGGCCGCTCACCGCCATGTACTCGTCGGTCTGGATCCTGCCGCCCACGGTGGGCAGGCCGAACGTATCGATGACCGGGTCGGGCCGGACGCCCGTCGTCCAGACGATGGTCCTGGCCGGGACGAACTCGCCATCGCTGAGCAGCACTCCATCCGGTGCGGCCTTGCGCACGGTGGTGCCCAGCCGCAGCTCGGCTCCGCGCTTGCGCAGGACCCGCTCGGCGGTCCTGCCCAGGGAAGGGCGCAGTTCGGGCAGGAGGCGGTCGTCGTACTGCACGACGATCCAGCGCACCGGCACGCCGGCCAAGCTCCGGTACTTGCGCAGCAGGGACCGGGTGAACAACTGCCCGACCGCGGCCGTCTCGGTGCCCGTGTAGCCCGCGCCGACCACGACGAAGGTCAGCCGGGCCCGCCGCTCCTCCGGGTCTTCGGCGACGGCGGCCAACTCAACCTGCCGGATGATGTGGTCGCGCAGATAGAGGGCTTCGGGCAGACCCTTCAGGCCGTGGCTGTAGGCCTGGCTGCCCTCGATCGGCAGAACCTTGTTCACCGCGCCCACGCTGACGATCAGCCGGTCGTAGCCGACCTGCCGCGATCGGCCCTCGGAGTCGACGTAGCGCACCTCTCGCTGATCGGCGTCCAGCCCGGTGACGGTTCCGGGCACCAACCGGGTGTACGGCAGCGCGGCGGCCAGGGACACCGCGACATGGCGCGGGTGCACGATCCCGGCCACCACGTCCGGCAACAAGGGCTGGTAGAGCATGAAATCGGTCGGGTTCAGCAGGGTGACATCGATCTCCCGCCGGTGCTTGCGGTTCAGAACCCGCGCAGCGTTGTAACCGGCGAATCCGCCGCCGATGATCACAACTCGCGGTCGATGCGTCATGGTCTCTCCCCTCAAATCCGCTGGATGGCGGCTCTCCAAATGATGGATTTTCGGGGTGATAAGGATCAACGACGCAGTTCGCTATGCTCCGGTAAGCGCGACTTACCGATGGAAGGCGAACGTGGAGCTTCGTGACATCGAGATCTTCCTGACGCTCGCCGAAGAGCTGCACTTCGGACGAACCGCCGAGCGCTTACGCATCACCCACGCGCGGGTCAGCCAGGTGATCAAGCAGCAGGAGCGGAAGATCGGCGCCGAGCTGTTCTACCGGACCAGCCGCAGCGTACGGCTGACGCCGATCGGCGAGCAGCTCAGAGACGACCTCCGGCCGGTCTACCGGGAACTCCACGAGAGCATGCGGCGAGCCAGCCTGGCCGCCCAGGGCAAGACCGGCGTGCTCCGCGTCGGCATGATCCCCAGCTTCGCCTACGACCTGCGACCTTTCTGGGACGCCTTCCGCGCCCGGCACCCCCAGTGGGGCCTGCAGATCCGGCACAACCTCTTCATCGAACCGTTCAAACCACTGCGCAGCGGCGCGATCGACGCCCTGATCAGCTGGTTTCCCGTCGAGGAACCGGACCTCACCGCCGGCCCCGTCATCTGGACCGAACCCCGGGCCCTGATGGTGGCCGCCGACCACGACCTGGTCGAGCGTGGATCGGCCAGCCTCGAAGCACTTGCCCATTACGGCGTCTGCGGGCCCTCGATCACCCTGCCCGACTACTGGGAGGACACCGCGGTGCCCTTCAGCACGCCCAAGGGCCGCCCGGTCACCCGCACTGCGCCGATCACCACCTGGGACGAGATGGCCACGCTGATCGCCGACGGCCAAGTCGTCCAGCCCGTTCACTGGCACGCCATCCGCTACAACGCCCGCCCCGACATCGCCTACCTGCCCCTCCGGGACGCCCGCCCCATCAGCTGGGGCCTGGTCTGGCGCGCGGACGCGGAGACCCCTGCCATCCGCGGTCTCGCACAGATTTTCCGAGACCTGGGCGCGCTCACTTTCGACTGAGCCGGGCACCCAAGGGTGTGCCGCTCGAATTTTGAATGACGTGGCCTGAGCTACGGCCAAGCGGTGCGGTGGTATTCGTTGATCGTGCCGGTGACGACGGGTCTTCGGCGAACGGATCACAGGTCGCCGCGACCTGTGCGGGCAGGCTCATCGCGGGCTCGCGGCACCGATGTCCCCAGCGGCAGGCTCCACGGCAGACAGGAACACAGGGATCTCCGTCATGATCGTCTCCTGGGTGGATGGTGCGTGATTGGACCCGTCCAGAATCAATGGCGGAGAATGTCCGAATCAAGACAGAAGTCGTCCAGGTCTGGTGAGCCTGGCTCACCGATGAGGAGCGGGCGTCATGGAACGCTACGAGATCGAGACGTTCCTGACGCTGGCTGAGGAACTCCACTTTCGGCGCACCGCATCCAGCGGGCGGTTGAGCAGGCACACACCCTCGCGCGTGGTTTCGCCGGTCGGATCCGGGTGGGCTTCTCGGCCTCGTGGTCAGGCGAGGCCGTCATCCAGGCCGCCGACCTCTTCCAGGGCCGCCGTCCCGACGCCGAGGTGCAGATCCGGGAAGTTCAGCTCAACGATCCCCTGGGTCCGATGCGCGCCGACGAGATCGATCTGCAACTCACCGAGTTTCCCATTCGCGAGCCCGACATCGCCGTGGGAGCCGTGGTGTTCGCCGAGCCGCGCGGGCTCATGGTCCCCGCACGGCATCCGTTCGCCGAACGCCCTTCGGTATCGGTCGAGGATCTCGCCCGGACCACGCTGATTCCCATGACGGGCGAGCGCATCCCGCAGTACTGGCTGGACGCCATGTACCCCCGCCACACCCCGTCCGGGCTCCCCATCCCGCACGGCCCGGGCGCGGCCTACTGGCAGGAGGCGGTCTCGCTGGTCGGCGCGGGCAAGGGCGTCTCACCCGCATCCCTCAGGGCCGCGCGGTACTACTCGCATCCGGGGGTCGTGATGGTCCCCTTCGACGACGCGCCACCGATCGAGTACGGACTGCTGTGGCCGGTCAGCCGCGAGACAGGTCGGGTCCGCGCGTTCGCCGAGCTCATTCGCCGGACCGCCGCGGCGGTCCGGCTCAGCGAGACGTCCGGGTGAGGTTCGGCGCGCAGACGCCGCGATGTCAGGTACGCGCGGCGCAGCCTGACCCTGCGGGGCGATCGCCGCGTCGTTGTCGGAGACGTCGTCCGCAGTAATCCGTTTGTGTATCACCACAGCCCGCTGTCAGTATGAGGGCCCATGCGTCACCCTCTTGACACGCTGGACTGGCCGATTTCCACCGAGCGGCTGCTGTTGCGCCGGGCTGCCCCCGACGACCTGGACGCGACCTGGGCCTACCGGCAGCTGCCGGAGACTCACGAATGGGTCGCGGCCGCCACAGAGACCTACGACGACTACCGTGAGCGTTTCCTTCGCGAGGAGCGGCTCGCAGACCTGCTCGTCGTCGAACTGGACGGCCGGGTGATCGGCGACCTGACACTGAAGGTCCAGGACGCTTGGGCCCAGGAAGAGGTCGCTGAGCAGGCGGAAGGCGTCCAGGGAGAGCTCGGGTGGACGCTCGACCCCTCCTACGGCGGCAAGGGCTACGCCACCGAAGCGGTACGCGCCCTCATCGACATCTCCTTCAAGAGGCTCGGCCTGCGCCGCCTGCACGCGGACTGCTTCTACGACAACGAACCCTCGTGGCGGCTGATGGAGCGGGTCGGGATGCGCCGCGAACAGCACACGGTGAGAGACTCACTCCACCGCACCAAGGGATGGCTCGACGGTCTCTCATACGCGCTCCTGGCCGACGAATGGCCCGCTCACGAGTGATTACGGCGGAGACGCTCGGGAGCCCTCGCCGGGACGAAGATCACGCTGTCACTCGTACACGCGGCCGCTCTCCTGCCGGTGCTGCGGCTGGAACCCAAGGACGCCACCGCGCCGGCACGGCTCAGTGCGTGAGGTGAGGTGAAGGTGCGTTCCATCTCGGCGAACAGGGCCACCAGCAGGAAGGCGATGCGGCCCATGCCCTCGTCGGTGGTGTTGATCGGGAGCGGGTCGGCCAGCGACCGGAGGCCGATGTTCTTCTCGGCCAGGTCGTGGACGAGGTTGAGGACCTCGCGCAGGTTGCGGCCGAGTCGGTCGAGGGTGTGCACGACGATGGCACCACATCGCTGACAGAGCTGACGATACGGTGCCTCTACCGGCTGGTTCTGCGCCGAAGGGAGACAACCGTCTTCATGGGTCCGCTTCCGACAGGGGCCGTTCTCTTCAGTAGACAGCGTCATCTCCGATAGGTACCTTCTCCGGGTCCCGCCCGACCTGTCCGAAACCGGAACCGGAACCGGCGCAGCCTTCACCTCCAGCAGTGCGCCTCATGCCAGGTGACCGCGCCTCGCATCCAAGGAAGACGCTTCGTGACCGACACCGTCCCGCTGCGCAAGAACGTGCGTTTTCAACTGCTGTGGGCCGGCAGCGCGGTCTCCCAGCTGGGGTCGGAGCTCACCAGGCTCGCCATGCCGCTGCTGGTGCTGGCGCTCACCGGCTCTCCCGGGTTGGCGGGCATCGTCGCTGGAGCCCGTACGGTCGCCTTCCTCGCGATCCAGATGCCGGCCGGCGTCTGGGTGGACCGGTGGGACCGCCGCCGCACGCTCATCACGGCTCAGGGCCTTCAGGCGGTGGTCTCCGCGCTGCTGACGGCGCTCATCATCACCGGTCATGTACAGGTCTGGCAGTTCGTCACGCTGGCAGCGCTGGACGGGTTGTGCGCCGCGTTCATCGGCCCCGTCCAAGGCACGGCGATCCGCGGCATCGTCCCCTCAGGCCAACTGCACAGTGCCTATGCGCAGGAGGAGGCCCGTACCCACGCGGCCGGGCTGATCGGCCCTCCGCTCGGCGGCTTGCTGTACGGCCTTGGGCGGGCGGTTCCCTTCGTCGTCGACACCATCACTTTCCTTGCCGCCACGCTCTTCTACGCCCTTGCGAAGGTGCCGCGCCGCCCGGCGGACGAGCCGCAATCCGCCGCACGAGACGATGGCGAGGAGCAACGACCCATCCGGCGTAGCATGCGCCGGGAAGCGGCTGAGGCCATCGCGTGGCTGTGGCGCCAGCATGGCCTGCGGGAGGTCACCGCAGCGGTCATGATCCTCAACCTGCTGGGCGGAGCGTTCCTGATCCCGCTGATCGTGCTCGTCGGCGAACGCGGCGGTGATGCGCGTATCACCGGCACGGTCCTGGCCGGCCTCGGTATCGGCGGGCTGACCGGTGCGCTGCTGTCGGGCCGCATCAGCAAGCTCCTGCCTCCCGGCAGGCTCCTGCTGGCCGTCGTGACGGTCTTCGGTTACCTTGGCATGGTTACTCTTTGTAGTTTAATGACTACTGACAGTAGCGATCGCGGGGCGGGACTCACCATGAGGATCGCGCCGCGCCATGACGAAGAGGGACACATGATCACCACGAAGACGCGCGCACGCCTCGCGGCCGCAGTACTGGCCGGCATCGCGATCCTGGCACCCACCGCCGCCCACGCGGCCGCGCCCTCGCCCTACGCCCAGGCCGCCGCCGCCGTCCAACGGGACGGCACTCTCGACCACGGCAAGAACATCGTCTCGGTCTCACGGCACAGCACCGGCCGCTACTGCGTCCGCGTCGGCGACGACATCAACCTGCGCCAAGAGGTCGTGCACGTCACCCCGTGGCGGGACTACAACAAGACCTACGGCATCTGGACCCCGCACCCCCACTGCGGCAGCCAGATCAACACCATCCTGGTCGCGGTCAACGAAAGCGACACCAAGCAGCCCGCCGACGCCGGCTTCTACCTGAGCATCCCCTGACCACCCCCGCCGGTCGCCGCACCGGTGGCGCGGCTCACCACACGAGACCGGGCCGGCTCCCCGGAACTGTCCTTCGCGAAAGAAGTCAGGAGCACCGCATGATGCCTCGCCCCCGGACGGCCGCCGCCCTCGCCGGCGCCGCCCTCGCCCTCGCCCTGCTGGGCGCCGCAGTCCCCGCCCAGGCCGTCACCGGCCAGGTCGTCGTCTTCTCCCATGAGTTTTCGCCGCTGATCACCTGGGACAACCCCACCGGCTGCCACCGGCTGCCCGCGGGCGCACACCAGCTGAACAACCAAACCGACCGCGACGTCCGGGTCTACGCCGACCCGTACTGCCTCACACCTGGCATGACCATCCCCGCCGGCCATGGCGCGCACGTCCATCCCACAACGGCAAGCTTCAGCGCCTAGCGACACCTATCCAGGCCCTCCGCAGGGTTCGTGGAACCAGCCGCAAAGTCACTCGGCGTGGCCCACGACCCCCGGAGGGCTTGACAGGAAGCCACTTAGCGAGCAACACGACCTGCGGAAACGTCCCCACCGTTGTTATCGCGGCGAGGAGCACCGGATTCATCCCCGAACGCCCGGACCGAAACCGCCGCGGGTGTGTGGCGGCGCGCGGTGGTCAGGTGGTGGAGCAGTGCCAGGATGGTGATGCCGGCGGCGGGCAGCCCCAGCATGGCCGGCGCGAGGGCGAGCCACTCCTGCGCCAGTCCACCGAGGCCGCCGCCGAGGGCGACACCGAGGTAGATGGCCGAGGAGTTGAGGCCGAGCAGAACGGGGGCCGCTGCCGGGCTGAGGGCGATGAGCCGGTGTTGCTGGGGTACGGCGATGACGCCCACGGTCGCACCCCAGATCGCAGCCCACACCGGGGCGGACGCCAGGGCGGCGGTCGCCGCGGGGGTGAGGGCCAGGGTAACGGCGGCGATGAGGAGGGTCCCGGTCAGCACATGCGCGGGGTTGTGCAGGTCGACCAGGCGTCCGGCGATGATATTTCCGGCCAGCGTGCCGATTCCCCAGGCCAGCAGAATGACCGTGAGCAGCGACTCGGAGCCGCCGGTCGCCCCCTGGAGGGCCTGGCCGACGTAGGTGTAGAGGATGTAGACCCCGAGGAAGAGCAGCGTGGTGACAGCCAGAAGCCCGAGGACCCGGCCCTGCCTGAGCGGGCGCAGCCGGTCGCTCAGCGATGCGGCGGGGAGCTTCACGCTGGGTAGGCCGATGACGATTCCGAGGGCCGCGGCGAGGCCGATCCCGGCGACGGCCCACAGAGTGACGTGCCAGTCGGCGCGGCCGATCAGGGTGCCGAGGGGAAGGCCCAACGCCGTCGCCAACGTGAGGCCGCCCAGGACGACGGCGAGTGCACTGCCTCGGCGGTCTGGGGGTGCGATGGCCGCCGCGGTGCTGGATGCGGCGGAGGTGATGATCCCGGCCCCGATCGCGGTGACGATGCGGGCGATCATCACGACCTCGTAGCCGGTGCCCAGGGCCGTGATGGCGTTGCCGGCCACGAAGACGCTCAACGCGATGAGCAGTGTGGAGCGCCTGTCCAGTCCGCTGGTGAGCGCGCCCATGAGCGGCGCGGACAGGGCCGGCGAGATGGGCGAGGACGCCTGCAACGCGATCGGCGGGAAGATCGACGTGCACCAGACGACGCTGTCGCACCACTACCGGGTGCTGCGCGAGGCAGGCGTGACGTGGACGACCGTGCAGGGCCGATCCCGGCTGGTACGGCTGCGCCGGGACGACCTCGACACCTTGTTTCCCGGCCTGCTCGACTCCGTGCTGATCGCAGAGCGTCGAACACGCGCAACCGCGTCCGACAACGTCGAGACGTCATAGGCGCGCCGCCCTGGTGCAGGCACCGGCGAACGCGTACCAATAAATGATCTCTCGCCGGTCCCTGCGGACGGGTTGGTCCGGGTGGCCCGCGACCGTGGCTTGATCGCTGAGGCGAGTGCGCGGACCATCCCGTCGCGCTCCTCGGCCACGTACTCGGCTGTGACGGGGGCGGCCGGTACGGTCTCGCCGGCCGCGCCCTCGATCGCCTCGTTCACGGTGCGCAACGCGCAGCCAACGTGTCAGCCGGTGCTTCACGCTGCGGACAGCCTTGTGCAACCTCGTACGCCGAAGTGCCACCCCGCGTCGACTACGAGCTGACGCCGCTCGGCCGCACGTTGCTCGAGCGGGTTTGGGGACTGATCGACTGGGCCGTAGAGCACCACGACGACATGGAGGGCGCCCGTGGCCGTTACGATGCCCGGCGCGCGACCGCCGATTCCCAATCAAACCTACGGAAATAATCGGAAAACCCTGCAATGGCACGGTAGGTGTGCCATAGTCCCGGCCATGAGCTTGGACGAGATCCGCCCCGTGAGCGCTCGTGCCCAGTCTCCGATGACGGCCGCCATCTCGACCGCGCGCTGGATAAGATCCGCCGCCGTGGACGACGAGGACGGCAGGCACTGGCGGGCCAACCCCGACCGGCACGGCAGGTCGGCGCTGCCGCCGCGGCCCCGGTCCCTGTACTCGGGAGCGGCCGGGGTCGTGCTGTTCTTCCTGGAATTGGCCGCCGCCACCGGGCACGAGGCATACCTGGAGGACGCGCGGCGTGGTGCGCAGTGGCTGGCGGCCACCTGGCGGCGGGAGGACGACCTGACGCTGCACCACGGGCTGACCGGCACGATGATCGCGCTGATGGAGGCCGGCTGGGCGCTCGGGGACGACCGGTTCGACGCCGAGGCGGCGGCCATCGCCGACCTGATCGTCGCGAGCGGGCGCGCCCGTGTGGACGGCTTCGGCTGGACGTTCGACCCCGCCCAGCGCGGCGACGGCGGCATCGTGCTGGGTCTGCTGCGTGCCGCCGCCCGGTTCGGCGAGCCCGGATACGAGGCGGCGGCCGTCAGTGCGGGCCTGCGCATCGCCGGGCTGCCCGTGCCCGGCCACCGGCACGGTGGCCTCGACGGCCTGCCCTCCGACGCGATCACCCCCGGCTTCCTGGCCGGCTCGGCCGGCATCGCCTTCCTCCTGGCCCGCCTGTACGGGGTGACCGGAGACGAGCGCTTCCTGCGCGCCGCCCGCAGCGGAGCCGGCTTCGTGCGCGAGGTGAGTGTGACGGGCGGCGGCCGTGCCCTGGTTCCGCACCATGTGCCGCGGTCCGGGGAGCTGTACTACGCGGGGTTCTGCTCGGGCGCGGCCGGGGTGGCCAGGATGTTCTACGAGCTGTATCGGGTGGCCGGCGACCTTGAGGACTTGGATTGGGTCGAGCGGCTGGCGCATGGCGTGGTCGACAGCTCCGCCCCGCCGCGCAGGACGCCGGGCTACTGGAACTCGGCCTGCCAGTGCTGCGGCACGGCCGGTCTGGTGGAACTGTTCGTGGGGCTGTGGGCGGTCACGGGGCGTGCCTCCTGCCTGGAGTTCGCCCGCACTCTCGCCGCCGATCTGGTGGCCAGGGCCGACGACCACGACGGGCGCGGCTACCGCTGGTACCAGGCCTACCGCCGGGTGCGGCCCGGCGAGGTCAGTGCGGACACCGGCTACATGACCGGCGCCGCCGGTATAGGGACGGCCCTGCTGCACCTGGACGCGGCCGGACAGCCCGATCGCGCGCGCCGGGTCCTGCTCCTGCCCGACAACCCGTTTCCCGCGCTGCCTATTCCATATATATCCAGTAGGAATAATTGACTAGGGGGAGGGCGGCGTGTAGCGTCGTGATCATGAGCCCCCGTCTCTCGCTGGTCACCCGCGCGTACGTGGACTTCGGCCGCGTCGCCGGCGCCCGGTGTCGCTGATCGCCTTCCGTGGAAATACGCCGGTCCACCGCCCGGACAGTCGTCAGGCGCCCTGCGGTCGTGCGGTGCCGGTGGATGACGACATGGACTCGTGCAGGGGAGGGTGCGCAGTGGGTGCCGCTCTCCTGGTCACGCGCGACGTGAACGAGGCGTTGTTGCTGGGTCACGACGCTTCCGTCACCGGTAGGAGAGGTGGAAGACCAGCGCGTTCACGTCGCCGATGTTCCTGATGCTGAGCACGCTGCCGCCCGCCACGCGCAAGGCGTCGCCCTGCCGCAGCACGACCCTGGAGGAAGAATGCACGACGCGGACGAACCCCACCCCCACGAGCAGCATGCCGGAGGAATGGCCGGGCTGCGAGGGCGGGGTGGCGGAGCCGCGGGACGGGATGACCATGCTCGTCATCCGGATGCCGCGCTGAGGATCGTCCACCAGCACACCCGGCGCGTCCACCTCGCGTGGCCGGTGCACGGACACCTCTGCCGCGGTCGTGCCGCGCAGCAACTGGTCGAGTGGGAGGCCGGTCTTCTCCGACAGTTCCAGCACGCTCTCCAGGGACAAGGCGTGCTGACTCGCCCAGGCCATCCAGGCGCAGGTCAAGCAGAGCGCCGGCATCGATTTGCAGGTGCAGATCCTCGACCAGGGCGCGGCGCAGCAGGCGTGGAAGGCCAACGAGTACGAGATCTTCTGGAACTCCCGCGGCGACTCCGACGCAGGGGCGGCGCTCAACCTCATCCTGTCGTCCGGAGCCGCCGTCAACTTCGCCCACATCGAGGACCCGCGCATCGACGGCTGGCTGAACCAGGCGGCGGCCGGCTCCGACCAGGCCGAGCGCAAGAACCTCTACACGAAGATCCAGCGGGCCGTGGACGAGGAGGCCATCGTCTTCCCCCTGTACGTTCCCGCCGACCAGATCGCGGCCCGCAAGAGCGTGAAGGGTCTCGGCTTCGATCCCGCCTTGGGCACTCCGGCCGGTGCCTACGCCGTCAGCGTGGACACCTGACGGTCCGGGCGCCCACACCCCCGAGTGCGGGCGCCCGGACCGTCAGATCCCGGCAGTGATCTTCTCCAGCAGGTGCGGCCCGCGCTCGGCCCCCTCGCGGTCGCGCCTGGCCACCTCCTCCCGGATGATCGGAATGACGTGCCGCCCGAAGTCGACGGCGTCGCCGAGCAGGTCGTAGCCCCGGGCGGAGATGATGTCCACGCCCAGGTCGTAGTAGTCGAGCAGCGCCTTCGCCACGGTCTCCGGGGTGCCCACCAGGGCGTTGGAGTTGCCTTCCCCGCCCGTGGCGGCGGACGTGGGCGTCCACAGAGCCCGGTCGAAGCGCTCGCCCTTGGCGGCGATGGCGATCAGCCGCTGCGCGCCCGTGTTCTCCGGCCCGTCCGGCGCATGGCCGCGCGGCGGCTGCCTGACGGCCCGCCGTACCCGGATGGCCTCGACCGTACGGTGGGCCTTCTCCCAGGCCAGCTCCTCGGTCGGGGCGATGATCGGGCGGAAGGCCACCTGGATGCGCGGCAGGTCGGCCCGCCCGGCCGCCCGCGCCGCCGCCCACACCGCCTCGATCTGCTGGGCGGTGTCGGCCAGCGGTTCGCCCCACAGGCAGTAGATGTCCGCCTCCGCGCCCCCGGCGGCGTACGCGGCGGGCGACGAGCCGCCGAAGGAGATCCCCGGATGCGGGTCCTGCACCGGGAAGACGTCGCTGACGTAGTCGTGGAAGCGGTAGTGCTCGCCCTCGTGGTCGAACGGCTCCCTGCCGGCCCACACCTTCTTGACGATCTGGATGTACTCCCTGGTCCGGCTGTAACGCTGGTCCTTGGTCAGCGTGTCGCCCTCGCGGCGCTGCTCGTGGTCGTTGCCGCCGGTGATGAAGTGGATGGTCAGCCGCCCGTCGCTGATGTGGTCCAGCGTCGCGAACGAGCGCGCGGCGTACGTCGGGTAGGACACGTTCGGCCGGTGCGCGAGCAGGATCTGCAGCCGCTCCACCTTCGCCGCCAGCCAGCCCGCGGCCGGCGTGGGGATCGGCGTGTCGGAGCCGTAGGCGAACAGGACCCGGTCCCAGCCATGGTCCTCATGGGCGCGGGCGAGCCTGAGGGTGTAGTCCTTGTCGAAGGAGAGCCCGGATCGGGCGGTGGTCTCCGAGGCGTTGTTGGTGTAGGCGATGCCGAGAAACTCCACGGGCATGTGAGGCGTCCTTATCGGAGAGCGGATCGGTGGCGGGCGTGCGCGGCGGCGAGCACGCCGCCGACTTCGGCCGTGCTGATGAGGACCGCCATGTTGGCCTGCGAGGTCCGCCCGCCGGTGACCTCGTCCACGGCTCGCATGAGGTATCTGGTGACCGCGTTGCCCTTGACGCCGTCCCGCTCGGCGGCGGCCAGCGCGGCGCGCACGGCGGTCTCGGCCACCGCGGGGTCCACGGCGTCCTCCGGGCGGGGCGGGGTGGTGATGACGACGGCGCCGCGGCTGCCCGCCGCCCAATGGTTGTCGACGACGCGGGCCACGACGTCGGGATCGTCGATGCGGTGCGGGCTGCGCAGGCCGCTGGAGGCGCAGTAGAAGGCCGGGAAGTCGTCCGACCGGTACGACACCAGCGGCACTCCCTGCGTCTCCAGGAACTCCAGGGTCAGCCCGAGGTCGAGGATGTTCTTGGCCCCGGCGCAGACGACCGCCACCCTGGAGCGGGTGAACTGGATGAGGTCGGCGGAGATGTCCATCGTCGTCTCCGCGCCCCGGTGCACCCCGCCGATGCCCGCGGAGGTGAAGAACGGGATTCCCGCCAGCTCGGCGGCGACCAGCGAGGAGGCCACGGTGGTGGCGCCGAGCCCGCCGCGCGCCAGCACCACGGGCAGGTCCCGGCTGCCGGCCTTCGGGATGCCGGGGGTCGAGGCGAACCGCTCGATGTCCGCCGCGCTCATGCCGATCAGCAGCCGGCCGCCGTCCACGCCGATCGTCGCCGGCACCGCCCCACCGGCCCGCACCGCGGACTCCACCTTGACGGCGGTGGCGGCGTTGTCCGGGTACGGCAGGCCGTGCGTGATCACGTTCGACTCCAGCGCGACCACCGCCCGCCCCTCGGCCAGCGCCTGGGCCACCTCCTCGGCGACCACCAGGGGGATGCCGCTCAACCGCGGTACTCCGGAGCCTTGATCAGCAGATCCGGGCGGCCGGCGATCCGCGGCTCGTACACCGCGGCGGCCCAGTCGCCGGGGTCCACCGGTTCGAGCGCGATGGACACGGCTCCCTCGTAGGTGCCGAACTGTTCCACGACCACCGCGGTCAGCGCGTCCGCCAGGCGTCGCTTCTGCTCGGGGCCGAGGTCGAGGGGGAAGTGCTGGATGGTGACGTGCGGCATCACGACTCCTTCGTGCTCGTGCGGATGGCGCGGGCGAGCTCGGCCACGCCGGGCTCCCTGAGCGCGCCGTAGTGGTCGGCGGTCAGCTCGAACACCTTGCCGTCGACGCGCGGCTGCTCGTCGCCGGCGGCCCTGATGACGGTCACCGGCGCGGCGAGTCCGTCGAACGTGTACGGGAAGGCGTAGGTCCTGGCCACCAGGCGGGCGATCCGGCGGATCAGCGGCCGGTCCAGCTCGGGCAGCAGTCCGTGCACGAAGCCGGTGAAGCTCTCCTCGTCCCTGGCCTGCTCCAGGCAGCGTTCCAGGCCGGGGCCGGCGACCGTGCCGGTGAAGACGGAGTGGAGGATCGTCACGTACGCGGGGTTGGCCCAGGACGCCTCGCGAGCCCGGCTCCCGGCCCCCACCCGGGGATTGCCCGGGCAGATCAGCACGACCCCGTCCACCTGCTCGCCGGCTCCTTCGAGCTGCTTGGCCGCCTCGAAGGCGACGCGCGCGCCGAAGGAGTACCCCCACAACGTGTACGGCCCCTCCGGCCGCACGCGGCGGATCTCGGCCACGTCCGCGGCGGCCATGTCCTGGATGGAGGGGTAGGGCTCCTCGCCCGGGTTCAGGCCGTACGCCTGGATCCCGTAGAACGGGCGGTCCTGCGCGGCGTGGCCGGCCAGCGGGCGCAGGTTCATCGGGTAGCCGCCGAGCCCGGGCCAGCAGAACACCGGCCGGCCCTCCGCAACGCGCCCGAGGGACACCAGCCGCGAGGACGGCGCTGCCTGCCCGTCATCCACGCGTGCCGCCAGAGCCGTCAGCCCGGGCGACTCGAACAGCGCCTGGAAGGGCAGCCGCGTGCCGAACTCCCGGTTGATCCGGTTGATCAGCGCAACCGCGGTCAGCGAGTTGCCGCCGCAGGCGAAGAAGTCGTCCGTCGCCGACACCTGGTCGTACTTCAGCACCCGGCCCCACTCCTCGGCCAGCCACCGCTCGGTCGCGGTCACGGGCGGCGTGCGCCGGGCGCCCGGCCGCGGCCGGGCCAGGGCGCGCAGCGCGGCGGCGTCCACCTTGCCGTTCGCCGTCAACGGCAGCGCGTCCACGAGCAGGACCCGGTTGGGCAGCATGTAGCCGGGCAGCAGGCGCGCCAGCTCGTCCTTGATCAGCTCGGCGGGGCCCTTCATGTGGACCGCGTCCTCGCGCATGTCCTCGCCGGCCACCTGTTCGGCGCTGACCCGGCCGCCCAGCGCGAAGTACATCGCCTGCGGGGCGGGCAGCCCCGCACTCGCGAGGATCTCCTCCACGCGCCGCGCCGCGGGCATCGGGTGGCCGCTCTTCGAGCTGTACCCCGACGACATCAGGCCGAGGCCCAGGCCGTTGCGCTGCAGGTGGTGCAGCCGGGCGCCGAGCACGACGTACGCCAGCCACGGCCGCGCGTCCCCGGCCAGCAGGGCCAGGCCGAAGGCCGCGCGGTCGTACACCTGCTGATTGATCGCCACGACGTGCCGGCGCAGCACGAGCTCGCCGGAGACCCGCTCCAGCGCGCCGCCGCGATGCCGGTACCAGCCCGCCGGCAGGCCCGTCACCCGGCCGGGATGCGCCTGGAGGAAGACCTCGACGTCCTCGGCGCGCGGCGAGCCGTCGTGCGGGCGGATCTCGAACGTGCCGACGTAGTGGTCGTGGGGCTCGACGCGGAGCCGTTCCCGTACCGAGGCGACGCGGTCCAGCGGGCGGATGTCCAGCCCGTACGCGGGCAGCACGTCCTCGAAGACACCCACCATGTGACCGGCCTCGAACTCCAGGACCTCGTGCAGGTTCTCCCGGTAGACCGGCTCGATCGCCGCCCGCCTGCCGGACAGGTGCACCCTCAGGCCGCCGTCCTCGGGCAGCAGGGCCGCACCGATGCGGACCAGAGCGTGCTCCGCGGGGTTGTAGTAGTACAGCCCCGGAGCCAGGCCGGCCACGCCGGCGGCCTCCACGTAGAGCTGGGTCGCGTACAGGGCGCCTGGCGAGGCGTAGGCGTACTTGGGCAGCAGCCGCTTGTCGCTGCGGAACTGGCCGAACCAGCGCAGGATCCGCCCGAGCTCGTCGAGCCCGAGACCATCGAGGTGGCGGGCGCGCGTCCTGGCGGGCTTGGGGTCGAGCAGCGCCAGCAGGTCCGCGCGGGTGACCGGTCCGCCCTCGTAGAACCGGTAGGTCTTGCGGGCGAAGACCGCCCGGCGCAGCTCGGCGGGCTCGTCGCGGTGAGGCAGCGCCACCGCCGGCAGGCCGGCCAGGTCCGGCCTGAGCCCCGCGTCTGCCAGTTGCGCGCGGACCTGAAGGCGGTCGGACTTGGAGCGGTGGTGGGCCGAGTGATGGCTCTGGTCCATGAGGGCGGCCTCGCGGGGATTCAGCTCCGCGCACACCACCAGCTGCGGGGAGCGGGTCCTGTCATCGGTCACGACCACCGCCGCCGCCCGCCGCACCCAGGCGTGCCGCTCGGCGGCCAGCGCCACCTCGCCCAGTTCGATCCGGTGACCGCGTAACTTGACCTGGTCGTCCGCGCGGCCGGCGAACTGCAGGGTGCCATCGGGATTCCAGTACACCAGGTCGCCGGTGCGATAGAGCCGCTGGGTCGGGACGAACGGCGAGGGGATGAACCGCTCCCGGGTCTGCTCGGGCCGGTTCAGATAGCCCCGGGCGAGCTGGGCGCCGCCGATGTACAGTTCGCCCGTCTCCCCGATGTCCACGGGGGCCAGGTTCTCGTCCAGGACGAAGCAGTGCGTGTTGTCCACAGGGACGCCGATCGGGAGCGTTCCATCCCCGTCGGCGGCCTGCCAGGGATCGGCCACATGCGCGGTGGCGTTGATCGTGCACTCGGTGGGGCCGTACAGGTTGATCAGCGACGCCTCCGGCAGCGCGGCGAAGAAGTCCCTGGCCAGCCGCTTGGTCAGCGCCTCGCCGCCGGAGAAGACCCGGGCCAGCGCCGTGCAGCGCGACAGCCGCCCCGTGTCCACCAGCGCTTCGAGCAGCGTGGGCACGCATTGCAGGGTGGTGACGTCGTAGGCGGCCATGGTGTCGATGAGGGCGTCCGGGTCGCGATGGCCGCCCGCCGGGGCCGTGACGACCCGGCTGCCGAACGCCGGCGCCAGGATCTCCCACTGCGCGGCGTCGAAGCTCGCGGGCGTCTTCTGCAGCACCGTGGTGTGCGGGCCGACGTGGCCGCACGTGTGCATCCAGCGCAGCTGGGACGCGATGCTGTGGTGCTCGATCAGCACCCCCTTGGGACGGCCCGTGCTGCCGGAGGTGTAGATGACGTAAGCCAGGGAGCCGGGTCGCCAGGCCGCCTCGCCGGGCTGCCACTCGTCGACCACGTCGGACAGGCTGACGATCCGCGTGCCCGGCGGCGCCAGCTCCGACACCTCGCCGACGAGGTGGGGCTGGGTGACGACGACGGCGGCCCGGCTGTCCTCGATCATGAAGCGGACGCGGTCCTGCGGATAGTCGGGGGACAGCGGCAGGTACGCGGCCCCCGCCATGAGGATCCCCCAGACGCCGGTGATCAGGTCGGCCGAGGGGCCGGCGTAAAGGCCGACGCAGTCGTCAGGGCCCGTGGACAGCCGCCGGAGCCGGGCCGCCAGCCGGCCGGCGTCGCGGACGAGCTCGCGAAAGGTGAGGCTGCCGCCGGCGCCGGTGACCGCCACGGCGTCGGGCCGGTGCTCGGCCTGCTGGAGCAGCAGGTCGGGCAGGCAGGCCCCGATGCCGACGGGGACGCGGAGCCCGGCCGGCCGGGCGGAAGGAACGGTGATCATCATGCCCCCGGGTCGGTGGTGCCGAAGTAGCGGTCGCCGAAGTCGCCGATGCCCGGGACCATGAAGGCGTGGTCGTTCAGCCGCTCCTCGATCGAGGAGGCGACGATCTTGACGTGCGGGTGCGCCTCGCGGACGGCGCGGATGCCCTCGGGTGCGGCGATGAAGTCGATCAGGACGATGTGCTCCTCCCGCACGCCGGCCTTGAGCAGCACGTCGATGGCGGCGTTGGCCGAGCCGCCGGTGGCCAGCATCGGCTCCAGGAGCAGGACGTGGCTGCCGGCGATGCCCGGAGGCAGGTGCGAGTAGTACAGATGCGGAAGCTTGGTCTGCTTGTCCCGCTGGATGAGGATCTTGCCGATGCGGATGCCGGGATGGATGTCGCGTAACTCGGCCTCCATGCTCTCCCCGGCCCTGACCACGGCCACGGCACAGATGTCGACGGCGTGCTTGAGCCCCCGGTAGGTGGCGCCCACCGGCGTGGTCACGTGGTGTTCGGTGAAGGGGAGCTGATCGAGCCCGGCCTCCAGCAGGAGGCGGATGATGCGGCGCGCATGCAGGACGAAGACGTCGAGCCCGGCGTGCCGGTCGCGGACGACCGTGTGCAGGGCGCGGAGCTGGCGGGTCTGCGGAAGCAGATGGAGGTTGTGCTGGGCAGGCATGGCGGTCCCGTCAGGCGGTGGGCGGCTCGTCGAACGAGGGCGGAAGCTCGGGCGTGGCGGTGAACTGGCCGGCGGCGACCCGGTAGATCGAGCGGTGGCCGCTGCGCTCCCACACCCGGCGCAGCACGTGCACGAGCTTGGGATTGTGCTCCTCTTCCTCCAGGACGGCCCGGCCCACGATCGTGTCCCAATCGCCGGCGCCCTCGTCCTCGGCTTCGGAGAAGATCCGGTGCAGGGCGGCGAGCTTGTCGCGGCGGGGGAAGTCGCCGCCGGAGAAGACGGTGCCGAGCAGCCCGATCCAGAAACAGACGGCGGCCTCCCACCGCTGCTCGGCCGGCAGGTGCTGGGCGATCCGCTCCACCGCGTACAACGAGGTGATCAGGTGCAGGAGCACGAAGTCACCCGGACGTGACAAGTAGAGCAGGGTGACCGCGTAGTACAGCGGCTCCCAGGTGTCGTCCCGCGTCCACGCGGGTGTGTCGTAGAAGAGGGGATGGCCCTCGCTCAGCGTGCGGGCGATCCGGAACTGCAGGCCGGAGCGGAGCAGCTCCGGGTGGATGCGGCCGTCCTCGACAGGGGAGGTGTCGGCGAGGATGCCGGCGACCCAGTGGGCGAGCTCGTCGCGGTGCTCGTCCCACACGCCGGCCAGTCGTAACAGCGAGTCCACG
Source organism: Nonomuraea sp. GTA35 (assembly GCF_041950525.1). Classification (NCBI taxonomy): domain Bacteria; kingdom Bacillati; phylum Actinomycetota; class Actinomycetes; order Streptosporangiales; family Streptosporangiaceae; genus Nonomuraea; species Nonomuraea sp. GTA35. The sequence continues at coordinate 204,061 of NZ_JBGNUV010000016.1, read as the reverse complement.
GGCGCGCCGTCCGCCCGCGGCGGCCGTGCCCGTTCCGGATGGCAGGTCGAGTACGAGAAGGCCAGGTACGCCAGCCCTTCGATCGCCATCCACCGGTGGCCGACGTCGAGTGCCCAGCCGAGATGGATGGTGGCGTGCGTGAACGAGCCCGTCCAGCCGGGCAGCAACTCGGGCACGTATCGGCGCAGGACCTCCTCCAGGCCGAGATCCCGTTCGAGCCGGTCGAAGAAGTCGCAGTAGGACCAGAAGCTGGTGCGCTGCCCCAGGTGCTCGCGCCAGTTCTGCTCGGTGATGAGGTGCCGGTCCGGCTTGGGCGCTTCCAGGCCGAACCCGTACGAGGTCAGCTTCGCGTACGCGTCGTAGTACGCCTTGATGTCGGCGGCGGGCACGCCCAGCCCGGCCAGGGCCACGACGGCGTGCTTGGCATGGTTGGTGAGGTGGCCGTTGAACTCGATGTGGTACGCGCGGTCGTCGAGGAGGGCGTCGATCACTTCTTCTCGGTCGGGCACTGGTGGATCTCCCTCTGCCGGAGACGGGCTGACAATCGGGGCAGGCTGAGCCCCAGGAGCACGAGCACCACGCCGGCCAGCCTGATCGGCGCCGGCAGCGCTCGCTGCTGAACACAGTCGATGACCACGGCGGACAGCACCTGCCCGCTGATCACCAGCACGGAGGCGCTCATCGCCCCGAGCCTGGGGAAGACGTAGCTGTTGACCGCGACGAACAGGGCGCCGAACACCCCGCCCGCGTAGGCGGCGACGGGCGCGTCCGTGACGTCCGGCCAGGTGCGCAGGACGAGCAGGACCACGCTCAGGAAGGCGAAACCGACCACGTGGTTCCACACGGACGCCCGGAACGCGCCCTTCCTGGTGCTGAGCCGGCCGTTGACCGTGCGGCTGGTGCCGATGAGGACGCCGTTGAGCAGCGCCAGGACGACGAAGAAGAGCATGGTCACGCTCCGCCGAGGACGATGAGAACGCCGCCGGCGAGCACGCAGCCGGCGACCGCCAGGTCCATGGACGTGACACGGCGCCTGGGGGTGTGGAGCAGGCCCAGGTGATCGGAGACCGTGCCGAAGAGGAGCTGGCCGGTGAGCATCAGGGCGATGGTGCCGGCCAGGGCGAGCTCGCTGTTGACCGCGATGGCCGACAGGACGACGACGAGGGCGCCGGGGATGCCGCCCAGGTAGTACCAGAGCGGCGCGCGGCCCTCGCTCTCGCCGGGAGCCGCTGCGGCCGGTGCGCGGCGGGCGACGGCCAGCACCAGGATCGCCGCCACCACGGCCCCGAGCCCGTGCGCGGCCCAGGAGGCGTACAGGGCGTCGGTGTGGCCGGCGAGCACCGCGTTGGCCTGGGTCATCAGCGTGAGCAGCACACCGCCGGCGATCGCGAGCGACCAGTCGAGCGCGCGCCCGCTCATCCGGCCAGTTCCTCGGCCTCTCGCCGCACCCCGATGCCGTGCGGCGGCTCCGCTTCGTGCGGCGGCTCCGCTTCGTGCGGCGGCTCCGCTTCGTGCGGCGGCTCCGCAGGGTCCGTGAGCGCCGAGCCCAGCCGGACGACGACCTCGGCGAACGTGCCGGCGACCCAGGTGGGGCCGGCGAGAGCCAGCTCGCCGGCACCGTGCACGCCGTACGTGACGGCGATCGAGCGCATGCCCGCCGCGTTGGCCATGTGGATGTCGTGCGCGGTGTCGCCCACCATCACCGCGTGCCGAGCCGCCACGCCGAGCGTGCGCAGGACCAGCAGTCCCGACTCCGGGTCCGGCTTGGGCCTGCTCACCTGGTCCGCGCCCACCACCAGGGCGAACCTGTCACGCAGCCCCGCCGACCGCAGCAGCGCGTCCGCGCTGGCGTAGAACTTGCTGGTCGCCACGGCGAGGGTGAAGCCCTGGACGCGCAGCTCGTCCAGCCCTTCGGCCACGCCGGGGAAGACCAGCTCGCGGGCGCGCGGCAGGATGATCTCCTTGAACAGGCGCTGGTAGTGCCGGACCCCGCTGGCGACCAGCTCGCCGTCCGGTGCCACGGCCAGCAGGTCGCCGAAGGCCCGTTCGAGCGGGAGCCCGATCGTGGCGCGGATGGCCGCGGGCCGTGGCGCGGCGACGCCCAGCGCGCCGAACGCCGCGGTGAAGGTCTCGACGATCGCGCGTGGCGTGTCGACGAGCGTTCCGTCGAGATCGAACACGGTCAGGTGACTCATGACATCCTCTCCGGCTGCTGGAGCTTCAAGGTAGGAAGAGATTTGCCATAAATCAAGGGGGTTATGTGGGAAACCTACGAAAAACCAACTAAACAAGTAGGTCTTGACGGCTTTTGAGGGCTGTGCTGAGCTGAGGGCGGCTGACGGACGTGAGAAAGGCCTCGGCGCATGCTTGTGCAGTTCCTCGGGACCGGCGGAACCGGCGGCGGCTCGCGCTCGCCTGATGCGGTCGCGGCATGACCGCGCCCGCGTTCCCCGCCGCCTCTGACGGGTCCCGCCCCCTATCGGTCGGGCAGGAGGGTGCCGGCTTCGACCCGCTGGACGACCCGGTGCGCGCCTCGCTCCTCGGGGCGCACGCGCACCTCGCCGAACGGCGCGGCCGGGTGCTGCGCTACCCCCTCGACGTGTCCCCGTTCCTGTCCATGCCGCACGACCCGGGTCCCGCCGACTGGCAGGACGCGGCAGCGCTGGCGGGCGAGGGCGGCGACGTGCCGCTGAACGACCCGGCAGCGGTGCCGCCGGCCGGCTGGGAAGAGGCGAAGAACATCCCCGGGGTCCAGCTCACCGGCGAACGCGTCACCGGGAGGCACGACCCCGGCGTGGTGCGGCTGGGGCCGGCGGACGTGCCCGAGATGCTCGGCCTCGTCGAGCGGACCAAGCCGGGCCCGTTCCTGCCACGGACCGTCGAGCTCGGCGTCTACCTCGGCATCCGGCTCGGCGGTGCGCTGGTGGCGATGGCGGGGGAGCGGCTGCATCCGCCGGGCTGGACCGAGATCAGCGCCGTCTGCACCGATCCCCGCCACAGGGGCCGCGGCCTGGCGACCCGGCTCGTGCTCGCGGTCGCCGCCGGCATCCGGGACCGCGGCGAGACGCCGTTCCTGCACGCCTCCGCCGCCAACACGCGCGCGATCCGCCTGTACGAGCGGCTCGGCTTCCGCCTGCGCCGCACCACCGAGTTCCGCACGGTACGCGTTCCGGCGCGCGCCCGGATCGAGGGCAGGCCATGACGCTGCCCGAGGTTCAGGCCCCCGCCCAGCAGGAGGCGGAACGGCCGCTGGAGGTGGTGACCGCCCGCCGTCCGCTGCGGTGGGTGGCCGCGGCCGCCGTGCTCGTGGTGCTGGCGATGGCCGCCAGCGCCCTGATCACCAACCCCGCCTGGGAGTGGGAGGTGGTCAGGCAGTACCTGTTCGCGCCGTCGGTGGTGCGTTCGGTGCTGCTCACGCTGGAGCTGACCGCGCTCGGCATCGGGCTCGGCTTCGCCCTCGGCACGGTGCTGGCGCTGATGCGCCTGTCGCCCAACCGGCTGCTGTCGTCGGTGGCCTTCGGGTACGTGTGGCTGTTCCGGTCGGTGCCGCTCATCCTGCAACTGCTGTTCTGGTACAACCTGGCACTGCTCTACCCGCGGTTGTCGGTCGGGGTGCCGTTCGGCCCGGCGTTCTTCGACTTCGGCACGATGGACCTCATCGGGCCGCTGACGGCGGCGGTGCTCGGGCTGGCCCTGCACCAGGCGGCCTACGCCGCCGAGATCGTCCGCGGCGGCCTGCTGTCGGTGGACCACGGGCAGCGGGAGGCCGCGGCGGCCCTCGGGCTGCCCCCGGCGCGGCGGTTGTTCCGGATCATCCTGCCGCAGGCCATGCGGACCATCGTGCCCAACGCGGGCAACGAGATCATCGGCCTGATCAAGGGCACCTCGGTGGTCTACATCATGGCGCTGCCCGAGCTGTTCTACCAGGTGCAGGTGATCTACAACCGCAACGGCCGGGTCATGGCGCTGCTGCTGGTCGCGGCCATCTGGTACCTCGTCCTGACCACCGCCCTGTCGCTCGTCCAGCACTACGTCGAGCGGCACTACGGCAGGGGGCGGGCATGAGCGCGATGGTCGAGCTGCGCGGCGTGCACAAGAGCTTCGGTCCCCTGCACGTGCTGCGCGGCGTGGACCTGGACGTGCCCCGGGGCCAGGTGCTGGTGGTCCTCGGCCCGTCCGGCTCGGGCAAGTCGACCCTGCTGCGCACGATCAACCACCTGGAGAAGGTGGATCGCGGCTCGGTCCGCGTGGACGGGCGGCTGCTCGGCTACCGGCAGGCCGGCGACCGCCTGCACGAGCTTTCCGAACGCGAGGTGCTGCGCCAGCGCACCCAGATCGGCTTCGTCTTCCAGTCCTTCAACCTGTTCCCGCACCTCACCGTCAAGCAGAACCTCATGGAGGCGCCGCTGTCGGCGCAGCGCCGGCCGCGCGCCGAGGTCGAGCCGCTGGCCGAGCGGCTGCTGGCCCGGGTGGGCCTGGCCGACAAGGCCGACGCCTACCCGCGTACCCTGTCCGGCGGCCAGCAGCAGCGGGTCGCCATCGCGCGCGCCCTCGCCCTGGAGCCGAAGCTGCTGCTGTTCGACGAGCCGACCTCCGCGCTCGACCCCGAGCTGGTGGGCGAGGTCCTCGACGTCATCAAGGACCTCGCCCGCGGCGGCACCACCATGATCGTCGTCACTCACGAGATCGGGTTCGCCCGCGAGGTGGCCGACGCGGTGGCGTTCATGGACGCCGGCCGCTTCGTCGAGCTCGGCCCGCCCGCCCAGGTCCTCGACGCCCCCGCCCACGAGCGCACCCGCGCCTTCCTCGCCAAGGTCCTCTGACACCCCAAGGACGCCAGACATGCGTACTTCGCCCGCGCGGACTCTCACCGTGCCCGTGCTCCTCCTCGCCGTCGCCGCCCTCGCCGCCTGTGGCACCGAACCGGCACTCGACACCCCGGCCGCCTCCGCCCCCGTGATCGCCGGCAAGAAGATCAACTTGAGCCCGGACCAGAACAGGGTACGGACCGGGAAGGTCGCGGCCATCGCGGCCAAGGTCCCCCAGGAGATCGCCGCCGACGGCAAGCTCACCGTCGGCTTCAGCGCCAGCGGCTCGCCCCCGCTGGTCTCCCCGGCCACCGACGACACCACCCTCATCGGCGTCGAGACCGACCTCGCCCAACTCGTCGCCGACGTGCTGGGCCTGGAGTTCACCCCGCAGTCCAGCTCCTGGGAGAACCTGTTCCTGGCCGCCAAGTCCGGCAAGTACGAGGCCGTCTTCAGCAACGTCACCGTCACCGAGGAACGCAAGGACACCTACGACTTCGCCACCTACCGGATCGACCAGCTCGCCTGGCAGGTGCCCGACACCAGCCCCATCAAGGCGATCAAGGGACCCGCCGACATCGCCGGGCTGCGCGTGTCGGTCGGCTCCGGCACCAACCAGGAGAAGATCCTGCTCGACTGGGACAAGCAGAACCGCGCCGCCGGCCGCGAACCGGTCGAGATCCTCTACTACGAGAAGTACGGCGACGTGCTGCTCGCCCTCAAGTCGGGCCGGGTGCAGGCGTACTTCGGCCCCAACCCGAACATCGCCTACAACATAGCCGTCAGCGGCGGCTCCCGCATCGTGGGCACGTTCTCCGGGGCGGGGCCGGACCTGCAGGGACTCATCGCCGCCATGACCAGGAAGGGCAACGGCCTGGTGCAGCCGCTGCACGAGGCGCTGAACACCGTCATCAAGAACGGCACGTACCGGCAGGTGCTCGAACGGTGGGGGCTGGACAGCGAGGCCATCCCCGAGTCGCGGATCAACCCGCCCGGCCTGCCCCGCCGGCCGGCCTCGTGAACGGGCTGCCCCACGCGGGCGCGCCCCCGGCGCACGGATCGCTGGAGCACCCGGAGCGGTGCGGCGGTGCGCCAGGCCCCCGCGCCGCCGTCCAGGCCGAACACCGGCGCGGGGGTGAGCCGGCGTAGGGTCCGCCGCGGCGAAGCGCGCCCGCACACCGGTCGGTGAGGTGACGACGAACCGGGCCGCAGGGCCGATCGCGCCGAGCACGGCGGGGAGTCGCGTCCGGGCGCGCGGGCAGCGGCACGCCGGGATCATCGGGTTCGCGCCACCAGCTCGCCGATCTCGGGAAGCACGGCGTCCGCGACCGTGATCTTCTGCTGGACGAGCCCGTTGGCGTGGAACAGGTCGGCGGCGTGCTGCTGCTCGGCGACGAACTCCTCGCTGACCGGGTGCAGCCCCCACGGGCGGGTGCGCAGCGCGTGCTCCCACGCGTCCAGATTGTCGCCGTCGAACAGGGCCGCAGCCTCGCGCGGATGCTCCTCCGTCCAGCGGTCCGCCTGCTGCAGCGCGGTGACGATCCCGGCCAGCTCCTCGGGCCGCTCCCGCGCGAAGTCGCGGCGGGTGAACCAGAGCGAGCGGTGGCTGAACAGGCCGTCGGTCTCCACCAGCGTGCGGGTGCGCGACTCGACCGGCGTCAGGTACGGGTAGGAGCCCACCCAGGCGTCCACGTCGCCGTTCACCAGCAGCTCGGCGGCGTTGCCGTAGGCGTCCACGGGTACGATGTCGCCCCAGCCGAGCCCGGCCTGTTCCAGCGCCAGCAGCAGCAGTGTGGTCTGCCACGAGCCGTGCCCGAGCGCCACCCGCTTGCCCTTCAGCTCCGCCACGGAGCCGATCGGCGAGTCGTCCCGCACCACCAGGCGGCCGTTCTCGACGCGCGGGCCGGAGATCGCCACGTACACGATGTCGTGGCCCTTGGCCTGGGCGGTGACCGGGGGAGTGGAGCCGGTGCCGATGAAGTCGTACCCGCCGTCGAACAGGTGGTCGCCGTGCGCGGACGGCAGGGCCCGGGTGGGATCGACGCGCTCGCCCCGGCCGAGGGCGTTCAGGTCCACCCACTCGGCGCCGGGCAGCAGGTCGCGGTGGCGGGCCACCCAGAGCGTGTTGTTCTGCGGGAAGAAGCCGATTCTGGTGGTCATGAGGTGCGTCCTTTCAGTAGCGGCAAGACGTGGCGGCCCACGCGGCGGGCCTCTTCGAGATGGGGGATCCCGGCCAGGACGAAGGCGTCCACGCCGAGGTCCAGGAGCTGGTCGAGACGTTCGGCGACCTGGTGGTAGTCGCCGACCAGGCCGAAGGCCGGGCCGTCGCGCAACTGGCTGAACCCGCCCCACACGTTGGGAGCGACCTCCAGGGCGCGGGGGTCGTCACCGGCTCCGGCGAGAAAGGCGCGGCTGCGCCGCACGCCGACGGAGTCGCCCTCACCGAGCTCGCCCCCGCGCGGCCTGGCCTGCCAGCCCTCCTCGATCTCCGCCCACGCCTCCTCCTCGCTCTCGCGGGCCAGCAGGTCCACCCGCACGGCGAACCGGGGCGGCGTGGCACTGTGCGCGCGCACGGCGTCGAACTTCTCCGCCAGCGCCTCGAACGGCTCCAGCCACGACAGGTAGTAGTCGGCGTGCCGGCCGGCGGCGTCGATGGCGGCGGGGGAGGAGCCGGAGAAGTAGATCTCCGGGAACGGCTGCCCGGCCAGTTCCTCCGGCAGTCCCGCGTTCTCCACCTGATAGAAGCGGCCCCGGTGAGTGTGACCGCGGGTGGGCCCGCCCTGCCAGACGCCCTTGAGCACGTCCAGGAACTCCGAGGTGCGCGCGTAGCGGTCGTCGTGGTCCACCTTGTCGCCCCACCAGAGTTGCGCGGGACCGCCGCCGCCGGAGATGACGTTGTAGACGATCCGGCCGCCGGTGGCCCGTTGCAGCGTGGCCGTCATCCGGGCGGCCTGGACGGGGTGCAGGAACCCGGGCTGGAAGGCCACCATGAAGCGGTACGAGGTGGTCTCGCGGGCCAGCGTCGCGGCGGCGGCCCACGGGTCGTCGGTGTGCGGGAAGTTCGGCAGCAGCCCGCCGACGAAGCCGCTGCCCTCGGCGGCTCTGGCGACCTCGGCCATGTAGTCGGCGTGGCTGTAGCCGTCGTCCTGGCCGTCCCTGGTGCCCGGGGCGGTGCCGCCGGGGGCGAAACCACCGCGGCTGCGGACGCGGCGGCGCAGCGAGGGCTGGTCGCCCTCCATGTGGATGCGCCAGTAGATGTCAACGGTCAAGAGCCCGCTCCTTCACGTGCTCGCCGAGGCGGTAGACGTCCTCGGTCTGGAGGAAGAACTCGGTGACACCGAGCGCGACGTACTCGTCGGCGGCGTCGATCGAGGACAGGTGCACGCCGTAGCGCAGGCCCGGCAGTTCGGGGATGAGCGCGGCCAGGTCGTCGCCGGCGGAGAAGACGTGCACGTCCGCGTGGCGGCGCGACAGCTCCAGGGCGTCGGGCGAGGTGCCCGACAGGTGCACCTCGGGGAAGGGCGAGGACGACAGCGGCGCTCCGAAGCCGCCCTTGACCACCTCGTAGAAGGCGCCCTTGAAGTCCAGCGGGCCGCCGTCCCAGACGCCCCTGGCCACGGTCAGGAACTCGTCGGCGCGGGCGAACCGGGCTGCGCCGGTCAGGAAGTCGCCCTGCGCCCTGGCCACGGCCGGGTCCAGGTCCACGGCGAGCCGCCAGCCGAGCCGTGCGGCGGCGAAACGCTGCAGGGACGCCGACAGTTTGGCCGCGTAGACCGGGGTGGCCACGGCCGGGTGGAACTCGGCGACGACACGCAGGTGGCGGGTGCGGCGCAGGGCGCCGGCGGCGACGGTGAGGGACTCCTGCCCGTCCGGGTCGAAGGGCACGAGCGCACCCGCCCACCCGGACAGGTCCGCGGCCACGGCGGTCCGCCCGGCGGGATCGGCGAGCACCGGCCGCACGTCGGTGACGAAAGCCGGCAACCCGGCGGGGGCGGGGCTCCTGGTGGGCAGGACGACGTGAAAGCGCGGGGTGCTGTGCGTCGTCATGCCGCCGCCTCCAGCGGAACCTCTTCCAGCAGGGCGTCGATGCGCGGGAGCAGTTCCCGCGCCAGCGGCTCGATCTGGCTGTCCAGCACGAACAGGCCGCGCGTGACGTGCCGCGCGCCGAGCACGCTCAGCACCGGCCGCAGGGCATAGTCCACGGCCAGCAGGTGAGCGGCGGTGCCCCCGGTGGCCACCGGCACCACCGTCTTGCCGGCGAACGCACCCTGCGGCAGCACGTCCAGGAACGCCTTCAGCAGCCCGGTGTAGGACGCCTTGTAGATCGGGGTGGCAACGATGATCGCGCCCGCCGCGGCCACCTGCTCCGTGGCCCGTGCCAGCCCGGGATGGGTGGTGTCGCCGTGCAGCAGGGCCTCCGCGGGCAGATCGCGAAGGCGCAGGACCGTGGCGGGCCGGCCCAGCCGCCCGGCCAGGTGGTCGAGCAGACGTACGGTGCGGGAGGCGGCCGATGGGCTGCCGGAGATGAGCAGGACGGACATGTCAGATCTTTCCTAGGGGTTCAGCGGAAACGGGCGGCGTCCGGGAAGGCCGCGGTGACTGGCCCGTCTCGTCGAGGAACTCGGGTGGCGGCAGGTGGTACGGCGGCTCGACGTTGAACCCCAGCACGGGCCCGCGCCCGCCGTGGGTGGCGACGAACGCGGCGGGCAGGCCGGCCGTGCCCCACGCGATCGTGAAGCCGTGCGCGCGCAGCAGTTCGGCGGTGGCCAGCGCCGAGCGCCATTCGCGCAGCGACGGCTCGGCGTAGGCCCAGATCCGGTCGGCGAGCCCGGTCAGCGCTGCGGCGTTCTCGCGGATCCAACCCGTGGCCGTCATGGCGCCGCTCCCGCGTGAGCGTCCACGCCCAGGTCGGCGAGGAGCCGGCGGCGCAGTTCGACGAAGTCGGGATCGGTGCGGTCGCGCGGGCGGTCGAGTCCGACCCGCACGTCCGTGACGAACGTGCCCTCGCGCAGCACCGCGATCCGGTCGGCGAGCAGGATCGCCTCCTCCACGTCGTGCGTGACCAGCACCACGGCCGGGCGGTGCCGGGCGCACAGCTCGGCGATCAGGTCCTGCATGTGCAGCCGGGTCAGGGCGTCCAGCGCGGCGAACGGCTCGTCGAGCAGGAGCAGCTCCGGCTCGCGTACCAGGGCTCTGGCCAGCGCGACCCGCTGGGCCTCGCCGCCGGAGAGCGTCGCGGGCCAGGCGTCGGCATGGCTGCTCAGCCCCACCTCGGCCAGGGCCGCCAGGCCCTTGGCCCGGGCGGCGCGGCCCTGCCCGATGATCACGTTGGCGAGGGCGCGCTTGGACGGGACGAGCCGCGGCTCCTGGAAGACGACCGTGCGCACCGGCGGCACCAGCACGCTCCCGCCGCTGGCCGCGTCCAGCCCGGCCAGGATGCGCAGGAGCGTGGTCTTGCCGGTGCCGCTCGCCCCGAGCAGCGCCAGGAACTCCCCGCGCCGCACGTCCAGGTCCACCCCGTCGAGCACGGCCCGCTCGCCGAAGACCTTGCGCAGGCCTGTCGTCCGCACAGCGAGACTCATCGGATCGTCACCGCCCTGCGCCAGGGCATCGTGACCCGCTCGGCCAGCCGCAGGGTCAGGTCGGCGATCAGCCCGATCACCGCGTACAGCAGCACGCACAGCGCGAGGATGTCGGTGCGCAGGTAGTCGGTGGCCCGGGCCATGAGGTAGCCGAGCCCGGCCGTCACATTGATCTCCTCGGCGGCGATGAGCGCGATCACGCTGAGCGTGGTGGACAGCCGCAGCCCGGCGAAGATGGACGGCAGCGCGCCCGGCAGCACGACCTCGCGGGCGATGGCGAGCCGGCCGAGACCGAACGAGCGGGCGGCCTCGACGACCTTGCGGTCCACGTTGCGCACCCCGCTGGAGACGTTGATGTACATGGGGAACGTGCAGGCCACCCCGATCAGCAGGATCTTGGACGCCTCCTCGATCCCGAACCACACGATGAACAGCGAGGTCAGCGCCAGGAACGGAATGGCGCGCAGCGCCTGCATCGAGGAGTCCACGAGCTCCTCGCCGAGCCGGGTGAAGCCGGAGACGACGCCCAGCGCCAGACCGGTGGAAGCGCCCAGCAGCAGGCCGAGCCCGGCCCTGGTGACCGACACGCGCAGCGCTTCGGGGAGCTGGCCGTCGGTCCACAGCTCGGCGAAGGTCTTGACGACGTCCTGGGGGCCGGCGAGCACATCCTCGGTGAGGGCGCCGGTGGCGGTGGCCACGTACCAGGCGGCGAGCAGCAGGACGGGGCCGATGGCGCGCAGCGCGAACGTGACGGCCGGGTGGCGGCCGGCCGAGCGCGGCGGCTCGGGCGGTACCAGCCCTTCGACACCGGCCTCCGTACGGGTGGTGGCCATGCTCATGACTTCGCGTCCCCGAGCGTGGTCACGTCCAGGACGTGCTGGGAGACGTCAAGCGGCGCGGTGAGCACCTTCTGGTCGAAGAAGAACTTCGCCACGTCCTGATATTTCGCGATCTCGGCAGCGGTGACCGCCTGGGCGGGCTTGCCCTTCTTCTGGATGTCGACCACCAGGTCCTTCTGCTTGCCCTGCACGGCCTGCGGGCCCGTCTGGGTGAAGACGTTCACGTACGCGGCCGGATCGGCGATCTCCTTGGCGCTGCCCTCCTTGATGAACTCGAACAGGGCCTTGACCACCTCGGGATGCTCCTGCAGCAGCTTGTTGGCGGCCACGTAGATCACGTAGTTGTCGGACTTGATCGCCTCGCCGTCGGCCAGGATCCGGGCGTCCAGGTCGGTGACGGCGGGGATGAGGAAGGTGGAGAACGTGGACCAGGCGTCCACCTCGCCCGAGCCGAAGACCGGCGCGGTCTGGGGCGGCTGCAGGTAGACCCGCTTGACCTTCTCGACCGGCACGTTGAACGTCTGCAACGCCTTGAGCAGCAGATACTCGCTGGTGCCGCCGTGCCCGACGGCCACGCTGCGCCCGGCCAGATCGGCCACGGATCTGATCGGCGAGCCGTTCTTCACCACGATGCCCTCCCCGGCCAGGTCGGGTGGGACGGTGGCGAAGATCTTGAAGCTGGGCTTGACGGCCAGCGCGGTGACGCCGGAGGTGATCGAGCCGGTGGCGACGTCGAGCGAGCCCGCGTTGATGGCCTGGGCGGCCGGGGCGAACACGGAGAAGTCGCCGGCCCACTTGACCTTGGCATTGACCTTGGCCAGGGCTGCGTCCAGGCTGCCGTCCTTCTTCGCGACGGCCAGGAAGCCGCTGTTGCCGGGGTCGGAGATCCGGACGATCACTTGCTCCTGCGCGGTGGTGGCGCCGGTTCCGCTGCCGCAGGCCGCGGCCAGGAGGGCGAGGGGAAGGGCTAGCAGCAGCTTACGCATGGGTGACTCCTTGCAGCGGGGTATGGTCGGCCCAGGCCGCGACGTCCACAGGCGATTCGAGGAAGCCGTGGCCGCGCAGGAAACGCTCCTGCTCGGCCAGCAGGTCGAGGCGTTCGGCGGACAGGTCGAGGTGGAGCGAGGCGCCGGGGACATAGGCCGCGGCCACGCCGGCCGCGCCGGCGCCGGTCTCCGCTCCCAGGATCCTGGCCACCTCGGCCGGGTGCCCGGCGGCCCAGTCCGCGGCGCGCAGCAGGACGGCCAGGAAGCGGGCCACCACCTCCGGATGCTCGTCCAGCAGGCGCTGGTGCACGGTGATCGGACGGGGGGTGCCGTTGTTGATCCGCGCGCGCCGGTCCGGCACGGCGTCCAGGTCGATGCCCACCTCCGCGCCGTGGCGCAGGGCGGCCTCGACGGCGAGCGCGCCCTTGACGTAGACCGCGTCCACCCGGCCCGCGGCCAGCGCGGCCAGCTCCGCCTCCCACTGACCGCCGCCGGGCTCGGCCTCGACGTCCACCACTTCAGCGTCACCGAGCCCGAGCCCGGCCAGAGACAGCGCGCCGTGGAAGCCGTGCAGGGCCATGGCCCGCCAGAAGTCGATGGCGATGCGATGCCGGGGCGCCGCCAGCCGCAAGCCCCTGAGCTGCTCGGGGCTCTCCAGGGCGGTGCCGCCGCGAACCAGCACGACCTGCCGCTCCTCGATCCAGGTGAGGCCGATGAGCCTGGTGGCCTCGCCGCGGGAGCGTGCCCACAGCGCCGGCACGTTGCCGCCCTCGCGGAACAGGCCGGTCAGGGCGTGGGTGTAGTGGGTCTCGCGGGGCACGCCGGGGTCGTCGTCCTGCAGCGAGCGGACCTCGATCCCGTCATCGGCGAACTCTCTGGCCAGCCAGCCCTGGTCGGCCGCGATGCCCGTCGCGGTGGGCACGGGACAGCGGGTGAACCAGATGGCGTCGAGTGGGGCTGTGGTCATGGAGGAGAGTTTGCTAGTAATTTGGTAGGAAATGCAAAGAATGTCCCGCGATGCGGGAAGCATTTCCGGCGCGACCTGGCCTCACCTGGTCCCGACCCTCCCTACTCAGAAGACGGAGTTTCCCGCATGGCAGCAGACGGCGGCGTCCAGTCCGTACGCAGAGCGATCGGCATGCTCGGCTGCTTCGGCGGCGGCGACGCCACGCTCAGCCTGTCCGACCTGTCACGCAGAACGGGGCTGTCCACCTCGACCACGCACCGCCTGGCCAGAACGCTGACCGGCGCCGGCTTCCTGGAGCAGGAGGCACGCACCGGCCGCTACCGGCTGGGGCCGTCGATCACCGAGCTGGGGCAGCTCTCCTTCCACCGGCGCGGCCTGCATCGCATCGCCCCCGAGCTGGCCGAGCTGGCCAGGATCACGTCCGCCACCGTGGACCTGGCCGTCCGCAACGACCGGCACGCGGTCATCCTGAGCGGCGGCTCGCTCAATCCCGACAGCGGTGTCGGCCTGCGCCGCCCCCTGCACTCCACGGCGCTGGGTAAGGTGCTGCTGGCCTGGGACCCGGAGGGGAGCGTCGATCTGGAGGCGCTCGGGCCGCTGCGGGCGCTGACGGGCCGCACCATCGTGGACCACGCCGAACTGCGCGCCGAGCTGGTCCGCGTGCGCGAGTCCGGGTACGCGCTCAATGACGAGGAGTCGGGCGACGGCATCCGCACCGTCGCGGTGCCGGTGCTCGACCGGCAGCACAACGTGCGCTACGCGCTGGCCGTGCGCTCCACACCGCTGGTCATCAGCGACGCGCGGATCGGCTGGTTCGTCACGCACGCGCGCGCCTGCGCCCGCGCGCTGGAGGTACTGCTGATCCCGCCCGCCGAGCGTCGGCTCCGCTCCGCCGTCTGAGGCCGCCGGCGGGTCAGGCTCCCATGGAGCGGCTCGAGACCGCGACGAGCCGGCCAAGCGTGCGGGCCCGCCGGCCGGGGTCCGGCTGCGGCCCGTCGTGGGCGGGGCGCTTCCGGGCCCTACGGCGTGACCTGTCGCCCCGGCCGGTCACTGGGACATCCCTGGCTCAGGAGCTGGCCTGGGGGAACTTCCCGGGCGCCGATCTCCTTCGCGCCCGGCGCGGGTGCGGCGCCGCTGCGGGACGTGGGACGGGGCCGGGTGGGGCGGGCGCCCCAGCCTGGCGCGTTCTGCGCGGTGCCGCATGGTGGCACCACGCCGCCCGTGGCCCGTTCGGGCCCCGTGACGATCCTGCCGGTCGTCGATCGACCCGGCCGCGCATGGCCCTCCGGTCCGGTGTCCCCGCCCGCGCCGGGGCCGCAAGGAGCTCGGGCAGGATTTCATGTATAGCAAGTAGGTAATGTTGACTTCTCGCTCCTCCTCTCCGTACCGTCGAGGCATGAGCGAGCTCGATCTGGTCGCGGGCGCCGCGGTGCTCGTCACGGGAGCGGCGTCCGGGATCGGCCGCGCCACTGTGGACCTGCTGCTCGACCAGGGGGCCCGCATCGTGGCAGTCGATCTCGACGGCAACTCCCTGGCCACGCTGCGCGACCTGGCAGGGGTGGTGACGCTGGCGGGGGACGTGGCGGAGGAGGCGGTCAACCAGGCCGCCGTGAAGCTGGCCGTCCAGACGTACGGGCGGCTGGACGGCGTCGTGCTCAACGCCGGCACCGGCGGCACGCTGCCGTGGGAGCACCCGCGCGCGGTCGCCGCGGCCGAGCGGATCTTCGCCGTCAACCTGCGCGGGCCGATGCTGGGCATCAGGGCCGCCGCCCCCGCCCTGCGGGAGGCCGGAGGTGGCGCCATCGTCGTGACCGCCTCCGTCGCCGGGCTGCGGGCCGACCCCGGCACCTGGGCGTACAACGCGTCGAAGAGCGCGGTGCTCAACCTCGTGCGCGCCGCAGCCCTCGACTACGCCGCCGCCGGCATCAGGGTGAACGCCGTCGCACCAGGCCTCACCAGCACCCGGATCGCCGGGCGAGGCGAACACCGGCAGGCGTGGCGGCCGCCGATGCGGCGCCCCGCCAAGCCGCGCGAGCAGGCCGAGGCGATCGCGTTCCTGCTCTCGCCCGCCGCCTCCTCCCTCACCGGCACGGCGTTGGTCGTGGACGGCGGCCTCGACGCGAGCCTCGGCCTGCTGCCGCCGGCTCTCGTCGTGAGCGAGGGCGGCAGCCGTAGGAGACGCAGAAGGTCGACGCGTTCGCGCCGCTGATGTTCCTGATGCTGAGCACGCCGCCCTCCGCCACCCGCAACGCGCCGCCATGCCGCAGCACGTACCCGGAGGACGAACGGACGACCCGACGGACCCGCAGGTCACGAGCGGCAGGCACCACCCGTGGCCGGCGGGGCCGCGCGGCGGAATGGCCAGGCCCGGCCTGCCGGATCGCGCTGCCCGGCACCCCGATCAGCGACCCGAGCTGGCCGTTGACGGCGCGGCCTGCGCCGACGAGCACGCCGTTGCGGTCACGGGGAATTGTGGAGCCGGGTGGCGCGGCTGAGCCTCGGGACGCTGTCGAGCAGCCTCCTCGTGTACGGGTGCTCGGGCGAGCCCAGCACGTCAGCCGTCAGACCCTGTTCCACCACCCGGCCCTGTTCGATGACCGCCGTGTCCGCGCACAGCGCCGCCACCACGCTCAGGTCGTGCGAGACCACCACGACCGTCAGCCCGTGGCTCTCGGCCAGCCGGCCGAGCAGCTCCACCACGCGTACCCGGGTGGTGACGTCGAGCGCGCTGACCGGCTCGTCGGCGAGCAGCACGCGCGGCCGGCCCACGATGGCCCGGGCGATCGCGATGCGCTGCCGCTGCCCGCCGGAGAACTCGTGCGGGTACCGGCGGGCGGCGTCGGGCGGCAGCCCGACCGAGCGCAGGGCCTCGGCCACCCGGTCGGCGGCCTCGTCCCGCCGGGCCGCGCGGGAGCCGGGGGCGAGCAGGCCGAGCGAGCGCAGCGGCTCCGAGACGATCCGGCCGATCCGCCGGCGCGGGTCGAGCGAGGAGTACGGGTCCTGGAAGACCGGTTGCACCGCCCGCCGGAAGGCGGGATCGCGCGGGACCAGGTCCGCACCGTCGAACAACACCCGGCCCGAGGTCGGCCGGGCCAGGCCCAGCAGCAGCCGCAGCAGCGTGGTCTTGCCCGCGCCCGACTCGCCGACCAGTGCCAGGCCGCGCCCGGCGGGCACGGCGATGGAGACCTCCGCCAGCACGGGACGCCCGCCCCGGTAGGCGAAGCCCGCCCGGTCCGTGGCCAGCACCGCGGGGACCTCCGCGGGCCCCGCGTTACCGGCCTGCCCGGGACTGCCGCTCACGGGGCCAGCCTGTCGAGCTCGGACTCCAGCGCCCACGCGCTGTTCACCAGCGCGCGCGTGTAGGCGTGGCGTGGTTCGCGCACGATGTCACGTGTCCTTCCTGACTCCACCATGGATCCGTCCTTGAGCACCGCCACCCGGTCCGCTACGTCGGCGACCACGGCCAGGTCGTGACTGATGAACAGCAGCGCCATGCCCCGTTCCGTCACCAGCCCGTCCAGCAGCGCCAGGATCTCGGCCTGCACCGTGACGTCCAGGGCCGTGGTCGGTTCGTCGGCGATCAGCAGCCGGGGCTCGCAGGCCAGGGCCATGGCGATGGCCGCGCGCTGCCGCTGGCCGCCGGAGATCTCGTGGGGGTAGGCGCCGGCCACCCGTTCCGGCAGCCGCACCTCCGCCAGCGCGTCGAGCACGGCGGCCCGCAGCCGTACGCCGCGCAGGCCGCGGTGGCGGCGGATCGGCTCCGCGAGCTGCCGCCCGATCCGCATCAGGGGGTCCAGCGCCGTCAGCGGCTCCTGGAAGACCACCGCGGCGGCCCGGCCGCGGACCCGGTCCAGCCTCCGGTCCGGCGTCCCGATCACCTGCGTGCCGCTCAGCAGGACGCTGCCGCCTGACGTCATGCCGGCGGGCAGCAGGCCCATGACGGCCAGCGCGGTCAGCGACTTGCCGGAGCCGGACTCGCCGATCAGGCCCAGCCGCTCCCCGGGCGCCAGGGCGAGGGACAGGTCGCGGACCAGCTCGCGGCCGTCGGCGCGGCGCACGGACAGGCCGGTCACCTCAAGGGGGTTCATCGGCTGCTCCCTCGCATCGGGTCGGCCAGGTCGCGCAGCCCGTCGGCGACCAGGTTCACGCCCACGACGAGGACGACGAGCAGCACGCCCGGCGCGATGGCGCCCGTCGGGGAGGTCAGCACGGTCGCCTGCGCCTCCTGCAGCAACCGCCCCCACGAGGCGTTCGGCGGGGGCGGCCCGAGACCGAGGTACGACAGCGCCGCCTCCGCCAGCACCGCCAGCCCGAGCTGCAGCGCCAGGTTGACGAGCAGCGTCGGCCAGATGTTCGGCAGCACGTGTTCGACGACCACCTGCGGCCACGACGTGCCCGACGTGCGCGCGGCCGTGATGTAATCCTCCGCCAGCACCCGTTTGACCAGCACCCGCGTCAGCCGGGCGACGACCCCTGACATCGCCAGCCCGATGGCGATCACCGCCGAGCCGAGCGACGCCTCCCGCGCCGCCACCACCAGCATGGCCAGCAGCAGCGTCGGGAACGCGATGACGATGTCGAGCGCCGCCGACAGCGCGTCGTCCAGCCAGCGGGTCGCGAAGCCCGCGAGCAGCCCGGCGGCCACGCCGAGCAGGCCGCCGAGCAGCACGGAGCCGATCCCGACCGTGAGCGCGATGCGCGCGCCCACCATGAGCTGGGTGAGCAGGTCGCGGCCCAGCTTGTCAGTGCCCAGCAGGTGCGCGCCGCCCGGGGGCACGAGCCGGCCGCCCGTGGTGTCGGCCGGATCGTACGGCAGCCACACCAGCGACACGGCGGCCACCACGAGCACCGCCCCCACCAGCACGCAGCCGACCACGAACGTGAGCCGTCCCTTCACGGCCGCCCCCCGCCGACGTGCGCCCGCAGGCGCGGATCGACCAGCCGCTGCACGAGGTCCGCCGCGAACCCGATCACCAGCACCGCGAACGTGCTGACCACCAGCACGCCCTGGATGACCGGATAGTCGTGCTCGGCGATGCCCTCGACCAGCAGCGTGCCGAGCCCCGGCAAGGTGAACACGCTCTCCACCACCACCGCGCCCAGGAACGTCGTGGCCAGTTCGATGCCGAGGATCGAGATGACCGGAACGGCGGCGTTGCGCACCCCGTGCCGCCACATGGCCCCGGCGAACGACGAGCCGAGGGCCCGCGCGGTCCGCAGGTGGTCGCTGCCCAGCACGTCCAGTGTGGCCGAGCGCACGTACCGGATGAGCGAGGCCGACATGACCAGCGCGATCGTCACCACCGGCAGCGCCAGCGAGGTCAGCGCCCTGGCCGGGTCGGCCCAGTCGTCACGCGGGAACCCGCCCGCCGGCAGCACCCGCAGCCGCAGCGCGAACACGGTCACCAGCAGCAGCCCGATCCAGAACACCGGGACCGCGATGCCGAGCTGGGACAGCCCGTTCAGCGCCGACCCGTACCATCGGCCGGAGCGCCACGCGGCCACGAACCCGACGGGCACGGCCACCACCACGGCGAGTGTGAACGACAGCAGCGTCAGCGGCACCGTGACCACCAGCCGGGCCGCGATCTCCGGCCCGACCGGCAGCCTGCTGACGAACGACGTGCCGAGGTCCAGCCGGGCCAGCCCGCCCAGCCACGCCCAGAACTGCTCGGCCGGCGGCAGGTCCGAGCCGATCTGGCGGCGCGCCGCGGCGATCTGCTCCGGCGTGGCCCCCACCGACAGCAACGCGTTGGCCGGGTCGCCGGGCAGCAGCCGCAGCAGCACGAACAGCAGCCCGGCCGCCGCCAGCAGCGACCCCAGCAGGAAGGCGGTACGGCGCAGCAGGTAACGCGCCATCAGGCCTTCTTGATCCCGTACGCGTAGAACTGCGAGTTCAGTCCGTTGACCGGGTAGCCCGACAGCTTGGAGGAGGCCACGACGATCTGCGGGTAGAGGTAGAGCCAGTCGCTGGCGGCGTCCTCGGCGATCTTCTTGTTGGCCTTCTTCAGCAGTTCGGTCTGCTCCTCGGCGGTCTTGGCCTGCTCGGCCTGGGCCACCCACCCGGAGACCTGCTCGTTGTCGTAGCCCCAGTAGAAGCCGGGATCGCCGTACCAGACGACGTCCCGGTCGTTGACGTGCTCCTGGAGCGTGGCGGCGAAGTCGCGGTTCTTGTAGACCTTCGTGTACCACTCGTCGGCGGTGATGACGTGGATGTCCACCGTGATGCCGACCTTGGCCAGCTCGCTCTTGATGAACGTGGCGGCCGTGGGGTGCGGGTCGTAGTTCGGCGTCTCGAGCGTGAAGCGGAAGCCGCCGGCGTACCCGGCCTCGGCGAGCTGCCGCTTGGCCAGCTCGACGTCGTACGGGTCGAGCGACGTCAGGTCCTCGTACCAGGGGTCGGTGGGCGGCACCATCGAGCCGATGAGGCTGCCGTGCCCCGCCCACACCGACTCCAGCAGCTTGGCGTCGTCGATGGCGGAGGCGACCGCCTTGCGCACGAGCGGTTTGTCGAACGGCGCCTTCCTGTCGTTGAAGGCGAGCAGCAGCTTGGTGGTGGAGTGGCCCTCGCTGATCCGGTAGTCGGGGTTGCCGGTGAACTGGCTCAGCGCGTCGGGGCTCTGCTGGCTGGTCACGATGTCCACCGCGCCGGTCAGCAGCGCGTTGTTGAGAGCCGTGGCCTCGGTGAAGTAGTGGAAGACGACACCGTCGTTGGCCGGCCGGGCGCCCCAGTAGCCGGGGAAGCGCTCCAGACTGAGCGAGGAGCCACGCTTCCACGTGCCCAGCTTGTACGGCCCGGTGCCGTCCTCGTCGGCGGCCAGGTCCTTGGCGGCGCTGTTGACGACCCACACGTAGCTCAGGTTGTAGACCAGCGAGATCGACCGGTTCGACAGCGTCACCACGACCGTGGCGTCGTCGGGGGCCGCAACCTTCTTGATCACCTTGAGGTTGCTCTTACGCGCCGACTGCGAGTCCTCGGCGAGGACACGCTCGATGCTGCTCTTCACGTCGGCGGCCGTCAGCGCCTTGCCGGAGTGGAAGCGCACGCCCTGACGCACCCTGAAGGTGTAGGTGAGGCCGTCGCCGGAGACCTCGTAGCCCTCGGCCAGCAGGTTCTCCACCTTGCCGGCATCGGTGAGCCTGAACAGGCCCTCGTACACGTTGCCGTTGAAGGCCTCCGTCACGCCCTGGCCGCCGCCGGCGGTGTTGTCGAGGTTCTGGGGCTCGTACAGGGAGCCGACCTCGATGGTGGCACTCGCATCGGGCGCTGCGGTGGCCCCGCCATCCGGTGCGTTTCCCTCGCCGGATCCGCACGCGGCCAGGGCGAGGGTGAGCGCGGCCACGACTGCGGCGAACTTGCTGGTCAACATGACTCCATATGAAAACGATAGGTTTAGTGGACTATATCCCCCTTCGCCGGAATCGCTGCCTTCTCCCCCCGGAAGGAGGGGTTCGATGACCTGATGCGGCCCGTGTTCACTACGGCCCTGTTCTTGCCACAGGGCTGACCAAATGGTTAGTATTCTGAGCATGCGGTCAAGCGATGATGCCGATCTCACGGCGCGTGCCCGGATCAGGAACGCGGCCCTGGAGCTGTTCGGCGCCGAGGGCGTGGGCGGGGTCAGCCTGCGGGCGGTCGCCACCCGTGCCGGGGTCTCCCACGCTCTGGTGCTGCACCATTTCGGCAGCAAGGAGGGGCTGCGCAAGGAGTGCGACGCGTACGTGATCTCGCTGGTGCGCGGCGGCCCCGGCATCGACGCGCTCGACGACGCGGCCGGGCTGGGCGCGCTGCTGGAGGCGGGCGCCGGAGTGCGCCGCTACCTGGCGCGGGCCTTCCTCGACGGCACCCCGGAGGCCGCCGCCCTGTTCGACGAGATCGTCGAGACGACCGGGCGGTGGCTGGAACAGGGTGTACAGGAGGGGTGGGCCCAGCCCAGCGAGGACCCGCGGGCGCGGGCGGCGATCTACGTCACCTGGCTGCTGGCGCCGCTGGCCTTCGGCGAGCACCTGTCCAGGGTGCTGGGCGTGCCCGACCTGCACGACACCGACGCCACCCTGCAGTACTCCAGGGCCGCCGTCGAGATCTTCACCCACGGCGTGTTCGCCGACGACCGCGCCCTGGCGGCGTGGGACGCGGTCAAGAAGGAACGCAGGCCACGATGAAGGTCCTCATCCTCACCCACGGAACGCGCGGCGACGAGTGGCTGGGCGTGCCCGCGGTGCCCGCCGCGCTGCAACCGGTGTGGGTGCCGACCGGCTGCGCGCCGAGCGGCTGAAACTGCCCCGGCGGCGCGGGCGGCACGACTTCCTGCGCCGCCCGGACGGCGGCCCGGCCACTCGTACTGCAGGGCTTCAGCGCGCATGTGCTGCCGGACGGGCTCGACTACCCGCCGTGGGTGCACACCACCGGCTTCTGGTTCCCGCCCGCCCCGCCAGGGTGGACGCCCTCGCCGGAGCCGGCCTCGTTCCTGGCGGCGGGGGACAGGCCGGCCTACATCGGGTTCGGCAGCATGGCGGGCAACGGCCCCGAGCGGGTGGGGCGGGTGGTGGCCGAGGCCGTGCGGCTGGCGAGGGTGCGGGCGGTGCTCGCGTCCGGGTGGGCGGCCTGCGGGTGGCCGACCAGCCGTTCTGGGCCGCCCGCATGCACGCGGCCGGCGTCGCCCCGCCGCCGCAACCCCAGCGGCGTCTCACCGCCGAAGGGCTCGCCGCCGCCATCGGCCAGGCCCTGGACCTGGAGGAGATCGCCGGACGCCTGGGGCATCTCATCCGGGCCGAGGACGGAGCACGCCGCGCCGTCAAGATCCTGGAGTCGCCGGCATGAGCATCGCCGGACACGTCTCGTCCACCACGACCCCGTACGGCCCCCGGCCGTCGTCCTTCCCCCATCGGAGTGAACATGACCAACATCGCCGGCCTGCTGACCGCCCCCGACCGTGACGCGTTCCTCGCCGGCCTGGCCAAGGAGGGCCCGGTCAGTCGTGGCACCTATGTGGACGGCACCCCCATCTGGCTGGTCACCGGCTATCCGGAGAGCGTCACGGTGCTGACCGATCCGCGCTTCAGCAGCGACGTCGCCAAGCAGGCCAAGGTCGACGTGGCGGCGGCGGCCGGACTGCCCGCGGACGTGGTGCCCTACCTGATGCGCACGCTCGGCGCCTATGACCCGCCGGACCACACCCGGTTGCGCAGGCTCGTCTCCCGCGAGTTCACCGCCCGCAGGGTCGAGGGGCTGCGCCCGCGCATCCAGGAGATCGCCGATGAGCTGCTGTCCGGCCTGCCCGAGGAGTTCGACCTGATCGAGCGGTACGCCTACCCGCTGCCGATCCAGGTCATCTGCGAGCTGCTCGGCGTCCCCGCACAGGATCGGGACACCTGGCGCGGCTGGGCCGCCGACCTCGGCGCACCCGATCTGGACCGGCTCGCCGCCGGAGCCAGAGGGCTCGTCGGCTACATGCGCGACCTGATCGCCGTCAAGCGGGCCACCCCGGGCGACGACCTGCTGTCCGGGCTGGCCAAGGTGCGGGAGGACGACGGGGACCGGCTCAGCGACGAGGAGCTGATCTCGATGTCCATCAGCATCCTGATCGCCGGACACGAGACCACCGTCGGCCTCATCAGCCAGAGCGTCTGGCTGCTGCTCACCCGTTCCCTCGACCTCGTCGACATCGCGGCGGCGGTGGAGGAGCTCCTGCGCTACAGCGGGCCCGCCGAGATCGCCGTCCTGCGCCACACCCTGGCACCGGTGGAGCTCGGCGGTGTCGGCATCCCGGCGGGGGAGGCCGTCCAGGTCGTGTACGCGGCGGCGAACCGCGACCCGCGCCGCTTCGACCGGCCCGGCCTGCTCGACCTGCACCGTCCCGACAACGCGCACCTCGGCTTCGGGCACGGCATCCACTACTGCCTGGGCGCCGCGCTGGCCCGCGCCGAGACGCAGATCGCGCTCACCAGCCTTCTCGAGCGGTTCCCGAAGCTCACCCTGGCAGGGGAGGTCGGCTGGCAGCCGGGTCTCAAGCGGGCGCTGACCGGGCTGCCCGTCCGCACGTCGCCGCGGAGCTGACGATGGCATGCCGCCGGTCTCGATGACGCGTACGAATTGCGAGGGCGGTCGGCGATGGTGGACGCATGAACGGGTCAGCTGGTGCGTTCACCTGGATCTCGGACTCGAGGGAGCACGCCCCGTCATGGCCATCACCCTCACCGATCAGGACCAGCTCACCCTCCGCACCGCCGCCTGGGGTCCCGGCCGGCAACAGGGCGGCGCCACAGCTCGTGGTCGCGAGGAGAAGCCCGGCGCCGAGCCGCGCAGGATCTGCGGCTCGTCGTCGACGACGAGGATCCTGGTCATGAGGTCACCTCTTGGAAGAGATCGGCATCCGGATGGTCATGGTGAGGCCTCCTCCGGGAGTCTCTTCGGGTTCCAGCGTGCCGCCCATGGCCTCGGTCAGCCCGCGCGACAGCGCGAGGCCGAGCCCGACGCCAGTGCCGTTGTCGCGGTCGCCGAGCCGCTGGAAGGGCAGGAAGACCCGCTCGTGCTCCTCGGGCGGGATGCCGGGGCCGCGGTCGATGATGCGAATCTCGACCTCGTCGTCGTGCCGGCTGCCGGTGATCAGCACATCGTGGCCGGGCGGGCTGTGGCGCACGGCGTTGGCCATGAGATTGACCAGCACGCGTTCCAGAAGGGCCGGGTCGGCCTGGATCTCGGGGAGGCCGAAGGGCACGTTGCCTTCGACGCGGTCGCGCATCGGGCCGAGGTCGTCGACGGCACGGGGGATGACGTCCTCCAGGGCGACGGGTTGCAGGGAGAGGCCGAGCACGCCGGCCTGCAGGCGGCTCATGTCGAGCAGGTTCTCCACCAGCCGGTCCAGCCGGTCGAGCGACTCGTCAGCGGTGGCCAGCAGTTCGTCGCGATCCTCCGGCGTCCAGTCGACGTCGTGGCTGCGCAGGCTCTCGACGGCGGCCTTGGCGGCCGACAGCGGGGTACGCAGGTCGTGGCTGACGGCGGCGAGCAGCGCGGTGCGCATCTTGTCGGCTTCGGCCAGCGGCCTGGCCTGTTCTGCCTCCTGCTGCAGCCGTTCCTGGCGCAGGGCGACGGCGGCCTCGGCGGCGAAGGCCTCCAGTACGCGCCGGTCGCCGGCGTCCAGCAGCCGGCCGCGGGCGGCCAGCACGAGGCGGTCGTTGATCTGGACGTCGGTGTCGGCCACCGCGGGGGCGGTGCAGGGCGCGGCGCCGGAGGTGGCGATGATGCGCCAGGCTCCGGGTTCGGCCTGGTCGTCCGGGGTGGGCTCGGCGATGCGTTCGAGCAGGGTGACCGAGTCCAGGCCGAACGTCTCGCGCAGCCGTCCCAGCAGGGAGGGCAGGGCGGCCTCGCCGCGCAGCACGTGCCCGGCCAGCGTGGACAGCGCCTCGGCCTCGGCACGGGCTCGCGCTGCCTCTCTGGTACGCCGGGCGGCCAGGTCGACGATGGTGCTGACGGCGGCCGCGACCAGCACGAACACCACCAGCGCGAGGAAATTCTCCGGGTCGGCGATGGTGAGCCGGCCGACGGGCGGGGTGAAGAACCAGTTGAGCAGGAGCGAGCCACCCACCGCCGCGAAGATCGCCGGCCACATGCCGCCGATCAGCGCGACCCCCACGACCAGGCAGAGGAACAGCAGGATCTCGCTGGGCAGCGAGATCACCTCGCGGAACGGCAGCAGAGCGACGGTCAGCAACGGCATGCCCGCGACCGCGACCGCCCAGCCGGACAGCCGGCGCTTCCTGTTCAGCGCGGCCCGGGCGCGCTCGGGCCGCCTGCGACCCTGCTTGGCCTCCTCATGGGTGACCAGGTGCACGTCGATGGGGCCGGACCGGGCAGTGGTCTCCACTCCGACACCACGGGAGAGAACCTGGGCGAACCGGCCGCGCCGGGAGGCGCCGAGGACGAGCTGGGTGGCGTTGACGCCGCGGGCGAAGTCGAGCAGCGCGCGGGGGATGTCGTCGCCGACGACCTGGTGGTAGGTGCCGCCCATGCTCTCGACCAGGGTGCGCTGGCGGGCCAGGCTGGCCGGATCTCCGCCGGCCAGCCCGTCGGCGCTGGTCACGTGGACGGCCAGGAGGTCGGCGCCCTTGGTGCGAGCAGCGATCCGGGCGGCCCGCCGGACGAGCGTGTCGCCCTCCGGGCCGCCGGTGAGCGCGACGACCACGCGTTCGCGCGCCTCCCAGGTGCCGGCGATGCCGTGGTCGCTGCGGTAGCGGTCGAGCTGCTCGTCCACCTTGCCCGCCACCCACAGCAGGGCCAGCTCGCGCAGCGCGGTCAGGTTGCCGACGCGGAAGTAGTTCGACAGCGCCGCGTCCACCTTCTCCGGCGCGTAGACATTTCCGTGGGCCATGCGGCGGCGCAGCGCCTCCGGGGACATGTCCACCAGCTCGATCTGG
This sequence comes from Nonomuraea sp. GTA35, assembly GCF_041950525.1. NCBI lineage: Bacteria > Bacillati > Actinomycetota > Actinomycetes > Streptosporangiales > Streptosporangiaceae > Nonomuraea > Nonomuraea sp. GTA35. The sequence continues at coordinate 178,465 of NZ_JBGNUV010000016.1, read as the reverse complement.
GTGGCCCGCCGCACCACCTCGTCCGGGACGGTCTCGCGCTGCGGGATGCCGGTGATCTGTTCGACGACGTCGTTGACGGACTCCAGGTGCTGGATGTTGACCGTGGAGATGACGTCGATGCCGGCGTCGAGGATCTCGTCGATGTCCTGCCAGCGCTTGGCGTTCTTCGAGCCGGGCACGTTGGTGTGGGCCAGCTCGTCGATCAGGGCCACCTTCGGCGCGCGCTCGATGAGCGCATCCACGTCGAGCTCGGTGAAGGTGGCGCCACGGTAGACGATCGCCTCGCGGGGGATGATCTCCATGCCCTCCAGGAGGGCGGCGGTGCGGGGGCGGCCGTGGGTCTCGACGAAGCCCACGACCACGTCCCGGCCGCGCTCGACGGCCCTGCGGCCCTCGCCGAGCATCGCGTAGGTCTTGCCGACCCCGGGGGCCGCCCCGAGGTAGACCCGTAGCCGCCCCCGCACGTCAGCCCCGGTCGAGGGCGAGGTTGAGTTCGAGCACGTTGACCGCGGGCTCGCCCATGAAGCCCAGCGCCCGGCCGGTGGTGTGCTCGCCGATCAGCGTCCGCACCCGGTCGAGGGGCAGGCCGCGCTCCTTGGCGACGCGGGGGGCCTGGAGCTCGGCGTAGGCGACGGAGATGTGCGGGTCCAGGCCGGAGCCGCTGGCCGTCACCGCGTCGGCGGGCACCTGCACGGTTCTCACGTCACCGCGGACGGGGACGGTGCGGCCGGCCGCGTAGTCCTCGCCCGGCTGCGCGCACTCGACCAGCTTGCCCTGGTAGGTGGGGATGAACGGGGTGGCGGGGCAGGCCTGGTTGACGGCCACGGCCTTGTCGGGGAAGACCTTCAGCACCGCGCCGACCCCGTCGGGGGTGCAGTACGGGCGGGCGCCGCTGACGCCTTCCAGCTCGCCGGCCGCCTTGGAGCGAGCGCACACCTGGGTGAGCAGCGACTGCCTGCCCTCGTCAGGATTGCCTTCCTCGTCCTGGGCGCCCGGCACCGGCAGGGTGTCGATGACGTCCTCCGGGCCGAGGTTGCTCGCCGAGGTGGAGGTCGGGTCGTAGCCGTCGCCGGCCGCCGACGGGCGGGACTGGAAGTACTTGCGGACGGGATTGCCGCCGGCGTCGGTGAAGGACTGGCCGATCAGCGAGCTGCCGACGGCCTTGCCGTCCTGCTCGATGATCGAGCCGTTGGCGTGGTCGTTGAACAGGGCCTGGGCCACGCCGGTGGCGGCCAGCGGGTAGATGATGCCGGTGACCACCGTGAGCACGAGCAGCGCGCGGAGCGCGGCGAGGTGCCGGCGGATCCAGCTGGGCATGCGGTCCATTTATGACATCCCCGGAAGGAATTGGATCAGCAGATCGATGATCTTGATGCCGATGAACGGGACGATGATCCCGCCCAGGCCGTAGACGTACAGGTTGCGCGACAGCAGCTTGGAGGCGCTGGACGGGCGGTACCTGACCCCTCTGAGCGCCAGCGGGATCAGCGCGATGATGACCAGCGCGTTGAAGATGACCGCGGCGAGGATCGCGGACTGGGGGCTGGACAGGCGCATGATGTTGAGCGCGTCCAGGCCCGGGTAGACCGCGGCGAACATGGCCGGGATGATCGCGAAGTACTTGGCGATGTCGTTGGCGATGGAGAACGTGGTCAGCGCGCCCCGGGTGATGAGGAGCTGCTTGCCGATCTCGACGATCTCGATGAGCTTGGTCGGGTTGGAGTCGAGGTCGACCATGTTGCCGGCCTCCTTGGCGGCGGAGGTGCCGGTGTTCATCGCGACGCCGACGTCCGACTGGGCCAGGGCGGGGGCGTCGTTGGTGCCGTCGCCGGTCATCGCGACCAGCCGGCCGCCCGCCTGCTCCTTCCTGATCAGCGCCAGCTTGTCCTCCGGCGTCGCCTCGGCCAGGAAGTCGTCCACGCCCGCCTCGTCCGCGATGGCCTTGGCGGTCAGCGGGTTGTCACCGGTGATCATGACGGTGCGGATGCCCATGCGGCGCATCTCGTCGAAACGCTCGCGCATGCCCTCCTTGACCACGTCCTTGAGGTGGATCACGCCGAGGACCCGGCCGCGTTCGGCGACGACCAGCGGGGTGCCGCCGGAGGCGGAGATGCCGTCCACGAGGTGGCCGATGTCGTCGGTGGGGTGGCCGCCGGCGTCGCGCACCCACTTCATGACCGCCGTGGCGGCACCCTTGCGGACCTCCCGGCCCTCGAAGTCCACGCCGGACATGCGGGTCTGCGCGGTGAACGGCACCCATTGCGCGCCGTGGATCTCCCGCTCGCGCAGCCCGTAGCGCTGCTTGGCGAACACCACGATCGAGCGGCCCTCCGGGGTCTCGTCGGCCAGGCTGGACAGCTGCGCCGCCTCCGCGAGCTCCTGCTCGCTCACCCCCTTCACCGGGACGAACTCGCCGGCCTGCCGGTTGCCCAGCGTGATGGTGCCGGTCTTGTCCAGCAGCAGCGTCGAGACATCGCCCGCCGCCTCCACGGCGCGGCCGGACATGGCCAGGACGTTGCGCTGCACCAGGCGGTCCATGCCGGCGATGCCGATGGCCGACAGCAGCGCGCCGATCGTGGTGGGGATCAGGCAGACGATCAGCGACACCAGCACGATCCCGGTGACGCCGTCGCCGGTCAGCGCCGGCGAGTCCGGCACGCCAGGGTTGACCGACTTGGAGAAGATCGCCAGCGGCTGCATCGTCGCCGTGGCCACCAGGAAGATGACGGTCAGCGCGGCGAGCAGGATGTTCAGCGCGATCTCGTTCGGCGTCTTCTGCCGGTTCGCACCCTCCACCAGGGCGATCATCCGGTCCACGAAACTCTCGCCCGGCTTCTGGGTGATCTGCACGATGATCTTGTCCGACAGCACCCTGGTGCCGCCGGTGACCGCCGACCGGTCGCCACCCGATTCCCGGATGACCGGGGCGGACTCGCCGGTGATGGCGGACTCGTCCACGCTGGCGATGCCCTCGATCACGTCGCCGTCTCCGGGGATGATCTCCCCGGCCTCGACGATCACCAGGTCGCCCTGCTTCAGCTCGGACGCCCCGACCACGTCCCACTCCGTCGCCTCGCGGCTCTTGAGGCGGCGGGCGGTCGTGTCGCGCTTGGCGGCCCGCAGCGTGGCGGCCTGCGCCTTGCCGCGTCCTTCGGCGACGGCCTCGGCCAGGTTGGCGAAGATCGTCGTGAGCCACAGCCACACCACGATGGCCCAGGAGAAGAACGACGGCTGGAAGACGGCCAGCACGGTGGTGAAGACGGCGCCGATCTCGACGATGAACATCACCGGATTGCGCCACATGGCGCGCGGGTCGAGCTTGCGCAGCGCGTCCGGCAGCGACCTGATCATCTGCTTCGGGTCGAGCAGGCCGCCGCCGACCCGGCCGTTCTGCTTGGGTGCCGGCTTCTCCAGCACAGGGGTTGACATGTCTACAGCAGTCCTTCTGCGAGCGGGCCGAGCGCCAGGGCGGGGAGGAACGTCAGAGCGACCAGGATGATCGTCACGCCGACGACCATGCCGACGAACTGCGGCCGGTACGTCGGCAGCGTGCCGGCCGAGGCGGGCACCGGCGCCTGCCGGGCCAGCGACCCGGCCAGGGCCAGCACCAGCACGATCGGCAGGAACCGGCCGAAGGCCATGCACAGGCCGAGCGTGGTGTTGTGGAAGGTGGTGTTCACGCTCACGCCGGCGAACGCGGAGCCGTTGTTGTTGGAGGCGCTGGTGTAGGCGTACAGGATCTCCGACAGGCCGTGCGGGCCGGAGTTCAGCATCGCCGAGCGGCCGGTCTCGGTGGCCATCGCCACCGCCGTGCCGAGCAGCACCAGCGTCGGGGTGATGAGGAAGTACAGCGAGGCGAGCTTGATCTCGCGGGCGCCGATCTTCTTGCCCAGGTACTCCGGGGTGCGGCCGACCATCAGGCCCGCCACGAACACCGTGATCACGGCGAGGACGAGCATGCCGTACAGGCCCGCGCCGACGCCGCCGGGGGCGACCTCGCCGAGCAGCATGTTGAAGATCAGCATGCCGCCGCCGATCGCGGTGTAGGAGTCGTGGAAGGAGTTCACCGAGCCCGTGCTGGTCAGCGTGGTGGCGGTGGCGAACATGCCCGAGTTCGAGACGCCGAAGCGGCTCTCCCGGCCCTCCATCGCCTGCCCGATCGCCTGCGGCACCGTGCCGCTCGCACCCAGCTCCGCCCACTGGGTGACGCCGACGCTGATGATCGCGATGATCGCCATCACGCTGACGATCGCGTAGCCCTGCCGGTTGTCACCGACCATCCGGCCGAACGTACGCGGCAGGCAGGACGCGATCACCGTCAGCAGGAAGATCGTCAGCCAGTTCGTCCACGACGTGGGGTTCTCGAACGGATGGGCCGAGTTGACGTTGAAGATGCCACCGCCGTTCGTGCCCAGGTCCTTGATCGCCTCCTGGGAGGCTGCCGCGGCCGGGGTGAACGTCTGCTCGCCACCGGTCAGGGTCGTCCACGTGCTGTGATCGGCGAACGTCTGGATCGCGCCCCCGGCCACCAGCAGCAGCGCCGCCACGAACGCGATCGGCAGCAGGATGCGCAGGGTGCCGCGGACCAGGTCCACCCAGAAGTTGCCGAGCGTGTCGGTCTTGCTTCGGGCGAAGCCGCGTACCAGGGCTATGGCGACCGCCATACCGACCGCGGCCGAGACGAAGTTCTGCACCGCCAGACCCGCGGTCTGCACCACGTGGCCCATCGTGGCCTCACCCGAGTAGGCCTGCCAGTTGGTGTTGGTGACGAAGCTGACCGCGGTGTTCCAGGCCAGCGACGGCTCCACGGGCTCCATCCCCAGCGACAGGGACAGATGGTCCTGCAGCCGCTGCAGTCCGTACAGGAACAGGATCGACAGCACCGAGAAGGCCAGCACACCGCGCGCGTAGACACCCCAGCGCTGCTCGCTGTCGGCGTTGACGCCGAGCAACCGGTAGGTGACCCGCTCCACGGCGTTGTGCCTGGTTCCGGTGTAGACGCGGAACATGTAGTCGCCCAGCGGCTTGTAACAGACGGCCAGGGCGAGAAGGAGGGACCCGATGAACAGGATCCCCGCCACGGTCGATGACATCAGAAACGCTCCGGGAACAGCAGGGCCGCGACCACGAAGATCACCAGGCCTACGACCACGACAAGACCCACGGCGTTCACGGCACTCACAGCCGCTCCACCGCCTTCACGACCAGCCCCAGGACGACGAAGATCGCGACCGTCAGGGCGACGAAGATGACGTCGGTCATCCCCACTCCTCAATCTGGACAGGGTGTTCTGCCGCACCTGCTGGGCGGCCCCGGAACCAGCGAACCGTGAGATTGGGAGGGTTTGGCCGTTCTTGACGGCATTCATACGGCTGATGCCCGAATATTGACGCCCCTTCTACGCTCGGCCCCGCAAGCACCTCCATCTGCGACGTGGGGCGCGGATGGGCTCGTTGTCCGTCTCGCTGCGCCACACCATCGCGTACGGCAGGTGCCCCATGTCGGTGACCGGCAGGTAGGTGATGTCCGGCCGTACCCGGTAGCGGGTCATGTGGGCGGGGAACAGCACGACGATCTCGGCCATGCCGGCCAGGGTGATGGCCTCTTCGGTGTTCTGCACCACGGCGCCCCGCTCGAGCGTGCGGCCGCTGCGGTTGGTGCGCTCGAACAGCGGGGCGCCGATCTGCCGTTCCTGCTTCTGGATCGCCTGGGTGACGCGGGCGGGTGACAGGCACAGCCGGGCAGCGGTGCGGCCGAAGTGCAGCTCCGCGGCCAGGGTCAGGAAGAGCTAGATGTCGCGCAGTTCCACGCCTGGCCTGCTCCGTTTACTCCCACTGAAGGTGATCTTTCGGGATTCGTCGTTGTTCCGGGCGTTCACCGTGCTTGATCCTCGAATCGCACGAACCGTTCGTTCGATGGAGCTTGTTGATGGACGTCCTCATTTCCGGCGCCGGCGTCGCCGGGACCGCTCTGGCGTACTGGCTGCGCCACCACGGTTTCACCCCCACCGTGGTCGAGCGGGCCCCGCGGGTGCGTGCGGACGGGGGCCCGGTGGGCTTGCGCGGCGAGGCACTGGACGTGCTGGACCGCATGGCCCTGCTGGAGCAGGTCAAGGCGCTGAACATGCGCCTGGGCGGCGCGGCGAGCACAGACGGTGACGGTGACCTGCCCGCGGTGGTCCTCGCGGGCGACCTGCAGATCCTCAGGGGTGACCTGATCGGCCTGCTCCACGAGGCCACCCGCCGGCAGGTGGAGTACGTCTTCGGCGACTCGATCGCCACGCTGGAGCAGGACGCCGACGGCGTGCGGGCCACCTTCGAACGCGGCCGGCCGCGCCGCTTCCACCTGGTGGCCGGTGCCGACGGGCTGCACTCGCGTACCCGCTCGCTGGTCTTCGGGCCGAGCGAGCGGTTCGTACGGCACCTGGGCATCTACACGGCGACCTTCAGCCTGCCCGACTGCCTTGGCCTGCGCGACACCGGCCGGCTCCCCAGCATGCCTGGCAAGGCTGCCGACATCCTCAGCACCCGCGACGGCACCGAGGCGTACGCGGCGCTGCACTTCGCCTCCGGACCGCTGGGCTACGAGCGTGACGACGTCGCGCAGCACAAGCGCATCGTGGCCGCGCAGTTCGCCGGCGAAGGCCGGCCGGTCCCGCGCCTGCTGGAGGAGATGGGCAGGGCGGAGGACTTCTTCTTCGACGCCAACACTCAGGTGGAGATGGACCGCTGGTCCTCGGGCCGGGTGGTGCTGCTCGGGGACGCCGGCTACTGCGCGGCGCCGACCTCGGGCCGCGGCGCCTCCCAGGCGCTGATCGGCGCCTACGTCCTGGCCGGCGAGCTGGCCGTGGCCGGTGGCGAGCACGTGGTGGCGTTCGCCGCCTACGAGCGGGAGATGCGCGGCTTCGTCGCCGAGCATCAGCAGATGGGGCGCGAAGAGGCCGACCGGTTCTTCATGGGCACGCCCCTTCAGGCAGGGCTTGGCACGGTCGCCGCCGGCGCACCGGGGGTGGCCCGCGGGCAGATCGTCAGGCTGAAGGACTACGCGTCCAGCTTCGCAGCGACGTGACCTATGCAAACCGTGAAGGCTCGATCTCCACCGGCCTTCACGCTCACCGCCACCAGGCGGTGTCGTGTCAGCGGCCGCATCAGGACGGCGACGGCCTGGTGTCAGAGCGCTCGGCGATCGTGGATGCCATGAACGATTCGGCGAGGACGGCATCGAGGGCGGAGGCGACTTTCTCGGGCGACCCGGCCTGAGCCGTTCAGCTACCCGCACTCCAGCGTCCGCCCGTTCACGTGATTTTTCGTAACGAATGTGAAGGAGCACATAGCCATGTCCATCACCCTCTCCGAGCAGGACCAGCTCACCTTGCGGACCGCCGCGTGGGGCGCCGTGTCGCTGATGTCGGCCGCCGGTGCCGCCGGCTCGGCGCACAAGGCCGCCACCGAGGGCTCCATCGCCCTGACCTCCGCGACCGGCCTGGTCGGGCACGTACTTGCCAAGGCGCCCAAGGGCGTGAAGTACGGCAGGACCGTGGCCGAACTCGCCGACCAGGTGCTGCCAGCCCTGACGCAGTCCGTCAGCCTGCTCCAGCAGCGGGACCCGGCCGAGGCCGCCGACTTCCGCCGCACCGTCCTGGTCGCCGTCGAAGCGTCCACCCGGGGTGAGGCCGGCCCCGCCATGGCGGAGATGGCCCGCAAGATCACCGCGGCCCTCGACGCCGCCTCCGTCTCACTCGGCACGGTTGCCGCGGACAGCGTCCCGGCCGTGCCCCAGGCCGGCCAGGACCGCCCGGAGCTGGACAAGGTCCTCCAGGAGATGGTCGATGCCGGTTTCGTCGGGGTGTCGCTGCGGGTGCACGATGAGCGTGGTGAGTGGACGGGCAGCGCCGGAACGGCCGAGCTCGGCGGCACCGAGGCGGTGCCGGTGGACGGGCACGTGCGGATCGGCAGCAACACCAAGACCTTCACCGCCACGGCGGTGCTGCAACTGGTGGCCGAGGGCAGGATCGGCCTGGACGCGCCGGTGGCCGACTACCTGCCGGAGTTCGGGCTGGACCCGCGGATCACGGTGCGGATGCTGCTGCAGCACACCAGCGGCGTGTTCAACTTCACCGGCGAGTACTACGAGGACGGCACCTTCGCACCCGGCATCCCGGCCACCACGGCGGGCCGGGAGTGGGTGGACCACCGCTTCCACACCTACCGGCCCGAGGAGCTGGTGCGGCTGGCGCTGTCGAAGCCGGCGCGGTTCGAGCCGGGCACCGACTGGAGCTACGCCAACACCAACTACGTGCTGGCCCGGCTGCTCATCGAGCGCGTCACCGGCCGCCCGGTTGCCGAGGAGATGCAGCGGCTCATCATCGGCCCGCTCGGCCTGACCGGCACCCTGCAGCCCACCACCGAGACCGGCATCCCCGCCCCGCACCCGCACGCCTACTACCGCTACGAGACCGACGGCCAAGAGATCGTCCTGGACGTCACCGAGCACAACCCGTCCTGGATCTCCAGCGGCGGCGACATGATCTCCACCAGCCGCGACCTGCACACCTTCATCACCGCCCTGGTGGGCGGCAAGCTGCTGCCGGCCGAGCTGCTGGCCGAGATGTGCACACCGGAATCGAAGGCCGGCTACGGGCTGGGCGTGTTCGTGCAGCAGGCCCCCGGCGGCGGCACCCTGATCACCCACAACGGCGGCATGGCCGGCCACGCCGCGCTGATGTACAGCACGCCCGACGGCAGCAAGACTCTCACCGCCGCGCTCAACTACGTCGACGACGCCACCCTGTCCATGGGAGCGGCCTTCCAGCAGGCGACCCAGCGCCTCGTCACGGAAGTCTTCGGCAACGAGCAGACCGGACCGGCTCAATAGCCGCAAGCACCAGAAACAGGCCGGTAGGCGAGCTGACGAGACCCGCAGCCGCCTTCCGGCACCCGGCCTCCCGCCCCCCGCATCGCCCGGCGAGCTGTTCGCCCAGGAATGACACTGAAAGACGAGGAACAATGAAGACCCAACCCCCACCCGCGACCAAGGTCCTGCGGCGCGCGGCGGTCGCAGCGCTGGCGACCGCGCTGCTGGCCGGGACGGCCACCCCCGGGGCGGCCACCGCGGACAGCACCGTGACCGTGCCGGCCGGGCAGAACCGCCCGGAGCTGCAGCAGGCCATGCAGGCGTTCGTCGATGCCGGTTTCACCGGGGTGCAGCTGCGCGTGCACGATGAGCGCGGCGAGTGGACCGGCAGCGCCGGGGTGCGCAAGCTCGGCCAGGCCGCCAAGCCGCCCACGAACGGGCGGTTCTGGACGGGCAGCGTCATCAAGCCCTTCACCGCGACCCTGGTGCTGCAACTGGTGGCCGAGGGCAGGATCCGGCTGGACGACCCGGTGGCCGGCCATCTGCCCGCGTTCGGGCTGGACGAGCGGATCACGGTGCGGATGCTGCTGCAGCACACCAGCGGCCTGTTCAACTACACCGGCGACTTCGACCCCGACGGGACGTGGGTACCGGGCATCTCCGCCAACGGCGACGCCTGGCTGCCCGACCGCTTCCGCTCCTACCGGCCCGAAGAGCTGATCCGGCCGGCGCTGGCCAAGCCGCTACGGTTCGAGCCGGGCAGCGACCAGCAGTACACCAACACCAACTACACGCTGGCCCTGCTGCTGATCGAGAAGGTCACCGGCCGCCCCTACGCCGAGGAGCTGCGGCGGCGCATCCTGCGCCCGCTCGGGCTGAAGGGCACTTCCGTGCCAGGTGACCAGACGCAGCTGCCCGGCCCGCACGCCCACGGCTACTACCGCTACCAGGAAGCCGGCCGGGAGAAGGTGGTCGACATCAGCCGCCAGAACCTCTCCCTGCTGGCCGGCGCCGGTGACCTGATCTCCACCACCCAGGACCTGCACACGTTCGTCTCCGCGCTGAACGGCGGCAAGCTCCTGCCCAGCCGGCTGCTCGCCGAGATGCGCACGCCGCACCCCAAGATGGGCTACGGCCTCGGACTGTTCGTCGAGGACCTGGGCCCGGGCTGCGGCACCGTCTACCAGCACGAGGGCAGCCCTCCGCACGGCTACGGGGCGCTGATGTACAGCTCGCCCGACGGCAGGACGACCGTCACCGGCTCGGTGACCTGGGTGGACGAAGCCACCAGGGGACCGGCGAAGGATTTTCAGAAGCTGGTGGACACGCTCGTCGAGGAAGTCTTCTGCGACGGGCAGGGCGGGCCGGCTCAGTAGACGCGGCCGAGCACCGACAGCGTGCGTGGCCTGACGGTCCACATACTGGGGCCGAGAGCGCTCGGTCCAGCATCGGTGCTCTCAGCTCGCTCGGCGGCGTTCGACGGCAACTTGTTGATCGTTTGAGTCACACGCTCCCTTTCAGGCAGGATGGGCTGTCAGCCGTCGATGGCCTGGTAGAGCGTGGTCCAGAAGTCGTGGATGGCTCGCGCCGAATCCGGGGTGGACTTGCCGGCCTGGGTGAGCAGGACGCCGACGAGCTGGTGGTGCGGGTCGGCGTAGACGGTGGTGCCGCTGCCGCCGTCCCAGCCGAACTGGCCGACGGGGGCGTGGTCGCCCCGGTAGGTGCGCACCGCCATGCCGAACCCCCAGCCGCCGTGCTGCCCCAGGCCATACCCTCGATGGACGGAGTCGCGGCCGAATGCCTCCCGGGCGGCCAGCTGCTCGGGCGGAAGCTGGTTGGTGGTCATCAGCTCGACGGCGGGCCGGGACAGGATGCGTTCGCCGTCGTGAATCCCGCCGCCCAGCAGCATCCGGAAGAAGGCGTGGTAGTCGTCGGCGGTGGAGTCGAGTCCGCCGCCGCCGGACTGGAACGCCGGGGGCGTGCTGTGGTGTCCCCCTTCGGCCGGGTCCTCCACGGTGAACTCCCCGGTCTGCCAGTCGGGGGAGTACAGCGGCGGCAGCCGGTCGATCTTGTCGGCGGGCACGTGGAAACCGGTGTCCTTCATGCCCAGCGGGTCGAAGATGCGCTCGCGCAGGAACTCCTCGAACGACTGACCGGTGACCCGGGCCACCAGCACGCCGAGCACGTCGTTGCTGATGTTGTAGATCCACCGCTCGCCGGGCTGGTGCATCGGCGGCAACGTACCGAGGCGGCGCATCCACTCGTCCGGGTCCGGCGCGGGCAGCAGCCAGCCGTCCTCCTGGCCGTAGACACCCCGCTCGAAGAGCGCGCCCATGATCGGGGTGCCCGGTGCGGTCATGTCCATGCCGAGCCCGCTGGTGGAGGTGAGCAGGTCCCGCACGCTGATCGGCCGCCGCGCCGGCACCGTGTCGTCCAGCGGTCCGTCGGGCCGAGTCCACGGCACCGCCCGTCGGCGACAGCAGCCACGGGCGCGACCCCCAGGCCGTCCAGGACCTCACCGAATCCTTCGCCACGCTCCTCGAACAGCAGGGCATGACCCGGATGGCCGCCAGGGTGCTGGCCTGCCTGTACATCACCGACTCCGGCACGCTCACCGCCGCCGAGCTGGTCCAGCGCCTGCACGTCAGCCCCGCGTCGATCTCGCACACCGTCGCCTTCCTCGAACAGCAGGGACTCATCAAGCGGGAACGAGTTCCTGGCGGGCGCCGCGACCCCGGCCGGCGCCCGCTTCGGCGTCGCCGCCGAGTTCCTGCTCCTCGTGAGCGAGACCCTCCGCCAAGTCATGGAGCAGTGGCAGCGAAACCAGTCCGATCGGAACGCCGAGCGCCAGCCGTGAGCTCGCGCGGCTTCCGGCGGGTGGGCCGCCTGGCCGATGTCCGGCAGCCCCGCTTCGGCGGTACTGACCAGTCTCCGATTTATACGTTTTCTTGACGCCTCAACCCCATCACCAGCCCTTTTGTCCTAGGTAGTGTGCGATGCGTCTTTACGGGGTCTTGGTGGAAGGGTGACCGTCATGGTGCTGGCGAAACGGCCGGCTCCCACGGAAGGAACGCTGCGTTCCTGGTTGTTGCAGGGGCTGCAGACCGACCGCAAGCAGATCGAGCACGGTCCCCACGTCAAGCACCCGTGGTGGCGGGTGATGTGCCTGACCGGCGTTGACTACTTCTCCACCCTCGGCTACCAGCCCGGCATCGCCGCGCTCGCGGCCGGGCTGCTCTCGCCGCTGGCCACGCTGTTCCTGGTGGCGCTGACGCTGCTCGGCGCGTTGCCGGTCTACCGGCGGGTGGCCGCCGAGAGCCCGTACGGGCAGGGCTCGATCGCGATGCTGGAGAAGCTGGCCCCGCAGTGGTGGGGCAAGTTCTTCGTGCTGGCGCTGCTCGGCTTCGCGGCCACCGACTTCGTGATCACCATGACGCTGTCGGCGGCCGACGCGACCGCGCACGTCCTGGAGAACCCGTTCGTGCCGGACTTCCTGCACGGGCAGCGGGTGCTGGTGACGCTGGTGCTGCTGGCGGCGCTCGGCGGGGTGTTCCTGCTGGGCTTCACCGAGGCGATCGGCATCGCGGTGCTGCTGGTGTTCGTCTATCTCGGGCTGAACGCCGTGGTCGTGGTCACCGCGATCGTGCACGTGATCGAGGCGCCACAGGTCGTGGTGGACTGGCAGCGGGCCTTGAGCCTGGACTTCTCCAGCCCGCTGGCGATGATCGGGCTGTCACTGCTGGTCATGCCGAAGCTGGCGCTGGGCATGTCCGGCTTCGAGACCGGCGTGGCGGTGATGCCCGTGGTCAAGGGCGACATCCCGGAACGGGTCAGGGGCACCCGGCGGCTGCTCACCACCGCCGCGCTGATCATGAGCGTGTTCCTCATCTGTTCCAGCTTCGTCACCACCGTGCTCATCCCGCACCACGAGTTCGAGGAGGGCGGCAAGGCGAGCGGGCGGGCGCTGGCGTACCTGGCGCACGACTATCTGGGCGACTGGTTCGGCACCGCCTACGACGTGTCCACCATCGCGATCCTGTGGTTCGCCGGGGCCTCGGCGATGGCAGGACTGATCAACCTGGTGCCGCGCTACCTGCCCCGCTACGGGATGGCGCCGGAATGGACGGGCGCGGTCCGGCCGCTGGTGCTGGTGTTCACCGTGATCGCGTTCGCCATCACGATCATCTTCGGCGCCGACGTGGAGGCCCAGGGCGGCGCGTACGCCACCGGTGTGCTCGTGCTCATGCTGTCGGCCGCCGTCGCGGTGACCCTGTCGGCGTACCGGAAACGCCAGCGCCCGGCCACGGCGGGGTTCGCCCCGATCACGGCGGTGCTGACGTACACGCTGGTCGACAACGTGATCGAGCGGCCGGACGGCGTGAAGATCGCCTCGTTCTTCATCGCCGCCATCATCGTCACCTCGCTGATCTCCCGCGCCACCCGATCCACCGAACTGCGCGTCACCGAGGTGCACCTCGACCCGCTGGCCGAACGGTTCGTCAACGACCTGTGCGGCGACGTACACGTGATCGCCAACGAGCCGCACTCCCGCGACCAGGCCGAATACACCGACAAGCTGCGCGAGACCTGGCTCAACCACCGGCTGCGCAGCTCCGAGCCCGTGCTGTTCGTCGAGGTCACGGTGCCGGACGCCTCCGAGTTCGAGACCGAGCTGCACGTCAGGGGCGAGGAACGGTACGCACACAAGATCCTCACCATCGAGAGCTCCGCCGTACCGAACACCCTGGCCGCGCTCCTGCTGCACCTGCGCGACCGTACCGGCTCGGTGCCGCACATCTACTTCCACTGGACGGAGGGCAACCCGGTCGTGGCCATGCTGCGTTACCTCGTCTTCGGGGGCGGTGACGTACCGCCGCTGACCCGGGAGGTGCTGCGTCAGGCCGAGCCTGAGCTGGAACGCCGCCCGCACGTCCACGTCGGATGAGTCAGAGGCGGGGGCGGCAGGTGAGGTACCCGGATCCGCTGCCTACGGCCGATCGCCGCGCTGGGCCGCGGGTCCTGAAAGAGGTGGCCGGTGCCGGCCCCGCAGTTCATGGTGGTCACTCCCAGGTGAACAAGAGAGAGCCGTCCGAGCTGGAAGGACAGGACATCATGACCATTGGAACCCAGCCCGTCGCCGGGTCGTTCAGAGGGGCGAGTGCTCGATTCCTGCAAGGCGGGAGATCACTGTGAGCTTCATGCGGCTGTCCGATGCCGACGGGGCGAGCGCCCCCTCCGTCACCACGGTCCTGGCCACACCGCGAACGCAGCCCGGTGGTGTACTGTCCGGCGAAGTGCGCCTGAAGGGCGGGGACGCCGGCGCCTCGATCGACCGGATCTGCCTCGGCCTCGTCACCTCGCCGTACGCGGCGTACGAAGTCGGCGGTCAACGCACGGTCGAGGAGTTCTCGCAGGCCCAGGTCTCCGGCCCTGCCGTCCTCCGGCCGGGCGAGGAGAAGGCGATCGCCTTTCAGGCCGCGATCCCCTGGGGGACTCCCATCAGCGAGATCGGCGGCCGGCATCTGGCAGGCATGGCACTGGGCGTGCGAACCGAAGTCGCGATGGCCACGATCGTGGGCAGGAGCGATCTCGACCTGGTCGCCGTCAAACCGGCGCCTTCACAGTCACGGGTACTACAGGCGTTCGCCCGACTCGGCTTCCCCTTCAAGTCCGCAGTCCTGCAGCCGAGCCGAGGAGAGGACCCGCATCACGGACCGCCGTTCCTCCAGAAGATCAAGTTTTATCCCCCCGGCCATCACACCGGAGTGGTGCACGAGGTCGAGGTGACGTTCGTGCCGAGTTCGTCTGAGTTCGTGGTGGAGCTGGACGCGGACCAGCCCACGGGCCACCGCGCCCGTGCCGGGCGCTTCCGGATGAGTCATGAGGAAGCCCTGCGTACCGACTGGCCGAGCGAGATCGACCGCTGGCTGGTGACCCGTCCAGGACGGGCCGGCAGATAGGCGCATCGCCAGGGCCGTGGCGGGTCACTACTGCGGCGTCTGCCGGCGGACGTCAAGCTGGCCGTGCCGCATCCGGCCTGCCAGGCGGATGCGCAACGTCTCCGGTGTGTTGTCGTCGGCGTCCATCGTCATGCCCGGCGCGAGGACCAGCTCCACGTTGCCACCGCTCACCCGTTTGCTGGTGATAAGTTTTCAGCTCGCGGAAGTTGGCGGTATGCCAGATTTCTTCACCGTGACAACGGTGCTGTGAGAATGAAAGGCAGGCTTGTTGAACGACGAGTTCCGGCTGGCTGTCGAAGAGCTGGCCGCGGAGTACAACCGTCAGGCTGCCCAGTTGCGCGAGGCCTACGGCAAGTTCTCGGAGATGACGGCGACCGCGGAGTCCGATGACCGGATGGTCACCGTGACCGTGGGCCCGCGCGGCCAGGTGCGGAACATCGAGTTCGACCCGCGGGTCTACCGCAGGCTCTCGCCGTCGGAGCTGTCACGGGCGATCATGGAGCAGATCGGCGCCGCCACCGGCGAGGTGGCCGAGCGGACCAAGGAGCTCATGCAACCGTTCATGCCGAAGGACCTGCCCTTCGAGGACCTCTATGGAGAGGGCGCAAGTTTCGAGTCGTTCCTGCCGCAGCCGGTGAAGCTGCCCTCCCCGGACCGGGACGCGCATGGCTAGCGGCAAGGAGAACGGGTACCAGGTCGCCTGGCAGAGCCTGCGGAAGGGGTCCGCGCGCGCCGATGACCGGCTCGACCTCGTGGAGGAACAGTACTCCCTCGTCAACGTGGCCTTCCTGACCGAGGGCAATCCTCTCGGAGACGACCAGTACGGAGCCGAGCTCGAGCGGAGACTGCCCAAGCTGGAGGACGACATCTACCGCGCCTTCGACGACTACCTCTACGAGCTGAGGTACATGCGTGACGGGCTGCAGGACAACGCGCGGACCTACGAGGACGCCGAGGACCCGTGGGGCGAACCGTACGTCGGGAGCGAGGAGTGGCCGGGCACGCCGGACGAGGGAGCACAGCCGGGCGTGGCCCCTCCGTCGCTGTCGGAGGAATGGTAGGCGCTCGTGGGCTTCGATGGCTTCCTGGTCCCTGACTGGGCCAAACCGTACGTGGGCTACGCCGTCGGGATGGACTGGCCCGAAGGCGACGAGGCCGGCTGCTTCCGGCTGGCCGACGCCTGCGCCAAGGCCGCGCGAGCCCTGAGCGACTTCTACGGCACGCCGAGCGTCCTGGGCGTCGACGACGGGACGATGGAGTGGGACGGCGACGCCCTGAGGGAGTTCGTCGACTACGTCGACACCGTGGCCGACCCCACTCTGGCGCGGCTCGTCAGGAAGCTCGTCGAAGGCGCGATCCAGCTCAACGACCTGGGCGTCCAGGTCGAGTACACCAAACGGATGATCGAGGTCTCCGTCTGGTTCCTGATCTTCCAGATCGGCTGGCTGCTCGCCATGGCCGTCGGCCCGTGGGGCGGGCTCTCCTTGGCCCTCATCGGCAGCCGGGTGCAGCTGACCCGGCTGGTCATCGCCCAGCTCGGCAAACGGCTCATGATCAACGTCGGTCTGTTCGGCGGCCTGCTGGCCGGCATGGACCTGGCCGTGCAGGCCTCCCAGTCCCGGCGCGACCACCTCGACTGGGACCAGATCATGGCCTCGGCCGGAACCGGCGCCCTGCTGGGCGGCTTCCTGACCGCCTTCACCGGGCTCGTGCCCGCCAGGTCCATGGCCGGGCTCATGTTCAGGTCGGGACTGGCCGCCGGAAGCACCGACCTGACCCTCCAGATCGCCGGTGACGAGCCCTTCGACCCGGAAAGGCTCCTCAAGAACTTCACCTCCGGCGTGCTCGGCGGCGCCGACGCCCACTGGGCGAGCTGGGCGCCCGGCGCGCACCACGCCAACGGCTCCGGCACCCCCAACGGCTCCGGCACCCCGAACGACGCCGGCACCCCGAACGTCTCGACCGCCACGACCGGCAACGGGCACGCCTACTCGGGCTACGTGGACGACCCCGGCTACGTCGGCAGCTCCAGCTACTCCAGCTACTCCAGCGGCGCTCATCACTCGTCGTTGCCACCCGAATTCACCACCCAGTCCTCCGCGTCCCCCGGTCACTCCACCCAGTACGCGGGCCCGTCCGCGGCCGTGACGAACCCGGTCCACTCGGGGGCGCCGGTCAAGGACGCCGGGGCCGGGCCGCAGCCCGTGGTCAACCACCTGCCACCGGACCCGCCGGCGCGGCCCGACGGTCACACGACCACGGCTGCGGGCCTCGGAGTCAAGCAGGATCTCAGCCCCGCCGGTCTCGACCGCAGCGTCGACTCGTTGATCAACAGACCGGCGGCGGGCGAGGGAGGGCTCTCCGCGAGCGCGAAACCGGAGGGCCTGGGGCCGTCCTCGCTCGGCGCGCAGGCTGCGCCGTTCACGGCGGCACACCAGGCGCCGTCCGGCGGGGCCTACCAAGGGGCGCCGCTGCCCGGCGTGAAGCCCTTCTTCGGCGAATCGCAGAGCCCGTTCCAGATTCTCGCCAACCCCGGCAAGTCGGGCGACGGTTACGTGGCGTCCGGCCTCTGGGGCAAGTACGGCGCCGCGGGCGTCCTCATCGAGGCCCTCGACAACGAGGGGCACCCTCGCTATCTGCTGATGCAGCAGAGCGAGTACGTCTCGAACGCCGGCAAGTGGCAGCTTCCCGGCGGCGCGCTCGACAGCCTGGAGACCCCCGTGCAGGGCGCGGCGCGCGAGATCAGCGAAGAGCTCGGCGTCGACCAGACCTACCTGAACAAGCTCAAGCTCAGCGGCGAGCTGCCGGTGGAGGTCGCGAACGGCTGGACGTACACCAACCTGGTCGCCAAGGGGGAGATGTTCGACCCGAAGCCGGACAGCTTCGAGACGAGCGCCGCGAAGTGGTTCACCCTCGACGAGATCGTCAACATGGCGAACGATCAGCAGTTGCATCCCGCCCTGGCAAAGGTCCTGCCCGACCTGCTGTCGCTGTTCCACCAGGACTCCCAGCCGCCTTCCGGGCCCGGCCCGGACGCGACCCCCAACCCGGTGCACCATGCCCCCGACGCGCAGACGGCCTCCCGGATCGCGCCGCCGGTGGATTTCGGCGCGGCGCCGAAGCCGGAGACCCCGCCGTTCGCCGGCCTCACGGCGGACGGGGTGAAGACGTTCTCCGACGGCACCATCCAGCGCTCCGGCTCGGGTCTGCTCTACACCGCGCCCGCTCCGCACGTGCCGCTGGACGCGCCCTTCGGCGCCCGCCTGGTCGGCATCACGTTCGGGGAGGGGGTGTGGGGTCCCGTGGTCGACAACATGACCCAGATGGAGAGACTGAGCGTCAAGCACTACTCCGGAGACGGATATCGCGAGATCAACGGCCACCTCCGATCGGATGGGGACGCGACCCCCGCGTCGTCGCGATCCTTCATGCAGGAGCGCATCGAGGCCATGAACCAGGCACTGAGCCGGCAGCCGGTACCTGAGACGATCGACGTGTTCCGGGCCGTGGACCTGACCCGCGAGCTCTTCACCGTGCCTGTGGAGGAGCTGCCGGGCACCGTGCAGCGGGACCCGGCCTTCCTGTCGACGAGCATCGGCAGGGACCCGTACTGGCGAAAGGAGGTCATCCTGCATCTGCGGGTGCCCGAGAACACCCCCGCCCTCTACCTGGGCCCGATCAGTGAGCATCCGAAGGAGCGGGAGCTGCTGCTGGGCAGCGGTCGGTCATGGTACGTGGAGGACGTGCAGAGGAAGAACGGCAGGTGGCACGTGTTCGGCTGGATCCTGCCCGAGGGGTCGGAGTGACGAAGGGGAGACAGCGGTGTCTTTGAAGGACGACCCCCAGTTCCAGACTGTGCGGATGCCGGAGAGCTATCCGAGGACGACATCCTCCGCCGTCCGTTATGTCCCTGTCGTCCTGCGCGAGACCGTCGTCGGCTACCTGTGGGCCGCCGTCACCGACGACGCGGCCGGATACCTCCGCCGGGAGGACGGCGGCGACGACGCCGTCAACTCCTCCATCGGCTGGATCCAGCGCCTGCGCTGGGCGAAGGCGAACGGCCTGACGCCGTTGGAGGCGCTGCGGCACTGGGCGGGCCAGCAGGAGGACGACCGGGCGGGCAAGGTGCCCGCGGGCGTGGAGTTCGAGCTGCCCGCGCTCCCGGAGCTGGAGAGACTGGCCGCCGCGTAGGACGGCCACGGCCGTCCGGCGGCTACCGGGGCTGCTGGGGCTGCCGGGGCTTCGGATCGGGCCAGAGCCAGCGGGTGGCGAGGAGCGCGGCCAGGCCTCCGGCGATGTTCATGGCCATCCAGGCCGCACTCGCTGAGCGGTCGGGCCTTGAACAGGCGGCGGCCCAGGGCGATGCCGATGAGGTGGGCGCCGTGGTGATGGTTGGCTCGGATCGTGGCGGCGGGTCAGGCGTCTGCGCTGGTCAGCACGACCGCCGCGCCGTAGGAGCCCGCCAGCAGGGTGTTGACCCCGATTCACCGTGCGAGCGGGACAGGCCTGCCAAGCCGAGGAGGCTACCGCCGGTGGCGTCGACGAACGTCCCGGTGATCCAGCGCGCTTGATCGGTGGCGAGGAAGACCACCACGTCGGCGGTCTCCTGAGCGGCCTGCTTGCTGCGCGCGTGGTGCACGGCGACCAGGGCTCCCTCGCGGGCCAGGCCGGCTGCCACAGCGCGGCCGATGCCCCGGCTGGAGCCGGCGACGAGAGCGGTCTTGCCGCTGAGCTTCTTCATGATGGTGTCCCTTCGGAGTCCCGATCGAACCGGTGGTGCGCACGACGGCGGGAAGCGCCCGCGTTGGGCGGAGCTCCGCCGTGTGGACTGTCAGTTGGGCATCGGGGTGAGGATTTGGTGGGCAGTGCGGTGGATGCTCTTCCAGTGCCCGTGGCTGAGCGTTTCAGGGAGGGGCCGAGCGCGCTGATCACCGCGTCCGTGCCCTGGACGGACTGCCGGACGGCGGCGGTATCGGAGAGCTGCCCGGCGATGACGTTCAGGTTCGGGTGGGTGAGGGTGAGCTTGGCCGGGCTGCGGACCAGCGCGGTGACCTGGTGGCCGGCGTCCAGGAGCTGCTGGACGAGCAGGCGGCCGATGCCGCCGGTCGCGCCGAAGACGGTGACACGCATCAGATGGGTGGCTCCTCGCGGCAGAAGCAGAGCGGGGTCAGAAGCTGTAGGGGCCGAAGCGGCCCCAGGCGACGAACGCGGCCAGCAGGAACAGGACCGCGTTGAAGGCGATCGCGGCGGGCTCCTTGCGGCGGGCGTGGGTGAGCGCGGCCAGGACCATCACCACGGCCAGGCCGGTCGCGGCCAGCGGGGTCAGGATCGGGGCGATACCGGTGGCCGCGGGCAGGATCAGCCCGAGCGCGGCAGCGAACTCGGCGATGCCGATGAGGCGGACGGTGCCGGCGGAGAAGTCCTCCACCCACGGCAGCCGGGGGACGAGCTTGTCCTTGGGCTGGGTGGACTTCATCACTCCGGCCATGCCGAACATGGCGGCCAGCACGGCCTGCACGATCCACAGGACGACGTTCATCGCGGAATCTCCTTGACGGTAGGGGGTGAGAGGGAGCCCGGCGCGCGGTGCTCCCGCCTGGCGGGGTGCGGTCGGCCGCCTCAGCCGTTGAAGACGAGCTCGGGCTGGTCGCGGCGCTCGTACAACTCCCAGTACAGAGGGGCGATCTGCTCGGGCGTGGCCGCGGGGATGCCTTCGGGGCCGCCCTCACCGATCCAGGTGCCGATCGCCACGTGCGCGGCGTACACGCCGCTGCCGGCCAGCTCGTTGTGCAGGTTGAGCACCCAGTTGCGCAGCGCCGCGGCGGCGGCGTTGACGTTGCCGAGCATCGGGATCGGGTGCACCGAGCCGCCGCCGGTGGTGAACAGCAGCGTCCCGGCGCCGGCCTGCCGCATGGCGGGCAGCACCGCGCGGGCGGCAGTCAGCGCGCCGTAGACGTTGTACTCGATCTGCGGCTGCAGATTGTCCACCGTGACCTCGCTGGGGACGGCCATGGTGAGGCCGGGCACCGGAGAGTGCGGCGCCGGGGAGTACTCCAGCACGTCGATGCCGCCGAAGCGGTCGGCCGCCGCGTCGAGGGCGGCGGCCAGGGCGGGGCGGTCCAGCACGTCGGCGGGGAACGCGGCGGCGTTGACGCCGTCTGCTTCGAGCTGGCCGACCAGGGTCTCCAGCTTGTCCTTGGTGCGGGCGATGAGGGCGACGTCGAAGCCGCGGCTGCCGAAGGTGCGGGCGATGGCCAGGCCCATGCCGGGGCCGGCGCCGACGATGGCGATGGAGGGCACGATCAGATCACTTCCGTGGAGGGGAGGGACGGGATTATCAGGAGCAGGTGACGGCGAGCTTGCCGAGCGCGCCCGCGCCGAACGAGGCGAACGCCTCCGGGGCCCGCTCCAGCGGATAGGCGCCGGTGACCGGGACGCGCGGCGCGCCGGCGGCGGCTGGGCGGTCAGGGGCTGCGCATCGGTGTCGGCCATGATCGTGGCACAAGCTGCACCCTTCGAAGTGGAACGGGTTACCCGTTTTGTGCTGCCCAGCGTAGCAACAGAAATGGGTAGGTTGTTCCACTTGGGTGGAGTGGACGGCATGGATCTTCCCGCCGACGCTCGCGAGCCTTCCGGCGCGCAGCCCGGACCGGGGCTGCGCGCCGACGCCGAACGCAACCGCGAACGCATCGTGGCCGCCGCCCGCCGCCTGTTCGCCAGCCACGGCCTCGGCGTCTCCATGGCCTGCATCGCCCGCGAGGCAGGCGTCGGCAAGGCCACCCTGTCGCGGGCGATCCGGTCTCGGTGATGGCGGGCGCCGCGGCACAGTCGGCAGCGCTCTGCGGACGCAGATCGCGCACCGATGAGGTTGCCGCGCCGCCACCGTCTGTACGAGTGAGATCGACTCGCAGGGGGCTGGCACGATGCGGACACTGATCTTCGGCATGAACATGACCCTGGACGGCTACATCGCCGCGCCCGGCGACGACCTCGGCTGGAGCGGAGGGGACGGACCGGACTCATCGCCGATCGACAAGGTCGACTGGAACACCCGCCTGATCACCGGCGACGCGGTCGCCGAGATCACCCGGCTCAAGGCCGAGGACCCCTGGTCGAGACGCGGACCTTTCCCGGCGGCGTGATGATGACCCGATACGAGAGGAGGCGACGAGCACGGGCCACATGCTCGGCTCGTCACGCCAGGCCGAAATTCTTCCTGGCGTGCTCACCGTGACCCTCGGCGAGCGTTTCGAGTGAGCTGTTGACCGACTCGCTGCAGATGAAGCCAACGGTGACGCCTGCCCGTGCGCTGGACTCGTCGACGATGCGGGCTTGTCCGATCACAGCGTCGCGGGCAGGCTCAGCCATGGTTTGTCGGTGGCGTCGAATCCGGTGAGCTCGGTGATCTTCCCGTCGACGATGTGCAGGACCGCGATGGTGAACAAACGGTATTCCGGGTCGCCGGGGCCGCGGAGGTACAGCGCGGCGGCAGGCATGCGGTTGACCGTCGTGGCGATGCAGCGCCAGTCGTCGTAGCCGCGCCGGAAGAGCCCACTGGAGACCCAGCCGTCCACCGCGTCCTCGGCCGTGACGACCAAGGCGCCAGGATCGGGCAGCATCGTGAAACGCAGGTCGTCGCGCAGCAGGGCCATCAGCCCGTCGAGGTCGTTGCGCTCATGGGCGTCCATGTACGACTTCACCACGCTGCGCTCGTCATCCGACAGCTCCTGCGTGGCGGGGCTCCGCCAGTCGAGGCGGCGGTCGGGCAGCTGCTCGCGCATCGTCACGCGCGCCCGCTGCAGCGCGCTGGTCACCGACGCGACGGTCAGCTCGAGGGCGCTGGCGACCTTCGACGCCGGCCAGCCGAGGACGTCGCGCAAGATGAACACCGCCCGCTGTCGCGGCGGCAGATGCTGCACGGCGACGATGAACGCCAGCTCGATCGTCTCCCGCGCCACCACCGATTCCTGCGGGTCCTCCGGGAGCATCCGGTCCGGGTAGGGCTGCAGGTAGTGCACTTCCGAGCCCCCGCCCGGCAGCCCGGCAGGCACGGGTGTGCGGTCGTTGCGCTTCTCCAGGAAGTCGAGGCAGGCGTTCGTCGCGATCCGGTACAGCCAGGTCCGCAGCGCAGCGTGGCCCTTGAACGACTCCCGCTTGTTCCACGCCCGCAGGAACGTCTCCTGCGTCATGTCTTGGGCGTCCTCGTAGTTGGCGAGCATCCGGTAGCAGTGCACCTGCAGCTCACGCCGGTGGCGCTCCGTGATGAGCGCGAACCGCGCCGTGTCGCCTGAGCGGGCCGCCGCGATGAACGTGGTCTCGTCGGCGCCCAGCAGTCTGGCGTCGGTCATGGTCATCAATCCTTCCACCGGTGCGAGAGGGCCAACAGAACTGACGGCGTGGCGGAGGATTTCTGATCGGTGAAGCCGCTGACACCGGGCCGTTCGCCAGGCCGGATGGGCCGGGGTCGATCCAGGGTACGTGCTCGGGGCCGGGCACACCCTCGATGTCGAGGTGGGGAAACCGGCCGGAACGCACCACCGCACACACCAGGTGCCGATCACGGCATCTGAAAGGGAAACACCATGAGCAAGGTCATTCTCGTCACCGGAGCGTGAGGGGTGGGAGCTCGCACATCGGCTCCCACCCCTCACGCCTGCCGGTTGATCAGAGATGATGACCGCGGTCGCCGCCGCTTCACCCGACCCGATGGCGCCCTCGATGTAGCCGTACCAGCCGGTTGCCGTCTCGGACCCGGCCCAGTGGATGCGGCCCACGGGGGAGCGGAGCCCGTGGCCGTACTGGGTCCAGGTGCCGGGCGGGAAGACCGCGGAGTAGGCGCCGCGCGTGTGCGGCTCGGCGCCCCAGTCCTGCTCGGCGGGGCGGCGGCCGGTGGGCCGAACAGCCGGGTCAGCTGATCGACGACCGCCGCTCGGCGCTGGTGTGCCGGGCGGGCGGTCATGGTACGGGCCTCGCCTCCTTCGACGAAGCCGAGCAGGACGCCCGGTTCACCCGAGCGCGGGCTACTGTCGAAGACTGCGCTGAGGGGCCCGCGCAGGCTGGTGGCCTGGCCGCTGAGCGCGGACGAGCGCCAGAACGGCCAGGGGTAGACGGCCACCCACTTGATCACGCTGCCCATGGGCAGCCGCTGGGTCAGGCCGTCGCGGGCCGTTGGCAGGGCCGGCTCGTAGGTGATGCGGCCGGACAGTGTGGACGGGATGGCCACCACGACGTGCGCCGCCCGCCAGCTCGCCGGCGGTGACCTCGACGCCGTGCACATCCTGGACAATGTGATCGACCGGGGTGCCCAGGTGGATGCGGTCGCCGAGCCGGCGCGCGAGGCGGACGGCCAGTTCGTGCGCGCCGCCGTCGAGGCGGTCCTGTTGCGTGCCACCCTTCACAGCGATCACGCGTTGCAGGCTTCCGGCGGAGCGGGCGTAGAACAGCGCGTGCAGCAGGGACAGCTCACCGGGCCGGCAGGACCAGACCGCCCTGGCAGACCATGGTGAACAGCCGCCGCCCGGCCCGGGTCCACGTGGTGCGGCGGATCCAGGTTTCGAGAGCCTGGCCGTCCAGAGCCTCGGCGTCGGGGCTGCGCCAGGGCGCCTCGGTGTCGATTCTGCGGGCGAGCCGTTCGAACCGGGTTTGCGCCTGGGCGGCGTCCAGCAGGGCGAGCGGGCTCAGGCGCGGGATGGTGCCCTGGTAGCGCGCCCGCCGACGCGGTTGCGGGCTTCCAGCACGACGACGTCCAGGCCATGGCGGTGCAGGTCACGGGCGCAGGTCAGGCCCGCCAGGCCGGCGCCCACGACGATCGCGTCGACGGAGCGGGTGGATGGGTGGTCGGACACGTGTTTCTCCTGTGGGTCGGGTCATGCCCCGGACCACGATCCGCCACCCGGCCGGGAACGGACGTGTCCGTGGCATGACGGACACGTCAGCGCACCCACCGACCACCACGGCGCTGACCTGTATGAGATCAATTGATCCGGCTGATCTTACCCCCGAGGGTTGTCGCCCGGCGCGAGGAGCACCACGTCGCGGCCCGGCGTGCCCGAACGCCTGGGCGATCTCCCAGGTATGTTCCAGCCGCGTCTTGTCCCGCTCGGTGTAACGCTTGACGCTGGATCGATCCTCGATCCCCAACTGGGCGGCGACGACGTCCAGGACCTCGTTCGGCACCTCCAGCGGATCAGCCAGAAGCATCCCAGGTAACGAACGGTCACGAGTTGGAGAGCGAAGCCGCATCTGATGTGCCGGCCGCGATGCCCCTTGATGAGGGCCATGTCCTCGTTGTCGAGGAGCAGATGTTCGCTCTGCTGCATGCCTTTCGACGCCTGCGCATCCGCCCGGGAGGTCCGCGCCGACATCCACGAGGCCTTCCTCGAGCTGGCCTGCGCACTCGTCTGCTGGCGACGCCTCACCTCATTGCGCGTGCAACTCTTCGGCGGCGGACTGCGTGCCGATTCGCCTCCGGGCTGATGTGATGACGGTATGGTCGCCATGCGTGATGGCCGGATACTCCACGGCGTCTGGAGGCTGCTGCGGCGGTTGCCGCCAAGTGCGGCCAGGAGGGCCGCCCGGCTTCTCGCCGGTACACAGGCGATGCGCGAATCCGGCTATGGGAAGGCCGCGTACCGGATCTCACCCAGGCTGGCGGGCGAGAATCCCGGCCTAGGCAAGATCCCGCCGCGGTGGGCCGCGACGGTCCGCGTCCGCAGGAACGGGCTGAGGCTGGAGCTGGACCTGCGCGACAACCTCCAGGCCATCCTGTACTACACCGGACGCTACGAGCCCGATGTCCTGCGGTTCCTCCGCCGGGAACTCCAGGCTGGGGACGTCGTGGTCGATGTCGGGGCGCACATCGGCGTACACGCACTCGCCGCCGCCCGTATCCTGCGTCGCTCGGACGGCCGGGTGGTCGCTTTCGAACCCGCCTCGGACTCCGCCACCAAGCTCCGCGCCGCCGCCCACCGTAACCGCCTGCGGGTCGAGGTCGTGCAGACCGCGCTGGGCGCCCGCCCCGGAACGGCGGGCCTGTACGGCGACGCGCGCTACGACGCCGCCGACGCGGGAGTGCGGTCCCAGTACGGCGATGCGGCACTGGTCGAGCAGGTCCCGGTGCGCACCTTCGACGCCTGGGCCGAGGAGACGGGGCTGAGCCGCCTCGACGTCGTCAAGATCGACGTGGAGGGCGCCGAGGCCGCCGTGCTCACCGGCATGAGCCGCTCGCTTCGCACCCTGCGGCCGCGTGCCGTGCTGGTCGAGGTCAAACAGCGCGAACGCACGGACACGAGCGCGGAGGAACTGCGCGAACTCCTGCGCGCACATGGGTATGCGAAGGCCGCTCGCCTCGGCCACAACGAGCTGTTCCGGCCTGCAGGAGTTTGGCGAGGATCGCGCTCAACTGGCCGCGCTCGTCGGGGGTGAGGGCGTGGAAGGTGTCCTCGAGGAAGGCCGGGATCGAGGCTTGGGCCTCGGCGAGCCGCCGGCGGCCTGGCTCGGTGATGGTGACGGCGTAGGATCGCCGGTCGCCGGGGTTGCGTTCCCGACGGACGTGGCCCGCCTGCTCCAGGTCGTCGCAGACGCCGACCATGACGCTGCGGTCGATCCGGAGTTCTTCGCCGAGCGTCTGCTGGGGGCAGGGGCCGACGGCGTCGAGCATCTGGAGCACGAGGTGTTGCCCGACTCCGAGCCCCTCTTCGGAGGCATGCGCGTCGGCGGCGCGGGCCACGCGAGGGCGCCGCTCGGAGGAGCACACGGTCGCTGCGCAGTCGTCCGAGCACTTCGACAGGCAGATCGGCCAGCAGGAAGGCCAGGCGGGCGGCGTCGTAGCCGGCGTCGAAGACGATGGGGATGGCGGGGTCGCCCTCGTGCCGATGCCCGGCGCCGATCAACCGGATGACCAGGTGACGTACCTGGGTGGCGGTGACAGTGGCCTCATCGTCGTCCGGGCGCAGTCGGATGGCGTCCAGCACCGCGGTCCAGGAGGTGCGGCCGGTCTCCAGCGCGGCGATCACCGAGTACGGCCAGCCCGGGATCATCTCGTGCTGGTGCTTGCCGCGCCCGTAGGGGTGGCAGAACAGCCGGTCTGCGCTGGTGGGGGCGCCGGGACGCAACCATGGGCTGCGTCAAACGCAAGCTGAAGAAGACCCAGTACCGGCCTCACCTGCTCAACGGATGTCTGACCCAGACCGGGCTCACCCTCTACACCCCGCCAAATCCATGACCGAGCCTACGAATTCAACCGGTGTACTGGCACATTGAATGCTGCTCGGCTCCGTTAATTAGACGGCGGCCTAAGTAACAATATGCCGGTCAGCCGCAGGAACAGCGATTGTCTAGACCCATCGAACCTGGCAGTTCGGCGTGGATCTTGAGATCTGCGTAGGGCGGGCGACCATCCTCATGGAAACGGCAAGGAAACAACCGCTGCTCTACTACTGATCCGCATGACGTACCGAACTTCACTGACAGCACTGGCCCTGGCGCTGGCGGGGTCGGTGGCGCATCCTTCCGCGGCGGGCGCCACCGCTTCCGTCGCCGCGAGCGCGAGCGTCATCGCGAATCCCAGCCCGAGCTTCGGTGTGTCTTCCGCGCAGTGGAAATCTTGCCCGGCCTACTCCGATGAGGTGATCCGCAGTTTGGGCGTGGCGGAGGGCAAGGTCGCGGCGTTCCGCTCCTTGATGAAGCGTCTGGAGTGCGGGACGGTCAGCGTCCCGCTGAACCATCGTGACCCTGGCGGCCGGAAGATCGACATCGCGGTGAGCCGGCTGGCCGCCACGGACGAGGCCCACCGGCTCGGCGCCATTGCCGTCCTGCCGGGCGGGCCGGGCAACAGCGGATACCTGGACCCGGTCCTGCGGGCCGCGCTCAGGAACGAGGAGATGGCGGGGCTCAACAAGCGATACGACATCATCGGCTTTGATCCGCGCGGGGTCGGGAACAGCACCAAGGTCGCCTGCACCTTCTCGCCGATAGGCCCGCAGGAGCCCGGCCCGCTGACCGAGGAGGCGGCCAGGAAGATATACGACGCCCAGGTCGTCGCCAACCAGAAGTGCGGACGCTCTGACCCCGCCTTCCTCGGACAGCTCACCACCGAGAGCGTGGCCAAGGACCTGGACCTGGTACGGACCGCGCTGGGTGAGAGCAAACTCAACCTGCTCGGCTTCTCCTGGGGCACCTATCTGGGCATGGTGTATCGCAGCCTGTTCCCTGGGCACACCGGACGGGCCTTCTTGGACAGCGTGGCGCCGCCGTGGACCCGCATTGACGAGCATGCCAGGGGCAGCGCGGAGGCGGCCGAGCGCAACTTCGGGCGCATGGCCGCCTGGCTGGCCCGCCGCGACGGGACCTACGATCTCGGTGCCACCGCACGGAAGGTGCGCGAGGAGGTGGCGAAGCTGGCCCGCGCGTACGACAGGAGCCCCAAGGCCTACACCGACGTGCAGCGGCCCATCGACGGCTCGGCCGTCGCCGACCTGGCCAGGCGCAACTCGACCGAGTGGGTGCGCGCGGGCAAGGCGCTGGCCGAACTGCGGACGGCCACGGGCAGCACCGCCCCGCCCGCTGTCAAGGAGCTGCTCGGCGCACCGATGATGGGGACGCCCGTGCCCGGCGCGCCTGAGACACTGAACAGGACCATGAACTTGGCCGTCGCGTGCAACGAGGACAGTAGCCGGGCCGGTTTCGACACCGCCTGGCGTGACTACCAGCAGCTCGTGAAGCGCCATCCGGCGACCGGCCGGTCCTGGGGACTGCCTGTCATGTGTCCCGGCTGGCCGCTGCCGGTGCAGCAGGCCACGTTGAAGCGGAGCAGCGGGTCACTGGTGCTGGCGGGGCACCTGCACGAGTTCATGTCCGCCTACGACTGGACGCTGCAGACACGGCGCGCCATCGGCGGCACCGTCTATACGGTCGCCGACGACGTGCACGTGTCGACCACCCGGGTGCCCAAGTGCGCCG
Source organism: Nonomuraea sp. GTA35 (assembly GCF_041950525.1). Taxonomy (NCBI): domain Bacteria; kingdom Bacillati; phylum Actinomycetota; class Actinomycetes; order Streptosporangiales; family Streptosporangiaceae; genus Nonomuraea; species Nonomuraea sp. GTA35. Next base: position 149,693 of record NZ_JBGNUV010000016.1, on the reverse strand, counting down.
CCGACGTGGTGCGCTACTTCGAGACAAGCCGGATCGCCAAAGGTTGCGAGGGCAGCGCCATTCCGAGCTGACCACCGGTTACCGGCCCGGCGACCTGCCACGGGTCGCCGGGCCCGATGCCCTGGCGGCGTCATCAGGGCTCACGGCTCGCCCGCCCGAGACCACGCGAGCACCCGGTTCATCCAGGGCGCCACGCAGCTCTCGCGGCGCGCCCGGGCAGGTTCCGGCCGGTTCAAGCAGAGGCTCGTCACCACCATGCCGAGCCACTACATCGCGCTGTTCTCCCGGTTCATCCCGGGTGGGTGCGGGGACGGTCCACGTCATCGGGGGCTGCAGCAGGAGAGCGAGGCGGCGCCATGGATCCACGCCGACACCCCCTGTCGTCGGCCGCCACCTGCCGTAGATCAGCGAGATGAGTGCGGCGATGCCGCATCCCGCAACCATCCAGGCCTCTCCCGAAGCGTGCTCGGATTGGCACTGTCACTTTGAATGGCGTTCGGTCAAGCTGATGAGACATCGCCCTAAATGACAGTGCCCTGGTGACCACCTTGCGCGGTTGCTGGTGGTGGCCACCTCCGCCGTCCGCCACACTGACCTGAGGGCGACGTCTGGTGCTGCTCAACCGGCACGCGGTTGGCGCCATCTGCCGACAGCCGCTGCGGACTGGTCCTGGTCGACGAACTGCACAACATCTCCCCGGCCGGCCGCCGCACCGTCCGGCGCGCCGGGACGGGGATGCCCGATGATCTCGGCCGCTTCGCCTCTGGCGCGCCGACCCTTACGGGGCCTCACTTGGATTCGAGTCGTCCCATCGAGTGGGGGGTGTCGGTGAGGGCCGCTTGCGCGGCGGTCCAGGTGGAGCTGTCGATGCCGAGGACGTGGCGCAGGTAGGCGAGGGTGACCTGCTGGACGAGGGCGACGCGTTCCGGGTTCTCGTCGGTGGTCTCGGCAGCGTCGTAGCCGGAAATGCCGCCAAGGAGGTGCTCCCCGCCGAAGACGGTGAGCAGGCTCTTGTCGCCGGGACTGAAGGTGTAGGGCTCGGCGGTCCATTCCGGTCCCCGGGTGGTCACCGGGAGGTGATCCTTGTCGCCGGCGACTACCAGGGCCGGCGCCGTGAGGTGGGAGAAGTCCACCTCCCGCAGCCAGGGGAGGTTCTCGGCGGCGTACGGGGTCAGGTGATCACCGCCCCGCCCGGCCGTGGCCAGCAGGACGCCCGCCGTGACCCGTGGATCGGATAGGTCTTCGGCGGCCCCGGTCTGTGGGTCGGTGACACGCAGGCCCAGCAGGATTGCGGCGGTGTGGCCGCCGAAGGAGTGCCCGGCCGCGGCGATGCGGCCGCGGTCCAAGCGTCCGGCCAGACCGGGGACGGCGGCTTCCAGCACGTCGAGGTCGTCGAGGATGCGCTTCATGTCGGAGACGCGAATCCGCCACGTCCGGGGCTTGCGGAGGTCGTCCGGGGCGATCTTCACTCTCCTGGAGTCCAGGTGGGTGGCCTGGATCACGGCGAAGCCGTGGGCGGCCCAGTAGTCGGTGAGGGGCGCGTAGCCGTCCAGGTTCGAGCCGAAGCCGTGCGCGAACACGATGATCGGCAGGTCGCGTCCGGTGACCGGCGCGGACACGCGCACGTGCAGGTCCTCGCCGCGCTCGGGGGCGGGCAGCACGATCGGCTTGACCGAGACGATTGGGGCGGCGGCGAGGCCGCTGGTGATGCCGGTCGCGGTTTCTGAAGGGGTCATAGGTGATTCCTTCCTTGGTTTCTGTTCGGTGGCCAGTTCGTGGCGGTTCGCGGCCGGAGTGGGATGGAGACGATCAGTCCCACGCCGGGTACGCTAAAACCTGACATCGATGTCAGAGGCAAGGGTGTGTGCCGCACCTCACGGAGGGGATCGGATGCGCATCGGGGAGCTCGCCGCCAGGACGGGCGTCAGCGTCCGGTCCCTGCGGTACTACGAGCAGCAGGGCATGCTCGCCGCCGAACGAAGCTCCAGCGGTCAGCGCTACTACCCCGACGGCGCGGTGGACAGGGTCCGGCTGATTCAGCAGCTGTACCACGCGGGCCTGTCCAGCAAGACCATCGTCGAGCTCATCCCGTGCGTCGTCGACGGTCGCGCCACGCCCGAGTTGCTTGTCCGGCTGGCTGCCCAGCGCGACCACATCGACAAGCAGATCGCTGACCTGACCGACACGCGCAACCGGCTCGACTCGGTCATCACCGACGCCGGCACCAACATGCTCACCGGCCGGTCCTGCCGCGCCAAGGACGCTCCGCACGCCTCGGCGCAGGACGAAAGGGGCTCAACGGTGGGGTAGAGCCGAGATGCGAGCAAAAGCGGCTAACGGTGGATCATGTTCGTACCATGGTCGGAACTTCCGTTATCTCGGCTGGACGTGTTGATGCTCGCGCTGAAGGGTTTCAGCGGCTGTGCACCTGCCGATAATTACATTCACCCAGGTCATTGCCGTGTAGGCCTTCGAGCGGCGTGCGTGAGTTCCGACCATCAGGAGAAGAAAACGTGCGGCATGATGATCAGGTGCTCCTTCGCCACCGAGCCCACCAAGCCCTGGACCAACCAGCCCCACTGCGTCCCGTTCCGGGCCAGATCGCTAATCCCGGGCGAATCATCGACCTGAACGCGAGACCGGCTCAGTGGCGTCCTTCATGAATACTCACATGCCACCTGACCTGCGTGGATGGAATTATCGGCGGGCGCAGCGTCTTGATCCTTCTCAGCGCCAACGGCTGTCCGCCGGTTCCTCGCCCCCGTTGAAGTTGGCGGAGGTGGCTCGGCCGTACGCAGTGACGTCAAGCCGTTTCACGCGGAGGGGCGACGGTGCCGTCGAACGTGTGAGTGCACGGTAGCAGGATCTGCCGCTCGTAGTCGCCGACCGGATCGGTGATCTGCGAGGTCAGGAGGCTGACCGCGCGGCGGCCCATGGCGTTGCGGGGGATGCACAGCGTGGCGAGCGGATCGAGGCCCGACTCGCCTCCGGGGTCGTCCACCAGCAGCACCAGCGACAGGTCGGCCGGGATGTCGATGCTGCGCAGCCTCGCCATGGCGGCCAGCACCCGGACCAGGCTGACCGCCTCGACGAGGACGGCGGTGGCGCCGTCGCGCACGGCCTGATCCAGCCATTGGGCGGTCAGATCGTCGGGGCGGGCGAAGAGCGGTTCGGGGACGGGCAGGCCGAAACGCTCCAGGGCCGCGCGGAAGCCCTCCCACCGGTCGGTCTGCGGCTCGTCGCGCTTGGCCTCGCCGAGGTAGGCGAAGGTGCGGTGGCCCAGACCGACGAGGTCGTCCACGATTCGGCCGGTGGCGGCCCGGTAGTCGCCGCCGACGTAGGAGATCTCCGTGCCAGGGACCTCGCGGTGGCCGATGTAGACGAACGGGTGCCGATCGGCGGCAAGCCGGGCCAGGTCCTCGCGGTGGGTGTGGTGGCCGAGCAGCAGGCTGCCGTTGGCCTGGCGCAGCCCGTTCATGGAGCCGCTGTAGAGGCGGCGCACGCCGTCCTCGTTCGGGGCCGCGGTGAACAGGACGAGGTTGCAGCCCTCGATCCCCGCCTGTTCCTCGATGCCCTGCAGGAATTCGAAGTAGTAGTCCCTGGCGCTGGTGGGGAAGATCGGCTCGAAGGTGTGCACGCCGAGCAGCAGAGGCGCCTGTCGCGGGCCGGCCGTCGCGCGTTGCTGGCTCGCCGAGACGTATTTGAGCTGCCGGGCGGCCCTGAGTACTTTGCGCTGTGTCTCGGCCGAGATGCGGCCGAGGTCGCCCGAGCCGGTCAGCACCATCGAGACGGTCGACTGCGACACGCCCGCCTCCCGTGCGATGTCCGCCTGGCTGGGCCCTCTCCCCCTTGATCGCGACATGCCCCCGATTCTGCATCAGTAATAGAGAGTCTGTCCAGTGCTGATATTTGCATATCTATTAGCTATTGACATCTGGATTTGGCCCCGGCTTAACATGTGCGAAACCTGACGACCTGGCACAGAGAAAGCTAGCAAATTAGCAATGAGTGAACTGAAGGTTGACCTGTTGGTGGTGGGTGGCGGGCTCGGGGGAGTGGCGGCCGCGCTGACGGCTGCCCGCCTTGGCCATCGAGTGCTGCTGACCGAGGAGACGGACTGGCTGGGCGGTCAGCTCACTGCGCAGGCCGTGCCGTCGGACGAGCATCCGTGGATCGAGACGCCGCATGTGTCCGCCGGCTACCGGGAGTTGCGCAACCGCATCCGCGACTACTACCGGCGCAACTACCCGCTCCTGCCTGAGGTGGCGGCCCAGGAGGTGCTCAACCCCGGCCTGGGAAACGTGAGCAAGCTCTGCGTCGAGCCGCGGGTGGCGCTGGCGGCCCTGGAGGAGATGCTCATGCCGTACGTCTCCGCGGGCCGGATCACCGTCCTGCTCGACACCGTCCCCGTCGGCGCCGATACCGAAGGTGACCGGGTGACCTCCGTGACGCTGCGCGGCACCCGAACCGGCGAGCTGACCACGGTCACCGCCCCGCTGGTCGCCGACGCCACCGAGCTGGGCGATCTGCTGGAGCTCACCGGCACCGAGCACGTCATCGGCGCCGAGTCTCAGGACGAGACCGGCGAGCCGTACGCCGCCCCGGTGGCCGACCCCATGGACCAGCAGGCGATCACCTGGTGCTTCCCGCTGGAGTACCGGCCCGGCGAGGAGCACGTCATCGACAAGCCCGCCTCCTACGACCACTGGAAGACCCACGTCGACCCCTTCTGGCCGGGCCCGCAGCTGTCCTGGGAGAAGATCGACATCCATACCATGAAGGGCCGGGTCAACCGCATCTTCGAAGGCGACATGGACGCCGTGAGCCTGGCCGACTTGTGGCACTTTCGCCGCATCCGGGCCCGCACCCAGTTCGACCGCGGGCTCATCGACACCGACATCACGCTGGTGAACTGGCCCAACATCGACTATTGGGAGGCACCGCTGCTCGGCCCCGGTGCCGACCGGGAGAAGGCGCTGCAGCGATGCAAGGAGCTGTCGCTGTCGTACCTGCACTGGATGCAGACCGAGGCGCCGCGGCGCGACGGTGGGCACGGCTATCCGGGCCTGCGGCTGCGTCCCGACCTGACCGGCACGGCCGACGGGATGGCGAAGGCCGCCTATATCCGCGAGTCGCGCCGCATCAAGGCCCGGTTCACGGTGCTGGAGCAGCACATCGCGGTCGTGGACCGCCCCGAGGGTGCGGGGGCCGAGCGGTTCGCCGACTCGGTGGGCGTCGGCCACTACAACATCGACCTGCACCCGAGCACGGCCGGCATCAACTACGTCAACCTGGAGGTCTACCCCTTCCAGCTCCCGCTGGGCGCGCTCGTCCCGGTCCGGATGCGCAACCTGCTGCCGGCCAACAAGAACATCGGCACCACCCACATCACCAACGGCAGCTACCGGCTGCACCCGGTGGAGTGGAGCATCGGCGAGGCCGTCGGCGCGCTGTCGGCGCTCTGCCTGAGCCGCGGCACCGAGCCGCACGCCGTGGCCGACTCCACGCCCCTGACCGAGGACCTGCAGCGGCTGCTCACCGGCACCCTCGGCGTCCCCGTGGCCTGGCCGGAAGAGATCGCCGTCATGCGCCCCTCCCAGGCCCGCAAGCACGCCACCCCCACCTACGTCCTGCCCGAGCGGCGCGCATGAGGCCGTCGACGGAGCAGCACGACGTTCTCATCTACGGCGCGACGCTAGCCGGCATCATGGCCGCGCTCCGGCTGCGCCTGCGCGGCCTGAGCAGCCTGATCCTGGAACCGACCGGGCACGTAGGGGGCATCGTCGCCGGCGGACTGGTCAAGAGCGACCCGCCGAACGTCATCGAGGCCCTGGCCGGGCTCACCCGCGACCGCTTCTTCCGCGGCATCGGCCACGAGTACGGCGCCGCGGAGCCCCGCTACCGCTTCGAGCCCAAGGCCGCCGAGCGGGTCGCCCGGCGACTGCTCGCCGAGGCAGGCGCGCAGGTGGTGACCGGCACCCGCATCCACGGCCCCGCCGACGTCGAGACGCGGGGCCGCCGCATCCAGGCGGTGCTCGGCCGACGGGCCCGCTTCTTCATCGACGCCTCCTACGAGGGCGACCTCATGGCCGCCGCCGGCGTACCGTACACGTACGGGCGGGAACCGCGTTCCCGCTACGACGAGCCGTTCGCCGGCGTGCTGCCCCACCGGGCGCTGCGCCGCAGCGAGTTCTCGCCCAACGCCGGCTACCCGGTGGGCCCGCCCCCGGCCGAGCCGCCCGGCGAGGGCGACGCCAAGACCCAGGCGTACAACTTCCGCGGCGTGTTGTCCAAGGCCGACGACCGGCTGCCCTTCCCCAGGCCCGAGGGGTACGACCCGGCCCTGTACGGCCTGCTGGGCCAGCTCATCAGCCGCCGCGGCATCACCGGCCTGTCGGACATCGTCACGCACACGGCCCTGCTGCCGCCCGGCGACAAATACCAGACCAACCAGGCCTTGTTCATCGGCTTCGACCTGCCGGGCGCGTCGTGGGACTACCCGGACGGCACCTGGGCCCGGCGTGAGGAAGTCATCGCCGAACACGTGCGCTGGCACCAAGGCATGCTCTACTGGCTGGCCAACGACCCGTCGCTGCCGGAGTCGTTCCGCGCCGACACACGGGCGTTCGGGCTGCCGGCCGACGAGTTCGCCGACAGCCCGTACGGTGCCGGCTTCCCGCACGCCCTGTACGTCCGTGAGGGCCGCCGCATGATCGGCCAGTACGTCCTCACCCAGCACGACCTGCGCATCCCCGGCAACACCAAGGCGACCCCGGTGTGCTGCTGGAAGTACGGCATCGACTGCCACATCGTCCAGCTCTACCCGGAGGGGGAGCACACGATCGCGGGGGAGGGGCCGCCCAGCGGCACCGAGTACAACGAGCCTGCCGACCTCTACCAGGTCCCCGCCGAGTGCCTGTTCCCCGCCCGCGGCGGGATCGAGAACGTGGCCGTGCCCGTCTGCTTCTCCGCCAGCCACGTCGCCTGCCTGTCGGCCCGCATGGAGCCGAACTACGGCATGCTCGGTGAGGCCGCCGGCGAGCTGGCCGCCCAGTCCCTGCGCACCGGGCGGGCCGTGCAGGACTACCGCTACCCCGACCTGGCCGCCGCCCTAGAAGAGCACGGCAGCGTGCTCTCCCTGCCCGATCTGGAGCCGGCGCCATGATTCCTGACCCGCCGTTCCAGCCGGGCCCGCTCGACGCCGCTGCCGGCCGGCGGCCGCACCGGATCGAGCTGCCGCTGCACGTGGGGGAGTCCCGCGAGCGGTGGTCGCTGCGGCTGGAGTTCACGGCCGGGCACGGCCCCTGCCCCGACCTGGAGCTCGAGATCGACGGCGCGCATCGTGGGCTGGTCCACCCCGAGGTGCGGCGCGAGGACCGCGCCGAGGTCTACCGGCACGGCCCCATCGCCGGCGAGGTCCGGCTGGACGTGCCGATCCCCGGCTCGATGCTCCCGCCCGGAGAGCACGTCCTGGCCATCACCACGACGCTGGACCACGAGGCCGCCACCGGCCCCGTCACGATCCCCGGGCCGGGGCCGGCCCGGCACCGCGAGCAGTTCGGGCACCACTTCGGCAGCGGCATCACCTGGCGCTCCATCACCCTCGAACCCGCGATCGCGCCGCTGCCCGGGCCCGTGCTGCGCGTCACGCCGCTCTACCTGCACGACGGCCGGGAGCTGGCCGAGCTCACCGTGCCGCTGCCCGCCCGCCGCGCGCAGGTCCGCCTCGCCGGCCGTACCCACGCCTTCGACCTGCCCGGACGAGACTTCGGCCAGGCCCGCGTACGCTTCCCCGTCCCCGAGGCGCGCGGCCCGGCCGAGGTGACGGTTGATGGCGGCGACCCCGTGACGTTCACCCTCACGCCCGCCCGCAAGTGGACGCTGCACCTCATCCCGCACGTGCACCTCGACGTCGGCTACACCGACACCCAGGGCAAGGTGCTGGAGTTGCACAGCCGCAACCTCGACCGCGCTGTGGCCGCCCTGGACCGCGACCCCGGCTTCGCCTTCTCCGTGGACGGCTCGCTGGTGCTGGCCCAGTACCTGGCCACGCGCTCGGACAAGAGCGCCGGGCGCGTGCTCCAGGCGCTGCGCGACGGCCGCATCGCGGTCAACGCCTTCCACAGCCTCTTCCTGTCGGGGGTGGCCTCGCTGGAGGAGATCTACCGGGCGGCCTACCTGGCGGCGCGGCTGCGCGACGAGCACGGCGTGCCCATCACGTACGCCAACCTCACCGACGTGCCCTCCTACAGCGCGGCCGTGCCGTCGATCCTGGCCGCGCTCGGCATCGGCGGCTTCGTCGGCATCGAGAACCACCATCGCGGCGGCAACGCCGACAGCGACCTGCAGCACCTGCTCAGCCCCGTCATGTGGGAGGGCGTGGACGGCTCACGCGTGCTCACGCACTTCTCCGACACCTACTCGCAGTTGCGGTTCATGGTGGGCGACCCGCAGACCGTCGAGGGCGGCGCCCACTCCCTGTGCCGCCTGCTGACCCGCTACGAACGCCCCGGCTACCTGCCGCACGACCTGGCGATCATCGGCACCCACGCCGACAACGAGGACCTCGCCGACGGCGACGCCGGCTTCGCCGCCCGCTGGAACGCCGTCTACGCCTACCCCCGCATCATCGTCTCCACGATGGCCGACTACCTGGACGCGGTCCGTCCCCTGGCCGACCGGCTGCCGGTGTGGCGCGGTGACGGCGGCAGCTACTGGGAGGACGGCGTCGGCACCGGCGCCACCGTGGTCGCCGAGCACCGTCGGGCGCAGAGCGCGCTGCCCGCCACCGAGGGACTGGCCGCCCTGGTCGCGCGGGCCGAGCCGGCCTACCGCCCCCACCGGGCGGCGCTGGACGCCGCCTGGGAGGGCGCGCTGTTCGGCGCCGAGCACACCTGGACCTGGTCGCACGCGCTCGCCCACCCCCACGGCGAGCAGGTCGGCGACCAGCTCGGCTGGAAGCGCCACCAGGTGCACACCGCCCTGCGCACCGCCGTGGACGAGGGCCGCCGGGCGCTGAGCCAACTCGGCGAGCTGGTCACCACGCAGGGCCCGGCGCTGCTCGTACACAACCCGCTGAGCTGGACGCGAGACGTGGAGGTAGAGTACGAGTCCACCGCGCCGCCCCCGTTGCCCGCCGAGGTGCTGTCCGACTGCGCCGGCCTGCGCCGCTACCGGCTGACGGTGGCCGACGTGCCCGCCTTCGGCTACCGCACGATCCCGCTGCCCGACCCGGCCGCGCTCGCGCCGGGCGAGGAGGACGGCCGCCGCGCCACCCGGCGCTCTCACGACGGGGACTGGCAGCCGGTGCCGCCGCGCCTGCTCACCCCTCGGTGGGAGGCCGGGCTCGACCCCGAGACCGGCGCGCTGCTCGCCCTCACCCACCGGCCCACCGGCCGCCCGCTGCTCGACGGGCCCCTCGGCCAGGTCCTCTACGTCCGCAACGGCCCCTCCACCCGTGTCGTGACCGGGCACAGCGGCGAGCCGCACCACCACCCGCCCGCACCCCGCACCTCCCTGGACGGCCGCCTCCCGCACGCCGACCCGCCTGAGCCGGAGGTCTTCCCGGCGGCCATGCGCCCCGTCGGGCTGCGCCGCACGTACGACGGCTGGCGCGTGCGGGCGGTGGGCAGCGCGCCCAGCCTGCCGCACGTCGAGGTGGACATCCTGCTCAGGGACGCCGACGACCGCGTGGACGTGCTGGTGCGCCTGGAGAAAGAGCGAGAACCCGCCAAGGAATCGGTCTACGTCGCCTTCCCGTTCGCGCACGAGGAGCCCCGCTTCCGCTACGACCGCCAGCAGGGCTGGATCGACCCGGCCGCCGGCCACGCCCCCGGCGCCTGCCAGGAGTGGTTCACCACCCAGCACGGTGTCGTCGTCGCCTCCCCGTCCGGCGCCGTGGCGTGGAGCTCGGCCGACGCGCCGCTGTTCACCGCCGGGGACATCGTCCGCGGCGCCTGGCCCGAACGCTTCGCCCCCGCGAGCGGCGCACTCTACTCGTGGGTCATGAACAACTACTGGCCCACCAACACCCCACCCGAGCAGGACGGCACGCTGACCCTCCGCTACGCCTTCCGTCCCCTGCCCGCCTTCGACCCGGTGGCCGCCGGCCGGCTGGGCCGTGAGGTCCGCGCCGCGCCCATGGTGTCGGAGGTGACCAGGCTCGACAAGTTCGACACCGAGCCCCGCCCGCTCGACGCCCCCGCCGCGAGCCTGCTCGACCTCGGCCTGCCCGGCTGGGCCGCCGCGACCGTCGCAGAGCCGCGCGACCGCACCGGACTGCTCGTCCGGCTCCAGGACCTGTCGGGCCAGGGCGGCGAGGTACGCCTGCGCCACCCCGGCCGGATCGTCCTGTGCCGCGCCGACGAGACGGAGCTCGGCGAGCTCGACGGACCCGTCCGCCTCGGCCCCTGGGCCGTCACCACCCTCAAGCTCCTCTAGGACTCCTCCAGGAAAGGAAAGGCCATGTCTGACGCGCGTCACAGCAGGCGCCACTTCCTCCAGCTCACCGGGAGCACCGCTCTGCTGGCCGCCTCGGGCGGCCTGCTGACGGCGTGCGGCCCGTCCTCACCCCAGGCGAGCCCGCAGGCCGGGACCCGCAAGGCGGTCATGCCCGCGTACGTCCCGTCCGGCCTCGTCAAACCCGACCTGCCGGCCACCGCCGAGGGCGTGCTGGCCGCCTACTACTCCTACCCCGCCGAACCCGTCACCGCCTTCACCGACAAGCCCGGCGAAGGGCTGGGCGAGGTCAAGGTGCTGACCAACATGTTCAACCCGGTGCCACCCGGCCCGGACGCCAACCGGTTCTGGCAGGAGCTGAACACCCGGCTCGGCGCCACGCTGAACATCACCATGGCGCCCGGCGTGCCCGCCTCCGCCTATGTGAGCAAGCTGTCCACCGTCATCGCCAGCGGCGACCTGCCCGACATCCTCATGCTGTCGGCCACCCTGGCCGGCCGCTCGCAGATCCTCACCCGCCTGTGCGCCGACCTCAGCGACCTGGTCTCCGGCGATGCCGTCAAGACCTACCCGTTCCTCGCCGGCATCCCGCGCGACTCCTGGCTGGCCACCGCCTACCAGGGCGGCGTCTACGCCATCCCCATCCCGCGCGCCATCGTCGGCACGATCATGTTCGCCCGCTCCGACCTCATCGCCGAACGCGGCCTGAGCGGCGAGGCCAAGAGCTACGACGACTTCCTCGCCCTGGCCAAGGGCCTGACCGACCCGGCCAAGAACCGGTGGGCCTTCGGCAGCGCCAAGGGCGTCATCACGTTCGTCGGCACGATGCTCGGTGTCCCAAACACCTGGCTCGAGCAGGGCGGCCGATTCACCTCCGAGCACGAGGCCGAGGGCCGCAAGGAGGCCATCGCCAAGACCGCCGAGATGGTCAAGGCCGGCCTGTTCCACCCCGACGCCATCGGCGGCAGCCTCAACCTGCGCGAGCTGTTCGGCAACGGCACCATCGCGCTCAACTCCGACGGCTACGCCGCCTGGGACATCCTCGCCGACACCTACAAGGTGGACGTCGGCGCGGTGGTCTCGCCGGGCCCGGCCCGCGCGGGGCAGGCGAGCTTCGCCATCACCGCGTTCAAGAAGGCCGGCCGCGACCGGCTGGCCAAGCTGCTGCGCATCTGCGACTGGCTGAGCGCGCCGCTCGGCACCAGCGAGTACATGTTCCGCAAGTTCGGCGTCGAGGGCACCCACTACACGATGAAGGACGGCACGCCCGAGCCGACCAGCCTCGGCAAGGCCGAGGTCAAACTCCCCCTGGAGTACATCGCCGACGCCCCCCACGTGCTCGGCCCCCGCCCCCGCGAACGGGTGGACGCACAACGCGCCTACCAGGAGCGGGTCGTGCCCACGATCGTGCGCAACCCGGCCGCCGCCCTCTACTCCGAGACCGCCGTCAACAAGAACGGCACCCTCACCAAGATCATCGACCAGGCCGAGCTGGACATCGTCTCCGGCCGCAAGCCCGTCAGCCACTGGGACGAGGTCGTCAAGCAGTGGCGCGCCCAGGGCGGCGACCAGATCCGCCGCGACTACGAGACCGCGCTGGCCAAGGGCGACTGAGCGATGGCGCTCGACGTGAAATCCCCGCCGGCCCGCCCGGCCGCCCCGCCGCGGCGCGCCACCCCGAAGGCCTCCCGGCTGCGCAGGGACGGACTGCTGCTCCTGCTCGGCGTCCCGGGCCTGCTGGTGATCCTGCTGTTCCACTACGTGCCGATGCTCGGCAACGTGATCGCCTTCAAGGACTACCAGCCCTTCCTGGGCATCTGGGAGGCGCCGTGGGCCGGCTTCGAGAACTTCCGGGTGATCTTCAACGGTGACCCGGCCTTCCTCAACGCACTGGTCAACACGATCGTCATCTCACTCGTGCAGATCGTCTTCGTCTTCCCCGTGCCGATCGCGCTGGCGCTGCTGCTCAACTCCCTGGCCGGGGCGCGTCTCAAGCGGCTGGCCCAGTCGATCCTCTACCTGCCGCACTTCATGTCCTGGGTGGTCGTCGTCGCGATCTTCCAGCACATGCTGGGCAACGCGGGCCTGCTGAACACGTTCCTGCGCGGGCACGACCTGGCCACGCTGCCGCTCCTGGGCAACCCCGACCTGTTCCTGGCCCTGATCACCTCGCAGGTGATCTGGAAGGACGCCGGCTGGGGCACCATCATCTTCCTGGCCGCGCTCTCCCGCGTCGATCCCGAGCTGTACGAGGCCAGCGCCATGGACGGCGCCTCCAAGACCCGCCAGCTCTGGCACGTGACCCTGCCCGGCATCCGCGGGGTGATCGTGCTGATGCTCATCCTCAAGCTCGGCGACGTGCTCACCGTCGGGTTTGAGCAGATCATCCTGCAGCAGGGCATGGTCGGCACCGAGGTGTCGGAGGTGCTGGACACCTACGTCTACACCTACGGTGTCGTCGGCGGCAGCTGGGGCGTGGCCGCCGCGGTCGGCCTGGTCAAGGGCCTGGTCGGGCTGGTGCTCGTGCTCGGCGCCAACAAGGTCGCGCACCTGCTGGGCGAGAGAGGGCTCTACACCAAATGATCGTTCGTACCCTCAAGGGCGTGGTCGTGGCCGCCTGCTGCGCCCTGGTGATCCTGCCGTTCCTCGCGGTCCTGTCCACCAGCCTGGCCGACCAGGCGCAGGTCACCGCCACCGGCGGCTACGTCCTGTGGCCGGAGCGGCCCAACCTCGACGCCTACCGGGCCATCCTGGCCGGCGGGGTCGTCACCCGGGCGCTGCTGGTGTCCGTCGGCGTCACGGTCGTCGGGACGCTGCTGTCGCTGACGTGCATCACGCTGCTGGCGTACTCGCTGAGCCGGCCGGGCTCGCTGCTGCACCGCCCGATCCTGCTGACCGTGCTGTTCACGCTGCTGTTCGCGCCCGGCATGATCCCGATGTATCTGACGATCAAGCAGCTCGGATTGCTGGACTCCTACTGGTCGCTCATCCTGCCCGGGCTGGCCGGCGGGTTCCAGATCATCATCATGCGAGCCTTCTTCCAGGAGATCCCGGGTGAGCTGATCGACGCCGCCCGCATCGACGGCGCCGGCGAGCTGCGCATCCTGCTCCGGGTCGTGCTGCCGCTGTCGAAGGCGGTCATCGCCGTCGTCGGACTCTTCAGCGCGGTCGCGTACTGGAACGCGTTCTTCAACGCCATGCTCTACCTCAACGACACCGAGAAGTGGCCACTGCAACTGGTCCTGCGCACGTACGTGGTCGACAACAGCGCGCTCAGCGTCGACGCGGCGGACCTGTCGGGCAGCTTCCTACCCCCTCCCCAGTCCATGCAGATGGCGATCCTGGTGCTGAGCCTGGTCCCCATCGCGATCGTCTACCCGTTCCTCCAGAAACACTTTGCCAAGGGCATCCTCATCGGCGCGGTGAAAGGCTGACACATGAAGATCAACGAAGACCGCCGTCGGATCCTGTCCGCGTTAGGCGCGGGCGGCGCGGCCGCCATGGCGCTGAGCGCCACCCCCGCGCAGGCGGCCAAGCGCGAGGTCCGGCAGATCGCCGGTGTCACGGACCTGCGCAAGACCCCCGGCCAGCCGGGGGAGCAAATCTACCTGCTCGGTTACTACCAGGCCGAACCCGGCGTGACGGCCACCCCTGGCCGCGGCGGCGGCGACCTGTACTGGGACGAAACGAGCACCGAGCCCGACGACGCCGGCACCGTCTTCGCCGTCGCCGGCGTGGCCACCGGCCGGTGGAAGCGGCCCGTCGCCACAACCGTGGATCTCGCCTGGTACGGCTGGCGCGGCACCGGAACCGACGACGACACCCAGCGCCTGCAGAACGCTGTCAACGCCCTGCCCACCGGCGGCACCATCGAGCTCGGCCCCGGCAAGGTGCTCCTCAAGAAGACGATCTCGGTCAAGCGCGTGCCCATCACCTTCGACGGCGCCGGCCACACCGACAGCCTGGACCAAGGCACCCAGATCCTGCTCGAGACCGGGACCGCCGACGGCTTCCTGCTGACCGGCGTGCACGGCGGCGGCTTCCGCAACCTGCAGATCCGCGGCCTCAACCTGACCGGCGGCGCAATGATCCGCACCGAGCGGGCGGGGGCGGCCAAGGAGGACGGCAACTACATGCTGGCCTTCACCAACGCCCGCTTCCGCGACGGCCACAACGGGCTCGTGTTGCGGGCCTGCAACACGGTCAGGTTCCAGAACTGCGTCTGGAACACCTTCACCGGCGACCAGGTCATCCTGCTCAACGGCGTCGCCGACGACCAGCGCGCCGACCCGGTCGAGTTCGTGCAGTGCGGCATCGCCGCCGGCAGCGGCAACAAGGTCACCGACAACGTGGTCATCGACGGGCTCGGCGGATCGATCAAGTTCATCGCGACCGCCATCCTGTTCGGGCGGCACGGGCTCTGGATGCGCAATACCACCGGCACCAAAGCGCTGCCGAAATTCGTCTACTTCGAGGGCGGTGGCTTCGAGAACGGCCACGGCGTGCCCGTCCTGCTGGAAGCGGGGGCACAGGCCCAGTTCGCCAACACCTACATCTCCGCCGACGGTGAACTCGACAACGTCCGGGTCGGCCCCGAATTCGTCGGCGGAGTCACCTTCACCGGCTGCGTCATCCGCGGCGCGGGCCGCAACGGCATCGACGTCGCCTCCGCCCGGACCACCGTGAGCGGCTGCCTGATCGGCAACAACGGCCGGATGGCGCACCCCGACTTCGCCCGGCAGATCAGCGCCGTGGCCGGAAACGGCTCTGGCGGCGTCCGCGTCACCACCTCCACCCCGCACGGCTGGGAGAGCGACGACCGCGTCACCGTCACCGGGATCACCGGCTTGGCCGGCGCGTGGACGATCCAGGTGGTCAGCGAGACGGCCTTCGACCTCAAGGGCGCCGGACCCGGCACATACCCGGGCAGCGGCCAGGTCTACCGGCACGGCGCCGGCATCAACATCCGCGCGCAGGCCACCCGCGTGGTGGTCACCGGCAACGCCATCGGCGGCTTCGTCGGTGACGGCGTCAACCGGCAGGACTACGGCATTGTCAGCGCCTCACCCGACGTGCTCATCAGCGGCAACGACCTCAACGGCAACCACGCCGGCGCGTACGCCCTGACCGGCGCGCAGACCGCGCAGACCCGCGCCACCGGCAACAAGGGCGTCCAGCAGATCGACGGCTGGCTGACTGCGCGCATCGACGGCGCCGTCACCGACGGCCTGCACGACCTGTCCAACCTGCTTTACGCCGACGGCCAGCGGCTCCGCATCGTCCGGATCGCCAGAAAGCTCGGCGCGGGGGCCTGCCAGGTGCGCCTGGATGTCGACGGCGACAGCGCCGGAGGACCGGCGATGGCCGCCACCACCACCTTCCAGACCACGACCCTCACCGCGCCGTACGTGGTGGACGGCACCTCGGCCGCCAAGCGCCTCCAGGTACGCGTCCTCGGCAGCTCCGGCGCCAGCGGGCTGCTCGTGCAGTTCGGGTACCAGGTGATCGCGTGACGTAGCGAACGCTCAGCCCTCGGTGGGCCACCAGGTGGACCGGCCGGTGAGCGTGCAGGAGAAGGTCGAGCGCAACCCCCTCGATGGTGTAGCCGATGTGGAACAGCAGCCCGATCAGCGTCTTGACCCGGCCCAGCGTCCAGCACTGATCCTCGACATAGCCCCAGGCCAGCGGCCCACGCTTGAGCTCGGCATCCAGCCGCTGCCACTGCCGGGCCGGCGGTGATCGCTCCGCTGTACTATCACCTGATCTTCTTCAACCACCCGGTCGGGCCGAACACGCGCGCATGCTCGTGGATCTGGGCCTGAGTCTTCCGCGCCCTGGCTGATCGCCGCGGGGCAGGGCCGCGCCGCCCCGAGGGCACGTCACTGCCAAGGGCATCGAGTCCGGTGGCCACGCGGCCAGGAGCGACCCGGCAGCCCTTCGGCGTGCTCTCCTTCCTCACCGGCCGCATGCCGAGGTCGCGGAGGCGTTCGTCGAGCCGGAAGAAGTTGATCGGGAGTCGGGGTTGTCCGGATGGCAACCGGGCAGGCCGACTTCACCCACGACCGGCTGGTCGACGGCACCGATGCGGAGTTCCTGTCCTGGCTGGACGGCCGCTCCTGCTTGGCCCTGTCGTGTGGCCGTGCCCGCCCGCGTCACCGGGGCCGACCTGCTCCGGGGCTTCCACGGTGACGATGATCCGGTCGTAGGGAGCGCCGGCGGGCACGCCGTACTCGGCGTCGGCGACCGTCGCTGCCCTCGCTCGACCCAGCCGCCGCCCACCGCCTGTACGACCTGACCGGCCACCTGCTGCGCTTCTGACTTCTCAGAAGGGCTGATCCGGCGCGTTGGCCATTCGCCACTCGCAGGGTTCAGCGGGGCTGATAGGGATCATGATGGGGGAGGCAGTTCCGGGTCTCGATGTGGTGAAGGTACGGCGGGCGGCTGGAGCCGTTCGCGGCAAGCAAAGCGGTCATCCTGGCGCCGGCCGATGCGCCGGGTCCGGCCGAGATACGGTAAACCGGCCATGAGCTGATCTTGACACCCGTTCCGGAGGCTGAAATGCAGTCAGCGGTCAACCGTGATCAGTTTGAGGGCGTCTTCCTTGTCTTTGCCGGATGGCAAGCTGTACCAGCGGGTGGTCTCCACGCGGGCGTGGCAGAGGATCTCGGCGACCAGGACCAGGTTGGTCTGGCCGCGGACCAGCGTGGTGGCGAGTGTGTGGCGCAGGACGTGCGCGGTGGTGGGATCGTCCGGCCCGGCCGTCTGGGCGATCTCGGCGATGATGCCGCCGGCGGCCCGGGCGGTCAGCCGTCCGCCCTTGGCCTTGAGGAACAGGGCCCGGTTGTCTCCGGCCTGGGGCCAAGTGGGGCGTTCATCCAGGTAGAGCTGCAACTCGGTGCGGAGCTTGGGGTGGATGTGCACCTCGCGGAGCTTGCCGTCCTTGCCGTACAGGCCCAGGCGGCCCTCGCAGGCCGACATCTGGACGTCGCCGACGTCCAGGCGGACGACCTCGCTGATGCGAGCGCCGGCACAGTACCGGATCAGCGCGATGCACCGGCCCCAGGGCAACAGATGCGCCTCCACGGCGCGCAGCCAGCGGATGCGGGCACGCGCCTCCAGGGCGCGCGACGCTCTTGGGCAGGTCCTCGCGGGTGACGCTCCATGCACTGCCGGAGATCGCACATGCCATGGACATGGAGGGGTTGCAAGGTGTCAGACCTGAAGATCGTCGCAGGGGCCACCACGCCGGCGTCGTGGGGAGCCACTGAACAAGGTCACCGCCCGTCTCAAGCCTCTCGTGCGTTGAGTGCCAAGCGCCTGGCCGCGTTATGCGCGGCTGCCGTCCTGGGCGCGGGGTGCGCCGCCGCGCCGCCGTCCCGAGGTGCGCCCGCGCCGACCGCCGCCTCCCCGAGCGTCACCGCGGCAACCCCCAAACCCTCTCCAGTCCGTACGGCCCGGGGCCGGGGCTGGCAGCTCGAGCACGTCGGCGACCAGCGCGGAACCCGGCTGAAAGCGGTCGCAGCCAGCGGTCCGCGCGACGTGTGGGCGCTCGGCAGCCCGCACGAAGGCACCGGCCGGCTGCTGCTCCTGCACTTCGACGGCCGGCGTTGGCGCGAGCACCCCGCACCCGAGGTGACGTGGGACTCCAAAGACGACGAGAGGTTTCCCGCGCTGGTGACGACCGGGCCGCGCGACGCCTGGATCTTCGCCCCCACCGCCGCCCTGACCGCGCACCACTGGGACGGCGAGCGCTGGAGCGGTGTCCGGCTGCCGGACCTGAATCTCGACCCGGGCGAGCGGGCCGACGCCACCGCCCTCGCGCCCGACGACGTGTGGCTGGTGGCCGGCGATCACGCCGCGCACTGGGACGGGCGAGCCTGGACGGTCATGCGCCTGCCCGCCTGGGCGGCGTCGGTGTCGGCCGCGGCACCCGACCAGGTGTGGGCGGTCGGCAGCACCGGCCGTCCGGCCGCGCAGGGCGGCTCCGACTCTCAGGCGGCCACCATGCGCTGGGACGGCCGGTCATGGCAGCTGGTCCCCGCGCCCGAGGACCGCACGCCGAGCGAGGAAATCAACAGCCAGGGCCGTCCGGACGGCAGCATCCCCTCGATCAGGCTCACCCAGGTCGTCACCCACGGTCCCGGCAACGTGTGGGCGATCGGCACCCGCACGGTGTTCGACTACGAGGACGGCAGCAGGAGCAGCACGATCACCATGCACTGGGACGGCAAGACGTGGTCGCGGGTGCCGGGCTCGGCCGAGGTCAGCGCGTCCGGCTCCGACGGCGCGAACGGGATCATCCTGGTCGACTGGGACGCCGACGAAGGCGGCTTGAGCGGGACCATCCGGGTCGCACCCGACGGCAGCCGGACCGAGCTACCGCCGATGGCGGGGCCGAACCGCAGGCGCGAGGTCGACGTCTCCGCGGTGAGCGCGGTGCCCGGCACGAGGACGGTCTACGCGGTCGGCCTCGCCTATGGCAGGAACTTCGGCCCCATGATCGCCCGCTACCGCTGAGTTCACCCGCGTGACGGTCGGCCCATCCACCCACCCATGACCTCGACATCGGCAACCACATCGTCATCAAGCGCCACGCCGACTGACTCCATCGGCACGTTCGAGAACCTCACGGTCCGGGTTCTTCGGCCCGTCCGAGAGCCTCTGGCATCCCGCCCGGACAACCGGTGAGTGCGGCCGGGCGGCGTCCGCAGGACCGCTGTCAGTTTGCGAAGTCGTCTGCACGGCTGTCCTGGGCTTTCAGGCGACTGTGCAGAGGACAGTGAAGTACCACCCGGCTGAAGAAGGTGAAGGGAACGTGACTGGCCGTTCGGCTGCTGCTCAGGTTACCCTCCGCATGCCGGGCACGGCTTGTGCCCAGCTGCCCCGCCGGCCACGGCCGGTGCCGAGCCTGCCGGGCACGTACGGATCGACTACGCCCGCGTCACCACCCGTCCCGAACTCGACAAGACCGTCCCGCTGGCCCGGAACTGCGCGCGGAGGGGGCGGCGGTCACACTCGTGGTGTACGAGCACATGCGGGCTCGGCCGCGGGCCTCGACCTGGCCACCCTGGCTGGCAGCAGCTACGCGCCGCCGGCATCGGCCTGGAGCTCCTCACTGGAGAGCTGCAGGGCTCCCGATGTCATCTGGGGTTCTCAAGCACTCGAGTTGGTCAGCCGCTTGAAGGCCAGTGAGCCATGAAGGCGAGTAGGCCAACCGGGGCCGCCGTGCCGAACTGCCGATGCTCTCTATAAGACAGACACAGCAGACGCTCATGAGCTCAGCCGGCGGCCGCTCATCGGGGCGTGATCGAGGGCCGCACCTCCGGGCAGCGGACCCCGTCGGCCGGGACCGACTGCGAGATCAGGTACCGGTCGATCGCGCCGACGGTGCACTCGCTCCGGCCGTACACGCTGTGCCCCGAGCCTTCGTAGGTGAGCACGCGGGCCTCGGCACCGATCTGCTCGGCCGTGCTGAGCGTCCACTGGTAGCCGGTGGCGGGGTCGTTCAGCGAGGAGGCCAGCAGGATGGGCGGGGTGGCGTCCACCCGCAGGCGGTGCTGCGGGTTGGGAATGGGCGTGGGCTGGCCCAGGCAGCCGGCGATCCGGCCCAGCGCGGGCGGGCTGTACCTCATGTCCCTGGCCTGCGGCGCCTGCCGGCGCAGGAGCGAGGCGTATGTCGGGTAGTCGGCGACCGGCAGGTGGAAATCCTGGCAGAACACCGGCGTACTGACCCTCACCTCCTCGTCCTTCGCGGCGCTCATCGCCGGGTTCGGGCTGCCGGTGTCGATGGCCACCAGCATCTGGGCGAGTTCCGCCCAGTTGGGGTTGTAGAGTCCGGCGAACGCTGTGTCCACCAGCGTGTAGGCGTCCATGGGTACGTCCGGCGTGCCCGGCTCGTGCAGTTCCCCGCGGTCGGCCCGCTCAAGAAGCCCCTTCCAGAACGCCCGGATGTCCTTGCCGTTCAGCGCGCACGACGCCGTTGCCTCACACCAGGTGACGAACTGGTCGAACGCCCCCGCCGCGTGCGTGGCCGCGGTGTTCAAGTAGCTCGCGGTGTTCACGCTGTGGTCGAAGTTCGAGTCGAGCGCGATCGCCCTGACCTTGTGGGGGAAGCGCTCGGCGTATGCCTGGCCGATCAGGGTGCCGTGCGAGACGCCGTAGTAGGTGAGCTGGTCGTCGCCCAGCGCCGCACGGAGAGCCTCCACGTCACGCGCGACGTCCAGCGAGCTCACATGGTCGTACAGCGATCCGGTGCGTGCTCGGCAGTCCTGTCGCAGCCGCTGGTTGAACGACATCCAGGCGTCCATGTCCGCCTGGTTCTTGATGAGCGGGTGTGGACGTTGCCGCACCAGTGTCGCAGAGCACATCACGGGGTGGCTGCGTCCTACCCCGCGCGGGTCGAACCCGACGATGTCGAAACGGCCGCGAAGCTCGGCGCTGAAGTAACTGCTGCCGTGCACCACGAAGTCGACACCGGAGCCGCCCGGCCCGCCGGGGTTGACGACCAGAGAGCCGACCCGGGCAGCCGGGATGGCGGCCTTGCGCCGGGCCACCGCCAGGCCGACGGTAGCGCCGCCGGGGGTGTCCCAGTCGATGGGCACCTTCAGCGTGCCGCATTCGGCGGTCGTGTCCTCGGGGCACGGCGCCCAGATGATCGTCTGCGAGGGAGCAGCGTCACTAGCGACGTCTTCCGGAAGCAGGCTGATGATCAAGGATGAAACGGCTGCGAGCAAGATGTGGGTCTTCATGCGATCCTTCGTGGTCAGCGATGAGACCCGGGGGCCCAGTGACTTCACGATCATGCGACCACCCACATAACCCCGCCATAACCGTCGGCTTGTCCACCAGCCACCGCATCATCGCCATCGGCTGCGCCAGGCTCGGGCTCCCACCAGTCCACGCCGTGGCCCCGGCACTACGAAAGGTAAAGGCAAGCCAACCGTGCCCTCTATCTCATCGCACTCGCCCGCATGGCCTGGTGCCCGCGCACCCGCGCGTACGTCACCCGCCGCACCACCGAAGGCAAGTCCAAGAAAGAGATCATCCGCTGTCTCAAACGCTACATCGCCCGCGAACTGTTCAAGGCCCTAACCAGCCAGAAGACAACGAACAACGACCTACCAGCACAGAGGAGCATCGGGGCGGTTCATGCTGCCTCATCTTTTGCGGCAACTCCAGTCATCGCGTTAGCAGCGTAAACCCGCCCGGCGGGGTTGATTTTGCCGGGCGGGCAACGCGGATCCAAGGACTCCGAGAACTCTGATCAGCCGCCGCACTCGGGTATACGCGTTGCGGACAGCGTGATACCGGAGACGCGAACGCCGCCGAGACCCTTCCATACAAAGTCGCAGAAGTATGTTCTGCCGCCGCCTTTGAAATGGACGTATCCCGACCAGGCAAGGGGCTGGACCCCGATTCCATCGGAATTGAGCGAGTAGTATTGCGGGCAGTTGTACGACTTTTGTGCCGGGCTGCCGTCGGACGCGAAGTAGTGGTAGGTCACTCGCGACCCGCAGGCTTGAGCTCCTGACGACGCTGCCAAAGCCTGCGGAGGAGCTACAGCAGCTGGTGCGGCCAGACCGCCGACGACCATGGTTCCCAACGCCATGACGGTCAGAGCGTGACGAATACGCATTGATCCACTTCCCCTTCTTGGATTCCGGGTCTGGTGCCTGATCACATCGAGCACCGCGGGCGTGGTGGTCTTCACCCATCCGGCGTTCGCCCGTTGAGGTCTTGCACTGGCATGCCCCTGTTGTGAAGCTTCGAGCCCCGAGGATCAGCCGGATCCGTAGTGGTTCTGGCCCGCTGCTCTGGCTTCGATTTCTGTTGTAGCGGACCCCTTGGTTGTCCAGCGAGGATGGACCTGCTTGACAAACAACCAGCAGCCCGGCCGAGGGGTGTGACCTGGGGCGGGAACAATCCTGAGGGTTGTCCAGAACCGCGCAGGTTTTCATCATTTGACGAGCCGCAGCACAGGCGTCAGCATGCTGGTCAAGCTTGTCTTGCGGCACGCGATTTCTTGATCACAGTTTGTGATGACGTTGACCTTTCACTGTCACTGGGGATGAGAGCGATGGGACGTCCTGAACGTGTGCTGGATCCGGAGAACGATCCACTTCATCGGTTCGCGTTCGAGCTCAGGCAACTGAGAGTCAAGGCCGGTGGGCCCAGCTATCGGCAGCTTTCGAGGCGTGCGCATTTCTCGGTTACGGCCCTGTCGGAGGCGGCCGGTGGAGTGGTCGTCCCGAGTCTGGCGGTCACACTCGCGTACGTGGAGGCGTGCGACGGCGATCGCGACGAGTGGGAAGGTCGATGGCATGCCTTGATCCGCGCACTCGCTCCGGACGATTCCGTCCCCGAAGAAAGCACCGCCCCTTATCTGGGGTTGGCCCCGTTCGGGCCGGAGGATGCGGCCCTGTTCTTCGGGCGCGAACGGCTGATACGACACCTACGCGAACGCCTGGCCGGCTCGTCTTTCCTTGCGTTGTTCGGCCCCTCGGGAGCCGGGAAGTCATCAGTGCTGCGGGCGGGCCTGTTGCCGGCTCTCGCGGGAGCCGAAGCAGAGGGGAACGGCAGCGCATGGCTGGCTGTTCTGCTCACCCCCGGCGAGCGGCCGCTCCGGCAGCTGTCCATCCACCTGGCCAACGCGCAAGGCATCGCGGCCGGCCCGTTCCATGAGGAGCTCGCCGCCTCACCGGAGGCCATCCGCACGCTGTGCGCCCAGACGCTGAGCGGCGCAGCAGACGGAACCCGCCTGGCGATCGTCGTTGATCAGTTCGAGGAGACGTTCACCCTCTGTCATGACGAGCGAGAGCGCGGCGGCTTCGTGGCGGCGCTCTTGGCCGCCGCTCGCGAACCGCAGGTGCGGGTCGTGCTCGGTGTGCGCGCCGACTTCTACGGGCATTGCGCCCGCTACCCCGCCCTTGTGTCGGCATTGCAGGACAACCAGGTGTTGATCGGGCCGATGGAGGAGGACGAACTGCGCGCCGCCATCAGCGGACCGGCCCGGCAGGCGGGGGTGAAGGCCGATGCGGAGCTGGTGGATCTGGTCGTGGACGAAGCACGTGGACAGACGGGTGCGCTGTCGTTGGTCTCGCACGCCCTACTGGAGACCTGGCGGCACCGTACGGGAGCGTCGCTCACCACGGCCGCGTTCCGCTCGGCGGGAGGGCTGCGCGGCGCGGTCTCGCAGACCGCCGAGCGCGTCCACGACGAGCTCGACGCGGCTGAACAAGACATCGCCAAGGGAGTCTTCCTTAGGCTGACCATGCCGGGGGACGGGACCGAGGACACCCGCAGGCGTGCGTCCCGCGCCGAACTCGAAGCGAGCAGGCAGGGCCGGCGAACTGCCAAAGTGCTGGACACGTTGATCGCCGCGCGGCTGGTCGTGGCCGAGGAGAACACCGTGACCATCGCGCACGAGGCGTTGATCCGGGGCTGGCCCCGATTACGTGGCTGGCTGGAGGAGGATCGCGAGCGCTTGCACGCCCACCGGCGCCTGGCCGAGGCCGCCACCGACTGGGACCAGCACGGCCGGGACGAGGCGTTCCTGTATCGCGGCAAGCGCCTGTCGCACTGGCACGACCACCCGGCGGAAGCGCTCAATAACCTCGAACGCGATTTCCTCGACGCGGGCCATCGTCGCGAGGCGGCCGAGTCCGCGGGCCGACGCCGGCGCGCCCGCCTGGCACTGACCGTGCTCGTGGCTACGACCGTTGTGGTCAGCGTGCTGGCCGCTGTCGCCGTGTTCCAGGCCGGTGAAGCCCGCGAGCAGCGCGACGTGGCGCTCTCTCGCCAGCTCGCGGCCGAGGCACGCGCCGAACTGGAGTTGAACCCCGGGCGCGGGCTGGCTCTGGCGAGACGGGCGTACGGGCTGTGGCCGACGGTCGAAGCCGAGTCGGTTCTGCGGCAGGGCATCGTCGAAGATCACCTCCTGGCGACAGTCCCTGGGCTGGGACGAGCGTTGGGGGTGGCGTTCAGCCCGGACGGCACTAGCCTGGCCGCCAGTTCGGCCGACGGCCTCGTCCGCGTGTGGCCGTGGCTCTCGGGCAGGGTGTCCCCCGAGCCGCCGATCGTGCTGCGCGGGCATCGCGGAGAGGCGTTAAGTCCGAAATTCAGCCCGGACGGGCGGCGTCTGGCAGTCCCGGGGACCGATGCGACGATCCGGATCTGGGATCTGTCCGGCGATACCCAGCGCATCGCCCTCACCGGGCACGACGGTGCGGTGTGGAACGTGGCGTTCAGTCCCGACGGGCGACGTCTGGCCAGCGCCGGTAAGGACGGCACGATTCGCCTCTGGGACACCGACGGCACCGGCACCCCACAGGTCCTGCGCGGCCACAAGGGGGAGAGCACGACCGTGGCGTTCAGCCTGGACGGACGGACGCTGGCCAGCGCCGGCCACGACGCGACCATACGCCTGTGGCCCCTGAAGGGACGCGGCGAACCCCGGGTCCTGCGCGGACACACGGCGGCGATCAAGACCGTGGCGT
The DNA here is from genome assembly GCF_041950525.1 of Nonomuraea sp. GTA35. NCBI lineage: Bacteria > Bacillati > Actinomycetota > Actinomycetes > Streptosporangiales > Streptosporangiaceae > Nonomuraea > Nonomuraea sp. GTA35. The sequence goes on along the minus strand of NZ_JBGNUV010000016.1, from coordinate 124,740 downwards.
TCAGCCCGGACGGGCGACTGCTCGCCAGCGTGAGCATCGATGGCACGGCCCGCGTGTGGCAGACCACCGGAGACGCGCCACCCGTCGTGCTGCACGGGCATCAAGGCTCGGTCGAGGGGGTGGCCTTCAGCCACGACGGGCACTGGCTGGCCACCACGAGCGACGACTCCACGATCCGTGTCTGGTCGCCCACGGGAGCCGGGGATCCGCTCGTCCTGCGCGGACACGACCGGGTCGTGTGGGGCGCGGCGTTCAGCGCCGACGGAACCAGGCTGGTGACCGCGGGCGACGACGGCACCCTCCGGATCTGGGACCCGCGAGGCATGGGCCAGGCATCGGTGTTGCGCGGCCACAAGGGGGCGGCGTGGGTCGCGGTGTCCGCCCTCGACGGCCGGCGGGTGTTCAGCGGGGATGTGGACGGCACCGTACTGAGCTGGGACCGGCCCACCGGCAGGCGACGCGTGCTGACCCGGCACGAGGCAGAGGTCGCGGGCCTGGCGGTGAGCCCAGACGGGCGCCGCGTGGCCAGCACCGGGAGAGATGGCACCATTCAGGTCACCGACGCCGACGGTGGGGCGAAGCCCGTGGTGCTGCGGGGCCACAAGGGCCCGGCGTGGATCGCCGCGTTCAGCCCGGACGGCCGGTGGCTGGCCAGCGCCGGCCATGACGGCACGCTGCGTGTCTGGGACGTCACCGGTGCCAAGTCCCCGCTGATCCGGTGGGCCGACTCCAACCAGATCCGCTATGCCGCCTTCAGCCCGGACGGCCGCCAGGTCGCGACCGGCGGGCAGGACGGCACCGTACGGATCTGGGACCCTCACCGCGACCTGCCGCCCCTGGTCCTGCGCGGCCACCAGGGCCTCGTGTGGGCGGTCGCCTTCAGTCCGGACGGGCGGCGCCTGGCCAGCGCGGGCACTGACGGCACCGTCAGGATCTGGCCCACCTCAGGCCAGGGAGAACCCCTGGTGCTACGCGGCCACCAGAGCATGGTCTGGTCCGTCGCCTTCAGCCCGGACGGGCGATGGGTGGCGGGGACCGGCCACGATGGGACTGTCCGCATCTGGCGTACCGACGCGGCCGCCCCTCCCATTACCGTGGGAGGCTTCGCCGCCACCGTGGAAAGCATCCAGTTCTCCGGCTTCCCCGGCGACGGAAGACTCCTGCTGACCGCGCACGGCGACGGCACCGTGCGCCTGTGGCGATGCACCGCCTGCGAGCCGATCGACGATCTCCTCGCCCGCGTCAACCGGCAGCTCTCCAGACAATGACGTGGGCGGAGTCAGCGCTCGCCGGGATCTTGTAACGGTTCGGTTGCTCTGGGTCGTCCGGCTGGCTTTCAGAGAATGAGGGCGATCTTTCCTGTCATCTGGCCCCGTAGGAAGTGCTCGTGCGCTTCTTGCACGTTTTCCAGGCTGTATTCGGAGTCAACTCGTACCTTGACCTGGCCCGCATCTACAATCTTGGCCAGTTCGGCGAGCCCTGCGCCGTCCTCGCGCACCTGGTTGACCGTGGTGCGGACCGCTCGGTGGGACAGATCCGGCACGGGTCCGGCTTGCGTGGCGATGGAGGCGTAGCGGCCTTCATCGGCCACGGCTTCGGTGACAAAGGCGCCGAAGGTGTCGAAGACGGCGTCATAGGCGGCTACGGGGAGCGTGGCGCGCTCCGTGGTGGCCCATTCGGCCCCCAACTCCTTGGCTACCTCGATCTGGGCTGGTCTGGAAACCAGCGCGTCTACCCGGGCGCCGCGCGCTCGGGCCAGTTGTACGGCAAGGCCTCCTACCGCGCCGACCGCTCCTGCCACCAAAAGGCGTTCTCCTGCGCGGATGTTCAGCCAGTCCAGCGTCTGCGAGGCGGTGAGCCCAGGCAACGGCAGTGTCGCCGCCTCCACCAGACTGATCCTCGAGGGGGCGGCGGCAAGCGAGCCGGCGGGCATGGCCACGAGATCGGCCCAGGTTCCTCGTCCGGTTCCAAGCTGGTGAGACATCCCGAAGACCCGTTCACCCACGGGCAGTCCACTGGTCGGGTTGTCGACGACGATGCCCGCCAGTTCCCAGCCCAAGGTCATCGGCAGTGGTGGCGTTCCCTCCCCGATGGCCCCCTGACGGGTCTTGTCATCAACGGGATTGATGGCAGAGGCAACGACGCGTACCAGCACCTCGCCCTCCAACAGGCCAGGTGCTGGCACCTCAGCAATGGTTAGGACGTCAGGGTCGCCAAAGCGGTCGATCCGCACAGCACGCATGTTCAACTCCCTAAGAGTTCGATCGGCATCTAACAATAGGAGAGACTCTTAACGCGCTCCTCAGAGGTGGGCTTTCGCACTCCCTGAAGATCGTTAGGGAATAGGCCTCAGCATGCCACCCCCGCCCCGACCTCGCCGTCCGGCCAGGTCGAGTGGTGCAACGGCAGACCCAACCATGTCCCGCGTGGCCCGGGTGACCCGACCGATGGTTGTCTTCCGCGCCGCCGCCCTGGAGTCGATGCGCTGGCTCGGCATCTCGGCCGGTCCGTCGCTGGGCGGCGCTCGAATCGGCCTTCTTACCGCAGTTCCATGACGCGGGGTTCTCCGGCGGCACGGTCTGGTTCGGTGGCGCACTATTCTCCGGCGGCACGGTCTCGTTCACCCGCCCGAAGTTCTCCGGCGGCGGCGTTGACTTCTCACGTGCCGCCAACTGGCCCACAGGGGTCGAGGGGCTTCCCCGAGCGAGCGCCAGGTCTTCGCTGGCCAACGCTCCTCGGTCCTCCTGGCTCTGAAGAAGCCCCTGAGCGCGAGGCCGGCCGCGCCGCGCTGGAGGCCCTGCGGCGGCTGGGGGAGGCGATCGCGCCCACGCAGGGCGACCTCGCCATCAAGGCCGGCGCCACCGGCCGCCTGCTGGCCGGCAACGGCCGCTACGAGTTCGCGCCGCTGCGCATCGCCGAGGTCGACCAGGCCGACGTCGACATTCTTGCCGCGGCCGCCCGGGTGCTCGGCGACCCGCACGCGAGCCAGGCCGTACGCGACGGCCTGGAGGACGGCCGCGCCGACCTGCCCGCCGGCGAACTGGTCAAGCGCGCCGCCCAGCTGGCCGGGCTGCTGGACCTGGCCGACACCGGCGACACCGTCATGCTCCGCGAGCGCCTGGCCGCCGCCGGCCCCACCGACGACGTGGTGCTCACCCGCCTCGAAGAGGACGCCTACCGGCGCACCGTGACCCGGCTGAACGCCATGTGGGCGCTCGGCGACCCGCTCGCCCGGTTCATCTACGCTCGGCCGCACCCGCATACAGCTCCTCGACCATCCTCCACCCTTCATGAACGGAGGCGGACTCACCCGGCGCCGCCGGTAACAGCGGTGGCGGATCCGGAGGCATGGCACGCACCTCGGCCACGGCCCGGCGGAGGAGCTCGGCGACGTCGTCCCCCGTCAGCTCGCCGGCAGCGCGGGCCTGGCCGATGAGGCGTGCCAGCACCGCCGCGACCTGGTCCAGCCGGCCGCGGACATCGCGCAACGCTCGTCTGGACAGGCCCAGGGTGTCGGCCGCAGGAGACGTGCCGGCCATGGTGGTGGCCACCTCCAGCAGCTTCCCGGCGGTGGCGGCGATGTCGATCAGCCGGTAGGCCTGTGCCCGGCTGATGCCGAACTCGCAGGCGGCGTACTGTGCCCACGAGGAAGTAGCCCAGGGGGCGCCCGCCTCGCCGGCCCCCTCTGCCGTCGATCTGCTGCAATGGGCTGCAACTCTTCAAGGCGGCGCTGAGTCTGATGACGTCCGGTGCGGCGAGGCGTTTCGGGTTCACCGTGTTGTCGGGCGATCAGCTTTGCAGCGTGAGGGGGCCGAGGTCGTGGACGACCTCGGCCAGGGCGCGGATGGGCTCGTTGTCCGTGTCGCTGCGCCACACCATCGCGTACGGCAGGGGCCCCATGTCGGTGACCGGTAGGTAGGTGATGTCCGGTCGTATCCAGTAGCGGGTCATGTGGGCGGGGAAGAGTACGACGATCTCGGCCATGCCGGCGAGGGTGATGGCCTCTTCGGTGTTTTGCACCAGGGCGCCGCGCTCGATGGTGCGGCCGCGGCGGGTTGCGCGTGGGATGTAGGCGTCGTACCAGTAGTCGGGCTGGGTGTCGGAGTGTGGGTGCTGGAAGTCGGCGGCGATCTCCAGGGAGATCGACGTGCGCTGGGTGAGCTCGTGGTCGGTGGCGATGGCCAGTACCCGGGGTTCGGCGAACAGGACTGGTCCCACGGTGAGGTCGGGTTCGTCGATGGGCAGCCAGGCGATCAGGATGTCGATGTCTCCGCGGCGCAGCGTGGTGAAGGCGTCGCTGAACTGGGATTTTTGGACGCGCAGCTTCCACTGCGGGTGGCGGAGGCGGAAGACGTCCCAGTAGGGGCGCAGGTCGTAGGCGTTGGCGGGGAGCATGCCGATGCGCAGGGTGGCGGTGATGCCCTGGCCGGCGAGCCGGGCGCGCTCCATGCTGTCCTTGAGCCCGGCGTAGAGAGGCCGCAGGTCGTCGCGGAGCTGCTGTCCGACCGGCGTCAGCCGTACGCTGCGGTTGGTGCGCTCGAACAGCGGGGCGCCGATCTGCCGTTCCTGCTTCTGGATCGCCTGGGTGACGCGGGCGGGTGACAGGCACAGCCGGGTGGCGGTGCGGCCGAAGTGCAGTTCCTCGGCCAGGGTCAGGAAGATCTCGATGTCACGTAGTTCCATGCCTGGCTGCTCCGTTTACTCCCACTGGAGATGATCTTTCGAGGTTCGTTGTTCCGGGTGCTTACCGTGCTTGATCCTTGGATCGCACGAACCGTTCGTGGTTCTGGCCACGATCACTGACCGGTCAAACCAGGAATCACCAGGACAAACACTTTGCGCACGATCCGGTTCCGGTGTTCCTCAGCCCCGGGCCGTAGCTGTTGACCTGGCAGCGAGTCGGACAAGTCCACCATGCGCCCGGCGTTATCCACATGCCGGGGTTTCCCCGGCCAGGCGCACCACCAGGTCCCGGATTTTCTCTCGTCCGCGGGCGGGCTGGTCCGGTTCGGATACGTTCAGCGCTGGTGGGCCAGGCGGCGGCGCCTGGCTCGCGGCGTACCTGGCCTGACCAGCCGAACACCCGGAGCGCGATCAAGTACAGGAGATGGAAGAGGCACAAGCACCGGTCGTGCCCATCCCACCGTCGCAGGTCGATCCGCAGGTGAAGCCCTGTGCAGCGACTTTGAAGCGGTACAGGCCTCATTTCCTGTCCAGGAACGCTCGCGGATCCTTCGCGTGGGTCAGTTTCGCCTGTACGTCAGCTGTCGCAGTGCGGCCTCGGCCGGTCCCCTTCGCCCGCCCGAAGCCAGCAGCGCGGCGAGCGCCACGGTGGCCAGCCAGGTCACCACGGCGATGCCGGACGCCGCGGCGTCGCCGACGCGCGTGCCGAGCCCTCCCGCGTAGGGGGCGAACACCGCGACGAAGATCACCGACTGGAGCAGGTAGCAGGTCAGCGACCACTGGCCGCAGGCCGCGAGGGCCCTGACGAGCGGGCCGGGATAGCCGCGCCGCTCCCGGCCGACGATGAGTCCGATGATCGCCGCGTACGCGAGGCCGCCGGCGATGCCGGTCACGCTGTGCAGCGCGTACGCGGATACGGACACCAGATCCGACGGCGTCCAGATCCGTGTGTCGATCAGCATCAGCGGAACCGCGCCGACGACGGCCAGCATCGTACCCACGACGGCGACGCGGGAGGGCAGGTCCCGGTTCGACAGCGGGTCCTCCAGTACGCGGCGCCGGGCCGCCCAGACTCCGAACAGGAAGGCCGGCACCACGCTGGCGGCGAAGTAGGTGGGCGTCATTCCGGACCATCCGATGAGCCGCATCACGATCGCCTCGATCGGATCCGCCATGGCGGCGGGCGTGTCGCCCTTGGGTGCGGAGATGGTGAGCAGCCCGAAACCGAACAGCACCACGACATGCAGCGCCGATCCAACCGCCGCGGCCCGTAGCACGGCCCGGTCTTCGCGCCGGATGAAGCCGACGAGCACGAGCCCGACCAGCCCATATGCCCCGAGGATGTCACCGAAGAACAGCAGCAGCGCGTGGCAGAACCCGAATGCCAGCAGCCACAGACTCCGGCGACGCAGTACGGTGCGCACCTGCGGCCAGCTTCTGCCTGTGGCGAGTTGCCGGTTGGTGAGCTGGACCAGGCCGTAGCCGAACAGGGCTGCGAACATGGGCAGCGCTCGCCCGTCCACGAGGAGAATCTGCGCCCCGGCGACCAGCTTGTCGACAGCGGTGCCGTCCAAGGCATAGCCGCGGAAGCCCGCCTCGTGGCCGGACAGGTACATGTGCGCATGCGCCAACGCGATGAGCAGCAGCATCAGCCCACGCGCGAGGTCGGGGGCGAGCGCCCGCCGGGTGAGGGGAGTGGCCTTGTGAACGGGGGCCGGTGGAGCGATGGACATGGTTGACCTCTCACATCAAAGAGACCCTCCTTGGCTGCTCAGGCGTAATCCGCAGAGGGGGTGTCTGGTTGCTCCGGTCGTGCGGGTCCGACCGGAGGAGTCCGCTGGAAACCAGATTTAGCTACGAATGTGTAGCTACGAGCGTATAGCTACAGTAGCGTAGCTTGCGTGAGTGGGCCAGGAGGTACGCCCCGCCGCGCAGCGAACACAAGGAGAGACCCATGACCATCGAACTTCCGGAGCCACCGCCCACCGAGGTGCGCCTTGACTGGAACGCCAGGACCGGTGTGTCCCATACGACGTTGACCACGCACATGTGGACCGCCCCGCCGTTGCGCCGTGGTTCGCAGATCCATGACAAGGCGTTCGACGCGCTCCGCGATCTCAACGCCGACCTCGCGCGCTTCCTGCCCTGGTACTCCCACCCCCGGTTGGCGGTGCCCGCCCTGACTCCGCCCACCGCCGATGAGACGTCGTGGAACTTCCAGCTGCTCGACCCGTTCGTGGAGGACTTCATGGACGCGGCCCAGGGCCGGCCGGTCGTGGCGAACTTCGCCACGATCCCCGCCTGGATGTTCGTCACTCCCGAGCCGGTACCGGTCGCGGAGGATCCCCATGAGACCCACTGGGACTACGAGCAGGGCACCGAACTGCGCGACCCCACGTTGCGGGAGGTCGCCGACTACTTCTACCGGATCGCGAGCTGGTACATCGCGGGCGGTTTCACCGACGAACTCGGCCGGTGGCACGAATCGGGCCACCGCTACCGCTTCGCGTACTGGGAGGTGCTGTGCGAGCCCGACATGGGGCACCGCATCCCGCCCGAGCTGTACACGCGGCTCTACGACGCCATCGTGGAGCGGCTGCGTCCTCTCGACCCGGAGATGAAGTTCATCGGGTTGTCCCTGAGCCCGGTCGCCCGCGAGCCGGAATACTTCTGGCACTTCCTGAACGCGGCCAACCACGCCGACGGCATCCCCCTGGACGCGTTCTCCTACCACTTCTACGCCTCCCCTGAGATCGTGAACCCGATCTCCGAACACGGCAACGCACCCTTCGAGCACTGGCGCGGGCTCTTCTTCGCCCAGGCCGAGGCGTTCCTCGACCAGGTACGCCACATCGACGCCATCCGCCGCCGGCTCGCACCCGGGACCCGGACCTTCATCAACGAACTGGGGTCATACCCGCCGGACCTGATGAACCCGGCCCCCACGATCCCGGAGGAGTACTGGGCGCTCAGCGCGTCGATGCAGTCCTACCTGTGGGCTCGGCTCGTCGAACTCGGAGTGGATCTCGTCGGCATCGCGGAGTTCATGGACTATCCGGGCATGATTCCCGGCACGACGCTCGTCGACTGGGAAAGCGGCGCGCCCAACGCCCGGTACCGGGCTCTCCAGCTGCTGCTGCGCCACTTCGCGCCCGGCGACTCGCTCGTCACCACGGCTACCCAGATGTTCGGCTATCCCGACAGCCGCATCCATGCTCAGGGTTTCGTCACGGCGGACGGTGATCGCAAACTCCTGCTCGTGAACAAGACGGCCGACCCCATCACCATCGCGATCACCGCCGATGAGGCGCATCTCGGCCAGGTGGAGCAGACGGGCGTCAGCAGCGGGCCAGGAGAACCGGTGAGCTCGCCGGCGCGACCCGGTGAACCTGTCGTCATGGACGCTTTCGCCACGGCCGTCATCTCGTTCTGACCGCTTCCACCGCGGCCGGGTGACCCCGGCCCGGTCGCGGTGCGCCCGCCTCCTCCACAAGTAAGATGGGCCCTGGGGTCGATCAAGGGGCGCCGATTGGGAGATCACAGCGGCCGGACGCGGCGCAGTGCCGAAGAAGTGGCCAACGCCATCCACGCCGCAGTGCTGGAAGAGGTACTCGAGGTCGGCGTCGGCCGGCTGACCATGGAAGGCATCGGCAGGCGGGCGGCAACCGCCCGTACCACGCTGTACCGTCGCTGGTCAGACCCGATCGAGGTGCTACTGGACGCGCTCTACCACGCGCATCCGGTCGAGGAACCCACCCCAGGAGCCGACGACCTGCGCGGCGACCTGATCCGATCGCTCCAGCTCATGCGCGCCTGGATGCTCAGCCCGGCAGGCCGAGCGGTCGCGGCCATCCTCACCGATCCCCTGGGGGCCGGGCAGGTCTCCGAAGCGCTCTTCGAGAACGTCTTCTCCCGGCGGGGAGGCACGTTCACCAGCACGGTGCTGCACCACTACGCCCATCGCGGACACTTCCCCGCCGCGTTGCTCACCCCCGTGGTCGCCGACATCGGCGAGGCACTGGTCACCAAGCGCCTGCTGGACGGCACGCCTCCCAGCGACGCGGACCTGGCCGACATCGTCGACCAGGCCATCCTTCCGGCCGTGGGCCTCGCCGCTCACCACGCGAAGGCCGACGCAGAGAGCGGTTGACCTTCGGTCTCGGCTTCACCGTCGCGCATCCGCGCTCCAGCGGCGCGCCTTGCCGGCCGGACCTGCTGCGGATGGCCGCCTCGCTGATAAGCGGTGACCCCAGCGGCGGGACCGCGCCCCCAATTCACGGTCCCGAAACCGCGCGGCGGACCGCGTCGGCCGATGCCCGCGTCCGGGCCGATCCTCAAGGAAGCCGACAGCTGAACAGGTAGTCGCGGCGCCTATGGTCCATCGCGGCGCTCGCCCAAGCTCGGCCAGGCACTGCGCAGAGCCAAGCGCGACGGCCTGCACTACCTGGTGCTGGACGGCACCCTGATCCCCATCGACCGGATCGCCGCCGACCGGCCGTACTTCTCCGGCAAGCATCGCGTGCACGGCATGAACATCCAGGTCATCGCCGCACCAGACGGAACGATCCTGTGGACCTCGGGGGCACTGCCGGGCAAGACCCATGACCTGAGCGCCGCCCGCATCTGGGGCATCCTGCGCGCATTTCGAGCAGGCCGGGATCATCACCCTGGACGGCAAGGCCTACCAGGGAGCCGAAGGCCCGGTCCGCACCCCGTACAAAGGCAAGAACAAACCCGCCTCCCAGAAGCAGGCCAACCGCTCCCACGCCCGACTCCGCGGCCCCGGTGAGCGCGCGAACGCCCAACTGAAGAGCTGGAAGATCCCCCGGAAGCCACGCTGCAGCCCTTCCAAGGCAGCGGGGGGCCGCAGGACGTCCCGCCAGTCGGCGGGCCAGTTGGCTGGCGCGAGAATCCCCATGATGACCAGGTGGACGGGAGCGGCGACGCTTTCGAACCAGGCGTCGTGGGTGACGATGTGGGTGGTGGTCGCGCCGGTGAGCACGTACACGAGCGTGGTGGCCGTGCTCTCCCGCTGAGCCGCGCGGCGGGCGCCGCCGGGCGCCGCCGGGCGTCAGCGGGTGGCCAGGGCCGTGCGCACCAGCTCGCCGGGGTAGCCGGGGTGCAGCCCCTCCGGGCGGAACAGGATCCGGTACATGATCGGCGCTACCACGCGGTCCAGCACCGTCTCCACCTCCGGGGCGGGCTCCGCGCGCCGCCGCGCCCGGTCGAGGATGATCTCGACCTGGCCGGCGGCGTAGGCGGAGCACTGCCCCGCGTTCGTGCCGTCCGGATCGCCGAGCAGCGCGTCCCGGATGTAGGCGCGGCCCGGCGGCGAGGACATCTCGTCGAGGAAGTGCTCCGCCCAGGCCGTGAGGTCGGCTTCCAGGGCGCCGTGGTCGGCCGGCGGCGCCTCGGGGCGCAGGCGCTCGACCGCCACGTCCGACAGCAGCTCCTGCAGATCCCCCCAGCGGCGATAGACGGTCGAGGGCGTGACCCCGGCCCTGGCCGCGATGGCCGGGATGGTCAGCGCCGCCCGGCCCTGCTCGGCCTCCAGCTCCCGCACCGCGGCGTGCACCGCCTCCTGCACCCGCGCGCTGCGTCCTCCCGGGCGGGCCATGGTCTTACGACTCATGCCAGTGATGCTAGATGAGTCCCGATGCCGGTGAGTCGCGTCAAGCCGCGGCCGGCGCCGGCAGGCCGGCCCGCCCGTACGCCGACTCGTACGCCGACCCGGCCCGCAGCACCGTGGCCTCGGCCAGCGCCCGGCCGATGAGCTGCATGCCGATGGGCAGGCCGGACTCGTCATGGCCGACGGGGAGGGTCAGCGCGGGCACGCCGGTGATGTTCGCGGGCGCGCTGAGGCGTACGTAGGCGTCGGAGACGGCCTCCACGGTCCCGTCGGGCCAGGCCACGCTCTCCTGCCCGGCCGGGACGGCGGTCATCGGGACCGCGGGCGCCGCGATCAGGTCCACCCGCTCGAACAGGCTCGCCCACGCCTGCCGCATGAGCGTGCGCGCCCGCCGGGCCCGCACGTGGTCGGCGGCCGGGATCAGCGCGCCGGCTTCCAGGAGCACGCGCACGTCGGGGGCGTACCGGTCGGGCGTCGTGCGCAGGGTCGGCTCATGGTAGGCCGTGGCCTCGGGCACCATCAGCCCCCATTGGGTGGCCTGGACATAGCGCGCGTAGGGGATCTCCACCTCGACCGGCTCGGCCCCGAGATCCGCCAGCCGGCCGACGGCCGCCCGTACGGCGCCTTCGACGGCGGGGGCGACGTGCTCGAAGTAGTGGTTGACCGGCACCCCCACGCGCAGACCCCGCAGGTCCCCGCCCGGCGCCGGCCGGAACGCGGCGGCGGGCCGGCTCGCCGGGTCCCTGGGGTCGTGCCCGGCCAGCGCGGGCAGCACGAGCGCGGCGTCCGCCACGGTCCTGGTGATCGGCCCGACGTGGTCGAGCGACCACGAGAGGGGCACCACGCCGTGCCGCGAGACCAGCCCGTACGTCGGCTTGAGCCCCACGACCCCGTTGAGCGCGGCGGGCACGCGGATGGAGCCTCCCGTGTCCGTGCCCAGCGCGAACAGCGCGGTCCCGGCCGCCACGGCCACCGCCGAGCCGCCGCTCGACCCGCCCGCGATCCGGCCGCCGTCCCAGGCGTTGCGCGTCTGGGGCGTCGTCAGCCCGTACGCGAACTCGTGCGTGTGCGTCTTGCCCACCAGGATCGCCCCGGCCCGCGCCAGCCGGGCCGCCACGCCGCTGTCGGCGGTGGCGAGGTGGCCGTCCCTGGCCCGGGAGCCGGCCCCGGTCGGCAGGCCGGCCACGTCGATGAGGTCCTTCAGCCCGAACGGGATGCCGTGCAGCGGCCCTCGGTACCGGCCGGCGGCGATCTCGCGCTCGGCCTCGGCGGCGGAGGCGCGGGCGGACTCGGCGAGCACGGCCGCGTACGCCTGGAGCGGCCCTTCGACGGCCTCCATCCGGGCCAGCACGGAGCCGGTCAGCTCCACCGGGGACAGCTCGCGGCGGCCGATGGCGGCAGCCGCTTCGGCGAGGGTCAGCTCAAAGGGTGACATCGGCGGCCTCCCATCCCGCGGGCCACGCGCCAGGAGCGGTCTCGCCGAGCTCCAGCTCGCGCAGCGTGCTCACGACGGCGGCGATGTGGTCGGCGGTGGCGGCCACGACGGCGTGGCGCTCCTCCTCCAGCGGCAGCCCGGCGCGGTCCGCCCAGCGGGCGGCCTCCTGGGCGGTGAGTCGGTCGGTCATCAGCGGACTCCTAAAGCTAAGATTTCGCGTTAATGGACTATAGGGAGGTAGTGTGCGCTAACGCAAACTTTTAGCTTTAGAAGGGAAACTCCGATGACCTCCTGGACGGCGGGCGAGCTGACCATCCACCGCGTGGACGAGATCGAGCTGCCCCCGCAGACCGGCCCCTGGCTGCTGCCTGAGGCCACTCCTGACGTGGTGGCCGCCACCCCGGGGTTGCGCCCCGCCTTCGCCGACGACGCCGGCGGGCTGCGCCTGTCCAGCCACAGCTTCGTCTTCACCACCGCCGGCCTGCGGGTCCTGGTGGACACCGGCATCGGCAACGGCAAGCGCCGCGCCAACCCCGCCTGGGACAACCTGGACACCCCGTACCTGAGCCGCCTCGCCGCCGCCGGTTACACCCCCGAGGACATCGACCTGGTGATCCTCACGCACCTGCACACCGACCACGTCGGCTGGAACACCCTCCCCGACGGCACCCCCACCTTCCCCAACGCCCGGTACGTGACCTCGCGCACCGAGTGGGACCACTGGGCGTCGGCGGACATGGACGAGCCCAGGCGGGCGATGTTCCGCGACTCGGTCCACCCCGTCCGGGACGCCGGCCTGCTCGACCTCGTGGACGTGCCCGCCGGCGGCGTCGAGACGGCCCCCGGTGTGCGGCTCGTCCCCACACCCGGCCACACCCCCGGCCACGTCGCCGTCCAGGCGGGCACGGCCCTGATCACGGGCGACTGCGTCCACCATCCCGTACAACTCCGCCACCCGGACATCACGAGCTGCGTGGACGTCGATCCCCGCCAGGCGGTCGCGACCCGGCGGCGGCTGCTCTCGTCGCTGGCCGGCACCGGCACCCTGCTGCTGGGCAGCCACTTCGCCCCGCCCACCGGCGGCATGGTGGAGCGGGACGGTGACGGGTTCGCCCTGGCGGTCCGACCCGCAACCGCGCCGTAACCCTCGCGGCGCCGCGAGGGTTACGGTCGTGGCGGTGCGCCGCCGTTCGCGGGGGCAGTCCCAGGGGGCGCAGATCACGGAGATCGTGGCGGTGTCCGCGGAGGGCGTCGTGGTGGCTGACAACCGGGCACGGGCGTTCTATGTGCTGGACCGGTCGGGCAGGGAGCTCTGGCGGGATCGCGCCGCGTACGCCGTGGGCGCCGGCGTGATCTGGCAGGCACGCAGTCCCGACCCGGTGTTCTCCGGCTCGGCTGTGATCTTCTTCGTCTGTTGCGTGCGTGCTCGTCTCGCTACGGTTTGTTCCGTCCGTTGGCGCGCCAGGCGTCGATATCGGCCTGGCCACGGCTTGGCACCTCACGATCGCGCTGGCTCAGCCGGAAGTTCTCGAGATGTGGCCACGACCAGCGAACCTTCCGCGCCACGCGACGTCGTCGACCGCGAGCCACGGCGCAGCGGCCAGGGCCGTGGGCGTGAGCCCGGCGAACGTCGCAACCTCCCGGTGCAGGTGGGATTGGTCGACGTAGCCGCTCTCGACGGCAACGCGGGCGGCGGCGTGACCCGCCGCGAGCAGGTGGGAGGCATGGTCGAAGCGCACCAACCGGGCGGCGCGTCTGGGTGTCATGCCGAGCTGGGACCCAAAACGGGACCACAGGCGCTTGCGGCTCCAGCCGACCTCGTCTGCCAGGCCGTCGACCCGCACCTGCCCCCGGCTGGTGAGCGTCCGCCGCCAGGCGTAGGCGACCTCGGGGCCGAGGCTCCAGCCAGCTCGCCGACTCCCCGGCCAGTCGCCCGGAGGTCGCCGGGCAGAAGCCCGACGACGACACTGCCGTGCTCGTGCCGACCATGGGTTTCGTAGACGACGCCGGCTCCCTCGCTCAGATCGACGAACAGGGTGACGGACGGGTACGCGACCATGGAGATGTCCACCCATGCCCGGTCAGGTGACGTCCCGGTCGGCAACAGATGGCCAGTCCAGGCATCAGGCATTACGGGTGGTCGACGGCCCCCGTTGCCGTGAAGCTCAGCAGCAGTTTGCCGACCGTCTCGGGCGCTTCCAGCATGGGCAGGTGCCCGACGCCTGGCAGCAACTCGACCCGGGCGTCCGGCACCGCGTCGTACCGGTGCGCCGAGGACGGCTCCCAGCGGGGATCCGCAGCACCGAAGATCACCTGTACGGGGACCCCGAGGGCGGCCAGACGCTCGGGCACGCTCCGCGCGGCGATGTAGGCGGTGTTCTGGCGCAGCACCGTCCGCATCGCGCGGTAGGTGATGCCCCGTACGTCGGCGACCACGTCGTCCGGGAGGACCACCGGGCGGACCGCCGTCGCGCTGATCCCCTTGCGGATCATCGCATCCGAACGCCTCGGCCAGATGAGCGGGCCCAACGGCGGGGCCAGCAGCACCCGAAGAATGAACGGCTGCCGGAGGAGCGCATCCGGGCTCGGGCCGGTGCTGATCAACGAAAGCGAACCGACGAGGTCGGGACGTTGCTCGGCGAGCGCGGTGGCGACGTAGCCGCCGCTGGAGTGCCCGGCCACGGCGACGTGACGAAGCCCATGGTCGTCCAGCAGCGCCGCCACCTGACCCGCCTGCGCGGGCACGTCATACGACGGCGCAGGCGGGGACTGGCCGCAACCCGGCAGGTCGACCCGGACGACGTGATGGTGGCCGGCCAGCGCCGGGACCACCGGACCCCAGAAACCGCCCGAGGCCCCCGACCCGTGGATGAGCAGCAACGGCGGCGCCTGCCGCGGGCCGTCATGGACCACGTGCATCCCGTGCGAGTGCTCAATGTCGTATTCACTCATGGGGAGACTGTGCACGGGCGGCCGGCAGCCAGTCTTGGACAAATGTTCCCGCGGACTCGAAACCCGGGCGGCCATCACCATGACGGCTGTACCAAGGCCCTGCTTCGTGGTGTCGGTCCGTGCTCTGTACGGGCGGCCCAACCTGCACTACTTCGGCCAGTCCAAGCGGTCCACGGGGGGCCGACCTGGCCGGCGGTGGTGTCGGTACGGGTCAGGGCAGGACGCGGTAGGTCACGTGCTGAGCCGAGTCCGACGATCGCGAGTACACCTGCTCGAGGTTCAGCGGCGGGACGCCGTCGAACAGTCGCGTGCCGGCGCCGAGGGTGAACGGCACGATGTGCAGTCGCATCTCGTTGATCAGGCCGGCGGCGAGGTACTGGTTGACGGTGGTCGCGCCGCCGTGGACGGAGATGTCGCCGTCGCCGGCTGCCTCGCGTGCGCGCTTCATCGCGGCCTCGATGCCGTCGGTGACGAAGTAGAACGTGGTCCCGCCGTCCATCGGCTGCGGATCACGCGGGTGGTGGGTGAGCACGAAGACCGAGCCGTGGTACGGCGGGTTGTCGCCCCACCAGCCGTTCCACTCCCGGTCCCACTCGCCACGCACCGGACCGAACATGTTGCGGCCCATGATGAATGCCTTGGCTGTCATCATCCGGGAGATCTCGGGGTGCTTTTCCGGACCCTCGACGTACCAGGCGTGCAGCCTGTCGCCCCAGCCGTCGCCGCCGTCGTCGCCGAACGGGCGCTGTTCGCTCTGGTTGTGCCCGGCCGCGTACCCGTCGAGCGTGATCGTGAGATCGCAGGTCACCTTGCCCGTACCTGTGGTCATTGCCCCAGTCCTTCTCGTGACGATCTGTCTGGTATCAGCATGGAGGCAGACGAGGCATGACGTCTAATGCCAAACTGGCGGCTCTAGCATTCATATTCTTGATGAATGCTCGATCTGGTCCACCTCAAGCTCCTTGGGGTGCCGTCAACGCGGATGTCATCAGCCGCCATTTGGGTGCTGACGTGCGCAGTCAGTGAGTACGGCGGCGGGGCGCGAGCACCTCGGTGACCTTGGCGATGGCTTCAGCACCGGGTCTGACGTAGCGCATGGCGGTGCGCGGGTTCTTGTGCCGGGTCTTGCCCATGATGAGCTGCAGCGGAGTGGCGAAGCTGGCGCAGGTCGAGCCCGGCGTACTTGTCCAGCAGGACGCGGGCGCGGTCGTAGCCGAGCCGGGCTCGGCCGGTGTGCGGGCAGATGCAAGCGGCCGCCGGGCGGCGGGCGGGGACCGGGCGGCGTTCGGACAAGAACAGCGGACCGTGCGTACGCGTGCTGCCGTCCGGGAGGCGGCCGGGGAGCCGTCTTCGAGGTCCCCGGCCCGGTCAAGGACGGGCGCCTCGACAGACCCGTCTGGACGCGGACGGGTGACGCGCTGCTCTCCACGGGCCGGGTGTTCGCGGACGGCGAGTTCCAGGTCGCTGGCGCGCTGGTGATCAGGTCCGGCTCGCGGAGTTCGCGTTTCGTCCCGTTGCGGGACGAGGGCCTGGTCAGCCGGCTGCACTGGAACGCCGACGGCGAAACCATGGCAGCGGCGGTCGCGCTCGACACCGACGGCGACGGCGTCTGGGAGACGGCCGAACTGCGCAGCTTCGACGGCCGAGGCCACCAGGTGGGGCGGCTGCCGAAGGTAGGGGCGCCCATGGCCGACCAGTGGATCTCCCCGTCGGGCCGCAGGTTCCTCGCCGACTGCGCGGGACGGCCCGCCCTGTGCGTGCACGAGACCTCGTCGGGGCGGCTGCTGGCCAGATGCGAGCGCAAGATCGTGCGCGTGATGGGCTGATACGGCGATCACGCGCTGCTGACCTGGGAGAAGGACGCCGAGGGCCGTCGGTTCTCGGCCGTCTTGGTCGATCTCTGGGGCAACGCCGTCGACACGATCGCCACGTCCGAGACCGATCTGTGGCTCGCCTACTCCTGACCCGCGCTGGCCGGCTACCCGCCTTGGAGCGCGCGCCCGGCCGTCACGGACTACCGGACACCGCCTGGGCAGTCACGGGCTCGGGCTGCAGGCCCTTACCCTGCCATGGCGACCTACCCTTGCCGCGTGCTCGCGCAGCATCTTTCCAGGCGGCGCGAGCGAGTGCTGAGCTTGGCGAGCTGGTCGGCCTGCACAACGACTCGATGGCGCTCGCCGACTTCCGCCGCGGGACCCTGAGCGGCCGCTGCGGAAGGTGTGACATCTGAAACGCCTGGAGACGCGCTCAGCACTACGTATCCGTCACCGCCGAGGACGTCACTGACGCCCTCACCGTTACCAGCAAGCTCCGCTCCGTCTGCCCCGGATCAGCTCCACCAGTCCCGCTCGGGCAGCCTGAGCCACACGTCAGGTTGATCCGTGAGCGATCGGGCGTCGGTCGGCCGCAGGCCCGCGCCAGCGAAGCAGTAGGCCACGGCGTGGCCATGGTAGAGGTAGGTAGTGAGGATCTCCTGCGTGGATGCGGCGGCGGAGACGCTGCCCCCGCCGGGGTGGGTGTCCCATTCCTCGATGACGCCGTCGCGGGCGACGGCTCCCTGGTTGCCGCTCTTGGGGTTGGCGAACATCCCGTAGCAGACGGTGTCGACCGACAAGCGCTTGATGAGGCCGGGCGTGTCCGCGTTGTAGCCCCACGGCTGGAAGACGACGCATCCGCCGGGCACGTCCGTGAGGCCGATGATGGCCAGGGCGTTGTCGAGGTCGGAGAAGGGATCGTCCATGAGCTCTGCCACGTCGTCGTCATCGGCCGGTACGGCCTCCAGTCGCCGTGCCGCCTCGGCCGCGGTGACGCCGGCCACACACGCGACGCTGAAGCCGTCGTCCGCTTCCTGGCCCAACGCGGTGATCAAACGCCTGGCCTCGGCTACGGTGGCGCTCTCCGCGGCGGACAGTCCGGCTTCGCCGTCAGGAACAGGCAGCAGGTCAGGGATGGGGGTGGCCAGGCTGAGCCGTCCTGGGGACCATCCGTTCATCATCGGCCGCCACGGATCCGCTCCGGCGGCGACCAAGGAGCGGACGTTGTCGGGACGGTTGTGGAAGACGGCACCCCAGAGGGCGGTACGGCCCTCCCGTTCGGCATCGACGTCGTCGACGCGCTGGGCCAATTCGGCGACCACTTCGGGCGAACCGCATTCGGCGGCAGCGTGCAGCGGCCGTACGTGGAAGTACACGCCTGTGTTGGGGTCGGCGCCCGCGTCGAGCCGGGCGCGGATCAGGTCGAGCTTCTTCCAGTCGTCCCAGCCGATGCCGGACCATCCGCTTCCGTCGTTGCCGACCATGACACTCCTTGGGGGTACGAGATCTATGGAGGCCGATCATGGCGTACGGCACCGACATCCTTGGCCGCTGATCGAGTCAGTGGACCTCGAACGTGGCAAGGACCAGCTTCCCGTCATGACCCTTGCCGGATCCTTCCGTACGTTCCGAGCGAGCGGGGGACGACGGCATCGTCCGGAGGCGGCTGTGGCAGACCAGCCCGGCACCACGCAGACCTGCCCCGATCCACCCCCGGGCCCGTACGGAACCCTTTCGCCCGACGTGCCCCGCCGGCGGCGGCGTTGAGGCACGGCGGGGGAGCGGTTGGCCCCCGAGCAGGCCCGGTTCGCCGTACCGCTCCTACTCGCAGGCGGGCCTGCTCGGGCGGCAGCAGGAACTGCCCGGCGACGCGGCGCTGCGCGGCGACACCGGAGTGCAACGCGTCGGGTTGTGCTGGAGCCTGTACGAACTGGTGAACGGCCGATGACCGGAACCCGGCCACAGCGAGAGAACCGTCTGGTCGGCTGGACCAAGAGAGTGTCTTCAACTCCATATGTGATCTTGAGAAACCGAGAGATCGGTTCGAGATCAGAGAAGACGTTAGCTGGTGATATCGCGAAGAGGCCGGTATGAGCCCACGTCATCGCAGGTCAATGGGTATGACGTTCCGACTTCACCACAACGAGCAGACCCGCCGTGATCAGCCCGCCGGCGTGCAGGCAGAGCGTCGGGACAATGCCGAGCCGCTCGCCGAGCACGCCCGCCAGCGCCATCCCGAGCAGCGACGTGGCAGCCTGGGCGCTGATGAGAAGCCCGAACACCGCGCCCAACCGGTCGTCGCCGGTGACCGTTTGGGCGCATGTGGTGAGTCCCGCCATCGCTGCCGCGGCCGGTAGCCCGGCCAGGGCGATCAGCGCGATGGCAGGCCACAGCTCCCGCGTCAGGAGTGGGTAGGTGAACAGCGCGAGGTCGGCCAGGCCGAAGACGACCGTTCCCCATCCGAACAGCGCCCGCGGCGTGGCGTTCCCCGGGCGGGCGGCGATCGCCAGACCGCCGGCGATCCCACCGACCGCCTGCGCCGACAGGAACAGCCCGTAGGCGTCCCCTTTTCCGCCGAGCACATCTGCCACGAACGGTGCCGCGAGCGTCGCGAAGATGCCCTCGCCCAGCCCTGTGATCAGCGTGTATGCCACGAGCAGGCGCACGCCGCGGTTCTTTCTGGCCAGCCGCAGCCCGGAGACCCATTGCCCGCCCATTGTCGTCGCGGCCGTGGCGCGTCGGCCCACCTGAACGGTGTGCTCGGCCTGCCGGACGACGTGGCAGCAGAGCAGCAGAAGTCTCCCCCGGCGATCTGAACACCTGCGGAACGAGTCCTGTCAGGCGCCACGATGACCAACGCGCTCTGGCTGATCGACGCTCTGTATAACTACTCGTACGAGGTCTGCACAAATACCTGTACGCCGATAACTGCCCTTCCGAAACCGCCACATCACCGCGTTGAACTGTTATCGCAGGTCCGGGATCGGGCCTCGCTCACCCAAGGGCAGGTGAGGCTCGATCAGGGACCATTACTCGCAGGTGAGGTCTCCGCGTGCCATGGCGAAGACCTTTCCGGGGGCGCAGAGGAGACCGCAGGCAATCCCTCTGATCTGAACTCCGTACAGGCTCTAACACCTGTGCGTATACACCTTGAGCACGGATGTGCCGCTAATCTTGATCCACTTGTCTGTCGAGTACGGTCCAAACGATTGGGTGCTGCCGCCGAGGCTTCCGCTCAACACGCAGCCGGCGTCGACGCGGAACGCGTCGACGTCGTAGTAGTGCTTGTAGGCGGACGAATTCTGGCCCCTGACGAGCCACCACGCTGCTCTGTAGCGTGCGGAGCTCCACCCGTTCGTGGCGCAGGGGGGAAGGGCGCCATCGACTCTGGTCGGGCCGTCCTGCCAGCAATTGGTGACGACGACGTCACGATAGCTGGCGTTCTGATTCTCGTTGTAGACGGTGCCTCCGCAGAAGGGGGTCGCGCACTCGCCTGCGGCGGCGGGCCCTGCAGTGAGGCCAGTGAGCAGTCCGCCTGCCACTGCCGCCGTTAGGCCGATCTTGGCGACGGTCGAGCGCATCACCGAACTGAATACCCGCATGGATACCTCGCGTTTCTTGTGGTTGGTCAGCTAATTAGCTGCTGTCCCTGGCCCAAAGCTCCTCGCCGACGGTGGCTGGGCTGTCGGGTGACAGCAAGTCCGACTGCGGCCTGCCGCCCGATCTGGCGGTCAGCCCGGCCATCTTGTCCACTGCCCGGCAGCCCGAGGCGCTGCGCTCAGGGCACAGCCTTGTCTGTCCAGCGACCACCTCCGCCCTGCAGGAGCGTGAGCGGCGTGGCCGAATCCCAGTGTCGAAGCCGAAGGGATTGTCTGGCAGGCCCCCTCCGCCACTTCAGACAAACACCGCTCGGTGGAATAAGCGCCGCAAGCCGTAGCGCAGATCGGCCTCGCATTGTCATGGCGTCTTCGTGCGCGTGCCAGTTGCGTCTTGCAAAACCTGATGGAGGCCGTGATCGGTGAGGTCGCCGCCCGCGGGCGGGCGAAACCTCGGCTTGGTCAGCGCGGACTCCACGACGGCTCGCCCCCCCATCACACCGCGAGGGTGGCCCTCGATCCGTCGTTGCTGCAGGTGTCGGAGAAGGCGGTCGAGGAGGAAAGGGGATTCGCCGAAGGGGCAACAGCCCAAAACGCCGAGCAGGCGAGGGCGGGGACGATCAACGCGCTGGACGCCGGCGGCTGCGGCGACGGCACCGGGTGCGGTTGAAGGCGGCCAGGCTGGAGGGCTGAACAGCAAGGTCCACCTGTCCGTAGACCGGCGCGGCGGAAGGCCCGCTGATGCGCATCGCGACCATCCACCTGCCCGATCCGCGCACCCCGGACGTGCGTACCGTCAGCATCACCGTGGACCGGTGGCACGAGGGCACCGCAGTGGTCGCCGTTGCTGATCTGCCGGCCCGTCGTCGGGACCTGGTCCGGGACGGCTGGATCGTGGTCGACGCCCTGGACGAGCCCGCCCTCGGCGCCCGCGTGAACAATGCGGACGCGCTGCTCGCCTACGACGCCGACGAGGGCCTCGGCTGGCACCCCAGCGTGCACGAGATCGGCCACGGCGAGGACCGCACCGCCTACCTCGCCCGCCCGAGTTCAAGGCCGACGCGGTGGCGTTGGTGCTGTCGAGGCCGGACCGGGTCCAGGCGGCGGAGGGCTTCGGTGTAGGCGATGCCCTCGGGGGCGGCCAGGGCACGTGCCTGTTCGCGGCGGGCGGCGCTGCTGCTCTTCGGCATGGTGTCGTCCTGTTCCGGCAGGGGTCCCACGCCGTCTCGCCTTCGCGGATACACATGCGATCAGCAGGAAGGAAAGACATCATCGCGGGCCCGAGGGACCTAGATGATTGATGCCAAGGCGTAGCTGCGGAGATAGGGCGAGGGTGTCCAAGCTGGATGTGTGACGAAAGAGTTAAACACCCTCGCAACCGCACTGTACGTGCGGATCGACGATGTGTTGAAGGTCCAGCCGCAACTCGCGCCGTGGCGGCCGAAGGTCGGCATCGCGCCGAAACTCAGTGACGCTGAGCTGGTGACCCTGGCAGTGCTGTCGGCGCTGCTGGGCTTCACCTCCGAGCGCCGCTGGCTGCGGTATGCCCGCGCCGAACTGGGCGCGATGTTCCCGCACCTGCCGGGCCGGCCGGGCTACAACCGGCGGCTGCGCAGCGCCTGCAGCTTGGTCCGGCACATGATCCGGATCCTGGCCGCCGATACCTCGTTGTGGAGTGACGACGTCTGGGTGGTCGATTCCACGCCGATCGAGTGCGGCCGCTCGCGGGAGACGGCCCGGCGCTCGGCGCTGGCCGGGTGGGCGGAGTACGGCTACTGCGCCTGCCACTCCCGCTACTTCTGGGGGCTGCGGCTGCACCTGCTGTGCACGCTGGGCGGGCTGCCGGTGCTGTTCGCCCTCGCCGGTGCCAAGGCCGATGAGCGCGAGGTCCTGCTCGGCATGCTGCAGGCCGCACCCGACGTGCTGGCCGCCCGCCCGGATCAGACGATCATCACTGACCGGCAGTATTACGGCCGCCTCTTCGAAGCCGAGCTCGCCGAGCGTGAGCTGCAGCTGCTGCGCCCGGCCCGCCAGGGCGAGCCCGAGCGGCCCGGCGCGGCGCTGTTCAAGCCCCTGCGCCAGACCATCGAGTCGATCAACAAGACCCTCAAGAGCCAGCTGGACCTGGAACGCCACGGCGGTCGCACCGCGGCCGGCGTGATCATCCGGGTGCTGACCCGCATCCTCGCGCTGACCAGCGTGATCTGGCACAACGACAAAACCGGCCAACCGATCAAGCGATCCCTGATCGCCTACGACCACTAACCGTAACCAGACCCCTTGGCATCAATCATCTAGCCGGCGATGCCACATGGCCGGCGTGGCCCGAGCACTCGCTCCAGGCCGCGGATCTGCTGGGACACCGACGGCTGAGCGACACGCAGCACCTCCGGCGCCGCCGTCACCGAGCCCTCCTCAGCGACGGCCAGGGCATACTCGAACTGACGCAGGCCCATCCCGTTCCCTCCCGTTGCAATCGGTGTAATAGTGTAAGCGTCCTCCGATCGGGTGTTCGGCCTGTGGGGAGTGGCCAAGTCGAACGTGTTGCGATGCTCGACTTGCCACGTCAACCAAGCCCACGGGGCGGTGCGGCGGTAGAAGGCCAGGATTCGCTCGCGGGGAATGACGCCGCAGTGGGCTGCCCACGCGTCTTGGTGTCGTGAGTTGAGAACGATAACAATCTGCGGTCGCCCTCCCCGAGGGCAAAAGTCGGGGTGGTCGGGTGGGGAGCACCCGATGTTAGGGAGCGCGCGGGGGCGGAGGATGCCTGCGGTACGACATCCCGTTTGTCCCCTCCGGCGTAAAGGAAACTCCCTCCATGCGACCTCCCCACCGGTTACGGCGCTGGCTCCTGGTCGGGCGGCTGGGCCTTGTCGGGCTCGTTGCCGCCATCGTCGCGACCGTGCTGGCCGGCGGACCGGCCTCCGCCGGGCCGAACCTGCCCCGGCCGACCACAGGGCCGATCGTGCCGACGCTCAAACCGATACCGAACTTTCCCCCGCTCCCTGTGACTCCGCCACCGACCACCGAGCCGACCACCGAGCCGACCACCGAGCCGACGAAGCGCAACTACAAGTGGGCGACGGTCGGCGACAGCTACACCAGCGGCGAGGGCGCCAGCCACGGCAGCGTCTACGTCGGCTATCCCACGGAGTTGTTCAAGCACCAGTCCGGGTACGCGCCCGCCCATCTGGCCTGGGCCTACCTGCAGCAGGGCCGCTATCCGATCGGCTCGTACACGATCCTGCCGCAGGAGATCCGCTCCACCTGGGGCGGCGACGAGATGCACTTCAACGCCTCGTCAGGGGCGGAGACCAAGCACCTCAAGCAGCAGCATTGCGAGAACAAGAGCTGCAGCGTCGTACGCAACCCGCCCCAGCTCGACGGCGTTCCCGCAGACACCGACATCGTCTACTTCGGGCTCGGCGGCAACGACGCCGGCTTCGGGTCGCTGCTGTCGTCTGCGATCGCCTCGCACTACGTCGGCTGGCTGAAGGAGGACATCCACGACCCGTCGATGCCGAACTACCAGGCGCGCGACGTGGAGCTCGAGGTGAAGCGGCTGCTGAAGCGGATCCCGCAGGTGTCGGCGAACGTCGAGCAGGCCCTGGTCGACACGCATGCCAAGGCGGGCAAGGCGGCGATCGTCGTGGCGCTCTATCCGCTGGCCGTCAAGGCGTCCGGCAACGCCGGCATCACCCAGATCACCGGCGCCGCGCTGGACCAGATGTATCCGTTCGCCGCCGCCGTCAACCAGGCGATCAAGGACGCGGTCGCGAACTTCCGCGCCAGGTACCCCTCCGTCAAGCTGCACGTCTTCGACCCGAACACGGCCGGGCCGAACGGCACCAGCGTGGTGGCCGGACATGAGCTCGGTCAGGCGGCGCCGTACTTCAACGGGCTGAAGGTCCGCAAGGAGCTCATCGGCAACACCAAGGCCTTCAAGATCGCCCAGGAGAGCTTCCACCCCAACGAGCCGGGCGCGGTGGCGATCGGCAAGGCGTTGGCGACCTTCATGGCCGGTGCGTTCCCCGACCTGTTCCCGAACGGGCCCGACTTCACCAACGTGCACACCAACCCGATCGCCGACGCGCAGGACCCGGAGGCGGAGCGGGAATTCGAGGAATGGGCGCTTGCTCACCCCGAGCTGATGTGCGAGGGGGCCGAGATCGACAGCATCTGCCACTACATCCGCCCCAACGGCGAGACCAAGTTCCCGGTGACCATCGTCACCGACCCGATCCCGTTCCCCGCGATTCCGGGGGCGCAGGTGGTCAGCGGTGGCATCGGCGGTGGTGGTGGCTACGGAAGCGGCTACAGCTGGATTCCGGCCACTTATACATACCCGACCGGGGAGCCGGGCGAGCACGGCGGTTCGAGCACCGTCCCGGGTGGCGGCACCGGTGGTAGTTCGGGTGGTGGCACCGGCGGAAGCACTGGTGGCGGCACTGGCGGAAGCACCGGCGGTGGCACTGGCGGTGGCACTGGCGGTGGCACTGGCGGCGGTACCGGCGACGGTGGCGGCTCGGGCGACGGCAGCGGCTCCGGCAGCGGGACCGGCGGCACCGGGACGGGCGGCACCGGCGGGGCCACGAACACGCCCACCGGCGACCCGTGCAAGCCCACCCAGGTGGAGCCGGGCGGCGGTGGTTCCATGCAGGTCTCGACGTCCGTGGTGAGCGGCGGCGGCCTCCGGCTGCCCGTCCAGCTCTTCTGGATCCAGTTCTCCAACACCAAGTCGCACCCGGACCCCTGCTCGCCCAGCATCCACATCAACGACGACATCACAGAGATCACCAACGAGGAGTGGGCGTAGGAACGCCCTGGAGCCGCCGGACGGTCACGAGCCGGCCGGCGGCTCCGGCCGTCCGGCCGGGAGGTCGCCGCCGGCCAGTCGCCGGGCCAGCGCCACCCGCGACCGCACGTCGTACTTGCTGAAGATCCGCGACACGTGCGTCTCCACCGTCTTCTGGCTGACCTGGAGCCGCTCGGCCACCTCGCGGTTGGTCAGCCCCTGGCCGATGAGCTCGGCCACCTCCCGTTCCCGCCCGGTCAGCGCCGTCTCCCGCGCCGCGTGCCGCTGTCCCCTGGCGGCCAGCCGCCGTTCCGCCCGGGTCAGCCGCCCGGCCAGCCAGTCCGCCCCGGACTCCCGATAGGCGGCCTTGGCCCGCCCGATCTCGGCGCGGCTGGCCGCCGCGTCGCCCATCCGGTCGTGGAGGGTGGCGAGCAGCTGATGGGCCAGGCCCCGCTCCACGACCGCGCCGCTCTCGGCGAACCGCTCGGCGGAGATCCGGGCGGCGGTCACGGCCCCGGGCAGGTCGTCGTGGCCGCTCAACGCGCGGGCGCGGGCGTCGTGGGCGAGCCCGAGCCGGTACGGGAGGTCGCCGGCGGCCTCGACCGCCGCCGCCGAGCGGGCCAGCGCGGTGACCACGTCGCCGTCGGCGCCGGCCCGGATCGACTGCACGGCCAGTCGTTCCACCTCGGTGTCGCGGGTCAGGACCGGTGGCAGCCGGGGGTCGGGCCCGGCCCGCCCGGCAAGCCGTACACGGGCCACCGGCACGTACGCCATCGCCTGCCACCACGCGGACCCGGGCCCGTCGGCGGCCAGCGAGCCGGCCAGCGCCAGGGCGGCCTCGATGCCGTGCCGCCACAGGACCGGCAGGAGCAGCACGCACCGCGCCATCGCCAGCGTCTCGCTGCTACGGATGTATTCGGAGGCCGCGGCGGCGTGCTCGGCGATCTCGATGGCCTCCGCCAGCCGCCCCGTCCTGGCATTGAGCTGCGCCTGCCCGATCAGCAGGTACGGCATCGCGTAGCTGCGCCCGGACATCGTGGCCAGCTCGACGCCACGGGTCAGATGGCGTTCGGCGTCGGCAGGCCGGTCCAGGAAGATCTCGCTCCACGACAGCGGCGCGATCAGCTCGACGTGCGGCACGAGGGCGGTGTCGGAGGCGCTGTCCATCAGCCAGCCGGCCCGCCTGCTGTGCGTCCGCGCCGCCGCCAGGTCGCCGTCCTGCATGCAGGCCACCCCCATCAGCGCGTACGCCGCCGCCTCCAGCGCGGGATCGGCCGTCTCCGACACCAGCGCGAGGGCTTCGCGCGCGTGCCGCCTGGCGCCCCCGGGGTCCGAGCGCAGCATCGCCACGGCGGCCAGCTCGGCCAGCAGCTGAGCGCGTACCCGCCCCTCGGCCTTACGGGTCTGCGCGCTCAGCAGCGCCTGCGCCTCGTCCAGCCGCCCGAGCATGCGCGAGATCACCGAGGAGAAGGCCACCGCGGCCGAGGCCACCTCGGGCGGCAGGTGGATGACCTCGTGCAGGATGCGCCGGCTCTCCGTCAGCGAGCCCATCACGCCGGTGCCGCGCGCCAGCCCGGTGAGCAGCCTGCCCCGGTACGGGACGAGGTCGTCGCGCTCCGGCAGCACCCGCAGCGCCTCGTGGAGCAGCCGTACGGCGGTCGCCGGAGCCGAGTCCAGGTAGGCGATGCCCGCGTCGCCCAGCGTCCTGGCGGCCTGCTCGTCACCGGGCTCGGCGCACCGCTCGGTGTGGTGGGCCAGCAGCGCGAGCGAGCCGTCGGTGCGGCGCAGGTGGCCGGCGACCCTGGCGTGGGCGGTCACGCGCCAGGCCGCCCCGCACGTGTCGTACGCGGCGGCCCGCACCAGCGGATGCCGGAAGGCGAACCGCGCGCCCGCCAGCGTGCCGAGGCCGTGCCGGCACAGCTCGTCCACGGCGGCGGCGGCGCTGGCCGCGTCCAGCTCGGCGACGTGGGAGATGACGACGGGCGAGGCCAGCTCCCCGGCAACCGCCGCCGCGTGGGCCGCCCGCCGGCCGGCGGGGGTCAGCCGGTCCAACTCCCGGCGCAGCACGGCCAGCAACGTCTGTTCGAGGGCGAGCGTGGCGCCCGGCCGCCCCTCGGCCAGCTCGCTCAGGAACCGGTCGTCGGCGTCCAGCAACGCCCGCAGGAACAGCGGGTTGCCGCCGCTGGCCCGGTACATCAGCCGCCGACGGCCCGGGTCCACCTGCGGCGGCACCAGCAGCGCCGCCGCGTCCTCGTCGAGCGGGGCCAGGCTCAGCCGGGTGACGTGCGGGTCCCGCCGCGCGACGGCCTCGGCGACCACGGGCGGGACGGTGCCCGTACGGCAGGCGAGGGCCAGCGTGAACCCAGCGGCCGGCGGGCGGCGGAGCAGGAACTCGGTCAGTTCGAGCGAGGGCGCGTCGGCCCAGTGCAGGTCGTCCAGCGCCACCACGGCGCCGCAGTCATCGGCCAGCCGGGCCAGGAACGACCGGATGCCGCGGTAGGTGTGGTAACGATCGAGCTGGTCGGCCTTGCCCGCCGACAGCAGGGTGCCCAGCGCCGCCTCCGCGGGCCCGCCTTCGGGAGCGGTGTCGGACAGGCGGGTGAAGGCGTCCACGTAGACGCCGAACGGGACGAGCCGCTCGAACTCGGTGGCGCTGCCGGCCAGCACCGTGCGCCCGGCCGCCTCCGCCCGCTCGACCAGGT
This sequence comes from Nonomuraea sp. GTA35, assembly GCF_041950525.1. Classification (NCBI taxonomy): domain Bacteria; kingdom Bacillati; phylum Actinomycetota; class Actinomycetes; order Streptosporangiales; family Streptosporangiaceae; genus Nonomuraea; species Nonomuraea sp. GTA35. The sequence continues at coordinate 97,134 of NZ_JBGNUV010000016.1, read as the reverse complement.
ACTCCAGCAGCCGGGTCTTGCCGACCCCCGGCTCCCCGTCGATGAGCACCAGGCGGTGGCCGCCGGCGATCGCGGCCTCCACCAAGGACCTCTCTCCGGCCCGCCCCACCAGTTCGGGCCGTAACACCGCCTCGGTCATCGCAGACCCCCGGTCCCGCAGAAAGCCGCCCCAAGACACGGATGAGCTTACCCAGGGCGTGCGGGGCCGCACAGGGGGGCAGCACACTGGCAATACGGGAGAAAGACACCGCGACCGGGGGTTCCCGCTGGTTAGTGGACTCGGCGGGGTGGAGCGAGGTGTTCAGTGACAGCAACGATTGCTTCGCTGCCGGGCCGGATGTAGCGCATAGCGGTGCGGGGGTTCCATCGCCGGGTCTTGGTCGTGATGAGCTGTAGGGGAACCTCGGCGTCGCCGAGGTGAGCGGCGGCGGAGTGGCGGAGCTGGTGGAGGTCGAGCCCGGCGTGCTTCTCGAGCAGGACGCGGGCGGAGGCCGCTTCGCCGAGGCGGATGTAGCGGCCGAGGCTGGTCAGGCTCTGGTGGCGGCTCTTGGCCTGCAGCTCTGGGGCGGTGCGGCCGGCCGCCACAGGTGCGGACTGCCGATGCCGAGCTGGGCGTAAGCACAGGCCTGGAGCCGGGTTCCGCTACAGCACATGTTCAACGTTTTCCCGGTATGCGACCGCCTGTGCCAGCAGACCTTGGCACAATCCCCCCGGGGATGCGTAGCGAGCCCGAGCCAAGGAGATGGCGATATCTGAGCCGAGGCGCCCAGGCTTTCGCACGTCGCACACCCGCCCACCGGTGGCGGCAACGCCGGAGGCGCTCTTCGCCGATCTGCCGCGCACTCCTACCGGGCATGGTGCCCTGTGGTCACGAGCTGGAACGCTCGTTCGGACGAGCGCCGATCGTGCGCGTGCCGGCACCGCCGGGCTGGGAACGCACCGGCAGCGGCCGGCGCTTCTTCGTCTTCCCCGCTCTGGCCGACCTCGAGGGCGCCTCCCCGGCCTCGGCGCTCGACCGCCTGGCCCGGGTGGAACCCAAGCAGATGATCCTCACGCCAGACGCGGCCACGGCCACGGCCCTGGCCGACGCCCTGGCCATCGCCCCCGATGATCGTTACACCGCGCAATCCGCTCAAGGACTGGAACCCTTCGCCGCCGCGGCCCAGGGCACGCTGCTGGCGGCGGGCCGCTACAACGGCATGGACCTGGCCGGCAACACCTGCCGCACACATCTTGATCACGCCTCGGCAACGGGGGCAGGCTCCCCAGCGTCGCCGTAACGCAGGACAAGCTCACGCAGCGCCCGGCGTCCGGATTCGTGGTCGGCGCGGTGGGCCGCCGTGGTTGCGCGGGCGCGCCAGCCGTCGCGATCGAGCGGCTCGACGTGCCTGTCCACCTCCTCCGCCACTCTTTGGACGAACGTGTCCACGTCGATGTCCAGCGCCTGGAACGCCTGCGCCGCCACACAGCCCGGCGTTCGCAGCACGACGGCGAGCACCGCGCTGGCACCGCCGACCGGGTCCGTTTCGTCCAGTGCTGCCGCCAGGCGCGGCCGCAGGATTCCCGTCATGCGGAGTATTGTGCAGTGAACGCGAGCTGTCCGGGGCGGCGATAAGGCGGCGGCATTCTTCGCGTCCTTCCGGCCCACCACGGCCTCCTGAGCCAGTGGCACTCTCAGGCGGCGGGCGGCGTAAACGCCGGCTTTCGGGTCCATGCCTGCGGCTTTTCCTGGTCAGCCGCCTGGTCATGAGCGTGATCGAGGCAACGGTCAGGTGGGCTTCGCTGTGCGACGGTTTGCGTTCGAAGTCGATTACCTTGCGTCGGGCGTTCATCAGCCAGGAGAGAGGCCTGTCGACGATCCACCTCCTTGCGAGCACCTTGAACCCGGTCTGACCAGGCCGCTTAGTCACGATCTTCAAGGCCAGGCGCAGAAAGCGGCGGGCCCAATCCACCAGTGTCCCGGCGTAGGCGCTGTCGCCCCAGATGAGCGTGCAGCATCCGCAGCCGGGCCAGCAGTTCCCGGGCGGCGTCGCGGTCGGGCTGCCCGGCCGGCGTGGCAGCTGGTGCCAGGCGCTGGTCTCGGCCAGGGCGAACTCGCCGCCGTGCTTGCGCGGCCTGCCGCCCTTGGAGTCGTAGCGGCGTGCCGGGGCACGCAAGCGCAGCACCCGATCGGAGCGGATGCGTCCGAGTGGTTCGACGGGCAGGTCGCGCAAGACGCAGGCCAGGCGGGTGATGTCGTAGCCGGCGTCGGCCACGGAGAGCACGGCCGGGTCTACGCTGAGCCACTGGCCTGCGGCGATCAGCCGCCCGATCACGGCGCGCAGCTGGGCGGCGGTGACGGCGGCGGCGTCGTCGACCGGCCCCAGCCGCACCACATCCAGCGGCGCCGTCCACGAACTGCGCCCGTCTCCAACGCCGCGGCGAACGAGTACGACCAGCCCGGGATGCGCTGCGAGGCACTCTCGGCCCGGCCGTAGACGTGGCAGAACAGCCTTGATCGCCCTGCAGCACGGTGTCCCCTCGACCCTGACGTCCACGATCACCGTGCCCGCCCCCACTGGCAACGCCCCGTGTGCCATTTCTGGCTTGTAGATATGATCAATAGTGTCGCGATCGGGGTCACTCGTCGTTCCCGTTCATCCCCGAGCCCCGATCAGAATCTCCCCCACCCATCACAAGAGCAGCCGAGGGGGCAGAGGATGACCGTACACAGCAACATCTCGATCACCGGGCGCATCACCCTATTCACCGGCGTGGTATCGGCCTTGCTGTGCACGCTGCTGGCCGTCGTCCTCATGATCGCCATCCATCACTACGCCACCGGCGCCCTCAGCGAGGAGATTCGCGCGGCCGGCGGCCGTGTCGCCATCACCGTGGAAGATCTGGGCAGGGTAGGCGGCCCTCTTGCGCAGTACCCGGGCCGCAACGTCCAGGTGGTCGATGACCAGGGGCGCGTCGTTGAGTCGACCGTGGCGCTGCGTGGCAAACCGCCGATGGCGACGTTCATCCCGGACGGCGAGAACACCAGGGAAGGTGTGGTGTGCGGCGGCGTCTTCGGGCATGGCCAGTGCGACATCGTGATCGCCCAGTCGGCCGACCGGCCGGAGGGGAACTGGACGGTCTATGCCTCCTCCCCGGTGGTGCCCTGGTGGGTCGAGCCCTGGCTGGCGTCCCTGGTGATCGGCTCCGCGGTTGTGCTGTCGGCTGCCATCACCGGCCTCGGCAACCGGATCGTCACCGCGTCGCTGCGTCCGGTGAGTGCCATCCGCAGCGAGCTGGACGAGATCAACGCCACCTGCCCCTCCCGCCGGGTGCCGATGCCGCCCAACCGCGACGAGATCAGCGACCTGGCCGACAGCATCAATCACACCCTGGCCCGCCTCGACACCGCGATGACCCAGCAGCGCCAGTTCGCCTCCGACGCCTCCCACGACCTGAGAACCCCCATCGCCGCGATGCGTGCGGAAGTGGAGGACGCCCTGCTGGCACCCGAGGCGACCACGCTGACCAGATTGTGCAACACCCTTCTGGTCAGCCTGAAACGGCTGGAGTCGATCGTCGTCGACCTGCTGACGCTCACCAAACTCGACGCGGGCGCTCCCACCGCGCCCACCCTGTTCGACCTGGCCGAACTGGTGGACGAGGCGTGTCAGATGCGCACCCGTCTCCAGACGACCAAGCGTCTGCTCTGCCACGTGGAGCCCGGCGTGACGGTACGTGCTGACCGGCAGCACCTGGGCCGCCTGCTCACCAATCTTCTCGACAATGCCGACAGGCACGCAGCAAGCACGATCACGATCAAGGTGCAGCTTGAGGCCGATGAGCGTCACCCGGGCGGAGTCGCGGTGCTGGAGGTGCTGGATGACGGCCCGGGCATCGATCCCGACAAGCGTGAGCTGGTGTTTGGGCGCTTCACCCGGTTGGACCCCGCCCGGAACAAGGACACCGGAGGCAGTGGGCTTGGCCTGCCGATCGCCCGGCAGATCGCCGAGGAAGCCGGGGGCACTCTGCGGATCGAGGACAGCGACCGGGGCGCCCGCTTCGTGCTTCGGCTCCCACGCAACTCGCGGGATGCCCCCGGATCCCCGCCCACTGCCGGATGACCGACAAGCAGCAAGCTCCGCACGTGTCCTGCCCGACGGGCCGTTGCTGGAAGGCTCACTCGGCGGTGACTCCCTGCAGGCGGGACCGGCGGCGCTCTCCGGTGCGCTGGTCGGCTACGCCCGCGTCTCTACCGCCGGACACTGACGCGGAATCGCCGCCTGAGGCCGCCGCCTCGTGTGAGCCGGGAGTTCGCCACTGCCAGCGGCGAGGTCCCATCCACACTCTCTTTGCGGCGTGCGGCGTGCGGCGTGCGGCGTGCGGCGTGCGGCGTGCGGCGTGCGGCCGGAACCGACTGTGCAGGCCCGTGCTTCGTGGCCTGGCACCAGGTCAGCCAGGGCGTGGACGGAGTTGAAGGCAGCGGGATTGGCCTGCGCCCTGGTCTGCGGTCCTGGTAGCCCATCGGCGTGGCGCTTGGACACCTGACTGACGAAGAGCGGTCATTGATCGAGCCTCACCTGCCGTTACGCAGGACCAATCCGGACTTGCGGCAGCAGTTCAACGCGGTGATGTGGCGGTTTCGGAAAGGATGGCCGTGGCGGGATCTGCCCGCCGGGGCTGGGCGGGACTTGTGTGTTCGTGGACCTTCCGCTTGCCGTCGACGGCTAGCGTGCTGCAATGGTGACATGTCTTTGGACGAGCTTCGTGACCTGCTGGAACGGCATGCGCGTCCCAGCTTGACCACTGCCATCGACGGCGTCCGGATCTGCAAGGTCGACCACGCCGGTTCGCCGGAGTCCTCGATGTCCGGTACGGTGCTCGCGGTCATCGCTCAGGGCAGCAAGCGTCTGGCGCTGGGAGACCGCGTCTACGAGTATGGTGCCGGCCAGTACCTCGTCGCTTCGGTCGACCTCCCGGTGACGGGGCATTTCGTCGATACCGCCGGCCCCTCGCTCGGTTTCGGGATGACCCTGGAACCTGCCGTCATCGCGGAGCTGCTGCTGCAGACCGGACCGGGGGAGTCGCCGCGGTCCACCGGCACCGCACCGCCGGGCATCGCGGTCAGTGACGCCCCTGAGGAGTTGCTCGACGCAGTCGTACGGCTGCTGCGCCTGCTCGACCGGCCAGGGGACCGCAAGGCGCTCGTCCCGCTGGTCAAGCGGGAGATCCTCTGGCGGTTGATGACCGGGGAACAGGGTGACGCCGTCCGTCAGCTCGGCCTCGCGGACAGCAGCCTGAGCCACATTGAACGTGCTGTTCGGTGGATCCGGGAGAACTACACCCAGCCGTTCCGGGTCGAGGAGCTGGCACAACTTTCGCAGATGAGCGTCTCCGCCTTCCACCGGAACTTCCAGGTGGTGACGGGGATGAGTCCGATCCAGTTCCAGAAGCAGATCCGGCTGCAGGCGGCGAGGTTGCTGCTGGCGAACCGTCCGAACGACGTCACCGGCGTCGGTCAGCGCGTCGGGTACGACAACCCGTCCCAGTTCAGCCGGGAGTATCGGCGCCAGTTCGGTGCTCCGCCCAGCGTCGACGCGGTGCGCCTGCGGAGTGGAGCCGGTCCCGCTGCGGCCGCGCTGCCATGACCCCCACCTGAGCGAAGAGGATTGTGCAACCACGCGAAAGGATCGTGAAAGCCTGGCGCTCGCCTCGTTGCTTGCATGGATGTACCGGAATCAGTCCCGGATTCCGGGACAATCACCACCAAGCAGGAGGCTGGTAATGAACGGCAACATGCCCCTCGACGAGCGGCAGACCGAACTGTGACCGTGGACGCGGCCATCGCCCGCGCCCTCGCCATCGGGCCGGACTCCTCCGCGGCCGAGCGCACGATCGACATCACGACCCTGGGCGCCCGCAGCGGCCTGCCACGTCGTATCGAGATCTGGTTCCACCGCGTGGACGGTCGCTGGTACCTGACCGGCATGCCCATGCCCCGCAGCTGGTACGCGAACGTGCGGGCCAATCCGCGGTTGGTCGTGCATCTCAAGCACGGAGTTCAGGCCGACCTGCCCGCGACCGCAAGGCCGGTGGACGAACCGACACGACAACGAGTGATTACCGCGGTACTCGACCTGCAGAACAGGCCCGAGATCGCGGCGCGGGTAGGCCGGCGTCAGAGGCTCGACAAGTGGCTCGCGCATAGCCCACTGGTCGAGATCGTGTTCGACGACGAGCGGTTGCCGACACAGCCGACGTCCGAATAGTGCCGGACCTCCCCAAGGGCGCAGCGTCACCGTTCCGATCACTCACCGAACGTTCCACGAACGATTCCAAGGGGGAATCATGAAATACCGCACGCTGGGCCGGACCGGAATCCAGGTCAGCCCGTACTGCCTGGGCACCATGATGTTCGGGGCCATGGGCAACCCCGACCACGACGACTCCATCCGGATCATCCACAGGGCCCTGGACGCGGGGATCAACTTCGTCGACACCGCCGACGTGTACTCCGCCGGCGAATCCGAGGTGATCGTCGGCAAGGCACTCAAGGGCCGCCGCGACGACGTCGTACTGGCCAGCAAGGTGCACTATCCGATGGGCGACGATCCGAACCACCGGGGTAACTCGCGGCGCTGGATCATGACCGCCGTCGAGAACTCCCTGCGCCGCCTGCAGACCGACCACCTCGACCTCTACCAGATCCACCGCCCCGACCCGGCGGTAGACGTGGAGGAGACACTGTCAGCCCTGTCCGACCTGATCCGCAGCGGCAAGGTACGGGCGATCGGTACGTCGACCTTCCCCGCCTCGGAGATCGTCGAGGCACAGTGGGTCGCCGAGCGGCGCGGATTGGAGCGCTTCCGCACCGAGCAGCCGCCGTACTCGATCGTCAACCGGAGCATCGAACGAGAGGTGCTGCCGGTCTGCCAGCGCTACGGGATGGGCACCCTGGTCTGGAGCCCGCTGGGCCAGGGCCTGCTCACCGGTCGCTACCGCAAGGGCCAGCAGACCAACACCCACCGCGCCGGCTACACGCCGCAACATTTCAGCGACGAGCGCAAGCTCGAGGTGGTCGAACAGCTCATCCCGCTCGCCGGGAAGGCCGGCCTGCCGATGACCCACCTGGCGATGGCGTTCGCGATCGCTCACCCGGGCGTCACCTCGGCGATCATCGGGCCACGCACCATGCACCAGCTCGACGACCTGCTGGCCGGCGCCGACGTGACCCTGGACGACGAGATCCTCGACCGGATCGACGAGATCGCTCCGCCCGGTACCGACGCCGGCCCCAACGACGTGTCCTACACCCCGCCGGCCATTTCGCACGTGAACCGGCGCCGCCGGCCGGTCGCCGAGCGCTCCGCGCTCTGACCGACCGCTACGTTCCACCGTCGAAAGGGCGACATTGACGATGTCCTTGGACTCCTACCGCACACTCGACGCCACCGGCCTGCGCGTGAGCCCGCTCTGCCTCGGCGCGATGACCTTCGGCAGTGAGGTCCTCGGCACCGACGGGAGCAGCCGCAGCACCGAGCCGAGTGTGCCTGGGGCAGTGATCGCCCCGTCCGCGGCCAGGTGCACCGCGGTGGCGGCCGCGTGCAGCATCGCTTCCTGACGCGACGGGCTCAGCCGCTCGTACGGCCGCCACGCAGGCCCGCCCCGAATGACAAGTCCGCGGCATCCCAGACCTGGCGCAGGGGGGCGGCCGAGCCGGGGCCGGCCCGGGAGGCGACCACGCTGACCTCGTCCAGCAGCGTCCACCGTGTGCTCCAACTGCTCCCGATGGGCGGCGAGCACCGGTTCCCGCGCGGGCCGGGTGGCCATCAGGTCGCGCAGCAGGATCCCGACCCGGGTGGCCTTGGCCATGCCGGCCAGGCCCTGGGCACGGTTGAGGCGGAAGGCGACTTCCTCCAGCGGCAGCGGCAGCGCGCCCTCGGTGGGAAAGAGCTCAAAGCGGTCCAGGATGCGGGCTTGCCCGGACGACGTGGTGATCGCGAAGGGGCCCGTCATCGCGCCTTACGAGGTAACGATCTCGGCGGGCAACACGTTCTCCACGAACTCAGCTCGATGGTCACTCCAAGTGACCTCTGGCACCGACACCATAGATTCACGGGCACGCCCGCATCTATGTGGGTGAGACCCGAGGAGAACCTTTGCACCCCGACCAGCAGCGAGACTTCACCGAGTTCGTCACCACCCGCGCCGACAGTCTGATCCGGTTCGCCTACCTCCTGACCAGCGATCAGCACGCCGCGGAGGACCTGCTGCAGACGGCACTGGCCAAGACTGCCGGACGCTGGCGGCGAATCCGCGACAATCCGGAGGCGTACGTGCGCCAGGTCATGTACCACGAACAGGTCGGTCGCTGGCGAAGTCCGCGCTGGTCGGGCGAACGGCTGGTCCTGACGCCTCCTGATCGGGCCGCAGATGATCGGACTCACGAGATCGAGACGCGCATCACTCTGGCCCAGGCGCTGCGGCTCCTGCCGACGCGTAAAAGGGCGGTTCTGGTGCTTCGATACTACGAAGATCTCTCGGAGTCCGAGGTGGCCAAGATCATGGGCTGCTCGATAGGGACCGTGCGCAGCCAGACCCACCAAGCCATCGCCCGGCTGCGCGAACTGATCGGCAAGACCGTCACTCTGGAGGCCTGAGATGACTATCGACGAACAGCAGATCTCCGCGGAACTGCGACTGATGGCGGAGGAGGCCAGGCCTGTTGACGCGCTCGCCTACGCCGGACAAGCACGGATCGGCTCCCTGCGGCGTCGGCGCATGTCATGGTCGGTCGCCGGGCTGGCCGCAGTTGCGTCGGTGATCGCCGCGATGACTGTAGTGACCTCCGGGGGCTCCGGTCAGGTCACCGCGGCGGAGGTGGAACGCCTGCCTGACAACACCCCTGAGCAGTTGCAGGTCGTGCGCGAATGCATGCCCAGGGGAGGTCCGGTGCACAACATGGACGGCAACCGGCGCCTCCCCGAACACGGCACGGTCAAGGACTTCCGGTTGCTGGTGGAGTACCGGGACAACGGCGGGTCGACTGCTCTGGTCGGCAGCCTGTCCGGCTTTGTCCTGTGCACGCCGACCACGCAGAAGGATTTCGCTGAGCGAGCGGTCTTCACCTACTGGGGGTTCAAGGCTCCGGGGAACATGACCGGCTTTTCGGGCGCCCTTCATGTGGACGCCTACACCTCGCATATGCACTCGTATGCGGTGGGGCCGGAGCGGGTCCAAAAGGACGACACCTACCGGGTTGTCGTCGGCCGGATCAAGGCGGACGTGCGGCGGGTCGAGATTGACTGGGCGGACGGGCGGCGTACCGATGCGCGCGTGGCCAACGGTTTCTTCATCGCCCGGGTGCCGGGGAGACCGATCCCGGACCCCGCTGGTGGCGAGGACGCGCTTGGCGAGCCTCTCACCATCCTGGATTCGCCACCGGTCACGGTCACCGCCTACGGGTCGCAGGCCCAGATGCTAGGGCAGGAAAAAGACGTGGCGTTCGGCCCATTGGGCCGGGGAAGCGACTGACCTGGCGAGGAGATGAGCCGATGAGGCGGCATTACCCCGACGAGAGTCTCCCGCTGCAGAGGACTGGTAGAAGCGGTATGGGGGAGCGAGGCCGGTGAGCGCCCCCAGATGTGCGAGGCGATGGCGGACGCCAGCGGTGAGGGGTGGGGCTGCGTCGGATCGGCAAGCACGCCGGGGTCTCAATGCTCAAATCCCAGGGGGCATCGCCAGCGGCAAGGCCGACCTCGAGCAAGCCGGCTGATCACCCACCAGACGGGCGGTCGAGCCGGGCAGTGTCGTCGCCGCCACGTATCGGCGGCCGCCCCCGCGTGCCCGCCGGACCAGGGTAAGGCCCGATCCCCGTCAGCACCGTGCCGCCAAGAGAGGCCTCGCGCAGCCGGCACGCTCATGACGAGCGACGACGTGGTCCTCATCGCGAGCGTCACAACAGCAGGAGGCCGCCGGCCAGTGACACGTGGTGGGGTGAGGCATCAGAGCGTCATTGGCTTTCCCCGATCCTCGCCATCAGCGGGGTCAACGACCCGGAGCAGGATCTTCAACAGGTCCTGCGGTGCGTCCCGCATGAGGTTGTGCCCGCTGTCCACCGCGTACGTCCGCCACGACGGGTCTTCACGCAACCGCTGGTAGACGGGGGTGAACGGGGACTGACCGTCCCATCCCGCGGCGTACACGTAGTCCCTGCGGCGTATGTGTGCGAGGTCGCTGGTGAGCTGGAGTGGCTGGAGCAGCGAGGCCAGTGGGTGGGGCGTGGCCCGTGAGTCGAAGAAGGGCAGCGGCCGTACCGCGTATCCGGTCTCCACCACGTCCATGTACCATCGGCGCTCCTGGTCGGAGACGAGGGTCCAGGTGGAGTCGCCGGGCCCCGGCACCATGGCGTCCAGGTACACCAGGGCATCCACCCGTTCGGGGGCGCGGTCGGCGGCACCAGTGATCACCATCCCCCCGTAGCTGTGGCCGACCAGCACCGCATCCTGGATGTTTTCAGCGGCCAGCACACTGGTCACGTCCTGGATGTGCGTGTCGAGGTTCACTCCGCCGTGCAGCAGATGGCTGCGCTCGCTGAGCCCGGTCAGCGTCAGCGGGTAGACGGCATGCCCCTGCGCGCGAAGCTCGCCCGTGAGCTCCTCGAAGCACCAGCCGCCGTGACACATCCCTGGGATGAGCACGAAGTTGCCCATGACCTTTCTTTCTCTCTTTCTCTTGTCGGATTTCGTGTCTGGTGGCTCGCGAGGCGTCGCCCGGGAGAACGCCGCCCGCATGCGCGGTCTGCGTGCCGGGGTCGCCGGTGTCAGGCGCGTCTCAGTTGCGCGCCGGGGCGTGTGCGGCGTCCGGCGATGGTGATCGCGGAGGCCGCGGCGCACAGGATCGCGGTCCACGCCAGGGTGGCCTCGGTCGAGGTGTGGTCGGCGACCATGCCGGCGATCCACGGCCCGGCGGTCTGCCCGGCCGCGAACACCGTGGTGAAGGCCGCCAGCGTGGCGGTCCAGTCGGCGGGCGGGACGTTGCTCTTGATGAGGGCGGTGATGGCGGCGGGAACGCCCATGAACGTCGCCCCGTAGATGATCGCGGAGGCGAGGATGACCGGTGGCGTGGGTGCTGCCAGCGCCAGCGCCGCTCCGCCGGCCAGGACGGCGAGCAGGGTGGCCAGTGCCCGGGGAGCGGGCCACTCGGCGGTGGGGCGGCTCCACAGCGCGGGCGCCGCGATGACGGCAAGGCCCAGCGCCGTCCAGGTGAGCACCACCTGCCCAAGCGGGGCGTGTCGGTCGGCGAGGTAGGCGGACAGGAAAGTGATGTAGGTGATGTACCCGGCGGCGAAGAGCAGGTAGGCCAGGGCGGCCCCCCACAGCGGGAGCACGCGGACCCGGCCGGCCCCGGCGGCAGGCGCGTCCTCGCCCGTGCTCGCCGCGCTCCAACTCGCCACGGTCGCCAGTGCGGCAGCGACGGCCAGGCCGATCCAGGCCAGGCGCCAGTGCTCCCCCAACGCGGGAATGCTCACACCACTGACGACGATGCCCAGCCCAGTGCCGGCGAAGTACACGGTGATGGGCGTGCTGGAGGCCGCGCGGGCGGCGACGCGCGAGGCGATCACGCCGCCGGCGACGAACACCACCGCCCCCGCCGCTCCGGCTGCGGCCCGCGCGGCCAGCAGCGCCAGGTAGGCATCGCTCGCCGCGGTGGCAGCCAGCGACACAGCCGTGAGCGCCATCCCGATGCGGAATGCGGCGGCGGTGCCCCAGCGGCGCACGACCGCGGCGGTCACCAGCGCGCCGAGGAGGTAGCCGAGCCCGTTGGCGGTGCTCATCGCGCCCGCCTCGGCAAGGGTCCAGCGCAGGTCCTCGCGCATGGCCGGCAGGAGCAGGCCGTAGGCGAAGCGCGCGAGCCCGAGCGCCGAGGCGGTGCCGAGCGCCAGCCGGCCCGCCTGCCACGCCGCCCAGGGCTCCGCCTTCAGCGCCGGCTGCGTCATCGGTCCTGTCTCTCGGTGGCGCCATCGCCGCGGGGGGTTGCGTCCCGCGCGTCCGAGACGTTCCGGATTCGCGGTGAGGCGAAAGTGTCTGGCATGACACTCCAAAGATCGAACCGAACGGTACGAACTCGGATGCTAGCAGTAGAACGAACCGACCGGTACGATCTATGGCATACCAGGTCCCAAGGCTCGACGACCGACCTGGGCCCGGCAGCCCACCACCGCCGCGCGCCGGGGCCGAGGCGGCACGACAGGCCGATCGGCCGGGCGAGCATCTGGACCTGCCCATCCGCGCCGTGCGGGCAAGCCGGCAGGAGCACGCGCCCACATGCCGGTCCGGCGAACAAAGGACGCGGTCATGACGCTCGACGAAGCCGACGACGTGCTCGTGCCCGCCGCGGTGTGGCATCCCGGAGCGAACACCCAGGCGCCGAGCACCGCGACGCTCGCGGGCTCGGGCGCGCACGGTGGCGGGGGAGCGGCTGGCGCGTTCGGTCAGGCGGGCGAGCCGCCGCCGCCCGCACCGCTGGTGGACTCGGTCGGGGACATCGCCGGGCTGCGGCCGCGTCGCCGGGCCCGTGACGGTGGCGAGCTGCCCGGCGCTGAGGTCGACCTCATCGACGCGCTGCCGCGTACCGACGACGGGCCGATACCCGGTCAGCGGGCCGGCTGGCCGACCGTGGCTGCGTGGCTGCGTGGCTGCGTGCGGGCAGGAGCGCCGCGACCCGCCGCGCGCGGCTGAGCGACCTGGCCAAGTTCGTGCGCTGGTGGGCCGCCACCGCGCCCGGTGCCGGGCTGTGGCAGGTCACCGGGGACGTGCTGATCGCCTACGCCGAGCAGCTGGGCACCGGCAGCGGGCATGTGGCCGCGTTCTCTCGCGGCGGCGGCCTGCTGGCCGACGCCACCGTCAAACGGCACATCTCCACGCTCGAATCGCTGTACGGGTACGCGATACGCCGCCGCGTGATCGGACACAGTCCCGCCGCATTCGTCCGGTCGACGCCGCGGCGCTGCTGGCCACACTCGGGCTACGCGCAGGGGAGCCGGCAGGGCTCACCGTCGGACGGCTGGAACGCGACGCCGGGCACTGGGGTGATCTGCTTCCGGCTCAAGGGCGGCAAGAACATCGCCGTGCCGCTGGCGGAGCAGGTGATGGCCCTGCTGCGGCCGCTGATGATCGGCTTGCGCCGCCGGCCTGGACGTCGCGAAGCTGACGCCGCACATGCTCCGCGCCACGGCGGCCACGCTGCTGCGGGCTGCCGGCGTCCCGGTCGAAGTCGTTCAGGAATTGCTCGGACACGCCTCCCCGATCACCCCCCAACGCTACGACCGCGGCCAGAGCGCGCTGGACGGCCACGCCCCCTACCAGCTCACCGACCTGCTTACCCAGCAGCCCGCACCTGGCCCCGCCGACTTCACCTCCGGGACCGCTCCTGAGACTTCCACGACGATCGACGCCACCGCCGAGCACGGTTCGTCGTGATCACGGTAATGAACGTTCATTTGACAACGTCGGCCTGTACCGCAATGCTGCGGTACAGCTAATGAATGAACATTCAATACGAGAGAAGGTGGGCCCATGCAGACCACTCGGCATGCGCGGCCGACGGCGTACTGGAGCCCTGCTGACATCGGTGACCTGACCGGCCGCACAGCGCTTATCACGGGCGGCAACAGCGGCATCGGCCTGGAAACCGCCCGGGTCCTCGCCGGTCATGGCGCCCGGGTCATCCTGGCCGGCCGCAGTCAGACCAAGCTCGATGAGGCCGTCGCCGATCTGCGCGCCGACCGGCCCGACGCGCGACTGGACACGCTGGTGCTGGACCTAGGGTCGCTGGCCTCGATCGCCGCGGCGGCCTCCCGGCTGGCGGCTACCGAGACGATCGACCTGTTGTTCAACAACGCCGGTGTGATGAACGTGCCCGACCGCCACACCACCGCGGACGGGTTCGAGCTGACCGTCGGCACCAACCATCTTGGGCACTTCGCACTCACCGCGGGCCTACTGCCCGCGCTGCGTCGTGCGGAGGCCGCGCGGGTTGTCACGGTCAGCGCGATCGCAGCGACGTGGCGCGGCGGGCGGCTGGACGACCTGATGAGCGAGCAGCGCTACGGCGCGATGAGCGCCTACGCCAAGTCCAAGCGCGCCAACGTCGTGTTCACCCAAGAGCTCGCCCGACGGCTGGCGGGCACCACCATCACCGCTGTGGCCGTGCATCCCGGCTCGGCGATGACCAACCTGCAACGGCACAGCCAGGGCCTGATGGCCCGGATCGTGATCGCGTTGACCCGGAACCTCGTCATGGGCTCGCCGGAAGGCGCGGCGTGGCCCTCGCTCTACGCGGCGACCAGCCGCGACGTGGCCAGCGGTGGCTTCTACGGTCCGGCCGGACGCGACCAGACCTCCGGTACCCCGAAATCGGTGGCGCTGCCGCGCGGCGCCGACGATCCCGCCACGGGGGTTCGCCTGTGGACGGAGAGCGAGCGGCTGACCGGCGTCCGGTTCGCGATCTGACCGCCCACCGACCTCGTCCACGAACAGGAGCATTGCACCAACCACGTCCACCCGATCATTCGCAGGGAAGATCGCCCTCGCGACCGGCACGGGCGCCGAGACCGCCGAGGCCATCTGCTTCCTGCTCTCCGACCGCGCTTCCTGCATCACCGGAGCCCACCTCGCCGTCAACGACGGCTTCCTCAGCTGCCCCACACCGAAAGGACAGGGTCCATCATGACCACCTACCCGGCCCTCGACCTCCGCGTCCGGGACATCGACCCCGCCGTTCTCGATGCGCAGCGCACCGTCAACGCCGCGATCGCGCAGATGCCGCACCCGGACGTCCGCACCGCCGACGGGCTCGCTGCGCTGCGCGCGAGCACCGCGAACAATCCCGGCGCCCCGCGACTGACCCCGACCGAGCGCGTCGTCGACGGGCCCGGCGGCCCGATCCGGCTGCGCGTGTTCACCCCGGACCAGCCGCGCGCGGTGCTGTACCGCATCCACGGCGGTGGTTGGGCCGCGGGTGCCCCGGAGGACGACGACACACTCAACGACCGCATCGCACGCGCCACCGGCGTAGTCGTAGCCAGCCCGGACTACCGGCTGGTCCCCGAGATCACCGTCGTCGAGCAGATCCAGGACACCGTGGCCGTGGCCCGCTGGCTCGCACGGCAGGCCTCCGGCGAGTTCGGCACCGGCACGCTGCTGATCGGCGGCATCTCCGCCGGCGCCCACCTCGCCGCCGCCACCTTGCTGGCCCTGCGCGACGCGGGTGATCCGGCGTTCGGCATGTTCGCCGGCGCGCACCTGGACTGCGGCCCCTATGACCTGGGCATGAGCCCCAGTGCGGCCACCGCGACCGAGGACACCCTCGTGCTGACCCGGTCCTGGTTAGACGGTCTGGTCGAACTCGGCCTGCCCGGCCACACCGTCGCGCAGCGGCGCTCCCCGCACCTGTCACCGGCCCTGGCCGACCTCACCGGCTTCCCGCCGACGCTGCTCACGGTCGGTGACCTCGATCCGCTCCGCGACGACTCGATCATCCTGGCCACCCGGCTTCGGCTCGCCGGCCGGGACGCGAGCCTGGACATCTGGCCCGAGGGCGCGCACGCCTTCACCAACATGGCCACCCCCCTCGGCGAGATCGCACTGGACCGCACCACCGCGTGGATCAACGCAATCCTCGACCACATCCCGGAGCAGCCCGGCCTGCTCGCCGGGACAGGGGAAGACCCCGCCCGGACCGTGCACCGCCATTGACGAGGTCGTCAACGGCGGTGACAGCGCAGGAATCCGGGCATACAAGACCTCTCTGCGCGCGCCATCGGCGGGGCCTTCGCAGGCCGCCGCGCGGAATGGCTCGGCATCGGCATCTACACCGTGCACGACGGCAAGATCGCCGAGGCATGGTTCGGCGAGGACATCCTCGGCATGCTGCACCAGCTCGGCGCCATCACCCGCCACAGCCTGCACCGTCCTGCTTTTCTACCTGCCCGGCTCCGGGCGCAGCCCGCTCCCGGATGGCCCGCTCGAGGTCGCGGTGCCGGCCGAACAGATCGCCGACGTCGCCACCAGTGCCGGTCACGACCGGTTCGCGATCGCTGGGCTCCCCTCGCGATCAGGGTGGCGGCGGCCTTCCGGGGGCGGGTGACACATCTGGTGTCGGCGGCGGGTCATGCACGCCCGCGTACCGGCTCGTCGCTGGTTGCGGACACCGGAGAAACAGATCGTGCTCGCCTGCACCATCGACGTCGAGAACGACCTCCCGTCGATCACGGTTCCCACGCTGGTCATCGCCGGGGAGGCGGACGACTTCGTCGACCTCGCCCACTCGGTCGAGCCGGCCGGCCGCATCGCCACAGCGGCACTGCCGCGCCTGCCGGACGGACACGGCGTTCCGCACGTGTACACCACGGCGGTTGTGCAGACGATCACCGAACTGCCAGCATGACGAGCCCGCTCATTTGTCAAATGAACATTCATTAGACGATAGTGGAGTGATGCGGACGCGAGACCCCGAGCGCAAGCGCCGGCAGCTCCTGGAGGGGGCGCTGGCAGAGTTCGCCGAGCACGGCATCGGCGGAGCACGCGTGGACCGCATCGCCACCCGCGCCGGAGTCAGCGCCGGCCTGGTCTACTCCTTCTACGAGGGCAAGGAAGGCCTGTTCGAGGCCGTCTACGACTCCATCGTCGAACAGACCGTGTCCAGGATCCCGCTCGATGCGGACAACCTGCCCGAATACGCCGGGCGGCTTTACGACGCGGGATTGGAGCACCCCGCGGTGATGCGCTTCGTGGCCTGGTACACACTGGAACGCGGTGATGCCGAGCCGAACGTGCGCCCGAGCGTCACCAAGTCAATGGCCGAGAAGGTCACGGCGATCGAGGACGCACAGCGTCGCGGGGTCGTGACCGACCAACGCAGCGCAGCCGAACTGCTCGCCCTGGTCCTGGCCATCGCGAACATGTGGCAGCGCCATGGAGAGGACGTGCGCGGCCTCGTACAGGAGCCCGAACGCCGCCGCGTCATCGTCGACGCCGTCCGACAGTTGGTCACCCCCTCACGATGACGCGCGATCGGTGACAGACCAACGAGGTGCCCGCAGCGGGCGGCCGGGTGACCCTCGCCCGGCCGCGCGTTCGTCACGCCGGGCAGGGCCGCTCCTTCAGCGGCGGGTGCCCGACAGGACGACCAGGGAGCAGGTGACCGGCCCGGGCGCGCGGTCACGCCAGGAGAACAGCGCGGGATCGGCGGTCCCCTCCCAGGTCAGCCATTCGACGCGGACATCGGCGAAGCCGGCTTTCGCCAGGATCTCGGTGTAGGTCTCGGGCAGCCAGTAGTAGTCGTGGATCTCGGTGTCGCCCATCTCGACCGTGATCTGTTCACCTTCGGCGGCGGGCCGCCGCGCCAGGACGGTGGAGCGCGAATGGTCCATGTCCAGGACCGCGAACCGCGCGCCGGGGCGCAGCACTCTGCCGACCTCGTCGGCCAGCGCCTGGATCGCCGCCCGCGACGGCTGCATCAGCAGCACGAACGCGGAGTAGGCCGCGCCCATGGAGGCCGTGTCCAGGAAGTCCAGCCGCCGCCCTTCGGCCTGGTGGTAGGTCACCGCCGGGTCGGCATGCTCGCGCCGGGCGACCTCGAGCATCGCGGGGGAGGCGTCCACCGCCACCACCGGGCTCGCGAAGCGGCGAGCCACCTGCACCGCCACCTCGCCGTGGCCGCAGCCGACGTCCAGCACCGGCCCCCGGCCGCCACCGGATTCCAGCTCCAGCGCCCGGAAGAGGAAGGGATAGCCCAGCAGCCAGGCCAGCTCACGCGCGCGCCATGTGGCGTACGCGGCAGCGACGTCGGGATCGTCAAAGGAACTCGTTACCCCCATTCCCCCAGGTAAGCACGTTCGGGTAGCCGGCAGGCCCGACTTGAGGGCAAAGCCCTTCCTGGATTTCCCGCCGGGCCGCCACCCGGACCCCGCGCCGTGGGTGCGCGGCGGCCATGACGCCGTGCACGGCCCGCCCGATCCGGCCGGCGGCCTGGCCAGGGTCGCGCCGGCCGACATCGAGCAGGCGAGGCCAGGCGGGCTCGTGGCGTTCGCTGTAGGGCTCTGAACGACCAGGTCGGCCCCTTCGGGGCCGACGCTGCCACATGCCGACGTCCGACGACGACGCGCGGGAACATGCCTGCGGGGTTTGATCTGGGCTTCAACGGACGAGAGGCAGGTCCTTACGGGACTGCTCCAGGTCCGATGCCCAGATCCAGAGCCGGTGCTGCGGTGGGACGAGGTGGTAGCCGTAGAGGCCTACTTCGGTCATCGTCCGAAGATCAACGCATACCCGCTGATAAGCCTCCGCGATGGCCTTGGCCGGGTCCTGCAGGTTCTTCACACCCAGCTTGATGCAGGCCCGGTACTCACAAGCCAGCAGGAGATCTTCGCCGAACTCGTGCCACGCTCCCAGCTTGTCAGTCCACGCCTTGTCCGCCTCCGTAAGGAGAACATTGAGGTCGAACGCCCGAATGTCCATGGTCACCCGAGGGGTATCGCCATCGACGACCTTCACGAACTCATGATCGTTGGCTGGACGGCTCGGGCCGACGAAACCGAGGTCCACCATGTCCTGCTCCTGACGTTGTGAGGCGCTCCCGGTCCACCGCGATCGTGTGGGCGAGCGTTCCACGCAGCATCAGCCGCAGGCTGTGGCCTGCGCATGTGCCGCGATGAGGCTGGCCGGACGGCCAGCGGGTATGACGACTGATCCATGACACCACAGTCCGCCTCGCGATACACGCACCCGTCTCTTCGGTTCTCCGGCCCCCTGCTCGTCGAGACTGGAGATCACGGCGAGCCCGCGGCGCACGGCCGACTCTTCTCCCGCCGAAACTTGCGCAACAACCGGCGCAAGGCGAATCGGTGGTGCCGCCGGCCGCACCGGCCGCGGAAGAACGTTGACCTCGGGAAAGCCCACGGTGAGGGCGTAGCGAGCCCCCTGCCGCGAACCTGCAGATCCCACCGTGACGAGCGAAGGAGACGACAGCATGCCCACTGGTGAGGTGCGCAGGCGGCGCTGGCGAATCGCTGCGGCACTGGCCCCGATCCTCCTCGTAGCCTCGTTGACCACCTGCTCACTTCCATCGGCTGGCTCGACCTGACCAAGAAACCCGGTGTACTGGACTGGGCGGGACCGCCGGCGACGATGGGCGGTCTCGCCGTGTACGAAATCGCCGTGTTCACATGGGCCTGCGCCAGCCTGCCCCTGGCCCCACCGACACCATGATCATCGCCGCCAAGACCGCCCTGGCCGGCCTGGTACAGCGGCAGTGGAAGGAAGAGGCGCCGATCCGGGCGCTGGGCGATCCGCAGCCGATCCCGGTCGCCTGGCAACTGACCGGCAAACGCGCGCTGATGGACCATCCCCAACTGATCATCGGTCCCCACCTGGCCTTCTCCGGCACCGCGGCGCGGTGCAGGATCGCCTCGTAGGTGTCGCGGCAGTGTGCAGGCCCAGTGGTATCACCAGGCGTTCGCGGAGCACGTCGTGGAAGGGCTTGTCGTGTCACACCTCCACCAGTCGGCCGAGCACCACGTACCGCTGTTGGAGGAGGAGAAGACGGTGTCAAGCGCGAGGAGCGGGTCCGCCTCGGCGAGGGTGGCGACGAACTTCTCGGTCGCGTCGTTGTTGCGATCGGTGTCGGTGAAGTCCACCAAGGCACCGGCGGTACCGGGCAGGGGCGGCGCGGTGCCGATCAGGCGGCGGGCCGTGGTCCTGCGGCGCGGCGCAGCCGGTTGGCGATCGCCAGGCCCAGCCCTACCTCCTGCGGCAGAGACGCCACGATGAGGTCGCAGCCTCGCTCGTCGAGCTCGCGCAGGAAGGCATACAGCTCGCGCGCGTAGGCGGGCATCGACGCCGGGACCGCCACCACGGCGTGCGCCTTCACCTCGGCGTCGGCCAAGCCGGCAGGAAGCAGGACGCCCACCTGGTGGCCGGACTCCTGCGCGCGTTCCGCTTCGGCGATCACCTGCTCGGGCTCGATCAGGACGACCCGGGCTCGCGGCGCGTAGTGCGAGGGATGCTGGCCGGGCACCCGGACCGTACTCGTGGCGGGGACCGCCAGCGTGCGGCCCAGCGCCGCTTGAAGGTCTTCGCGCGTCACTCCGCCGGGCCGCAGGATGCTCAGCGCCTCGCCCGTGGCATCGACAATGGTGGACTCGACGCCGACCTGGCACGGGCCGCCGTCCAGCACGACATCGACGGCGTCGCCGAGTTCGGCGCGGACGTGGCCGGCCGTGGTGGGGCTGACCGAGCCGAAGCGGTTGGCCGACGGGGCCGCGATGCCGCCGCCGAAGGCCGACAGCAGCGCGAGCGCGACGGGATGGGCGGGCACGCGCACGGCCACCGTCTGCAGGCCGCCGGTCGTCTCCAGCGGCACCCGGCGGCCGCGCCGCAGCACCAGCGTCAGCGGCCCGGGCCAGAAGCGCTCGGCCAGCAGCAGCGCGGCGGCGGGCACGTCCTCGGCCCAGTCGCCCAATTGCTCCGCGTCGGCGAGGTGGACGATCAGCGGGTGGGAGGGCGGGCGCCCCTTGGTCCGGAAGACGCGCGTGACGGCGGCGCCGTCGGCGGCGTTGGCGCCCAGGCCGTAGACGGTCTCGGTCGGAAACGCCACCAGGCCTCCACCGCGCAGCACCCCGGCCGCGTTGTGGATGGCCGCGCTGTCGATGTCACCAGGTCTTGCTGTCACCCTCGAAATCCTCCCACTGTTTCTCTCTGCCGCCCCCTCCCGCGCAGGACGAGGTCGCCCCTACGGCGAGGCAGACGGCCCAGCGGCGGGTATTCACCGTCTTCAGGCGTGTGTTGGGACGGCAGCCCCGCTCAGGCCGTGCGCGGCCACCAGCCGGGCGCTGCCGTCGGCCAGCCGATACGACAGGCCCACCACCGCCAGGCGGCCATCGGCCACCCGCTCCGCCAGGACCCGAGAGCGCTCCAGCAGCAATTCGGCGCTGTGCCGGATGTGCTCATGCAGGATCTGCTCGCCCTGATCGTGTCCGGCGGCGCGGGCCGCCAGCACGCTCGGCATCACCCGCTCGACCACGTCACGCACGAACCCGGCCGGGGTGCTGTCACCGTCGGCGGCGGCACAGGCCGCCGCGATCGCCCCGCACGACTCATGGCCCAGGATCACCACCAGCGGGCAGCCCAGCACGCTCACCCCGAACTCGATGCTGCCCAGCACCTCGGTGCCGGCCACGTGCCCGGCCGTGCGGACCACGAACAGATCACCCAGCCCCCGATCGAAGATGATCTCGGCGGCCAGCCGGGAATCGGAGCACCCGAACAGCACCGCGAACGGGCTCTGCGCCGGCGCGGTCTCGGCGCGGCGGGCGGCGTCCTGGTTGGGATGCTCCGGCGCGCCGGCGACGAACCGCTGGTTGCCCTCCAGCAGCATCGCCAACGCATCATCGGGCGTCAGCGTCAGCATCTCGGTCATGACCGCAGGCTACCGGGACTGCTGAACCGGCTCCGCGCAGACGCCCCGCCAGCACGTTCGCCAACGGCATTAACGCCTCGCAGATCACGCGGCCAGCTCGACATCGGTTTTCGGCCCAGGCCACCTCCTCCGGCGACGGCGTGAAGAACACGTGCAGCACCCGCGCCGACGTCAGCCGCTTTGAACTGCGGATAGGCGGTCCGCTCGATCCACGTCATCCCAAGGCCGTCCCTCGCCTCGATCCCGGCGTCCAGACCCCGGAAACCGTAGCGGCGATCAACCCTGCCGAACGAGCGTGTTCATCAAACCGCAACCATACCTGTTCGGAGGGTCACATCGTCCGGCAAACGAACCCTCTGAGCAGCGCCTCAGCACTCCACCATCCCTTTCTCTCGTACCGGGGTTGATGGCGGCCACGAGGGGTTCCAGCAGTTCGTCGAGGTCGTTGATCTCGGTGGTGAGCTGCTGGTGGCGGCGGGCCAGGGACCGCAGTGCGATCATCGTCGCGGTGGCTGGGTCGTGGGCGTGCGTGAGGTGAGGGCGCAGCGCGGCGCAGGTGGCGATGAGCTTCTTGGCAGGCAGGCCGCGCAGCTGGGTGCGCAGGGCGTCGGGGGCGGTGACGATCAGGGCCTTGATCTGGCGTTGGGCGCCGGCGCGCTGGTCGACGGCCGAGCGGCGGGCGATCCGCAGGCAGCGCAGGGCTTCTACCCGGCCGTCGCGCTGCTTGGGCATGCCGGTCCGCTCGCCGGCCAGTGCGGCCTTGGCCGCTTGGATCGCATCGATCGGATCGGACTTGCCCTGGAAGCGTCGGGTCTTGCGGTGGGGCCGGTCGACCTCGGTCAGGCGCATGCCCTGCCGGCGCGGGTAACGGGCCAACCCGGCACCGTAGGCGCCGGTTCCTTCGATGCCCACGACCGTCACGGTGCCGAATGACCGCATCCAGGTCAGCAGCGTGGTGTAGCCGGTGGTGTCGGCGGCGAACTGCTCGGTGCCCAGCACGCGGCCGACGTGGTCGATCACGGCTGCGGTGTGAGTGTCTTGGTGGTATCGACACCGACGAGGTCGTCGCCGCCGCCCCCGTCCAGGACGGGCACGCCGGGAAGGCCTATTCGCTGAGCGGTCCGCAGGCGCTCAGCCACCGCGAGCAGGCCGCCGCCATCGGCGAGGGACTGGGCAGAAGCCTGCGCTTCGAAGCGCTCACCTACGGCCAGGCACGCGCCTCCTACATCACCGCCGGGATGCCCTACGACATCGCCGAACACCTGCTCGGCTACCAGGCCGAGTACGCCGAGGAGCCGCCCACGGTCCCGCCCGACGTCGAACGCGTCCTCGGCAAGCCCGGCCGCACCCTCGCCCAGTGGGCCACCGACCACCGTGCCGACCTCACCCAGGACTCCTAGCGGCCGGACCGGGACGCCTTGCGTGATCGCTTCCGGCGGTTCCGGCCACGGCGCCCCGCTGCGCAAGCCGGTCACCGTCGGCGACCTGGAAGCAGGTCAGAGCTCCTCATGTCGCCCATCGCGGTGTTGCCGTCGCCGGTGTTCCAGGCGTGCGCCCGCACCGCGCCGCCAGCTCGGACTCGGCACCTACAGCGGGTCGGCCAGGAAGCACCCCAGGTCACGAACGGTCACGAGCTGAAGAGCGAAACGGCACCGGATGTGCCGGCCGCAATGCCCCTCGATCAGGGCCGTGTCCTCGTTGTCCAGGAAGAAGATCTTCTCCATCCCGGCCCGGAAGGGCGGGCCGTCGTAACGGCCCTGCGCTCGGGTCGATGCGATGAGCCGCAAACTACAGAGAGTTATCGTCGGTGAGAGTGCCGCCGTGCCAGACGGAGGAACCCACATCGCCGCCAGCGGCCGGATGCTCATCCGTGGCGTCCAGAGCCAGGCAATCTGCGACTGGCTGTCGGACGCCAACGGACTGCTGACCTCGATCCCGGCGTCGGCTCGGCTACTGTGACGGCGCGGGCGAGAAGGTGTAGCGCTGTTCGAAGCGGCGTAGATCGGCCTCGTGCCGCCATTGCAAGGCGGCCTTGGGGTTGTCGCGCAGGAACGCGGCGCAAGCGGCGCCGGGGCGGTCGGCTCCGAGGTGTTGGCCGGCACAGGCGGCGACGGGACGGTGCTCGCCGGCCTTGCGCCACAGGCTGGCGCCGGGCAGGAAGGCGTGCTCGAGCGAGGTGCGGGCGAGGGTCTTCAGGTCGGCGTAGGTGAGGCGGAAGTCGCGCAGGGCGCGGGCGTATTCGTGGGTCAGGTCGGTGTGCTCGATGCCGGCGTCATCGGTGGACAGGGCGACCGGGACGCGGTGGCGCCGATACAGCGTGAACGGGTGCTCGCCGCCGCATACGCGCAGGATCTGGCAGTTGCTGGTGAGGTTGATCTCCACCATGGTGTGCCGGGCGGCCATGGTGGCCAGGGTGTCTGCGGAGTCGTCCTCGCCGGCGATGTCGACGCCGTGGCCGATGCGGTCGGCGCCGGCGATCAGGACCGCTTGGCGGATGTGTGACTTCAGCGCCGCCGGTCCAGCGAATTTCGGGGTGAGCTCGCCGGCGTGCAGGCTGACCCGTGCGGTGCGGTAGGAACGGCGCAGGTGGGCGATCATCCGCATCTGCCGGGCGTATTCGCTGATGGCTTTGGGGTCGTCTTCGGGCTGGACCAGATTGACGCCGACCACGCGGGGATTGCGTTCGGCCAGGGCGAAGCCGACCAGCAGGTTGGCCAGCACCCGGACCGGGTCACCGATGCGGGCGACCTGGTGGTCGATGCGGATCTCCACGGCGCAGCCGGGATCCGGGCGGGCTGTGCCGCACTTGAGCAGTTCCCGGGTGCGGGCGAGATCGGCGTCGGTTTCGGCGTCCGCGGCCGCGACGATGCGCTCGAACTGCGGGTGGCCGGTGATCTGCCGGGTCATCGCGGGCAGGTCATCGCGCCACGTGACGGTGGCGGCGAGCTTCTTGATCGCCTCGCTCTGGCGGCTGATCAGCGGCTCGAGGTAGGTGGTGTGCTCGGCGGCGGCCTGGGAGGCGATCGCGGCCAGCATCCGGGGCTTGTGCTCGGTGGCGGCGCCGAACTTGGCGAAGGCGGCGAAGAAGTGGTCGTGCCCGGACTCGCCGGAGCGTTCGCTGTGGCCCTTCATCGACCACGCGGCGATGATCCGGTCGGCGAAGGCCTGGTCGGTGCGGGCGTCGGCGGCCGGGCGCGTGCCGGGCCCGCACGGGGGTGCCGCGGCGACCTCGTGCTCGTCGATGCACAGCCCGTCGTCGATCGCCCACTCCAGCAGCCGGCCGGTGGGTACCGCGCCGGACAGATGCGTGTGCAGGTCGGCGCCCTTCGGAAGCTCGGTCAGGAACGCCTCCAGCCGGCCCGGCTCGTCGCGGATCTGCCGCAGATAGCTCTCCACCGCGGCCGCGCCGGGTCCGGAGGCGGTCGTGACAGTGACACTGGCGGTGGCGCTGGCCGGCGGCATGCCCGCGAACGCGTTTCCTGCCAGGACGGCCATGGCGAGCAGGGCGTGCCGATTTCGGCGGGCCGATCGGACGTGTGCGCTCGCGGCTCTGTCGGCGGTCCCCGCCGGTGCTGAGGCGCTCTCCTTCACATGCATGACACGATGAGTAGCAGATCGCACGCGTTGTGTAGTGGAACTTTACTGTTGCCGGCCAGAGGTGCGCGCGGCCGTCGCGGGCGGGCGCCGGTTCGAGGTGAGGTCCCGGTCAGCCGCTGGACCCCGCCGTGGCCGACGCGCTCGACCTCCACCTCGGCGACCGCGCCGGCCGTCCGCTGGTCCTCGACGACCGGGGCAGGCCGCTGCGGCGCCATCACGTCCGGCCCATCCTTGAACCGCATCGCTTTGACCTTCCTGTCGATCGGCGAGCAGTTCCTCGAACGAGGCGTAGCGGGCGAAATCCGCTTGTGCGGTGTTCAGGCGGTTCGGACCGCAATCACGAAGCGGGGGGCGAGCGCGTACTCCCATGCCGTCTGCGGGGTTCGCATGGCCGAGAGCAGCAGGTGCCATTCACCACAGCCCTGCCATGGGTAGCAGTACGCGGCGCCGCCCTTGACAACGCGGGGTCCTGCGCCGCGCCGTGGGGTCCCGTCGGTGGGGAGGCCGTCATGGCTGGGACGGAACACGTCGGTGCAGGGCTCAGGCTGGAAGCCGAACCCGTACAGTCCGAACATGTTCGCGCCGTCGACGCCGAGCGCCTCGGTCGCCTCGAACCATTCGTCGCTGTCGGGGACGCCGGGACCGCGGTAGGTGAGCCGGTGGACGAGACCGCCCCGTGCGAGGTACTCCCACTCGGCCTCGGAGGGGAGCCGTAGCGGTGACCTCTCCAGTTCGTCGGACACCTCGTGCGGTGGTAGCGGCGGGTTCGGCGCCTGCGCGACGACCATCGGGCCCACCTCCACGTGTGTCAGCGGCCTCATCAGGTCCAGCTCATCGAGGAGCGTGTAGTCCCCCTCCCACTCCTCGCGCTGGTCGGCGGCGTGGCGGATCTCGGCCTCCTCCTCAGGTGAGAGGCCGACGTCGACGCCGCCGCCGGGCACGAGGCAGAACCGTATGCCCTGGCGCGACAGCACCGCGATCGGTAAGCCGCCGAACGAGCGCAGTCCGATGAGGGAGAACTCCGGCCCCAAGGCGGTGACGACGGCGTCGGCGATCTGCTCCCGGCGCCGCTCGCCGGCCGCCTCCCACGCCGCCGTCGATCTCAACTCCGGTGCCTCCACGAAGATGGCGCGCTCCCACGCACGTTCGGCGAGGAGGCCCAGGTCCGCGGCGCGGCGTTCCTTCGCGCGTTTGTCCCGCAGATATTGGAGCGCCTCTCGGGCGGCGGGGGTCGGGCGCGGATGGAGCGGACGCGGCGTGCCGCGCGACTCCTCCGCGATGAGCGCCTGCATCCCGTCGCTTCCGGGGGCCTGGTTGATCAACCTCGTACGCGCGGCGGTGACAGCCGGTGTGTCCACCAGGTCCCGGGTGTCCAGCAGCCAGCCGAGCATGTCGGCGGCCATGTTCATGCGGTCCGTCGTCGACAGCACCAGCGCCTCTCGACGCTCCACTGGCAACGCGGCGAGCGCCGCGCGGACCACCGGCAACGGCACGATCGCCTCCACCAGCAGCCGGTCGAAACCCGGATCGAGATCACCGTCGCAGGCCAGGCGGGCCGCCGCGATCGCACCTGCCCGGTCCAGATGCCACCGTCGGGCTCCCGGCGGAACGGGAGCCTCGCCGAGGGCGATCAGGTGTTCACAGACCTCGCGGGCGACCTCGGTGCCTGGTGCCTCGGCGAACATCCAGGCGAGCATCTCCATCGTCGGCCCCGGCATGTTGTATGCGAGGGAGACGGCTCGGAGGAAGATCCGCAGGATCTCGGTCGGGGTGAAGCCCTCCGCAGTGAGGTCGTCCCGGATTCTCATCCACCGCGCGGTGCTCTCCAGCGTCGCCGGCGCCGGATCGTACTCGATGAGCGCGGCGCCTTCCAGCTCGTCCTCGGAGGGTGTGCCACTGTGCACGGCGAGAATCACCGGTAGCGCACGCTCGTCGAACGACGAGTCCTCGAACACGCACGACAGCATGACTCCACTCCCAACGAAGCGCTGCCGGTCGGCAGCCGGCGCCCGGCCCAAGACGTGGATAGCCTGACACACAGGACTGACACTCACGGTCCGGATGTCTCTGGAGGCCAGTGGCGCTGTCGGCGTGGATCGCGCTGGTCGACGTTCCCCCGGAGCGGGGCTGCACGACGTTCCTGCCCGGCACCCAGCATCGGACCGGTCTGCGCCCGCAGGACCTCCACCACGAGGAGGACCTGTTCACGATGGACCCGTCGCTGCGCTGGATCCCCCGCGTCACCGTGCCGCTCCGCGCCGGCGACTGCACCTTCCACAGCGGCTACACCGGCCACATGGCGCTGCCCAACCGCACCGACCAGGCCCGGTTCGCGCACGTGACCATCTACATGGACGAGGCGGCCCGTTACAGCGGGACCGAGCACGTCGTGACCGACCCTCTCGGCCTCGCCGCAGGGGAGCGGCTGGACGGCGACAGTTTCCCTCGCCCCTGGGACTGACGCGGCCCGGCCTCAGTCGAGCGGCCACACCTTGCGCCCCTTGGCCAGAACACTGCCGAGGATCGATCGGGCCTGGACAAGCTTGCCGTCAACGTCACCGATCGCGTTGTTGCGCCTGCCGATCTGGACCACGTTCTCGGCTTTTCCGACGAAGGTCGCGCCTTCCACCATCACCGCCGTGCCGGACACCTGACCCACGAGGGTTCCGCCCTGGATGACGACGTCACCGTCCACGTCGCCGAGCCTGACCTCGCCGGGGCCGACGACCTGGACCTTCCCCTGCCCGGCGGGTACGACCACGCCGGCGCCGTCCCTGTGCAGCCGCCAGGTGTAGAGGCCGGTCGCGGCCAGGCCCAGGGCGCAGGCGAGACCGGCGGCGACTGCGGGCACGGTCTGGTCGCAGTCGGCTATGACCCACGTGTTCGCGGGCGGGGCGGGCTCCTGGCGCTGCTCGTAGGTGATGCTGCCGCAGCCGGCCGCGGCAGGGGAAGCACCGAGCAGCAGGAAGCACACCGCTCCCAGGGCTGTGAGCAGGCATCGCGCCAGCAGCCGCCGCGTACGCTCGTTCATCGGCAGTCCTTCGGGCTTGATGGTGGAGGAAGGGCGAAACGGGCCCGGCACTATGGGCCGCTTCCGGCGAGAACGGTCTTGAGCGCCTGGACGCGCGCCCGCGATGACGCCTCGTCCGGCGCGGACGGGTCGGCCTCGCCACGCAGGCTGTGCCAGTGTTCCGTGGCGAGTTCGAGCTGGGCGGCGTGCAGACGCGCCAGGCGGCGGTAGGCGGCGACGCCGTGGCGCAGGTTCTCCGCGGCGCGCAGCGCGTCGACCTTGAGCCGGAAGCGCCGGGCAGGTGAGAGCAGCACCGCCGCCTCCGGCTCGGTGATCGCCTCGCGGGAGGCAGGCGGCAGGTTGGTCAGCGCCACTCGCAGGCCTCCTGCCTCGCTGCGCAGCCCGCGGCGCAGCAGGAGCACGTACAGGACGACCAGAGGGCCCTGGAACAGCAGGAACTGGGCAGGTGTCACCACCAGGACGTGGACGGTGTCACTGGCGGTGAACCACTTGTGGGACTCCTTGGCGATGTAGTCGAGCATGGCGTTGTTGCAGAAGTGCGCGCTGGCCGCCGTGCAGAAGCCGAGGGCGATCGTGGTGATCTGCTGGGGGCGGCTGTGCAGTTGCCTGGCGATGCCGAAGGCCGCGCCGGTGATGGCGGTGAACGCCGTGTGCGCGGCCATCAGCCCGGCCACCTGCCGGCCCCAGAAGTGGAAGCCCGCGCTCGACCCGTCGAAGGCGGCCATGTACGTGACGCTCTCGACGAGGTTGAAGCCGAGCCCGGTCGCGGCGCCGATGACGATGCCGGAGACCACGGAGTGGAAGTGCCGCCGATACAGCAGGAACAGGATCGCCACGCCCGCCCCCTTGCCGAGCTCCTCGAAGAATCCCGAGATCATGGGCAGGCCGATGTCCTTCAGGCGCATCACGTCCAGAGGGTTGTCCGGGATCGGGAAATGCAGGGTGGAGAAGGACTTCCACCACTCGTTCATGGTCAGGCCGAAGCCGACGGCGATGACCGCTCCCCATCCCAGGGCGGCCATCAGCAAGGGCACGGGCACCCGCCGGAAGCGCTGCGTGCAGTGCACGAGCCACAGGGCGTACAGGGTCGTCGGCAGGCACACGAGAAAGGCCAGCGCGTGGGCGCCCGGCCAGGCGATCAGGTCGAGCAGGGACTGGATCTTCAAGGCCGGCAGCAACAGCAGCGTGAACACCAGGGCCCTGCGGTAGCGCCGCGCCACCCGCTCGCGGCGATTCGGCGCCACGTGCCGGGCCTTGGCGTACCGCAGATGTGCCCACGCGACGGCCGCCAGCGCCACCAGCAGCGCCCAGCCTGGAACGTACTGCCAGTAGACGAGCGAGCCGAGGAAGTCCGAGACCTTGGTCAGCTCCGGAATGCCTGCTTCGGCCACGTCGATCTGCGGCGGACGGACCTGGCTGATCAGCATGGTCAGTGCGACCATCGCGTGCAGCGACACCAGGACGAGCAGCGCCAGGCGCTGTCGCCGGCCGGCCGGGAGAAGGCGGGTGTGCTGTTCCTCGGTCATGGGTCACCTGCCGGGCAGTGCGGGAGGGCGGGCATGGGCAGGTGGCGGCGTGGCCGTGGGCCGGGTCGTGGAGAACTCCTGCCGGGAGCCGGCGTGGAAGGGAGAGGGCGTCGGCCCGGCGCGATCCGGCACGGGCGGGGACGGCCGGCCCGGGAAGCTGGGGAGATCGTCCAGAGTGGTGCTCCGGTCGATCACGCAGCTTACGACGAGCCCGAGCGTGAGCAGGCAGCCCCCGGCGATCGACGTGAAGGTGCGGAAGAGGCGCAGGTGCGGCCGGGACTCGAAACCGACGGGCTCGGGCAGCTTGCGCCATGCGCGGGCCTGCTCGGCTTGAGGACCGCACGTGCGTCGTGCGCGGGCCTGCTCGTCCTGAGGACCGGAGGGGCTGGCCGTGTGTGGCGTTCGGCCGCGCCTGAATCGTTTCGGTCTGTTCGCGTAGAGGAAAATGCCGACCGCTACGACGACCAGCGCGAACATGACTCGCTGGATGGTCGCCACCACGGGCGACAACGCCGGGTCCTCGCCGCCGTCCGTGGCCGGTGGTTGCACGAAGAACTCGCCGACCGGCTCGAAGTCGCTCACATGGCAAGACCCCGCGCCGGGAATGGCGAGGGCGAGGCTCTTGGCGTGCAGCCGATACGTGCCAGCGACCGCCTTCCATGTGCCGTCGTCCAGATTGCCGGAACCGCTCAGAAAGGCGCGTTCGCCCGCCGCCATCCCCTGAAGGGAGGCCACCAATTCGGCTGTCGCGGCAGCCGCGCGATTGTCGTAATCCTCGAACCCCTCGCCGGGTTGCAAGGAGAACGTGACGCTGCCGGAAATCTGGGCGGGTATGCCTGGCCGTGCGGCGGTGACGCCACTCAAGTCGAGCCGCACCTGGAAGGGCGTCGTGCCGGGCGCGTCGGCGAGGACGAGTGAGGGCGTCTGGACGGTCAGCTGTCCTGTTCCCCCCATTTCGCAGGTGACCGCGGCCGGGCCGGAGTGTGCGTAGCCCATGGCAGTGACGCCGGGCGCGGGGAGGACGACAAACCCCAGCGCGCCGATCCCAAAGAGGGCATTTCGCATGAATCCACTTTCCAGAGGTGTCCGGCGAGCACCGAGCTATTTCACGCGAGGATATCCCGGCCCCTTGAGGAATTCACCGGGGATTTCGACGGGCACGGCCCTTTCGGAAACGTAAGCCCGATATTTAACTTAAATCCCCGGTTCAACCCCCACCTGATCGGATCAGCCGGACGGCTTGCCGGTGACGGTCTTCGGGCCGGGCGCCTTGATCGACACCTGCTACTGGTCAGCGGTCGCTCGTGCGGGCGCGCGCATGAGGCAGTCCCACCGAGCCTGTCTGGCACTCAGTGCCTATCTGACATATAGTGTCCGTCAGGTGAAAGAACCCACCCCTCAGCAGCGCAGGAGAGGTTGAGCCAACGGGGTGGAAGGCGCGCTGAGGCGTGCGATGGCCGCTCCACCTGGTGGACGTGCCACACGGTGCTGTAGCGATCCAAGGCTGGACGGGAGATGCATGTCCTCTTTCTTCAGACGCAAAAGATGGTCCACCACTTTCAATGCGGCGCTCACGCTCATGCTCACGGCGGTCGGCGCCGGTGCCTATGAGGCGGAAGCGTCGGCGGCCGAGAGCTGTTCCGGCCTGAACGGAACGACGATCGCGGCCGGGGCCATCGCTCTTCCGACCGGGGGCGCCACCATTTCTTCGGCGGTCGCCGCGAATGCCGGTGGCGCGGGGAACCAGGCTTATGACGCCCACTGCCTGGTCTCGGGAGACATAAAACCGGTCGACCCGGCCGCACCGAACATCAAATTCCAGGTGGCGTTGCCGGAAGAGTGGAACGGCAAGGCCGTGATGCTCGGTGGCGCCGGCCTGAATGGATTCGTCCCGCCGCTCACGAACGCGTCGAATCTCTGGGGCGCCCAGAAGATGCCGCTGCCGCTGAGCCGAGGGTATGCGGTCTTCTCCAGCGACTCCGGGCACCAGCCCGAAGAGGGGGAACCGCCCGCCGCTTTCGGCGCCAATCATGAGGCTCTCAAGAACTATGCCGGCGACGCGCTGAAGAAGACGCGTGACGTCGCGGTGTCGCTCATCACCTCCCGCTACGGCCGCGGGCCCGGCAAATCCTATTTCATCGGCTATTCCAAGGGCGGTGGCGAAGCGCTGGCCGTCGCGCAGCGCTGGCCGGCTGATTGGGACGGTGTGGTCGCCGGCGCGGCGGGCTGGAATGTCACCGGGGTGGCGCTCAACATGCTCCATGCCGCCCAGGCGGTGGCGGAGCCCGGGGCATGGCTGAACG
Organism: Nonomuraea sp. GTA35; assembly: GCF_041950525.1. Classification (NCBI taxonomy): domain Bacteria; kingdom Bacillati; phylum Actinomycetota; class Actinomycetes; order Streptosporangiales; family Streptosporangiaceae; genus Nonomuraea; species Nonomuraea sp. GTA35. The sequence continues at coordinate 65,218 of NZ_JBGNUV010000016.1, read as the reverse complement.
AGGCCGAGCGGCACACTCTCCACACCAGGGTGATGAAGGTGTGCGACCCGCTCGACGGCGCGAAGGACGGCGTCATCAGCAACGTCCGCTCCTGCGAGGTCCGGTTCGACCCCGCTGTCCTGCGCTGCCCCAAGGGCCAGGACAGGGGCGACACCTGCCTGTCCGGCGTCCAGCTCGCGGCGCTGAAGCGGATGAACGAGCCCAAGCCCTTGTCGTACGTCATCGGCACGGGTGAAACCAGTGTCCTCGGCTATCCGGTCTACATTGCCGACCATGGCGGTGGCGTGCCCGACTTCCCGCAGAAGGCGCTGCTGACGCAGGTCGGCGTCTACGGCTCGGCCGCGCCCGCTTTCCCGCCGACCCCGCAAATGCCTCTGGCGCTCGCCGACGGCGTCATCCGTCACATGATCGTGGGAGACCCGAACTTCAACACGCTGGCGATGGACATGACGAGCGGAAGCGGGATGGCCTCGCGTATCGCGGCCCACTCGGCGCTCTTCTCCAATGTCACCGATCTGTCGGGCTTCCTGAACAGAAGGGGCAAGCTGCTGCTCTGGACGGGCAGCGCCGAACCGGCGGCCAGAACGACGGAACACTATTACGCGCGGATCCAGGCCACCATGGGGCCGTCGCGGGTGGACTCGTTCGTTCGCTATTACGAGATCCCGGGCGCGCAGCACGGACCCTCGTCGTCTTTCCAGCCGGAGTGGGATCAGCTGGCGGCCATCGAGAACTGGGTCGAGAAAGGCATCGATCCCGCGAACAACCTCGTCGCGACCGACGATTCCGGGGTGCCCGGCCGGACCAGGCCGCTGTGCATGTTTCCTGGCTGGCCCAAGTACGAAGGCTCCGGTGACGTCGACAGCGCGGCTTCTTTCACGTGTGCCACGCGCTGATGACCGCCGGCCCGGAGGGCCCCGGGAGGGGGTGCGCGGTGGCGGGGCGGCAGGTGGGGGTGGAGAGCAGCCGTAGGAGGCCTCCCGGTCACGCCCCGGTCATGACGGGAGCGACGGCGGTGAAGGCCGCGATCAGGAACTCGCCGAGCGGGGTCTCGCCGTTGGCGTGGGTCCACGCCTCCCCGGCGGTGTCCATGCAGGCGATGGCGGCGGCGACGACGGCTCGCGCCTGAACGCCGGCGTGCGGGCCCCCGCCGGCCGACACGAGGCGGCGGCGGACCTCGGGAAGCAGCTCGTCCTGCCACTGGCGGTGCTTCTCGGCGCTACGGGCCCGCAGAGACGGCGTGCCGTACATCATCGCGGAGATCTTGAGCAGCTGTTCCTTGGGCGCCGACGTCTGCTCCAGGCCGAGAAACGCCCGCAGCAGCGCGGTCCAGGCGTCCTCGTCGGCCGGACGCTGCTCCAGGGCGGCACGCAGGACGGCGCCGTCGGCGGCGAGGTGCCGCAGAGCGACGTCTTCCTTGGTGCCGAAGTAACGGAAGAAGGAACGGCGCGAGATGCCCGCGGCGGCGACGATCTCATCGATCGTCGTGGCTTCGAAACCTCGCTCCAGGAACAGGTCCATGGCGACGGCACTGATCTCGTCGTGCACGGCGTGCCGGGTGCGGCTCCAGAGGCCTTCGGTGGGCATCGCTCCAGCGTACCAAGTGCCGTGGTGGCACCACGCGCCAGAGGGGCACCGGCTCGGTGTCGTGGCGCGCTGCGTAGCGGCGGTCCGGCGCCGTCCGGGTTGGGGGTGATCCGGGGATGGCATCGGCTCGCTGCGGGCCTCACCTGTGGTCGCGGAGGAAGGCGGAGATGCCGGCGCGGGTTGGGTAATTGGGCAGGGGCGACGGCTGGCTCTGGAGGAACGCCGTGATGACGGCGGCGGCGCGCTCGTTGTTGTCGTCGAGGCCGTTCCACATGCGGTGTCCGACGCCGGGCAGGTATTGGGTTCGCTCGATGGCGGGGTCGGCGGCGAGGATGCTGGTCTGCCATTGGCGTGTCTGTGAGGAGCATTCGGCGATCATCAGCATCGCGGGGGTCCGGGAGCGGCTCAGCCCGGGAGCGATGGAGGGTGAGTCTTTGATCGTCTGCTGGATGCGCAGGCTGGCGGCGGCGTTGAAGGAGAAGTTCTCCGCGGTGTCCTCGGTGGGGATGCGGCCGGCGTCGCGCGCGCAGTAGGCGGAGGCGGTGTCGCTGCCGAGATCGGCGGCCTTGAAGGCGTTGACGCCTTCGGCCTGCGTGATCAGGCCGGTGTCGGGCGGCAGGAGCCCGAGGCGGACGAGGCCGAGTGCGACGGCGTAGCGGGGGACGTGCGTCGCCCGTGCTCCGGTCGGGGCCGGGGCGAGGCCGCGCGCGGACGGTCGCCCTTGGTGCCCGCTGATCAGTGCGGTGGGGCCGTCCATGGGGCCGGGTTCGGCGATGATCGCCCGGTGCACGCGGGCGGCGGTGTCCGGGGTGGCCAGGGCCCGGGTGAGCACGATCGCGCCCGCGGAGAATCCGAGGACGTCGGCCGGGCCCTTGTCCAGGCGGTCGATGAAGGCGGCGAGGTCGCGTACGGACCTGGCGATCGTGTACTGCTGCATGGGCAGCAGGTCGCTCCGCCCGCCGCCGGGGTGCTCGTAGGCGTACACGTCGTAGCCCTGTCCGGCCAGGAGTCGCAGGAAGCGGTGGTCGAGCACGGAGATGGAGCGGACGGGCCCGCCGTGGAGGTAGACGAGCGGTGTGGGACGGCGGGGGGCGCCGGCGGGGGGATAGTGGTAGACCGCGACCCGGCTTCCCGTGCTCAGGCTCCAGTGCTCTGTCGCGACGAAGGGCAGGCCGGGCGGGTACTGCCGGGTCGTGGGAACGGTGGGGACGCAGACTGACGCGGTGAGCGCCGCGGCGGTGACCACCGGGACGAAGGGCCACAGCCGGCCCGGCCAGGTGCGGCCCCGGCCGCGCCACAGCGCGGCGATGATGCCGGCTCCAAGGACGGTCAGCCAGGCGGCGAGGCCGGAGCGCGCGCCGTCCGTCACTACGACGAGGGCGAGGAACAGTCCGGCCAGCCCCACGACGGCGAGCAGGGTCAGGATCAGACGGCCGAGGAGGCGGATGGCGACGGGGAGAGACATAAAAGTTTCCAAACGCTGTTTCAAAACGACGTTTGGAAACACTACCAGCTCGGCTAGGCTGGTCGTCGTGGGAAGGCCGAGAACCAACGACGACACCGTGAAGGACCGCCTGATCGAGTCCGCGACCGAGATGTTCGCCACCCGCCCACGGGAGTCGATCACCATCCGAGCCCTGGCCGCCGCCGCCGGGACCGCGACCGCCGCGGTCTACTCGCTGTTCGGCGGCAAGGACGGGCTGATCGCCGCAGTGCGCAACAGGGCGGTCGCCGGGCTGTCCCGGGAACTGTCGGCGGTGCCGGCCTCCGATGACCCCCTGGCCGACCTCTATGCGCTGGCGGTCGCGTACCGGCGATGGGGGCGCGAGCACCGCCACCTCTACACCGTGTTGTTCGGCGGCGTGCAGAGCTTCGACCCGTCCGGCGAAGTGGGCGCCGCAGATCCCGTCAGGCCGCTCATCGAGGCGATAGACCGCGCTCGATCGGCCTGCGCACTCTCGGGTGACGCGACCTCGATCGCGCTCTCCCTCTGGGTGACCCTGCACGGCCTGGTGACGCTCGAACTGGCCGGGGCCCTCGACACCGCCGCGGCCGAGGCCACCTTCCGCTCGGCGATCCCCGCCGCGCTGCGCGGCTGGGCAGCCTGACGTCTTGTCGTCGCCGCGTCCCGGCCTGATCGGTCACCGAAAGGACGACGCAGCTCGGCGCCTGCCGCCACGACGGCGACTCGGCCCGGGCGACCGGCTTGCCGAATCCGCGTCACTCCTCGCGACGGCGCATGTCGGGAAACACGGCCGCCAGGGTCGGGCTGTCGGGCCGGTACAGGTCCAGCGGGTCGGCACGCATCGCCGCGTCGAGCGCGTGGGCGTCATCACCGACCAGGATGCGCCACGTGCCGGCGCGTACGCCATCAAGGATGACGGTCGCGGCGTCGGCGGCCGTCAGCGGCGCGGTGTCGCGAAACCACTCACCCATGCTCTTGACCGCAGCCCGAACCTCCTCATCACTCAACCGGTCGGCGGGAACGCCCGCGACGACGGCGGCGCGCTCACGGGCGTCCGCGAGCTCCTCGGCGGTCATGTCGTCAGGCTCGGAGTGGCCGTGGATCCGGCGGGAGTTGATCACGATCTCCGTGCCGACGTGCCCCGGCATCACCAGCGCGACCCGTACGTGCGGCGCGTTGATCCGCAGGTCCGTCAGCATCGCCTCGGAGAAGCCCTTCACGGCGAACTTGGCGGCACTGTACGCGCTCATCGGCACACCGGGGCCGGCCGCCCAGAACCCGTTGACACTGCTGGTGTTGACCAGGCACCCCTCATCACTGGCGATCAGGAGCGGCATGAACGCACGCGTGCAGTTGTACACCCCGCCCCAGCAGACGCCGAACGTACGCTCCCACTCGGCTCGCGAGCTGGTGAAGAAGCTGGCGCCGCCGCCGATGCCGGCGTTGTTGAACAGCAGGTTGATGTGGCCGGTCCGGTGCCGCTCGACCACCTCGTCGCGCAACCTCGTCACCTGAGCCTCGTCCGACACGTCGCAGTGGTGGGTGGTGACCCGCACATCGCCGCCGCCGGGTGCGGCTTTGGCGGCTCGCTCGGCGGTGACGGCCAGCCCGGCCTCGTCGACGTCGCACGCGGCGACCGAACAGCCTTCGGCGGCCAACTGAACGACCAGTTCGCGTCCCATCCCGGCGCCGCCTCCGGTGACGACGGCCATCTTTCCCGTGAACGATCTCATCGCTCAACTCCCTCCGCCGCTGACCACCCTCGCACGTACCGGGGCGGCCATCAACGCCTGGTCCACCTCACAACATCCGCCTCGTCGTCGCCCGACACCGGCCACACGCCGGCGGCTGCCCCGGCCGCCTGGCCGGCTCGGGCAACCATCGACTGCCGGCCGTCGCCGTACGCGCTGGTGCGGCGGAGGGAGGCGGAGAGCGAGCCCATCCGGGCCCTGGCCGGGATCGTCCGTGACCTGGGCCCTCTCCCGTCGGCCTCTCCTGGCTCCTGATGCCGTCCGTCATCCTCGGGTGGGATCTGATGCCAAGCGGGCCGGGTGTTGCCTGGTTGTACGCCAATTCGCGCTGTCCCCGACGGGCAGGTGAGTGGCGGCGTCGCAGTCGTAGGAGCCGACCCGGACAATTACGCGAGATCGAAAGGGGCGGGGGAGTGGCCTTCCCAGATCTGGCGGGATGCCTGTTCGGGGTAGGGCAGAGTCTCCGACTCGGTGTCCAGGACGCGGGTGAGGTGCCCGCCGCTCCGGTGGGCGGACCAGCCGGCGTCGCCGGTGGTGACGAAGCGGACCCATGCCTCCTGGAGTTCGCGGGAGAGCGCGACGGCCTCGGGAGTGGGCTCCTCGCCGATGAGCTGGGTGCCGACGGGGCTGTCCAGCGTGCCGAACGCCAGGGGCACGTCGAGGCTGTGGCAGGCGCCCAGGATGCCGCCGCGGGCCGGGGCAACCCAGCACAGTTCGAACAGGTACGAGGTGCCGCCGGCTGCGGCGTTCGCCTCGGCCAGCTTCTGTGACGGCATGCGGAAGAGGGCGTCGGAGTACACCGTCTCCACCAGCTCCTCCGGGCCTGCCTGCGGGAACGCGGCACGGTAGGCCCGCGCGCCGTCCGGCTGCGGGGCGTGCAGTTCCAGGGCTGCGTGGGCGTCCTGCTCGGTGAAGGTGCCGTACCGTCCGCTCATGACGCTGAAGTACCGGAATTCGTCCCGGGTGTGGCCGACGAGCAGTTCGGTCCCGCTCGCGCGCGCGCCGGTCAGCGCGGGCCAGGGCGTTTCCGGGAGGACCTCGCCGTCGACGACGGGGCACAGCGCGGTGCCGGTCTCCGTGAGGCGTCCCCAGCTCTCCCGGTGCGCGTGGAGGCCGGCGTTGAAGGAGGTGAGTTCGGCGGCCAGGTGCCATGGGTCGATGTCGCGCAGGGCCTCGGCGGTGGGGGCCGCCGCGCCGAGCCGGTCCGCGAACGCGGCGGTGACCTGCCGTGCCAGCGCGGGGGTGCTGTGCAGCCCCGGCACCGAATGGGCGATGGCCCGCCGGAACAGGCCGCGCGCCGGCTTCATCGTCAGCAGGGCGGCGACCGACCCTGCCCCGGCAGACACCCCGGCCACGGTGACCCGGCCGGGGTCGCCTCCGAAGGCGGCGATGTTGCGCTGCACCCACTCCAGCGCCGCGATCTGGTCGAGGAATCCGCGGTTGGGCGGCGCGTCGTCGAAGAACGCGAAACCCTCCGCGCCCACGCGGCAGTTGATGGTCACCACGACGAGTCCCGCCTCGGCCAGCGCTGCCGGGTCGAACATCGGGTCGCTCGACGCCGCCGAGAGGTAGCCGCCCACGGGGATCCACACCAGCACCGGCAGTCCCGCCGCGCCGGGATCCGGAGTGCCGACGTTGAGCGTCAGCCAGTCGGTGCCCTGCGGGGGCACGTCGATCGGCAGGGACAGCGGCACCACCGGGCCGAACTCGACCGCCTGCCTCGTCCCCTCCCAGCGGTGCGGCGGCGCGGGCGCGGCGAAGCGGAGCGCTCCGACCGGGGGCCGGGCGTAGGGGATGCCGCGGAACACCGCGTGCCCCTGCCGCCGGCGCCCCTGCACCACGCCTTCCGTGGTCCGTACCTTTGGCTGTTCGGACATGACGATTCCTTCCCTCGAGTGGACCCCAGGATTATGGGTCAGGTGTATTATGTCAACTGTATTGGAACAGTCCCGGGGTACGAGGGAGGGGCCGGCGAATGCCGAAACAGGTGGATCACCGCGAACGCCGCGAAGCGATCGCCCGCGCACTGTGGCGGGTGGTGGAGCAGCGCGGCGTCACACAGCTGACGATGCGCGTGGTGGCGCAGGAGGCGGGCATGTCACTCGGGCAGTTGCAGCACTACTTCGCCTCCCGGACCGCCATGCTCTCCTTCGCCATGGACTTCGCGTCCGAGCAGACCTCGGTGCGCGTACACCAGGGGCTCGAAAAGCTCGGTGACCGTCCGCACCCCCGTGACGTGCTGCGACTGACGCTCGCGGAAATGCTCCCCCTGCATGCCGACGCCCGCGCGACCAGCCGGATGAGCGCCGCCTACGTCCTGGAGGCGCTGCACGACGAGGCCGTGCACGAGCAGGCGCGCCGCGGCCTCGTCCAGGGGCGGGCCCTCGTCGAGCAGCTGGTCCGCCAGGCGATCGCCGACGGGCACATCGACTCCGGCCGCGACCCGGCGACCGAGACCAACCTGCTCCTCGCCCTCACCGGCTTCACCTCCCTGATCGAACTCGACGTGATCGAGCCCCAGGACGCGCTCGCCGCGATCGACGTGCAGCTGGACCGGCTGTTCAGGAGTACGTGACCTGCCCCCGGGACACGGGTCAGGTGGGGACAAGATCAGCTCTAGTCCGGCCGCTCCCCGGCCTGGTGCCATCTGACCGGCCACCGCTACCTCGGCACCGCGCCCGGCAACGACCGTCCCATCTACGCCCTGAGCGTCCGCGCCGACGCCCGCCGTACCGAGGCCCCATGCACCGTGGCAGTCAACCACCGACTGACCCTTACCAGCTCCACGTTCGCGCGGCCTCCTGAACGCCAGCCCCAGACTGCCCAGCTGATCCTCCAAACCTTAGCTCCTGGAAATGCGGCCGTAGTGCGCGAACGCCTCGCCCAGGCCGGTGGTGCGGCCGTCGGCCGACAGCATCCGGATCAGGTCGTAGGCGCGCACCGTGCCCATCGTCAGCGAGCCGGCCACCCGCAGCATGTCGCGCCAGTGCGCGCGGATCTTGTCCAGCCGGACGGTGTGGCGGGACATGTGCTCCAGCGGCCCGTAGACGGCGCGGGTGTTGGTCCGCCACAGCCGGGTGTCGGCCATGACCCCGAAGTCCTCCACCGACGGCTCGGCGCCGGAGATGTGGGTGAAGTCGGCCGGCAGGCCGGTGCGGTCGAAGACCTCCAGCAGCAGTTCGGGAAAGTCCAGCCGGGGCAGCATGTCATCCAGCAGGGCGCGCAGCTCCTTCATCAGCGGCGGCTCCTCGGCCGCGCCGAGCTTCGCCAGCTGCAGCCGGCCGCCGACGAACTGCACCACGGTGTTGGCGCCGAGCCCGTCCAGCACGCGGGCATAGGCGCCCTCCAGCGCGCCGGCGAGCTCGGCCAGATGCCCGGCCGGTTCGACCTCCGGCTCCAGCGAGGTGAGGATGCGCGGCCGCGCCTGCTGCCACGCGTCCCCGTCCGGCAGCCGGGCCCGCGGGGCGGCCCGCGGGGCGCTCCACCGCTCGGACCCTTCGGCGAACACATCGCGCCGGCGCAGCGCGTGGTGCAGGTGCATGACCGCGCACAGCACGAACGCGGCCTTGTCGACCTGCCCCTCCGGCAGGTCCGGGTTGCGGTAGACGAGCGGCCGCCACGACCCGGTAATCAGCGCCTCGCGCTCGGCGACGTCGCCAGGGCCGTAGCGGCGACGCCCCTTGGCCACCGCCGCGGCCATGCGCACCATCGCCAGCACCGGTGCGCCGGCCTCCACCGCGCGGAAGCGAATCACCTCCAGCAGCAGCTCGATGAAGCCCTGCACCGTGCGCTAGCGCTTGACCAGCTAGACCCGCCACTGTGCGCCGCGTCATCATCAGTGACGGGCACGAACGCCGCGACCGGCTCTACCGCCGAGGTCGCCAGCTCGGCGGCGACCCGCCCGGATGTGTCAGCCAATTGTCGGATCCGGCCGCCGTGGGTCACGCCATCGCGGGTTGGTACAGCTATGGGGCGCGGACGATGCCGATCCCGCGGTCGGCGATGTCCACGTTCAGGACGAAGGGCTCGATGGAGGCGTGCGCGAGCATGCGCGCCAAGACCGTTGCGGCCTTCACCGGCACCGGCGACTTCATGACCTCCTCCCACCACAGGGCCAGCACACCGGCGACGTGCGGCGTGGCCATGCTCGTGCCGGACCAGGAAACCAGCCCTCCACCGAGTTGCGCGGATTCGATGTTCACACCGGGCGCGCTGATCTGCGGGAAGGTGTTGGAGAACCACGCCGGGAACAGGCCGTTGTGGCTCTGCTCCAGGGCACCGACGGAAACCACGCCCTCCGCGGCGGCAGGTATGGTGACGGCGATCTCGAACTCAGGGCGGGAGCTCTCGTTGCCCGCGGCGGCGGTGACGATCGTGCCGGGCCCGATGGCCTCGCGGCGGGCGATGAGCTGCATCAGCACGTCGAACAGGCGCACGTTCGCCCGGTACGCCTCAAGGGCCATGGAGGTCGCGACATCCGGCCGCAGCCCCATCTGCTCGACCAGGAACTGCACGTAACCAGGGAAGTCCCAGCCGATGGACATCGAGATGACCTGGGCGCCCTCGTGGAGCGCCCACTCCAGCCCGCGCAGCAGCATCTCGGTGTCGCCGAAGCCGTTGTCATCCAGGACCTTGCCGATCAGGGCCTTCGTCACGCCGGGCGCCACGCCGATACGCGTGCCGTCCACCGGCCGGCCGAAGATCGTGCCCGCGCAGTGGGTGCCGTGGCCGAACTTGTCGCCGATGCCCGAGCCGGAGAAGTCCTCCTGGACCAGGTTCATCCCGCCGAAAGCAGGGTGTGATGAATCGATGCCGGTGTCCAGCACGGACACGATCACGTTGGCTCCTGAACACCGCGACACATCGGCGCCCACCGCCTTCACGCCCCAAGTAACCCCGGTGGAGCCGTTCGAGGAGGGGTTCTCGGCCGCCCTTCTGTTGTTCCCGTCGATCTCCAGCGGCCGGATCAGCTTCGTCGGCATCACCGGTGCGATTCCCCGCACCTCGGGGTCGCGAGCCAGCTCGCGTATCTCCCGTTTGGTCAGCTCGACGACCTCCACATGCGGCTCGCTGACGGAGCCGACCGGCGTCGTGATGGTCGGCCGCGTCAACTCGAACGGACTCGACATGCGTACGCCGCCCAGGTCGCGCAGGATGCTGTATTTCTTACCCATCTAGATCTCTCCCCCAGTTGCCTGCTGTCCAGGTAGGACGTGACAGGATCCGTCATCCCGGCACAGCACAAGGCCCGACCCTGCCGCGCAATGACGTTCGGCGGCAGTGGGTGCGGACCTTACATCGCCTGAGGCGTGCGGCGAGTCCTGCAATGAACTCGATGCCGCGCGGTGCCCATACTTCGTTTGCACCGCGGTCATGCCCAGACCCGTATAGGTCTCCACTCAAGTCACGATGAAATCCTGGCCAACGATCACGCGGCTGGGCGTACCATCCCTAACCGGTCCGCGCGGCAAACGGTCATCTGAATCTTCACGAGACGAGCACGCTACGCCGCGGCAGCCCCTCGCGAATCCGGTCGATGACTGGTGCCCGCGTCGGCCGGTGGTCCGCGTGTCAGTGCGTGAAGAGGGCGCGGTGGGGCGGCGACGGCGTCGATGCCGGGCCGGGCATAGCGCTCCAGGGAACGCACGGAGGCATGCCGGGATCTGACACAGGTACTACGCGTGGTGGTCCGTCGCGGCCCGGGAAGGGTGGGTGTCAGGTGACATCCGATCTAGCCATTGATCATGGCGTGACCTCGCGTTGGCCAGTTCACCTGTCACGGACTGCGAGGTAGCTGTGTCATTTAGCGGCCATTTTCCGGCAGGGTGAGCGGCCGCCATCGAGAGGGCATGGCTGATGGTGGGTCCGGCAGTGTCGCCCGGCGCTGCAACTCCTCAATCACCCCGATCAACTCGCGCACTCCGTCTCCGTACGGTGGCCACTTCCGCGTACGCTCGGTGAGATTCACAAACGCTCTGGCGGGTGCGACGCCCCTGTTGATGTGATAACCGCATTCCCGGTGTCGAGAAGCCAACCGGCAGAGGCGATCGGGAAATCGCGCCCTGTCGGTGGGCGGCGCTAAGATCGCGTCCCATGCTTCCGGGTGGGTTATGGCGGATTGTCAGGGCCGTAATAGTCGGTCTGATTGTCGTGGCGGCGGTCACGGGCCTGGTGCTTGGTGACGCCTGGCTCTGGGTGGCCGCCACGTGGACACCGCCGAATTATGCGGGGTTCGCCGAACACGACAGGTTCGACACTGTGACGACTGTCGCGATGTTCGTGTCCGCTCTGGTGAAGGCCGCGCTCCTGTGGCTGATCCTGCGCGCACCCGTGCCGGGACCGATGAACCGCCAGGCGACGGCGTTGCGTTGGCTGCTTTATCTGGCGGTGGCGTACACCCTCGTCCTCTGGTATCCGATCGCGCTGTTCCCCGATGGGGTTGATCTGGCGTTCGAGCTCGTGCTGTTCGCCGCGATCGACGTCCTCTACCTGTTCGTCATCCGATGGCGGTCCGGGTTGTTGCGCGCGGCGGCCGGCGTGCTGTTCGCGATCGAGCTGGCCGGGATGGCCAACGATCTGCTCGACCAGCTGGACCTTCTGGAGCTTCCACTGAGCGGCGGCGTCGGGCTGTTCCTGATGCTGAGCGGGCCGGCGGCGATCGTCAGCACGGTCGTGGGGCAGTGGCGTGACGGCCGGTGGAGCCGCGGCACGCTGACCGCCGGATGGTTGTCGGTGGGCGTGCTCGCGCTGGCGCTCCCGCTCAACATTCTCCTTGAGAGCATCTCCGGCGGCCACACGGTGGTGTGGGTCGTGATGGACGCGGTACAACTCGTCAGCCTCGTGTGGATGGCGGCGACCGCCCGTGAACTGCCCACCGAGGAGCGCTTGACCGACCTCCGGCCCGGGCGGCAGCGCGCGCTCCGGATCGCGGTGGCGACCGTGGCCGTGCTGCCGGTCATCACACAGATCCACCCGGAGCAGTCCGCGCACCTCTCCTACTCCGGCTGGTCGACGGAGTGTTACGACCGGCCCGGTTTCGGCGACCTGAAGCCCGAGGAACGCGACGCCATGTTCCTGTGCCTGGCTCGGAACACGGCTGGCGGGGTGCCCCCCATGTTCCCGGACAGCCTGTCGGACCAGGGGGTTCTCGCGTACGGACGGTCGCTGTGCCGGGCGAAGGACCGCGAGGAGCAGGAGGCGATTCTGAAGCGGGCCGGAAGCGAGCGGCCCGCCTGGGGCGCGGACCCGCGGGAACTCGTCTACGTCTGCCCGGAGATCATCGCAGCGACCCGTCCCGAGCTGTTGCGGTCGACCGCGGAGAAGGAGGCGGCGAACGACTCCTACATCGCCGAGGCGAACGCGAAGTGCCGCGACCCGTGGCCCCGGCGGAAGGGTGTCGTGCAGGCCACGGCCAACTACTTCCTGTTCGTCGACGGCGATCACGGCTATGTGGTCCAGGACCCCGAGGACGAAACGGCCGAAGGCGCGATGGACCGGGCGGTGGACGAGCTCTACGACGACGACGGCTCCCCCATCGGGGTGGCCGGCAGCACGGTGCTCGTCGGGCACGTCGAGGACGTGTCCGATCTGTGCCTCACCGTGAAGGCCTTCCGTACGGCACCGCCGCTGCGGACGGCCGGGTGGGAGCTGGTCAACGAGGTGCCGATCGTCAGCCGCAGCGGCCGGCTCAGCGTGCCGGAGATGGGCGATGGCGAGGTGGGCGCGGGCGCCCCGATGCCGAACCTGGCGATCGCGGGCAAGGGCCGCTACCGGCTCCGGGTCTACGTGCGGCTCGGCGAGACAGGGGAGGAGCACCTGGTCGTCGTGTTCCCGGGCGCGTCGAAGAAGAGGCTCAAGGTGAAGCCGTGAGCGGCGGAAGGGCGAACCGGACGCTGGTCAGGCGTCCGGACACCTCTCACAGTCGGCGGCAGGTCTCGGGGCGATGGCCGCCCGTCGGATCGGCGCTGCCACCCTGGCCTTGATTCAGCGCGGGGGCGGAGAAGCGAGGTAGCGGGAGAGGTGAGTCTCACGGCCGAACGGAGCACCTGCCCGTACACCGCGAGCTTCGGCGCGCGGGTGAGACCGGTCGCTTCCAGGCGGTCGGCGGTCTCCAGGGCCACCTGGTCGGCGAGCGGGTGCTTGCCCTCATGGCGCAGCATCACGCCAGGCAGCGTGATGCCAGGACGATGCTGGGGCGAGCCGGACAGGCGGGCGAGCATGATGGCGCGGTCGGCGGCGAGCCGGCTGCTGGCTTGCCGTCCCGCCCTGGACAGGGCCTCGGTGGCCAGGCCGTAGCAGGCGGCGGCCCAGATGAAGGCATCGGGCGTGGGCCGCTGCTCGACGCTCTTGTGCGCGACGGCCAGCAGGTCCGGCAGGGCGGCCACCAGCCGAGCCAGCTCGCCTCGGTCGAAGAGCCGGGTGGCGCGGGCCGGCCGGGTGGTGAGCTGGCCGGCCGGGCGGACGGGATGACGGCCAGCGCGTCCTCGATGCGGGCCCAGCAGGGTGGCGGGCACCGCCGTGTCGGCGGCCGTGATCAGCCTCCTGCTGCCCGTGCGGCCACGCCAAGGCGACCGGTTCTTCCGAGTGTTGGCCGACGGTGGCCTCGACCGGCCCGCCGGGTTCGCGTTTCCATGCTGTCAGCTGCCGTTCGGGGTTGGTTTCCCTCCTGCACGACAGGTGAACAGGCATCTGCGAATTACCCGCGTGCCGCCATGTGTGGTCAGGAAATGGCCGCCTTCTGGACTGTCAGTCGGTCATCGGCGTGATGAAGACTGCCCGCATGAAGGGCGAGGCTCACCAGCGTCGGCACCGCGACGTTCACAAGTCTCGACGCCGGACGGCCGATCGGCTCAGGGCCGAGGAACGATGGGGACTGTCTGTTCGCGGGCGATGCGACGAAGGTGGAGATCAGTCGCACTTCATCCACTCCCCAGGCAAAAGCCATGGGGGAATGTAGCCGCAATTTCCGTGTCTCGCGCGGGAAATCGTCGATGAGCCAAGAATCGCGGAGAAAGAAGGAAGTAGATGAAGAAGGCCATGATTGCCGGGGATCAACGTTCGGCCCCAAACAGTGACCCGCATCCATAAGGTCATTCGGATTGCAATAGAGGAATCTTCAGTTAGATCTGCAAGCAGTCCTCGTCAACCAAGCTGACGAGGACTGCTTGCTTTGTGTGCGAACCGCCGGCCCTTGCGGCCGGGCCCTGATACTCCAGTGACACTCTGCGATCTTTAGTGCTGGCACCCGAAGCCGTAGCGCGCCCGACAAGAGGTTGGCGTCACTCGAAATGAATGGCGGCGGAGGCTACGAGGCCACCAAAAGCCAGGAGCACGGCAACTGTTCCGATACCGCCCAGGAGGACGATCGACTTCACCACACCAGGCCTGATCCGGACGATGAGAACTCCTGCGATGAGAGCCACACCGAAGATGTAGCCGCCCACCAGACGAGGGACGGGGGCTGGTCCGCGAATGAAGCCATAGCCCCGGATCACGAAGATCCCCAGCGTCAATCCAACGAGCCCGAAGCCGAGCAACCCAAGCGACACTGACAGCCATCGCGCCATGAATACACGCCCTCCCCAAGCTCGCCCCGCCGTTGAGACTGATCAGGCTACCCCGTAGATCACGCCCGCGATCGCGACATTTCGCGGTCTTGAGGCGTTGGGGTCACATGGCAACGGCCACCGCGTGCTTCGACGGCGTCAGCGAACTGCAGCGCTGCTGCTGCACGCCGCCGTCCCCGAGAAGGCGCCGCCCAGGCGCTGGCCCGCCAGACCTCGGCCACCCCGCTCTACCGGGCCTACCAGCACCTGCTGCATCAGCACCTGCACGCCTGCCCCCGCCCGGGCGACGAGGCCATCGTGACCGGCACGGCGCCGTCGTCGGTCCTGGCCAGGTCTCGCAGGTCAGGCGCTACTTCGGCAGGCCGCCGCGGATCACGAGTGCGTCGTGATCGGTGTACGTGGTCCGCTCGATCTCCAGCTCCGGCCCCGTGAGGTTCCCGTACGCGTGCTGGATGCCGGGAGCCTGGCTCGCGGTCGCGTCGGTCAGCGTCCACAGGCCCTCGGACGCGCACGACGTGCGGCGGTTGACGTCCCCGGCGAAGACGACCGGCCGGCCCGCGCGGGAGGCGAGCACCTGGACGAGCTCGGCACACTGGGTGGAGTTGGCGGAGCCGGGGGCCTCGCCGTCGGTGGACAGGTGGCTGGTGCACACGTCCACGCCGCGGGCGGTCGTTACGCAGAGCCAGCGCCGCTGCTCGACGCCGCTGAACACGGAGTAGGGCGCGTCCTCGGCGGCGCGGATCGCCTCCTTGGTGAGCACGGCGTTGCCGAACTCGCCGCGCCCGCTCGGCGTCTTGCAGGCCAGCGGCGCGCCGTTGTAGATGACGGTGGCGAAGCGGTAGTGGTAGCCGGTGCGCTCGGCGATCTGTGCCACGTCGCCGCTGCACGCCTCGTTGAGGGTGACCGCGTTGACGTCGTTGGCCTGGATGCGCTCCACCGTCTCGTCCAGGATCTTCGGGTACTGCGTCTTGCCGTAGCAACCGGCGTAGCCGCTGAGGCAGAGGTTCATCTGGAGCAGCGAGTACGGCGGCCGTCCTGCCGGGGGCCGCGTGGCGGCCACGGCGGCGCCGCCGGAGAACGACAGCAGCCCGGCCGCTGCCAGGCAGCCGACGAGCAGGACACGCAGATGCATCAGGAGAAATCGGATCACGGCGACATTGTGCTGGTGTGATCGTCAAACCGGACAGAGCGGGCGGAGAGTGTTCACCGCCCTCTCACGCGGTCGTCACCCACAGTCGTAGCCACAGCCGTTCTCGCGAATGCCACGGTTGCTGCGGCACTCGTGGCCGACGCAGTCGAAGCGCTCGCAGCAGGAGCCCTCGCGGTCCTCGTCCCGCGGGAATCGGTACAGGCCGCACGTGCAGCAGGTCGAAGCCGTCGGTACGGCGACGGGTACGACGGCTCGCGAGCTTGGTCAGCCGGTGGTGGACGCCGGCGCCGCGTCACCATCGCGTTGACGCAGCATGCGCAGGACGGTGGCCGCCGAGGGGCGGCGGCCCTTCTTCTTGCCTTTGGCGATGACGAGGCGGGCGGCGATGTCGCGCAGGCTGAGGTTCTGCTCGCGCAGGTGCAGGGCCATGGACAGCATGGCGTCGTCGGTGACGGCGGCGCCGCCGATGGTCTTGCCGCGGCTGCGGGCCGATTCGTGACCTTCCAGGGTGCGGTCACGGATGTACTCCCGTTCCGTCCCCGACAGCACGGTGAACACGACGCCGGCGGGGTCGTGGCCGCCCCGCAGCTCGCCGGTGAGGAACTGCAGACCGATGCCGGCGGCGCGCAGCTGCTCGGCCAGGGCGGCCAGGTCGAGGCCGCGGCCGAGCCGCTTGTGCTCGTGTACCACGAGCGTGACCGCGACACCCGCCGAGCGGAGCTCGCGGGCCAAGGCGACGGCCTTGTCGAGCTCGGGCCGGGTGGTGGCGCGGGTGGAGATCTTCTCTGCGAAGACGCGGGTGACGCCAGCGGCCCGGAGCGCGTCGAGCTGGGTGGCCAGGGGCTGACGGACGGTGGTGGCGCGGGCGTACCCGATCCGCACGTGCCCGGCCGGTTCGGCCCCGGCTGCGGCCACGCTCGGCGCCCGGCAGAAGAGCCGGCCGGGTGGGTGTCGGGTCCACCCGGCCGAACTCCGTCAGCCGGCCGCGTACGTCTGCGTCACCCGCCGATCCACGTCAGCCGACGGCGTACGCACGAGTGATCGTCTGGGTCACCCCCGCGCCCGACGAGTCGGACACCGTCGCCCGCAGCGACACGAACCCGGCCTGGCCCGGGTTCGGCAGCACGGCCGTCCACCGCGTGCCATCGCGTACGACCGGCACCTGCCGCCAGCCGGTGCCGGTGGACATCTCCAGCCGCATCGACGTGACCGACGCCTTCGCGGCGCCGGGATTGCGCTCCACCCACAGCGGCACGCGAGTGCTGCTGCCGGGTTTGGCGCGGTTGTGGTCGTCCAGCCCTTCGGGCGCGTACCGGACCGCCATGAGCGGCAGCGGCTGCTCCTTCGCCGTGGTCTTCGACCGGAACCGCCACACCGACTCCGTGCCGGTGGTGAGCGTCGAGTACGGGACCTCGCGCCGCACGGACGCCGTCAGCGTGTAGTCGGCGGCCCCGGCGGGCAGGTCGGACTGGAGCCCGCACCCCTTCTGGTCGTTGAGCCGGCAGTTCGCGAACGCGCCCGTGGCGAGGAGACTGCCGTTCCTGGCGAGCGTGACGGTGCCGGTGGCGGCGCTGTCCATACCCGTACGATCCGGGCCTCCAGCGGCGAGCATCCCCACCCCGGAGAAGGTCAGCCGATCCCCGGTGCGGCTGCCGCCGGACAGCAGGAACGACGGTCCGGTCACCGCCGCGTTCCACACCTCACTGCTCTCGCCCGGTTGTGCGACCTTGCCGCCGTCGAAGGAGCGCGAGGTGCCGACCTCGATCCCGCTCTCGTACGTCAGGCCGGGGGTCCGGTAGTAGACCACCGTGCCGGGCAGCGCGATCTCGCCGATCGGTGACATCAGCGACCGGCCGGGACGATCGGAGAACTTGAGCCCGGTGAGCGGCACGCCCGTGGCCGCCACTCCCGAGGCCCGGTAGGTCACGGTGACCTTCGCGAGGTCGCGCTGCCTGATCTCGTAGGTGAGGTCGTCGGGGATGCCGTCGGTATGCCGGTCGTGAACGTCATAGACGAAGGGGCTGGGCGAGAGGTCCTTGCTGACCCACGTCGTGCCCAGCGTGTACGTCAGGCCGGGGTTGCGGCTCGGGATGGCGTGAACAGCGCTGACGTCGTCGCCGCCGAACACCCACGAACTCCAGGCGCCATGCTCCAGCCCCAGGGAGTAACCGGGCTTGAGCTGGGCGTCCGGGTCGTCGAGCGTGACCTTGGCCGCCCGGCCCTGGCGGGCGTCCACCGTAAGCCGGCGGTCACCGTCCACCTTGATCGGCAAGTCGGCCAGCGTTTGCACGTAGGCGCCGTCGACGACCTCCGACAGGAAGGCATACAGGTTCCACTCGCCCTTCGGCAGCTTGATCGTGGCCACGCCGTGGCGGAAGGCCGGCGTGCGGACCTCGCTGGTCTCGGCGTCGTAGACTTCCGCGAACATCGGGGCGGTCGGCTCCCCCTGCTTGCCGAGCAGGTCGATGGTGACGTCGTACGACTCCGGCTCGACGTACGCGCCGGCCGGCGTGCGGACGACCGTGTCACCCGACGTGGCGATGATCACACCCGGGTAGTCGCCGGGGGCCTTGCCGGTGGCATCGATGGCGAGCGTGACCGTGGCCTCGCCCTTGGCCGGCACCGTGACCTGGGCGGCCGACGGCTTGAGAACCTCGCTCTGCGTGGTCAGGTCCAGGGTGATCGGCGTGTCGGACGCGTTGGCGTAGGTGATGGTTCTGGTGGCCGTCCGGGCGTCATCATCCCACGGGAAGGCCGCCCACAGCTCGCCCGTGGCGGTGACCTGCTGCTTCAGCCCGCGTACGAGGTCGATGAGGCCGGTGCCCTGCTGGTAGGGGGTCGCGCCGTCGGCGGGCTCGGCGCTGCCGACGAGGGCGGCCTTGAGCCGCGCGCCCGTCCAGTCCGGGTGGCGCTGCGCCACGATGGCCGCCGCGCCCACGACGTGCGGCGTGGCCATCGAGGTGCCGTTCATGCTCTGGTGGCCTCCGCCCGGTGCGGCGGCCACGATGGCGACGCCCGGAGCGGTCACGTCCGGCTTGATCGCGTGGTCGCCGATGCGCGGCCCGACGCTGGAGAAGCGGGCGAGGACGCCCTGCTTGTCCACCGCGCCCACGGTGAGCGCCGCCTCGGCGCTGCCGGGAGTGCTCACCGCGCCGCTGGGGCCGCTGTTGCCCGCCGCCACGACGAACAGCGTTCCGGTACGCTCCGACAGCGTGTTCACCGCCTGCTCCAGCGGGTCGAGCTCCGGTCCGTCGACGTCGCCGAAGCTCATGTTGACGACCTTGGCCCTGACCTCCGTGGCGGCCCACTCCATGCCGGCGAGGATGGCAGAGTCCGTCGGGCCCGCCGCGCCGCCCACCTTGCCGATCGCGAGGTTGGCCTCCGGCGCCACGCCCCGGTAGGTCTCGCCCCGGCCCGCGACGGTCGAGGCGACATGGGTGCCGTGACCGATGGGGTCGCTGATGTCGGGCTCGTCGCTGAAGTTCCGCGCGTGGAGCACCGCGTCCTTCAGGTCCGGGTGGTCGACGTCGTAACCGGAGTCCAGCACCGCGACGGTGACGCCCTTGCCGGTGAAACCCTGCTGCCAGGCTTGCGGCGCGCCGATCTGCTTCACGCTCTCGTTCAGCGAGTACGACCTGCGGCCGTCCAGCCAGAGCTTGGTTCCGCCCGCGAGAGTTCGTACGGACGTCAGGTTCCGCCAGGTCGCGGCGGCCTCCGCCTTCGGCAGGCGGGTGGCGCTCATGCCGAGGGCAGACAGGTTCCGGGTCGCCCGCAGGCCGGTGGAACCCTGGGAGATGACGGGGATGTCGGACCTGTCGGCGTCGCCGTAGCCCCATTCGAGGAGCTGGGTGACGTCGAACAGGCGCCGGTCGAGTGCGCCCCCGGCGATCAGAGGCGCGGCGTCGGACGGGATCACGTACAGGTGGCCGTCGCGTACCTGGCTGGCGAAGCTCACCTGCCTGCCGGGTCCCGGCTCGATGCGGTGATGCCCACCGGTGACCAGCACGCGGTCACCGGTGATCAGGGTGACGCCGTTCTCCTGGGCGGACCGTTCGGCTGTCGCCGTGGCCGGCGTGGCGACGACCGCTCCCGTCAGGAGGGCGGCGATGAGCACCGTTGTTAACTTCATATCAATACTTGTCCGCCAAGGGGGGATGCCTTACATGCACGTGCCGGTCCCCGGTGGCGGCCTTGGCCTGTGCCATCGCGCTCTCGATCCCGTCGATCACGTAGGTCACCAGCGGATAGCTCGCCACGGGCGGGCCGGGTGGCCGATGGCTGGCCACCCATCCAGTGCGGCCGCTCGAGGGTCCCGACGACACTGTCCGGCAGGCGGTCTTCCCTGCGGTGCCGGGCGGGGAGAAGGCTCTGCGCCAGCCGGCCAAGGAGTTGATGCCACCGAGAAGATCATCGCCGAGCGGGGTGCGCTCCCAGCTGCGCGGCTCCTCTTCGCACTGTTACGGAGGATGCTGGCTCCGCTGCTGGGCGCGCTCGTCCTCAAGTGCGACAACACCGCCTGCCGGCCAGTGATGGACGCCATCGACCTGCTGGCCCGCTACGCGAGCGTCTCCAGCGACGAGCGGCTGTCCCCGGCCATGACCATCGCGCAGAAGGCGCCCCACGGCATGGTGGCGGCCACCGGCAGCGTGCGCGGTGCCTGGCCGGTGACGTCGGGCAGCGTGTGCGCGACGAACTGTGCCAGCAGCGACAGGCCGCGCGTAGTCGTCGTCGATCAGGCGCACCAGTCCCTGGACCATCAGATCCTGTGTGCCCATGTCGGCCAGCCGTGCCGCCGCGCGCCGGATCACCTCCGCCTCGCCGAAGAGCCAGGCGTACCCGGCCGCAGTGCGCAGCATGGACACGGCACGCACCGGATCCGCAGCTGCACACCGTTCCAACAGGAGACGGGCGGCCGACCGGCCCTCTCCCCGCTCGAACTCCACCGCCGCTCGTATCTCGGTCAGCGTGGCGAGGGACACCGGATCGTCCAGCAGGCCCTGGGCCTGGCCGACGTGGCCGGCGGCGTGGTCGGCATGGCCGGACGAGAGCGCCAGGGCCGCCGCCCGGCCCAGCCGGGCAGCCCGGTCGCGCGGTCGTGGGGTGAAGAGCGCGGCCTGTTCCCACAGCCCGGCGGCGGCGAAGGCGGTCCGGCCGCGAGCACGTTCGGCGGCGCGCGTCAACTCCACGGCGAGGTCCTCGTCAGGTGAGGTCGTCGCCGTCCGCGCTGTTTCACCTGGAGGACGGCGATGCCGGCACGTGGTACGTGATGGCCGTGCCGTACTTGTCAACGACGGCAGCCCCCGGACCCCGACGCGATGGCGCTCATGCGTGCGCAGACCAACAAACAGCCAGGCAGCACGAATTACCGGATTGTCAGGGGGCAAGCCCATCGTGATCGACGCCGCCGACATCGAAAGGAAGCTCCTCCCCGGAGGCCCGTCCCGCCATGTTCGAGCCTGGAACCGCCAAGACGCGGCCCCCTTTTTGGGGCTCATCGCGCCGACCCGTTGAAGGCGACGCGCCGATGAGGGCCGGTTCTGCACCACTCGACGGGACGTCACTCCGCGGGACGTGACCCAGATGCCTGAGGCCTGCCGCCTGAAATCGGTGTTCGCGTTCATGGGGGAAGCCCCTGATTCGCCTCGTCGCGTCGAGCGATGGATCGCATCGTTCTACGTCGTGGCCGTTCCCCTACGGCTGGTCTCCGGGCTTGTCGACGACCTTGGCTGTCATCCGTGCGCTCCACACCAGAGGAGTGCCCGCCTTGACCGTGCGTGTCGCGCCGCCAGGCGGGTTGAAGGTGCGATCGGCGACGCTCTCGCCATATGTCCCCAAGAACCGGTAGTCCTGCGCACTCACAATGATCTCCAAGCGCTCCCAGGCTCCCGCATAGTGGAACGCGACCCCGTGGCGGCCTGCCGCGTCGATCGCGTCCTGCTTGACCGAAACCCCCTCGATCATGGGCAGCGCCCGGAACAACGCGGCCCGCACGTCGGCGACCAGCGGCTGCTCACCCAGCAACCGGGAGATCGTCCGGAAGATCCGCTCCTGCCTGGTCGCGTCGGCGTCGTCGAACTCCGTCACGGGGGTCGCATCGACGCTCGCCCCGATCCTGGCGATCATTTCCTCGGGGGTGACCGGCGCCTTGTCCAGGTCGGCGGCCGTGATGCCGGGGCCGTACTCCTCGATGACGAGCTTGCCCCGTCCGTCGTCCAACGCGATCTGCTTGCCGTCCAAGCTGTGCCACGTCTCAAGAGTTATGCGCTTGTCGCGATCCACCTCGGGCTCCGGCTCCTTGCGGAGCGGAGCGATCGTCTGCTTCACGTACAGCCAGCGGCCCGGCGACGGCGTGGTCTCGTAGGGGTCGGTCTCGGCACTCCTGGCCGCCTTGTCGCCAAGCTCCTGAACGCTGGCGACCGGGGTGGTGGCAGGTTGTTCATCGCCGCGTACCGCGAGGACGCCCGCGCTGACGGCCAGCGCGACCGACGCGGCCAGCGCCAGACGCCAGGCCAGGTGCGGCCTGCGCCGCCTCGGCAGGGGCATCGGTGGCGTGGGGACCGGCTCACGGATGGCCTGCAGCAATCGGGTGCGCGCCGCCTCCTTCGCCTCGCCGGTGATCGCCGGGGTGGCATCGAGGAACCGTCCGAACTCATCCATCATGCATCCTCTCTCGTGTGATGGCCGGTGCCGAGGGCGGCCCGCGCCTGTTTACGGGCCCGGTGCAGGCGCGAGCGCACGGTCCCGATCGGGATGTCGAGCGCCTGCGCCACCTCGTCGTAGGCCAGTTCTCCCAACGCCACCAGCAGCAGCACGTCGCGATCACCGCTGGCCAGACCCGTCAG
Organism: Nonomuraea sp. GTA35; assembly: GCF_041950525.1. NCBI lineage: Bacteria > Bacillati > Actinomycetota > Actinomycetes > Streptosporangiales > Streptosporangiaceae > Nonomuraea > Nonomuraea sp. GTA35. The sequence continues at coordinate 42,857 of NZ_JBGNUV010000016.1, read as the reverse complement.
CGCCCCCGCTAGCCGGCGGTCCTCGGCCTGCGCGGCCACACGCCCGATCACCGCGTCGGCCATCGACTCAGGCGGCGGCTCCGCACCGGTACGCGCCAGCGCCCGCAGGAACCGCTCCTCGTCGCGTCGCTGCCTGGCGATGAGGTTGGTCGCGATGCCGTACAGCCACGGTCTGGCCAGCGGCTGCGCGAGATCGTAGGAGGCGCGGGAGCGGAAGGCGGTCAGGAACGTCTCCGCTGCGATGTCGTCGGCGGCCTGCACGCCCAGCCGCCGCGCGACATAGCGGTGGATCTGCTCGACATAGCGGTCGAACACGCCGGCGAACTGCTCCGGGTCGTCGATTGACCGGCGGATGAGCTCGGCGTCGTCCGCCTCGACCATCTCCTCCGGTGGGGTTCGTGTCATGCCTGCTGTTTCCCGATGGGCCGAATCGAGTTCTCGACGGCCATGAGCGCGGTGCGTGAACCCGTCCGGGACCTGCGGGCAACAACAGGCCAGACGACCTTCCCGCGCCCGAGAGGCTCACGATGACCTTACGCAATGTGCTCATGGCCGCCCTGCTGGCGGGAGCGGCCACTACCACCCCCGCTGCCACCTCCACGCCCTCATCGGCCGCGCCCGTCGGCACCGGCACGTCGAGCAGTGTCACATTGATCACCGGTGACCGGGTGATGGTCACCGGCAACGGCTTCCGCGTCGTTCCGGGGCCTGGCCGGCAGGTCGACTTCACCAGCCAGATGCGTCAAGGGCATCTGTACGTGATTCCGTCCGACGCCCGGACGTTGGTGGCCGGAGGCGTGCTCGACCGGCGGTTGTTCGACGTCACCCAGCTGCTGGCCTGGCGCTATGACGATGCCGGCAGATCCGACATCCCTCTGATCGCCCAGTCGGCGCGGGTGCCCGCGGCCGCCCGCCAGGCCCGGCGGCTCGCCGGCGCCGGCATGACCACGCTGCGCGTGCCGAAGGAGAGCGCGGGCCGGACATGGAAGGACCTGACCAGCGGCGGTGCCCACGCCCTGGGCGCGGCGAGCACGAAACTCTGGTTGGACGGCCGCCGCTCCTTCGACCTCGATCAGAGCGTCAAGCAGATCGGAGCGACCATGGCCTGGGAGCTCGGCCTCACCGGCAAGGGCGTCACCGTGGCCGTACTCGATTCCGGCTACGACCCCGACCACCCAGATCTGAAGGGAGCGGTGGCCTACGAACGCAACTTCAGCCAAGACTCTGACATCCGCGACACCCTCGGCCATGGCACCCACGTTGCCTCGACCGTCGCCGGAGCAGGGGAAAAATACCGGGGCGTGGCGCCCGACGCCAAGCTGGCCATCGGCAAGGTCGGCGGCGCCGACGGCATCGCTGACTCCGCCGTCCTGGCGGGCATGGAATGGGCCGCCCTCGAGGTCAAGGCCAAGATCGTCAACATGAGTATCGGCGGGCCTGACACGCTGGAGCTCGACCCTTTGGAAGAGGCCGTCAATTCCCTGTCGGCGCGGACGGGCACGCTGTTCGTCATCTCCGCCGGCAACAACGGCCGGCCCGGCACAATATCGAGCCCCGGCAGCGCCGACGCCGCTCTCACCGTCGGCGCGGTCGACAGGTCGGACCGGATCGCCGACTTCTCCAGCGGGGGACCGCGGCAGGGCGATCACGCGATCAAGCCGGACATCACCGCGCCGGGCGTGGACATCGTCGCCGCGGCACCCGGCGGCGCCTACCAGACGCTCCGCGGCACTTCGATGGCCGCGCCGCATGTAGCCGGAGCCGCCGCGATCCTGGCCCAGAAGCACCCCGGATGGAGCGGCCGGCAGCTCAAGGCGGCGCTCGTCGGCAGTGCCGCGCCCTCGGCCGGTGCGACGCCGTACCAGCAGGGCAGTGGCCGGGTGGACGTGGCCCGCGCCGTCGACCAGCAGATCGTGGCCCTGCCGGGCGATCTGTGGGCCGCCTTCTCCTGGAACGACCAGGGCGAGCGGGTGGCCACCAGGACCCTCACCTACGCCAACACCGCAGACACCCCGGCCACTGTCGACTTGACCGCCGAGGGGGAGACACTGAAGCTGTCCACCCAGCGGCTGGAGGTGCCCGCGAACGGCGAGGCGTCGCTCACCCTCACCATCGATGCCCGCCAGAAAACGCCGGGCGACTACCCCGGCGTGGTCACCGCCAGGTCCGGTCAGAGCGTGATCCGCACGCCGGCCGGCGCGTACGTCGAGCCGGAGTCGTACAACCTCACCGTGACCGTCGTCGGCAGGGACGGCAACCCCGCCCATCCGTACGTCGAGCTGTACGACCCGAAGACTGGCGCCGTCCACGAACTCGCCTTCCAGAACGGCATGGGCAAGGCCCGCCTGCCCGTGGGCGAGTGGAATCTGTACGCCGACTTCAGCGAGCGGGCGTACGGCAAGACTGTCGCGCACACTGCGGTACGCATCGCCGATCGCGACCAGCAGGTGGTCGTGGACGCACGCAAGGGAAAGCCGGTACGGGTCACGCTGGACGATCCGAGCGCGGCCCCCGAACGCGGCCACTCGCTGAACCTGGCACACGGCGCATGGGGCATCGCGCAATCCTCAGGGGAGGACCCCAACACCAGGCTTTTCATCGTCCCCGCACGCCAGGAGGGCCTGCAATACCTCCTCAGGACCATCTGGTCCAGCAAGGACGCCGTGCCGAGCCCGTACATGTACGACCTCGCCGACCACCGCACCGGCGGCCTGCCCGGAGATCCCACTTACACCGCCAGGCGGAAGGACCTCGCCGAGGTGAGCGCGACCTTCCGCGCGTCCGCCACGCCGGCCTCCGGCGTGCCTCTCAGCGGACCGCGCTTCCGCGCCGACTGGCCGGTGTTCCTGGCCGCGCCGCCCCAGAACATGGACCTGCCTGGCAAGCTCACCTACTACCGCACGCCCGGCCTGATCTGGGAGAGCGTGCTCGAACTCGGCACCTCCACACTCGCTGACAGAGGCCAGACCATGAAGCCCGGACAGCACACCCGGCAGACATGGAACGCCGCGGTGACCGGTCCGGCAACCGCCGGGATCCGCGGCAGCCGCACCGGGGACACGCTCACCTTCTCCACCGTGGGGCTGTTCACTGACCCCGTCCCTGGCAGGGTCGGAGCGGACAGAGCGGGCACCGGCACCGCCACCCTCAGCCGGAACGGGCACGTGCTCGCCGAGGCACCCCTCGCCGGCTGCGAGCTCGACCAGTGGGAAAGCTGCCGTCTCCGAGCCGCGCTGCCAGCGGAGTCGAGCGTCTACACGTTGCGGGCGTCCATGCGCAGGCAAGTGCCCCACTCCGCGCTGTCCACGGCGGTGGAAAGCGTGTGGACCTTCCGGTCGGCGCGTACAGAGACGGAGCGGCCGCTGCCGCTGATGGCGGTGCGCTACGCGCCCAGCGGACTCGACGACCTCAACCGCGCCAGGCTTGGCTCACTGACCGAACTGCCCATCAAGGTCGAGGGCGCTCCCTCCATGCTCAAGCTGGAGCTCTCCTCCGACGACGGCACGAGCTGGCGTACCATCCCCGCCCAGCGCACCGCCACGGGATGGATCGCCACGATACCGAACCCGCGCACGCCCGGATTCGCCTCGCTGAGAGCTACTGTCAACGGCGCGTCCGGCACCACCCTGACCCAGACGATCATCCGAGCCTACGCCGTCGGCCCGAGCTGATCTCGTAGGCCAGGCTCGTCCCGCACCACGACCCCTACCTGGAACATACTGGGGCACCTGCCAGCGGATAGCCCTCGGCCTGAGCTGATCGAGAGCCCGGTTTCAGGCAGGTGATCGGCGCGCAGGATCACGGAGCGTGATGCGAAGATTCGGGTCGTGTTTGTCGTCGGCGTGTCGCTCCGTTGGGTGTCAGGAGGGGCGGCTGGCGCGGCCGACGTCGGCGGAAGTCGAGCATGACGAGGTGGATGGCGGTGTGCCTGCTGGCGCATAGTGGCAAGCCTCTGGTCGGCGGCGGTGCGGCTCGCTTCGATCGCGACGACCTCGCCGAGCCAGCCGTGCTCCTTGGCTTCTGCCAGGCGGTCCTGGAGGTTGGTCCGGATGCTCTGCAGGCGGGGCATTTCAGCTGGTCTGGTCGCAGTTGCGGGCAACGGATGGCAGGCTTATGCTGCAGCCTCCTCCGGCAGGATCCAGGCCGGCGTCACCGCATCGTGGACATCCGCAACAACCTGCTCGCCCGCATCGCCGAGGCCGAACGGGAGAACTGGCTTGGCGAAGTCGAAGGACTCAAGGTCGGCCTCGCCAGAGCGGAACAGAAACTCGCCCAGTTCGACCAGCGCGCCCGCCGCGCCGTCACCGTGAACCTCGGCATCCCGACATTCCGCGACGTCGCTGGTCGCACCGTCAGCGCCAACCCGAACAAGATCATCGACTAGCCCAGAGATATATCAACACGTTGGTGCTGCAGGACGTCCTGGCCGACCCGCAATGGGCCACGCTGCTGGGGCCCGCCGACCGGCGCGGCCTGACCCCGCTGTTCTGGCAGCACGTCCAACCCTACGGCGAGGTACGGCTGAATGTGGCCAGGCGCCTGCCGCTCGGCGGCGCTGCACAAGCTCCGCAGGCGGGCAACCCGGCTTAGCTTCATGATCGTGGTAGAGCTTGGTGCGCGCCGCGGCGGCGGCCGGCCCCGGTCCGGCGGAGACGGGGAAGGCGGTGGCGGCGTGACCGAGATCAGCGCCACTCCGGGCGAGCCGCAGCCCACTGTGGGTCCTCATTCGAAGCGGCGAGCGCGCAGGCGATCTGGCGAAGCAGGTGGCGAGTTCTCATCCGATGTGGCGAAGATGATCAGGCGAGAACGGTTTCGCACTGCGATACCTGGCGTGATGCAAGGGCCGCTACCAGCGGGTGCGCGAAGCGGCCATGATGATCGCCGACGAACGCCGCCCCAGCCGAAGGAGTCCCCGGCCATGACCGACATCTTCACTGTGTCTATCGACGAGGTTCAAGACTTGACCCTCCGCGGAAGAGTTCACCTCATCAATCCCGACGTCCCGTTCGTCTCGCAGGAGGTCGGCTTTCCTCTGGCCTTGCTGGTGGACGCCTGGTTCCATCTGGCGAACGGGTACCTGCGCAACGAAAGCGGCCCCGGAGGACGGGGAGACCGGTGCCCCTTCTCTGTTGAGCGGGGCAAGGAAATCGTCACTCGCATGCGGCTGAAGGATGAGTTCCAAGTGCTTTACAGGCTCATACATGGGGGGAAGGTGTGGGTCACTGAGTCCGGCTACCTCCTGGCGGATGACGGCAAAACCGAACTCAGGCCAAGGCGCATGGCAAAAGACGTGTACAACCTCGGCAGAGACCCGGGACCCAGGGGGATCTCCCCTCGCTTCGTCATGACCGAGTCCAACCCTGCGGAGTTCTACCGACGAGCCGCCGCCGTCGTGACCTCCTATCACGTCAGTCCCATCCACAATGTGCCGGACTGGAGTGAGGTCTTGGCATTCAACGATACGGATGCGTCATGGGAACCGGGAGAGCGCGAGGAGTTCGTGGGGCTGGAAGGCCCGGCCGATCTGTCCGAGTACCGGGTGCGGCTGCTGGTGCGTACTCGCCCATTCAGCGAGTATCCGTACGTGGACATCACGGTGGCAGTGAGCGATGCAGGCTACTTGGAGCACATGGCCGGCGGGATGCGATGGTCGACGACTCACACCGGATACGGATATTGAAAGCCGTGGCGCCGGCGGCGCGAGGTGCGGCAGTGGGGGCGATCGATTGTATGCCGCAAGTCAGGCGGAGACGCTGGTCGTTTCGTTCTCCCGAAATCCATCACTTCACATGAGAAAGCAAGACCAGTGGCCATCCCGGACACGACTGGCAAACCACAGGTCAACGATGACAGCCCTCGACGGATCAATAGAGAAGCAACACCCGCCCATCCGTCGTCCTGGCGGACCGGGCACCGCTCGCGCCGCCTGACGAGAGCGGGTCGGTCTCGGGGCCGAGGGTGAGCGTCGCCCATCGCACGCTTCTGCTGCCGGTGTGGCCCTCAACATCCGCCTCCCGGGGGCACTTGTCACCGGCAGAACCAACCCCATGGCGCACCTGGCTCCTGTGCCGAGATCACTGGCGCAGTGCGTATTCGTGCGCCGACCCGACCGGCCCTGCGGCGGGTGTACTTCCCGAGGCCCGCAATCCGGCGGGTCGTTTCACTGGAATATATGTTCGGGTCGCGAAGATTGAGACGTGCCGCTGCGTTCGCCGCCGCCCTGTGCGTGGCCGGAATCGGTGCCGCGCTCGCCTTGCCGGCGCAGGCCGCCCCCGTGTACAAGGAGCTCGAATACCGGGGCAACGCCTCCAAGCTGGTCCTGACCGCGGACGCGAACTTCAACGGCTCCTTCGTCCTCCTGAAGGCCGACACCAACAGCACGCTCGGCCAGTGGGAGCAGACTGCGACCGTCTCCTCGGGCGGCGGGCAGCCCGCCTTCATCTACAAGCTGCGGGCCAGCGTGGAGACAGGCTCTCCGCTGTGCCTGACCCCCACGAGCACCGTGGATGTGGTCGTGGCCGCATGCAACAACACAGCCAGCGCGCTGTCGCTGTTCGGGCCGATCGGCGTGCACTTCTGGGCCAAGCTCACCGCCTGAGCCATCGAGGTGACCGGGCGCAGTCCCTGGCCTCTTCCTCCAGGTCAAAGAGAGATGATCTTGTCAGCCACGTAAGGCAAGTAGGGCCCGCCGGATGCGATCATTGCGTGGATGAGCGACTGCACCTTCTGCAAGATCGTGGCCGGTCTCTTGCCGTCCCATCGGGTCCTCGAGGATGAGCACACGCTTGCGTTCTTGAACATCAGACCCGCGTCTCCGGGACACACGTTGGTGATTCCGCGCATGCATGCGCGCGACGTGTGGGAGATCTCCAAGACCTCTCACGGCGAGGTCGCCGACATGGTGCATCGGGTCGCCGCTGTGCTGAAGACAACCCTTGCCCCTGAGGGCGTGAACGTGAAGCACAATACAGGCGAGGCCGCCGGCCAAGACGTCTTCCACTACCACGTGCATGTGGTCCCGCGCTGGCGCGGGGACGACCTGCGTCTGACGTGGAGTTCCCCGCTTGCCCCGGCCCACGAACTGGAGCAGGTCTTGGAGCGGGTCACCGCAGGTCGCTGAGGGCCATCCCAAGCCCTGGCTGGACGCCTTGAGCAGTGGTGCCCTCGGGCCGGGAGACCCAGGGTTTCAGGCGCTTCCCAGGCCGTCAGATGCCGCTCGGGGGCGGTTTCCCTGCGCGCACTGGTCGATCAGTTCGGCGAGGGGCACGAACATGATCGACCGTTGGCCGCTCCTGCTCGTATCTCGGCTCGACCCCTCCGGGGCCGGGCCGCCGGTCTTGTCTATGCTCAAGCCCATGGCTTTGGAATGGGAACAGATCATCGTCGACTCCGCCGACCCTGTCGCTCTCGGGCGCTGGTGGGCCGAGGCTCTCGGCTGGGTTGTGGTCGACGAATCGGAGGAGATCATCGAGATCCGGCCTGAGCCGGACCGGATGCCGGGGCTGCTGTTCGTGCCTGTCGCCGAGGGCAAGACGTCGAAGAACCGGCTCCACCCCGACTTCCGCCCCGACGACCAGGAGGCCGAGGTCGCCCGGCTGCTCTCCCTCGGTGCCCGGCGCGTCGACACCGTGCAGGACGAGCAGCACTGGGTGACCCTCCTCGACCCGGAGGGCAACGAGTTCTGCGTCCTGGGCGAGCGGAAGAGCTGAGCGGAAGAGCTGAGCGGAAGAGCTGAGCGGAAGCACTGGCGGAAGCGCTGAGCGGAGGCCGGCAGCGGCGAGCCGCGCGAACATACCGAGGACATACCACGTGTCACTACCGTCGCCTCTCGTCCAGACACCCTGATTCGGGAGAAGACGGTAGTGAGATATCTGCGCAAGACAGCCTTCATCGCGGGTGCCGGGCTGGCCCTGTCGCTGCTCGGCTCGGTTCCCGCCTCGGCCGACAACTGGGACTCCTCGGCACCGACGGACGCCGTCAACGTGACGACGCGGCTGCAGGCCAACACCGACCTCGGAACGCTGCAACTGCGTAAGGGCAAGCTGGGCTCCAACTGGTACATCTGGGCCCGGATCAGCAAGCCCACCAGCACCGCCAACAAGAGCTACAAGCTCTTCTTCATCGTGGGCAGCAGCCCTGTGAGCGTCGACATCAACGGCACCAGCTACACCAAGGGCTACAAGCTGATCTCCGGCAAGACCTACAAGGGCTGCCTGAAGAAGGACACCGGCATGCCGGGCGGCAGCTACTACAAGTGCATCAGCTTCACACAATGATCTAGGAGGGGCGTGTGACCGGGCGCGTGCGGGCACCAGCGGCCACCGGATGCGCCACAGGCACACGTCAGTGTCGTTCCAGTCGCCGCGCGTTATGGCCTGTCCTGCCGCCTGTCGTGCCGCATCGCCGGTCACGGCCGGCGCCGCGGTGGGCAGGGTTTCGTCGGGTAAGGCCCTCGCCGAGCTCACCGCGATGCAGTGCGGGGTCGCGCAGGACCTGGTGGGCAGACTCCACGCCGAACACGGCCGCCGTCAGCGCATCCAGGACCTCGCCGAGGGCCAGGCTCCAGGCATGGCCGGCACCGGCCGCGGTGGCGATGACCCATCGAGCTGTCTCCGCCCGCTCGGCCGCGTCGCCGGTGGTGAGCACGGCGGCCAGGTGCTCGGCCGGGGCGCGCAGGACAGCGGCCCGGGGGACAGTACGGCGAGGATCCGCTCGGCGTGTACGGCCTGCCCGGCGTTCAGGGCGAGTCTGGCCAGCACGTCGATCCGTCGTTGCGCGGCGAGCCGGACCGGTTCGCCAGCGGCCAGGACCTGCCACGGGCCGAGGAATCTGATCTCCAGCGCCACGCGAAGCGTCTCTCCACGTTGCCGATCACGGGGGACACTGGCTCTCCCGGCCGGTGCGGAGGTACGTTCCAGTCGCCATGCGCTGCCCGCGTGAAGGGCCGAGAGCACTCCTGCAGCTGGGCGTTAGTTGTGCAGGGGTGCCTTCCCGCAAGCAGGAACCGTACGGTGTACGATTCGCTGTTTGCCTAGGGTAGATCAGATGCCCCCCGCTTTTCGTCGTTACGTCGCCGCCGACGGCTTCAGCCAGTTCGGCACCCAGGTCACGCGCGTGGCCCTCCCTCTGGTCGCGCTGCTGGTGCTCGACGCGGGCCCGCTCGAGCTCGGCCTGCTCGGCGCCGCCGAGATGATCGGTTTCCTCCTTTTCGGGCTGCCCGCCGGCGTGTGGGTGGACCGGTTGCGCAGGAAGCCCATCCTGGTGACGGCCGACGTGCTGCGCGCGGTGTCCCTGGCGGCCATCCCGATCGCCGCGCTGTTCGACGCGCTCACGCTGGCGCAGCTCTACGCGGTCGCCGTGATCGTCAGCATCGGCACGGCCTTCTTCGACGTCGCCCACCTGAGCTTCCTGCCCTCCATCGTGACCAAGGAGCAGCTGCCCAAGGGCATCGGGACCCTGGAGTCCGTGCGCAGCCTTGCCGGGCTCTTCGGCCCGGGGCTCGGCGGCTGGCTCGTGCAGGCGCTCACGGCGCCCATCGCCATCGTGGTCGACGCGGTCAGCTACATGATCTCCGCCACCCTGCTGGCGACCGTCAAGGCCGAGGAGACCCCCTCCGGGGCGCGCGTGAGCCTGATGGAGGGCCTGCGCTACGTGCTCGGCCACCCCATCCTGCGCCTGATCGGCCTCGTCGGCGCCATGAACATGTTCATCAGCGGCATCTGGGCCATTGTCCGGCCGTTGTACCTGGTCGACGAGCTGGGCGTGAGCGCGGCGGGCTACGGCCTGATGATCTCGGGCGCGGGGGCCGGCGGCCTGCTCGGCGCGCTTCTCGCGTCACGCGTGATCGCCCGCTTCGGTCACGGCCCCACGATGTTCGGCGCAGCCGTCCTCATGCTGCCGCTCTTCGTGCTCGTCGCCTTCACGGGACCCGGCTGGCGGCTCGCCCTGTACCCGATCGGCATGGCGCTCATCTCCCTGGTCGCGGTCATGCACAACGTCGCCCAGGGCAGTTACCGCCAGGCGATCTGCCCAGAAGCCCTGCGCGGCAGGATGAACGCCAGCCTCCGCTTCCTCATGTGGGGTTCGCTGCCGCTCGGCGGTGTCGTCGGCGGGTTGCTGGGCGAGGCCGTTACCGTTCACCAGCTCCTGTGGATCACCTGCCTCGGCACCGCGGCGGCCAACCTACCCTTCGTGCTGGCTCCCGCCGTACGAAAGCTCAAGATCACGGACGACGGCGGCGGTGTGGACGCCGACGCCAAGGAGGACAGCCGCGCGTAGGTCGTCGGGGTGTCGACGTTGCGCCTGACCGAGTCGATGTCGTCGAGGCACAGCTCCTTGGCGCCGCCCGCCAGATGCCTGGCCCTCGACTCGCCGCCGAAACGCGGCGTGAACGGCGTGCCGGCGTAGAAGGTCGTGCCCACGTCGAGCCACCTCGTCGACCTGTTCCACGGCGGACGGTGCGACCACCGCCAGCAAGATCGGGTAGCGGCGCTGCGGCTAGCGGCGCTCCAAAGCCTGGTTGGTCGAGCGGCGGCCCACCGAGGCCAGGAAGCGGCGCCGCGCTGCGGGGGCCGTCACTTGTGCGGCGTTTACTTCCCCCAACCGGCCCCCGTGTGCCCCAGAGTGGCGGCCTGCCGTGGCTCCGGGAGTTCTGGGCCCTCCACTGGAGGCTGAAGCTGTACCTGGTGTGCACTCCGTCGGGGATGCCGATCCTTTGGGCGCTCGCCGATCCGAAGCTCGGCGAGCGTGAGGTTTTGGCCGAGGGCGCGGTGACCGGCCGCGATGGCGGGGCCGCTCCCTGCCGGGGGCACCGGGCCCGCACCTCGTGTGCCGGCGCATGGCAAGGTGGACGATCATGAATGTGAATGTGCGTGCAGCCGTGCTCGACGCCGGGCGGGCTCTTGGCGTGCCCGAGCCGGTGACCGAGACGTTCGTCCGTCTCCTGCGCCCCTGCCTCTACCTCTGCCCGTACGACGAGCTGCCGGAAGAACTGCGGAAGGACGCTCGTCCGGCCGCCCGGGCCGTGGGCTACCCTCATCTGCCCGAGGACGTGGAGGTGCCCGCGTACGTGCCGCATGTGGTGACCATCGACTGCGCCGCCCTGCCCGCCGGCGTCCTCGACATCGACTTTCCCACCGACGGACATCTGGTCATCCTCGCCGAGATCACGGACCAGGATGAAGGCTTCATCATCCATCTGCCGGCGGGCACCGAGACCATCGAGCGCCGCTCGCAGTCGAAGCACCACGAGGCGTTCCCGCTCTACGCGGTGCCCGGCATGACGAGGCCCGCCTTTCTCCGCTGGTCCCATGTCGCGGAGGCAGCCGACTACGCCGAGGAGGACACCGAGCGGGCCCGTCTCGTGGCCAAGCTGGTCGATGAGATGGGCGAGATACCCGGCATCCGATGGAGGTATGACATCCAGCTCGGCGGCTACTCCCGCGCCTGGCACAACCCAGTGGAGCAGCGCGGGAAGGTGCTGTTCGCCTCCATCCCGGAGAGCGAGACCTTCGGGGACGGTTGCATCACCCTCATCTCGGGCACGCGGGGACAGATCGCGGAGCGCCGCTACGACGAGCTCGACTTCGACGTCGAGTCCTGACGTTCCGCTGCCCTCGCCGGTCCTTTCCTTCCGACTTGAACTCTGGCCTGCACGGCCCCGGCCAGAGCGGTTTGTCTGGAGTGGTGGATGGGGGTTTCAGACAATCCTTTCGGCCTGAACACTGAGCTTCGGCCACGCCGTTCGCGCCCTTTTCGGGGGTGGAGGCGGTCGTGGGATGGACAGGTCGTGCCCGGGGGGCCGCGCTCTCGCGGACCCGGAGCCGGCCCTGCATCTACAGGAGTGATCAGATGACCAAGATGATCGTCAGGTTGGCGGCGGTCGGGTTACTGGCCGCGGCCGGACTCGCCGTCACCGCCGGCCCGGCCGCCGCCGGCGACCAGTTCTGGCCCAAGGGCAGTGGGGTGGCCCCGATGGGCAACGAGCTCTGGCCCAGGGGCACCGGCGTCGCGCCGATGGGCAACGAGATCTGGCCCAAGGGCAGCGGCGTCGCGCCGATGGGCGACGAGTACTGGCCCAGGGGCAGTGGGGTCGCGCCGATGGGCGACGAGTACTGGCCCAAGACCAGCGGGTAGGTCCAGGCCGGATGGTTCGGACCCGGTGACGAGAGCGGGCTCTCGTCACCGGGTGGGGCGTGCCGCCTATGAGCAGTGCGGCCGCGCAGCGGGCGCATCTCGAACCCGGGGAGGAATCTGAATCCGGTCTTGAGCGGAGATCGTCGGTCGGAGATCGTTGGTTGAAGGCCGTCTCCGGCGTCCAGACACCTTGGCCCGGTTCCGGTGATCATGACGCTTGCTTCGGCGCCCCGCACCGCTCCCGGACGTACTCCTCCGAGCCCCGCGGGACTTCTCTGGTGGCCCAGGGCCTTGGATCGCACAATGTCCGTCATGACCAGGTTTGCTGAGTGGGATCGCTTCGCCGGAACGATCAAACGGCGCTCAGCAGACGACAAGCGGCGGCAAGTGCTCTGACACGCTCCGAGTTCGACGCGCTTCCCAGGCGACATCGCCACCAACCGGCGTGAGGAACTGGAGATGAGCGTGTTGCGCTTACGGATCCTGCAGGCGGCGATCGTGTACCTGTTGACTGAACTAACGAGGGCGTTTGTCCAGTTCAGAAGACAGGCACTGCTGGGGACGTCCATGGCCCCCGGCTCCTGATCGAAAGGGACGATTCCGAACGGGATCTCGCAGCGTTGCTCGTGCCGCGGGTGGGTGCGTTGGCCGAGGCGGGCGATGTGCGGAAGCCCTACCGACCGGTTGATCCGGCTGGGGAGGTAGTTGGGCCGCTCGCGGTGTACCTGAGCGATCTGCAGGCAATGGGACGGCCGGCGACGACCGCAGCGCTCGTACGGGATGGACCTGCTGCGCTGGTTCCGGTTCCTTCTCTGCACTTGTCAAGATCGCACTGGATGGGTGAGCTGCTCAGGACTGCCAGCCTGGCGCCGTGGATGCCGGCGCGTCACCAGCGGTCTCGCCCCGACCGATCATGCGGTTGGATACCGGGATGGAATTGACGAAGGTTTTCACTCCGGAACAGTTCGAGCAGGCTCTGGAGTCGTGGCATTGGGTCGGGCTGGAGGGCAAGGTACCGGTGCTCGCCTCCCTGTTCGGGGACGTGATCTTCCGGGCGGCGGACGGCTTCTGGTGGCTTGATGCGATGGAGGGCAGCCTCACTCGGTCCTGGGAGGATGCCGATGCGGTGCAGGCGGAACTGAACACCGTTGATGGCCAGGAGCGATATCTGCTGGCGAGCCTCGCGCTGGCGGCCGCGCAGCGAGGACTGAGTCCGGGGGCCGGACAGGTGTATGACTTCACGCGCCCACCGGTCCTCGGGGGCGAGGTTAGCGCGGACAACCTGGGAGTGATCGACTTCGTGGTTGGGCTGAACATCGCCGGTCAGATCCACGAACAAGTCCGCGACCTGCCGCCTGGCTCCTCCATCAGCACGATCACGATGAGCTGAGCTCGTCGCAGCGATGATCACGTCTGGAGGCAAGGCTGGTCGCGGCCAGGCGGAAAGCGAGCGTGCTGACGGCGCCGGCGTGGGGCTGTGGTTGATGATGGCGCTTGCGGCTTGCGGCTCGTCCTGGTCCCAGCCGGTCACCTGGTGGCCGGGCAGGTCCTGCACGGCGGCCGCAGCCGCCCTGGGCGCCGCGCACGTTGCGGGCAGGATCGTGCCGAAGAAACCAAGCCCGTCCACACTGATCACGCCGTCAAGGCCCTGCAGGCCCTTCGCCGTCCTCGCTCAACCCGCTTCGCAGGCCGGGGACGTCGCGGTCGCCTCCCGCTGAGCCTCCGTGAAGGCCGGTGCGGCTGATGGTGAACCTGACTCGTGACGCCGCCCGTACCTCCCAGGAGCAAGCAATTCGGCCTCACCGATGAGGCAGACGAAAGGGCCGGCCATGAAGAAGCGCACCCTCGCTGTTCCCGGTCTGGCGGTCGCCACGGCCATGATCGCCACCTCTGTCACCCCCGTCGCCGCGTCGTCGAGCACCCCCGTCTACCTGGCCGCCTCCCTCACGGGCGCGAACGAGGTTACCGCCCCCGGCACGAAGGTCGGCGACCAGGACGGGAGCGCGCTGGCCGTGTTCCGCGTCCACGGGCAGCGGGTGGACTACGCGGTGCGATGGCAGAACGTGAAGGCGCCCAGCGGGTTCCACATCCACCGGGGCACGGCGGGTGAGAACGGCGAGGTCAAGATCCCGTTCTTCGCCACGGCGTTGCCCGCCCAGCTGCACGCCGTCAAGGGCACGGTCGTCGTCAAGGACCGCGCCCTGCTCGGCCGCATACTCAACGCTCCGCAGAACTGGTACGCCAACCTGCACAACGCCGAGTTCGGCGGCGGCGCCGTACGCGCTCAGCTGCACCGCGTCCGGCCGGTGTCCATGGAGTCGGTGCTGGCCCACGGCTTCGGCCGCACGCTCACCGCGCGGGCCGACGGGCGGCAGGAGATCCCGGCCCCCGGCACGAAGGCCGGCGACGGCAACGGGCGCGCCGCCTGGCTGGTGCAGCCGGAGGGCCGGCTGGTGTGGTTCGCCGCCGCCTGGAAGAGGATCAGTGCCCCGACGGCCGCGCACATCCACCGCGCGCCGAAGGGCAGGAACGGACCCGTCGTGGTGCCGTTCTTCGAGGCCAAGGGCGGCCTGCCGGCCAGTGTCAACGGGCTGGCGGGCAGCGCTCCGACATCGGCCGCCGTCTCCCGCCGCATCCGGAACAACCCCGGGAACTGGTACGCCAACCTGCACAACGCCAAGTTCCCGGGAGGCGCGGTACGCGGCCAGCTGTACCGGGGCGACTGGTGAGACCGTTCGCACTTGTCGTGGCACTCTTGGACCAGGCTCAGGCCCCGATCGATCGAGCACTCTGCCAGGGCGTTCCTGACCATCCACCCTGTTCAAAGGTGGATGGTCAGGCCGACGCTGGGGCGAATCTAGACTTAGATCATTGAACCCCTCGATGACGACTGGTAAGCGGCGCATGGAGTCGTCGCAGTGATCACTTTCATCGTCTTCGCGATCGCCGCGATCTGCGGGCTGATCGCCGTGCTGAGCCTGGTGCTGATCGGCCGGGCCGTCGCACGCCCAACGGTTACCTCGGCGCCTTCGGGCCCGTCATGACCATGACGGAATGTGCGCGAGGAAGGTAACACCATGACCGGATCGGGTCCGCACGAAGCACTGGCGGGAGCCTTCGAACAGCAGCGCGAGCGCCTGGTGGCGGTCGCCCACCGGATGCTCGGGTCGCGGGCGGACGCCGAGGACGCGGTGCAGGAGGCGTGGATCCGGCTGGCGCGGCAGGACGCGGCCGCGATCGACAACCTGGCCGGCTGGCTGACCACCGTGGTCGGCCGGGTCTGCATCGACGTGCTGCGCTCGCGCACGACCCGGGCCAGGCTGTCGTACGAAGACCGGCTGCCCGAGCTGGTGGTGACCGTGGACGGCGGGCCGGCACCCGAGGAGGACGCGATGCTCGCCGAATCGGTCGGGCTGGCACTGCTGGTGGTGCTCGACACCCTCACGCCCACCGAACGGCTGGCGTTCGTCCTGCATGACATGTTCGCGGTGCCCTTCGCCGAGATCGGCGAGATCATCGGCCGGTCCGCCGACGCGACCAAGATGCTCGCCAGCCGGGCCCGCCGCAAGGTGCAGGGCACACCGCCGCCGGAGCAGGAGCCGCGGCGGCAGCGCGCCGTGGTCGACGCATTTCTCGCCGCGGCGCGCAACGGGGACTTCGAAGGGCTCGTACGGCTGCTCGATCCGCAGGTGACCTGGCGCACGTACCACCCGCAGGGCGTGCTGACCACGGTCGGGGCGGCCGAGGTGGCCGGTCCGATCCTGCGCGGCATCCGGTCGATGACCTCGGCGCTGGCGGTCCTGGTCAACGGCGAGCCCGGGTTCGTGGTCTGGGGTGCGAAAGGCAAGGTGCTCGGCGTGGTGGGATGCACCGTGGTCGACGGCCGGATCGTCGAGCTCCTGACCGTGAGCGACCGCAAGCTCCTCGACACCATGGGGCTGCCCGCGCGACCCGAGTAGCGCACGCCTGTCGCATGGGGTTGTTACGTCTTGGTGGGGTGCTTCGTCGTAGTGGTGCAAGTATCCGAAGACGAAGGAGATCGAGATGGAAACCCGGATCAACCCCATGGTCAACGAGGTCGGGTCGAAGTGGGCCAAGTACATCATCTCGTCGAACAAGGTCATCACCGACTCGGCACTGCCGAAGGCGGTGCAGGAGTTGGTGAAGATCCGCGCCAGCCAGATCAACGGCTGCGGCGGCTGCCTCGACATGCACACCAAGGACGCCGCGGCCGCCGGCGAGAGCATGGTGCGGATCAACCTGGTCGGGGCATGGCGGGAGACGACCGTCTACACCGAGGCGGAGCGGGCGGCGCTGGAACTCACCGACCAGGGCACCCGCCTCGCCGACTCCAGCGGCGTCACCGATGAGGCGTGGGCGAACGCGGCGAAGCACTTCGACGAGGATCAGCTGATGGCCCTGGTGGCCCTGATCTGCACGATCAACGCCTTCAACCGGCTGAACGTGATCACGCGGACGCCCGGCGGCGAGTAGCAGCCCGGTCAGTTCGGCTGACGCGGACATTCCCCCCTCAGGATCGAGGGCGGACCCGGGACGACCCCGGGTCCGTTCGTCACCCCCGACATTGGGCCAAGGACAAAACTCATGAACATCGCACTATGGATCGTCGCCGGATTACTGGCCGCCGCCTTGCTGGTCAGCAGCGCCAAGCTGTTCGTGCCCAAGGAGAAGATAGCCGGCTTGGGCGCCGCAACCCGGTGGGTCGAAGACTTCAGCCCCGGCGCTCTCAAGACCATCGGAGGCCTCGAGCTCCTGGCCGCGGTGGGACTGATCCTGCCTGCCGTACTCGGCATCGCGCCGGTTCTCGTTCCGCTGGCCGCCACAGGCGCGGTGCTGCTGTTTGCCGGCGCGATCATCACGCGCCTCCGTCGTGGCGAGAGAGCAACGGCCGCGGGCGACGCGGTCTATCTCGCCCTGGCCGCTTTCGTGGCGTGGGGCCGCTTCTTCGGCCCGGAGTCCTTCATCGGCTGACGCCCTCGCGTGCGGGGTCGAGGCGGCAGTCGCCGACCCCGCACTCCGTCCCCGCGTGTGAGGTTCGTCGTCCGGGGACGTGGTCGGTGCTCGCAAGAAACGAAAACTCAAGGAGATCTCCACCATGATCCTGGTAACCGGTGCCAGCGGAAACGTCGGTTCCCACGTCGTCCGCCAACTCCTGGAGGAGGGTGAGAAGGTCCGCGTCATCACCCGCCACCCCAGCGGCCAGGCGTTCCCCGACCAGGTCGAAGTCGCGACCGGCGACCTGACCCAGCCGCAGACCCTGAGAGAGGCCCTGTCCGGCATCGAGCGGGCCTTGTTCCCCGTGCTCCAGGGGGTCGACGGATTCCTCGACGTGGCGAAGCGCGCCGGCCTGCGGCATGTCGTGATGCTGTCCTCGATATCCGTCACGTGGTCTGTGCCCGGCTGGGTCGGCGAGGCGCACCTGCGGCTCGAACGATCCGTCCAAGCGTCCGGGTTGCCGTGGACCTTCGTGCGGCCTGACGGGTTCACGACCAACGATCTGGTCTGGGCATCCCAGATCATCGACGGCGATGTCGTGCGCGGACGGTACGGCGACGCCGCGACGGCCCCGGTCGACCCGCGCGACATCGCCGCGGTCGCCGTCCGCAGCCTCCTCGACGGGCGCGCCGGCGAGGGGTACCCGGTGACCGGACCGCAGTCGCTGACCCAGATCGACCGCCTGCGCATCATCGCGGAGAGCATCGGGCGGCCGTTGCGGTGGCAGGAGCAATCCGAGGACTGGTTGCGGGACGAGATGGCCCGCCTCGGCATGCCCGCCCAGGGGATCGACGATTACGTCGATGCGCTCACCGCGAGAGTCGGCAAGACCGCGGAGGTCCTGCCGACGGTCGAACAAGTGACCGGCCGACCGCCCTTCACCTACGCACAATGGGTCGCCGACCACACCGCCGCCTTCGGAACGGCGTCGAGGAAACGATCCAGCCAGGCGACGTTGCCACCTGCCGCCACGCGGTGATCACGTTCGAGACGCGTGTCGGCCATCAGCCCGGCGATGTCGTTGGTGACCCGGGCCATCAGCCGATCCCGCTCGGCCTCATCCACCCGTCCAGGTTGTTCCTGAACGGCGGGCGCTGTCCAGCCCCGCCGCAGCCCCTGGGGTAGCTGATCACTTCCAGCACCCCAGGTTGGATCCCCTTCTCACGCAGACGTACTTGACCTGTGAGCCGTCCTGCGAGGCGTGGGTGTCGGCCTGCGCGGTGGGACGGTGGTCAAGACCGAAGCGGCGTCGGGGTTCAGGCTGACGCGGTGGGAGCCGTTTGGCTGTGGAGCAGGCCGCTGTGAGTGCTTGTTCGGCGCCGAGGCGGGTCTTCGTATCCCCTTGCCGTGATGGACTCGCCGCGAGTGTGCCGGACGCGGGCGGCGGCCAGGCCGTCCAGGGTGCACTCGCGGGGCCGGCGAATCAGTGGACGGCGCGCTCCCGGCGCGCTTCTCTGTGATCGTGCGAGTAACCATCGCTCTCGTGGTCGCCATCGGCTTCTTGACGCTGACGACCTTGGAGAGCCGCCGCTTGGCTTGGACCGTGGTAGCAGCGGCTGCTGTGGTGCTCGCCTTCTGGCTCTGGTCCGTGTGGGGACGGCGGCTGAGGGCTCCCGCGCGTAAGTGGCGGCGTCGGCTGCTGTACTCAGGCGTGGGACTGGCGAGCATCGTCTTGGCACTGCTCAACGGGCTGCCCGAGGTGGTCGAGCAGTGGGTCACTGGCGGAAGCACCGAGGAGCTCCAGCTGGGGTTCACCACGATGGCCTGGTGGGGGAGAATCGGCAAGGTGGTCGCGGCGTCGCGCACGGACGGCCGGCCGGGTCCGCGGTCGGCGGGGGCCTGGACCCGCGGTCGCTTGGCCAGCCGTGGCACCTTGGTGAAACGGCCGGTGTAGTAGGTCCCGCCGCCGGGACCGAGACCGGCAGGGAGAACCGGGTTCGACCTCATCAGCGGCGGCGTCGGCGATGGGGGTGCCCGGTCCGGCCGATTCCATGTGTTCAGGGAGGACGTGTTGGCAATGGCAGCCGTTCAGTCGCCGCTGATCGTCTATTGCTCGGCATCGCCACCGAGGTCGATGCCGCCGGCCAGCCAGCCACCATCGATGGTGAACACGCTGCCCGTGATGAACGACGCGCTCTCACCGGCCAGGAACGCGACCAGGTTGGCGACCTCCTCGCTGCGCCCCGGCCGGCCCAGCGGAAATCGGCCGGCGACGTCGAGCTCTTCGCCCATCTTCCGGGTGAGATCGTTGCTGGCGATGTATCCCGGGCAGATGGCGTTGACCCGGATACCGACCGGCCCCAGTTCCAGGGCAGCCGACTTGACCAATCCGAGCACCCCGTGCTTCGACGCCGCGTACGCCGCTGACATCCGAACACCGGTGAGCCCGGCGGCCGACGAGGTGACCACGACCGAGCCGCCACTCGCGTCGCGCATCGCCCGGCCCGCCGCCTGCAGACCGAGCAGCACACCACGCAGGTTCACCGCCATGGTGCGGTCCCACTCCTCCAGCGGGTAGTCCAGCACACCGGCCCAGTGCCCCGTCGCGGCGTTGAGGTGTGCGATGTGCACGGCGCCGTAACGGGCGACCGTCTCGCGCACCATCGCGTCGTTGTCCTCAGGCGATGCCACGTCAACCCGCATCGCGAACGCCTCGCCACCAGCGGTCACGATCTCCCCGGCCGTCCGCTCGACGTTCTCGAGCGTACGGCCGGCACAGCACACCCGGGCTCCCAGAGCCGCCAGCCTCGCCGCGGTCGCCGCGCCGATGCCGGACCCCGCTCCGGTCACGACCGCGACCATCCCGGCCAACGACCCCATTGCTTGCTCCGTCATGGTCATCAATTGCTTCCTTTCCTGATTCGGGATCGAGTCATCTGGTCGAACACGACGTCAGGGACGTCGGAGATCTCCAACACGGGCGGCAGAACCCCAAGATCACCAACCAAGTCGGTGCTGACGGCGCCGCGCCCCCTGCGCCGTGGTCTCGCCGTGGGGTGGTCGGTCAGCAGGACCACGATGCCGTCGTCGTCCTGGGCGAGCACGGCCGGCTCGGAAGGCACTGGCCGAAGCCGGCGCAGACCCCGGTGTCATGTCGGCTTGATCCGCATCATGTCCTCACCAGGTGACCGGGAGTTCGTGAACGCCGTAGATGACGGCGTCGGTCTTGAACGGCAGGTCCTGGACTGGTGCGGCGAGCTGCAGGGTGGGGATGCGGCGGAACAGCGTGTCGAAGACGATCTGCAGTTCCATCCTGGCCAGGTTCTGGCCCAGGCACTGGTGCGGGCCGAACCCGAAGGCGAGGTGGTGGCGGACTCCGCGCTCGACATCCAGGTCGGCCGGATTCTCAAACACCGCCGGGTCCCAGTTGGCCGACAGGCCCGAGACGATGACGCCCTGGCCGGCCTTGATCCTCACCCCGGCGATCTCCACGTCGTCAGTGGCCAGCCGGGAGGAGACCGTGTCGGTGATGGAGAAGTAGCGCAGCAGTTCCTCCACGGCCATGGGCGTCCTGCCCGGGTCGGCCTTGATCAGGGCCAGTTGCTCCGGATGGGAGAGCAGCCCGACCACACCGAGCGAGATCATGTTCGCCGTGGTCTCGTGCCCGGCGGTCAACAGCAGGAAGGCCAGGCTCACCAGGCCCGCGTGATCAAGGGTGCCCTCCTGGCGTTGCCGGGCGATCTGCCGGCTGAACAGGTCGTCGCCGGATTCGGACTCCTTGCGGGTGACCAGGTCGTCGAGGTAGGCGCGCAGTTCGGCGAAGGCCCGCTGGCGTTCCTCCGGCGAGGAGGTCCGGCGCACCGCCACGGCGGTGCGGCCCTGGAAGAAGTCATGATCGGTGTACGGCGCGCCGAGCAGTTCGCAGATCACCAGGGACGGCACCGGCAGGGACAGCGCCTGCACCAGGTCGACCGGCCGCTGGTCGGTGGCGAGCATGTCGTCGATGAAGTGGTCGACGATGTCCTGGATCCGCGGGCGCAGCGCGGCCAGCCGCTTCACGGTGAACTCGCCGATCACCGGACGGCGGGCAGCGGCGTGTTCGTTGCCGTCCATGCTGAGCATGTGCGGCGGCTGGCTGCGGAGCTGCCGCAGGGTGGCGGCATCGACGTTGAACAGCGGGAAGCCGTCCTTGCGCTTGTCGGAGGAGAAGCGGCGGTCGGCGAGAACGGCACGGCCTTCCTCATGCCCGGACACCCACCACACCTCGCCACCGTTGACCAGGCGGATCCTGTTGATCGGCGCCCTCTCGCGCAGTCGCTCGTAGGCGGCGGGCGGGGTGAACGGGCAGCCTCGCTCGACCGGTAGTTCCAGGTCGGAGAGTTCGCTGTCAACGCTCTTCGTCATGAATTGAGCTCCCAGTAACGGATCTGGCTGAGTTGTTGCGGTCCTTCAAGGCCGGCGTTCATGCGAGCGCCGCGCCGACCGCCGCCCTCGGGAGGGACAGCGATGGCTGCGAGAGGTGTCATCTCGGCCTTCGCGGGCTCGCCGGCACAAGCCGAGGGATGCGCGGTGGTCACCAGGCAACGGGGCCAAGCCGATCGGTGTGCTCCCGGACGAGCCGTACGGCGTCGGTCACCGACTCCTCCGAGGTCACGTCCAGCGGGACCACGACCACGTTCGCGCCGCCGTCGGTCAGCTTGCGGGCGGCTGCCCGTCCTCGCCCTTCGTCGCGCGAGCCGAGGAAGATGGCCCAGCCCTGTTCGCCGAGCCTCCGGGCCGCCTCGAAGCCAAGCCCCTTGTTGCCTCCGGTGATCAGCACCGAGGTTTGTTCCGAGTTGGTCATGCCCTCTGAGACGAGATCCCCCCAGGGGCTGTGACGCGGTGTGAGCGTCCTCACACGCGCGGGAAAGCTGTATCCCTCGGTCCGCCAGTCACCAGGTCAGGGTCGCTGCGTTCGGCACGACCTGCGGCCCCCTCTGGGGGATCCCGCTGAAGCCAGGACGCGCGAGGATTCGGGGATCTGTCACCGGCGGGGTCGTTGTCTCGTCTTGAGGGTGCACGCAATCCCCGATCAAGGAGTAGATGATGAACCTCACGCTGTGGATCGCTGCTGGGTTCCTGGCCGTGCTGGCGCTGAGCAGCGGCATCCAGAAGACGTTCGTGCCCAAGGACAAACTGGCTGCGTTCCATCAGAGGGCGCTCGCCTATGGCTGGACCGCAGACGCCGGTGTCGGCTTCCTCAAGACCCTGGGCGTCCTTGAGCTCCTGGCCGCGGCGGGCTTGATCCTGCCCGCCGCGCTCGGCATCGCACCGGTTCTGGTGCCGGTGACCGCGGTCTGCTGGCTCCTGCTGATGGTCGGCGCCGTGATCACCCACGCTCGACGCGGCGAATCCGTGTTCGTGCTGATGACCGTGATCTACCTCGCGATCGCGGCGTTCATCGCGTGGGGCCGCTTCTTCCTCGAGCCCTTCACCGGGTGACGGGCGGCGACACACGGTTCCCGATCTTCTGGACCGGTCCTGCGGAGGGGCGATGTCGACCATGGAGAGTGATGGTCACGCAAGTGTTCGTGGCAATCCTGCGCTGGTCCCGGCGCACGGGCTGGGGACCCTGGCACAGGTTCGCCCTGGGAGCTGCCGGCCTGGTCACCTACGCCTGGCACGGCTTCCCGCAGCCGCCGAGTTTCCCAGCGCCCGCGCATGTGGACCTCATTGGCAACGCCGTCTTCGCGCTGGCCGCCCTCGGGCTGCTCGCCTTTGTGATGGTACGGCTCCGCCGGCTTGACCTTTGACCAGGCCGAGCCCGTGGGTCGTGGCTTGAATGGCCCCAGGAGCCACGCTTGGTCGTGACTCGGTCTCAGATCGCGCCGCTGATGCGGTTCACGGCGGCTGCGACGCCGTCCTCGGCACGGACCGGCGCGGTGAGCGCGCGGGCCGCAGGGGCGCAGGCGGTCGCCGCCTCGATCGCGGCGGCCAGCCGGCCGGAAGCGAGACGGCCAGTGACGGGTGGCGGCGCGACGCCGAGATGGTGCAGGCGTCCGGCCCAGAACGGCTGGTCTCCCAGGAACGGGCGGACCACCTGGGGGACGCCGGCGCGCAGCGCGGCGGCCACCGTGCCGATGCCGCCGTGGTGCACGGCGACGGAGACACGCGGGAGCAGCCAGTCGTGCGAGGCCTCCTCGATCACCAGGACGCCGTCCGGCTCCGTGCCCGCCCGCAGGGCACCCCAGCCGGTGGCCAGGACGGCGCGGCGCCCGGTCAGCCGGACGGCCTCCAGCACCGTGGCGGTCAGCGTCTGCGGGTCTCCGCTGGAGGAGCTGCCGAAGCCGACGTAGATGGGCGGGTCGCCGTCGTCCAGGAAACGGGCCAGCCGCTCCCGCGGCGTCCAGCCGGCGGCGGGCATGGTCCAGAAGCCGATGGGGTGAGCGGAGGCGGGCCAGTCGGGAGGGGCCGGGAGCAGGTGCGGGCTCCAGGCGTGCAGGACGCCGCCCGCCTCGACCAGGTCGGCCACCGGCCGGAACCCGTCGCGCAGGCCCAGCGCCCCTACCCGCCAATCCCGCACCGTGCCGCGGTAGGGCGCCTCGACGGCCGAGGAGACGCGCCAACTCGCCCGGTTGAGCGCGCGTGGCCCCCGTACCGGAAGGATGGGGGAGGCGAAGGCGGCGGTGGGCAGGTAAAGCGGCAGCAGCAGCCCGGCCAGGGCCGGGACGCCGAGCTTCTCGGCGACGTGGGGGCCGCCGAGGGACTTGGGGTGGTAGACGACCACGTCGGCCTCGTGTGCGGTGAGTGCGGCCTGGTCGTCGAGCAGGCGGCGGAGCATCGGCTTGACCGCGCGGGCGGCGGTGATGGCGGCGCGTACGCCCTGCCCCTGAACCTTGTCCTGCAGCGCGAGCATCTCGTCGTTCAGCGGCGCGAAGTTCACCCCGCAGGCGGTGGCGAGCGGCTCGAAGCGCCGGGGCGCCGCCAGGAGCGGCCGGTGCCCGGCGGCCAGCAGCCCGCAGGCCAGGGCCAGGTACGGCTGGACGTCGCCGCGGCTCCCCACGGTGATCAGTAAGGGTCTCATCGCCGGTCCTTGAGCTCGTCCCACTCGTCCAGCAGGCGGGGGAAGCGATCCATCATGAACGCGTACATGTCGCGCATGAGCTCCAGCCGCCGCCGGCGCTCCGGATCGTCGCCCACCGCGCGCAGCCCCTGCTCGGCCAGGGCGCGGAAGCTCTCGAACTCGGTCATCTTCGCGCGGAAGGCGCGGGCGAAGACATCCTCGGCCAGCCGGTAGCGGTCGCGCCGTTCCCCGCGCACCCGGAACCTCTCGATCAGGCCCGCCTGCTCCAGTTGCCGCAGCGCGACGCTCATGCTGCTCTTGGCCACGGCCAGCGCCTCGGCCAGCTCGGGCGCGTCCGCGCCAGAGGTGTCGGCGGTCAGCAACCACCCCATGACGCGACCCGACGTGCGGCTCAGCCCGAGCCGCTCGTAGAAGAGCCCCGCGTCCTCCACGAACTCATCAACGCTCACACGCCGAGTCTATCGGTTTGTTCGGATAGGTCCGAACGGTTCGGCCAGCAGCAATATCTAGATATGGGAAGCAATATTGAGATATTGTTCGGGTCGTGAATCGGGAGAGACCGCTGGACGACCTCACCGCCCGCGCCCGCATCAGGGACGCGGCACTGGCCCAGTTCGCCGAGCACGGGGTCAAGGCCGCCAGGCTCCAGGACATCGCCCGCGCCGCCGGCGTCTCGGTCGGCCTGGTGCAGCACCACTACGGCACCAAGGACGGGCTGCGCGACGCCTGCGACTCCTACGTGCTGGAACAGCTCGTCCAGCGCGCCAAGGACGAGGAGGCCAATCCCGACCCGGGCGGCCTGGCCGCCCTGTACGAGGGCGGCGAACTGATGGTGCGCTACCTGGCACGCGCCCTGGCGGACGGCTCACCGGCGGCGGAGGCGTTCTTCGCGGGCGCGATGCGGGTCACCGAGAAGTTCCTCACCGCCACCTGGCCCGACCGCTTCCCCGAAGGCTCGGCCAAGGCGCGCGACGCCGCCGCCGTGATGAGCGCGATGCACGCCGGCACGATCGTCCTGCACCCCTACCTGAGCCGCCGCATGGGCGTGGACGTGCTGGCCCGCGAGCACGCGACCGCCATCGGCACCGCCATGGCCGAGGTGTACGCCGCCATGGGCGACTTCGCCCGGTCCGAGGCAGGGCGCCACCTGACCGAGGAGCACGGCGATGACTGACCCGATCGAGATCACCGGCCTGGTCAAGACCTACGGAAGGACCCGCGCGCTGGACGGCCTGGACCTCACCGTGACTCCAGGCGAGGTGCACGGCTTCCTCGGCCCGAACGGCGCCGGGAAGACCACCACGTTACGCGTCCTGCTCGGGCTGTTGCGCGCCGACGCCGGGCGCGTCCGGCTGCTCGGCGGCGACCCGTGGCGGCAGGCCGTCGAGCTGCACCGCAGGCTCGCCTACGTGCCGGGCGACGTCACGCTGTGGCCGAACCTGACCGGGGGAGAGGTGATCGACGTGCTGGCCAGGCTGCGCGGCGGCGTCGCCCCCACGCGGCGGGCGGAGCTGATCGAGCGGTTCGCGGTCGACCCCGGCAAGAAGACACGCACCTATTCCAAGGGCAACCGGCAGAAGGTCGCCCTGATCGCGGCCTTCGCCTGCGACGCCGAGCTGCTGCTCCTGGACGAGCCGACCTCCGGACTCGACCCGCTGATGGAGGCCGTCTTCCGCGACTGCGTGGCGCAGGCCAAGGCCGGCGGCCGGACGGTGCTGCTGTCCAGCCACATCCTGTCGGAGGTGGAGGCGCTGTGCGACCGGGTGTCCATCATCCGCGCCGGACGTACCGTCGAGACCGGCACCCTGACCGAGCTGCGGCATCTCACCCGTACCTCCATCACTGCCACCCTGCCAGGGCCGCCCGACGGGCTGGCCGCCCTGCCCGGGTGCACGAGCTGACCACGACGGCGGACGGCCGGGTGCGCTGCCAGGTCGACAGCGCCGGGCTGGCCGGGGTGCTGGCCCGGTTGGCCGTCCTTGGCGTCCGCGACCTGACCGCGCAGCCACCCACGCTGGAGGAACTGTTCCTGCGTCACTACGAGACAAGCGCGGCGGCCTGAGATGGCGGGGACGGGCGCGCTGATCCGGCTGATCCTGCGACGCGATCGGATCTGGCTGGCCCTGTGGGTGGTGCTCATCGCAGCCTTCGTGTACGGCACCGTCAGCACGATCGGCACCCTGATGCCCACCGAGGGAGCACGCCGCGAGTACGCCCGGCAGATCGCCGCCAACCCCGCGGTGCTCCTCATCCAGGGCCCGGCGTACGGCCTCAGCGTGGGAGCCATCGCCGCCCAGCAGCGCGCAGCCGCCACCATGATCTTCGCCGCCATCGGCAGCGTGCTGTTCCTGGTCCGCCACACCCGTTCGGATGAGGAGGCCGGTCGGCGCGACCTGATCGGCGCCGCGCCGGTCGGCAGGCACGCGCCGCTGACCGCCGCGCTGGCGGTGGTCCTCACGGCCGATGCGCTTGTGGCCGTGCTGATCACCGCCGTGCTGGCGGGCGCGGGCATGCCGGTCGCCGGCTCGCTGGCGTGGGGCCTGATCGCGGCCTGCGGGGGATGGACGGCCGCCGGGATGGCGGCAGTGGCCGTGCGGGTGACGCCGGGCGCACGTCCGGCCGGGCTCGGCGCGATCGGCCTGTTCTTCGCCCTGTACCTGCTGCGGGGCGTGTCCGACGTGGCCGCGCCCTGGCTCCGGTGGGCGGTGCCGACCGGCTGGCTGCTGCGCTCCCGGCCGTTCGCCGGCGAGCGGTGGTGGGTGTTCGTCCTGGCTGCGGCTTCGGCTGTGGTGCTGATCGCGCTGGCGTACCGGCTGGCCGGGCGGCGGGACGTGGGCGCCGGGCTGCTGCCCGAACGGGCAGGGCCGGTCGCCGCGGCCGGGTGGTTGGGCACGCCACTGGCGCTCGCCTGGCGGACGCAGTGGGGCGCGGCGGTCGCGTGGCTGGTCGCGGCCGTGCTGTTCGGGTTGGCGCTCGGCTTCGGCGGGCGGGAGGCGGTGGCGGAGTTCGGGGGCAGCGCGGGGCTGGCGGCATGGGCGGCCCGCATGGGCGCCGAGGCCGATCCGGCCCGACCGGACGGCTGCGCTGGGCCGCCGGGCACCTGCTGATCGCCCTCGCCGTGCCCGCCGCCCTGCTGACCGTCGTCGGCCTGCTGTGCGGGCTCGGCTCCGGCGACGTTGGCGGCCTGCTCGCGCTCACTCTGCCGCTGCTGCCGGCCGTCTGGGTCGTCACCGGCGTCACGGTCTGCGCCTACGGGTTGCTCGGCCGGGCCGGAGCGGTCGCCGTCTGGACGGGGTTCGGCCTGGTGGTGGCGCTGGAGTTCGGCTGGGAGATCGGCCTGGTCACGGACGCGGCCTTCCGGCTCTCGCCCTTCGCCCACGTCCACTACTCGGCCCTGGCGGACCCTGGGCCTGCCACCGCCGCCGTGCTCACCGTCGTGGCAGGGGCTTTCACCGCCTTGGGGCTGACCGCCCTCGGCCGCCGGGACATCGGGTAGGCGGGATGGCCTGCCTTCCCGGGACCGCCGCCGTGGTCTGGTAGCGGGGCGCCCGTCACGAATGCGTCTGTCGCCTTGGCAGCGCCCCTGTTAGGGTGGGCGCGGTGCGCCGGGAAGTCTGGTCGGCAAGATCGTGCAAGCTGATCCGACCGGAAGGCCGTTCCATGACGACCCCCACACGGCGCCCCTGATGGGCGTGCTGCTGACCGCGTTCGCGTGCGTGCTCCTGCTGGCCGTGCTGCTGTCCAGCCTGGCCCACCGCACCATCCTGTCCACCGCCGCGCTGTTCCTCGTCGCCGGGTTCGTGCTGGGCGACGGCGTGCTCGGCGTCGTCTCGCTGCGGCCCGGCGACGATCTGGTGGCCGCGCTGGCCGAGCTGGCGCTGTTCACCGTGTTGTTCACCGACGGCATGCGGGTCGGCTGGGCCGAGCTGCGCAGCGCCTGGCGGCTGCCCGGCCGGGCGCTCGGCTGGGGCCTGCCGCTGACGCTGGCCATCACCGCCGTCGGGGCGCACTACCTGCTCGGGCTGGGCTGGATCGAGGCGCTGCTGATCGGCGCCATTCTCGCGCCCACCGACCCGGTGTTCGCCGCCGCGCTGGTCGGCAACGAGAAGGTGCCGCCCCGGCTGCGGCAACTGCTCAACGTCGAATCCGGCGTCAACGACGGCCTGGCGCTGCCGTTCGTCATCCTCTTCCTCGCGGTCGCGGCCGGCTCCGACGACCTGCACCTGGGCGAGCTGGGCCTGGAGCTGGGGCTCGGCATCGTCATCGGGGTCGCCATCCCCTGGGTGGCGATCAAGCTGGAGCAGACCCGCTGGTTCGCCGCCTCCACCCCGTACGAGCCGCTCAACGCCCTGGCCATCGGCCTGCTCGTGCTGGCCGTCGGCAAGGCCACGCACGGCAACCTGTTCCTGGCCGCGTTCTCCGCCGGGATCACCGTGGCCACCTTCGGGCCGCGCCAGCGCGAGTCGTTCGAGCACTTCGGCGAGCTGATCGCCGAGGTGTTCAAGCTCGCCGCGCTGCTGGTGTTCGGCGCGCTCATCACCCCGGCCCTGCTCGGCTCGGTCGGCTGGCAAGGGTGGCTGTTCGCGGTACTCGCGCTGATCGTGGCCCGGCCTGTGGCGATCTGGCTGTCGTTCCTGCGCTCGGGGCTGAGCGTGCGCGAGCAGGCGGCCGTGGCGTGGTTCGGGCCCAAGGGGTTCGCCTCCGTGGTCTACGGGCTGCTGGTGCTGGGCTCCGGCATCGCCGCCGCCGTGCCGGTGTTCCAGCTCGTCGCCGTGACCATCGTGCTGTCGATCCTGCTGCACTCCTCCACCGACATCGTGGTGGCCCGCTGGTTCGACGACGAGCGGGAGGTCCCGGCCTGGTACGGCAGCGTCACCCGCAAGATCCGCCGGCAGGAACGACCATCCCCGTGACGCGAGGAGGCGCCGTGGCGTCCACTGCCCACGCTCATCCCGAGCGGGCCGCCGCCGTCGTGAGCCTGCCGCCGGGGCCGGTGGAGTATCGCCTGGAGGGCGACGGGCCCACGACGGTCGTGGTGTTCCACGGCGGCCACATGCGGGCGGGGCTGTCGTTGGGCGAGGAGGTCTTCGCCGACGCCGGCTGCACGGTGCTGGTCCCCTCGCGTCCCGGATATGGGCGAACGCCACTGACCACCGGCACCACGGCGGCCGGCTTCGCCGATGCCACCGCCCAGCTGTGCCAGGTTCTGGGTATCGCCCGCCTCGCCGCGGTCGTGGGGATCTCGGCCGGCGGACGTACCGCGCTGAGCATGGCCGCCCGCCACCCGCACCTGGTCGAGCGGGTCATCCTGCAAAGCGTGGTCGGGTTCCTGCCCTGGCCCGAACGGCTGACCCGGCTGGGCGGCCGGGCGGTGTTCAACGGCCGGGTGGAGGCCGGTACCTGGGCGATCCTGCGGCTCCTGCTCCGCGCGGCACCCTCGTCCGGGTTACGCCTGCTCCTCCATGATCTGTCGGTCCTGCCCGCACGCCACGTGCTGCGAAATTTGTCCACCGCTGAACGCAGCCTGCTCGTCGGCCTGTTCAGCTCGATGCGCTCGGGTCGCGGCTTCGTCGCCGACATGCTCCCCGTGCCGGACTGCGCCGCGCAGGTCAGCCAGCCCGCACTGGTCATCGCGACCCGCCACGACCGGTCGGTGTCCTTCGCTCATGCCGAGTCCCTGGTCGCGGCGATGCCGAGAGCCGAACTGGTGGTCAGCCAGGCCGACAGCCACATGATCTGGTTCGGCCCCGACTATCCCCGCGTTGCCGCGCGGATCGTCGATTTCCTCGCGGCAGGGTGAGGGCTGGCGTGAAGGAGGCAACCACAGCGAAGGTAGCGCCTTCGATGCGCTGAGCACGGGCTCGGCAGCATCTGCTCCCATGGCAAGGCTGGCCGCATCAGGCGTGTGTTGTCGGCTCCGGCAGGCGCGGTGGCCGCCACCGCCAGGTGGCGTTGCCGTCGGCCGCGATCCCCTTGCGCCACAGTGGTGCGGGCATGAGCCGGATCATGGTGACCAGGGCACGGTGCGCCGCCGCGGACGTGGTGCGGCGCCCGTCCGCGCGGGCGCCCCGGGCGGTGGCCTGGGTACGGGGCCGTCGCTCGGTGTCGTAGCGGGCCAGTGCGGCGTCTATACCGGCCTCGGCGTGGAGGGCGGCGGCGAGCACGACCGCGTCCTCGATGGACTGCCCGGCGCCCTGGCCGCGGTCGGGGCTCATCGCGTGGGCGGCGTCGCCCAGCAGCGCCACCCGGCCGCGGACATACGTGGGCAGCGGGTCCAGGTCACGGATGTCGATGTGGATCACGGCCTCGTCCGGGGTGGCCGCGATCAGGTCCGGGATGGGGTGGTGCCAGGCCGCCAGGCGGCCGGCCACCTCCGCCTTCTCCTGCGCGTAGCGCCGGTCCGGCCGGTCGGCGGTCGTGACGAAGGCCCAGTAGGCGCGGCCGCGGCTGATCGGGTGGATGAGGAAGTAGCCTCCTGGGCCCATGGTGACGCTGCCGTCCAGCCCGTCGGGCGGCGTCGTGTCGTTGCCGGGCGAGGCCGCGGAACCGCCGGGGATTCCGCTGGGGTCCGTGACGCCGAGCCAGGCGGTGCGGCCCAGGAAGCGGGGCGGCGGCGCGTCCGGCCACAATGCGCGGCGTACGGCGCTGCGGATGCCGTCCGCGCCGATCACCAGGTCCGCGCTCGCCTGGCCGCCGTCCCAGGTGACCGTCACGCCGCGGTCGTCCTGGCGCAGGCCGGTGACCTCCGTACCGGTGCGGACCCAACCGGCGGGCACCGCCTCCAGCAGCAGCCCGTGCAGGTCGGCGCGGTGGAAGGCGAGCAGCGGCGTCGCGTCGCCCCGGCGGGCACGCTGCAGGTGGCGGCCATCGGGCAGGCGCAGGTTGCCGGCCGAGTAGGAGGGCACGCCTCTGGCGCGTGCCTGCTCGCCGACGCCGAGCTCGTCCAGGGCCCGCAGCGCGTTCGGGGCCTGCGACATGCCGGCGCCGATCTCGCCCAGCGCGGGGGCCCGTTCCAGCACGGTGGCCTGCCAGCCGATCCGCCGCAGGGCGACGGCCGTGGCCAGGCCGCCGATGCCGCCGCCGACCACGATCGCGTGCCCGCTCATGCGTCCTCTCCGGGCAGTGGCGCGTTCTGGAACACCTTGGCCATCCATTCGAAGGTGGTGTGCGCCTGGCGGATGCGGGCGGCCCGGTCGTCGCCGGGGCCGACCAGGTCCAGGCCCTCGCGGGTGATGTCGAGGAACGAGGTGAGACCGGCGATCTGCTTGCGCACCACGACCGCCCAGGCGTCCTCGGCCATCCGGTAGTAGACGGTGCGCTCGCCCGGCCGCGTACGCGAGGTGAGGAACCCCATGCTGGACAGCAGCCGCAGGTTGGAGGTCAGCGAGGCGCGGCTGGCGCCGATGGCCTGGCTGATCTGCCCCGCGGACTGCTCCGGCGGATCGCACACCATCAGCCAGCCGAGCACCCGCCCGGCGATCGGCGGCACCCCGTCACGGGCCAGGTACATGGCGACCCGCTCCACCCATTCCAGCAGTGGATCCTGTTCCGTCATGCCGCCGAAGCCCCCTCTTGCAGTTGTTTCAGTATAAGCTAAAATAGCTGTACCACATCAGAGGTGAGCCGGGAAGCCTGGTCGGCCCGCGTCGCCGGTCGGCGCGGAGAAGTGGAGGACTTCCCGATGACCTCTCGTGCTCTCGCGGCGCTGCTCGGCAGTGGCATCGTTGCCGGGGTGCTGGTGCCGGTGCTGCTCTGGGCCGACGGCGCCACCCGGCCCGGCTACAGCCTGTGGCACCACGGCGCCAGCCAGCTCGGCACCGGCGAGCGCGCCTGGCTGCAGGCGATCAACTTCGTGCTCGGCGGACTGCTGCTGGCCGCCTTCGCCCTCGGGGCGCGGCACGTTCTGCGGCGGGGGCGCGGCGCCACGTGGGGGCCGATCCTGCTCGCCACCGCGGCTGCGGGGCTCGTCGTGGCCGGGCTGGTACCCACCGACCCGGCTCTGGGCTACCCGCCCGGGCAGGCGAACACCGTCACCGCGAGCGGCCGCATCCACCAGGTGGCCGGCTTCCTGCTCTTCGCCGGGCTCAGCGGCGCCGCGTTCACCCTGGCCGGGCGGCTGGGCGAGACCAGTCGCCGATGGATGGTCCGCTCCCGGCTGGCCGGTGCCCTCGTCATCGTCCTCGCCTTCGCCGCCGGCATCGCCTACCGCCTCGACACGCTCGGAATCTGGCAGCCGGCTCCCGCGGGCCTGCTCGAACATCTCTCCCTGCTGACCGGCTTCGGCTGGATCGTCGCCGTCGGCGTGCATCTGATGCGCCGCCACGTGGCGAACACTGCTGCGGCCGGCAGGACCGGCTGACGAACCGGGCCGCGACCACGATCACGGTGCCGGCCGGTACAGCCCCACCTGCCGGTAGACGGCCTTGAGGAAGTCCAGCATCCCGGTGGCGTCCGGCGGGTTCGGCTGCAGGACGCGCCAGGTCACCGCGCCGGCCATCATGTCGATCAGCACGTCGAGGTCGGCGTCGGCGGCCACGGTGCCCTCCTGCTGGGCGCGCCGCAGGAGGGCAGCGGCCAGCTCCCGGCGCGGCAGGACGTGATGCTTCCAGTAGACGGCCATCAGCTCGGGATGGCTGACTGCCGAACCCATCATCCGGGCGACCAGAGCGCGGAAAGCCGAGCTCGCGGTCATCTCCGCCGCCGCCTCGATGACGCCTTCGACGAGCTGCTGGGGGTCGAGTTCCTTGATGTCGCCGGGGGAGGGGACGAGGTCGGCGCTGACCGTCTGCTCGACCGCCTGGGCGATCAGGTCCTCCTTGGTGCTCCAGCGGCGGTAGACGGTGAGCTTGCCCACGCCGGCCCGCTTGGCGATCTGCTCCATGCTGGTGCCCTCGACTCCGCGCTCGATGAACAGCTCCAGCGCGGCGCGCAGGATCGAGGCGTCGGTCTCGGGGTCGCGGGGGCGTCCGCGTCCTCGGCGGTCGGTCAAGCGAGTGCTCCGTCCAGCCAGCCGATGGGGTCGCCCTTGCAGGCCAGGTGGGCGTCCGGGCGTACGAGCACAGCGGGCAGCACCTCCACCGGGCGGAGGTGGACGACGTGCTCGCCGAGCCGCCGGCGGGCGGCCTCGAACAGGTCACGGTCGCCTACGGCTACCCAGCGGCCGCGCAGCTCGGCATGCAGCCGGGTGCGAGTGCCGTCGGGGCGCTCGCAGGCAAGGTCGGGGATGCGGTCGCCGGGCCGCGGCCGGCCACCGCGCCCGCCGAGCGGGCCCCGCCGGTAGCTGACCCACAGCTGGGAGGTGGTGTAGGTGGCCCAGCGCTGCAGCACGGGCAGGTTGAACACCGGCACCATGACGCGGTCGCGCAGGAACCGGCCGACGGGCCCGGAGGCGATGTTCATCCTGGTGGCGGCGGTGCTGCCGCGCAGGACCTGCGTGGCCAGCGGGCGGCGCTCGGCCTCGTAGGTGTCCAGGAGCCGCTCGCCCGCCAGCCCGCCGATGACGAGGGCCAGCTTCCAGGCGAGGTTCTCCGCGTCGCCGATGCCGGTGAGCATGCCCTGCCCGCCGAACGGGGCGTGCGCGTGCGCGGCGTCCCCGGCCAGCAGGATCCGGCCCTGACGGTAGGTGTCGGCCAGCCGGCGGTGCACGCTGAACAACGACGCCCAGGACGCCTCCAGCAGCCGGCCGCCGATCCCGCTGGTACGTTCGGGCAGGATACGGCGCATCCGCTCGACGATCTGTTCCTCGGTGGGCTTGTCGTGGCGGAAGGCGGGGTCGTAGGCGAGCAGCCGCCACTGGTCGCCAGGCATGGGCATGGCGCCCAGCATGCCTTCCGGGTGCACCCAGCCGCTGGTGCCGGAGCGGTCGAGCGTGGTGTCCAGGGTGGCGTCAACCAGCAGAAAGCGTTCGCTGACCTTGACGCCGGGAAAGCCGATGCCGGCGAGCTTGCGTACGGTGCTGCCGGTCCCGTCACAGCCGACCAGCCAGCGCGTCCGCACGGTGCGGCCGTCGCCCAGCACCGCGGTGACACCGTCGGCGTTCTGGTCGACGCTCACCAGGGCGGAGCCCCATTCCGGCCGCCCACCCAGCTCGGCCAGCCGGTCGCGCAGCCGCGTCTCGACGCGGGCCTGGGAGATGACCATCGGGGGAGCGGCAGTGTGCAGGCCGGGGTCGCCGAACCGGATGCGCATCATCGGGCGGTCGCCGGCGTAGGTGGTGATGGTCATCGCCCGAACCGATTCCTCGGGCAGGCCGGTGAGCGCGTCCAGCCGGTCGAGCACCTCCGAGCCGCGCGCGTGCACGAAGTTGGCCCGGGACGTGGTGGCCGGGCCTGGAGCCCGGTCGATCACCCGTACGGAGACGCCATGCTGGAGCAGCGCGCACGCCAAGGACAGTCCCACCGGCCCAGCCCCAGCGATGAGAACGTCGGGTTCCACGGTGCACCCCACATTGTTTACGGTACGGTCTCGTAAACAATTTAGCTGCAGACTGCTGAGGCGTCCAGCGACTGCAGCAGAACCTCAATGCCTCGCCATCAAGAAGTCGTAAGAGGAGGCAAGAACGAAGCGGGCAAGCTGCTGGCCGCGTTTTTCACCGCCGTCATGCCGCGGACGGCGGGCTTCAACAGCATCGACATCGCCGGCATGTACCCCACCAGCTGGCTGGCCACCGACCTGCTGATGGTCCTGACCCCGCACATCCTGGACCGGGCGCTGTTCGAGGTCGTCTCGGCGTTCGGCACGGTCGGCCTGTCCACCGGCATCACCGCTCGGCCGGTCTGATCGGCAAGCAGCAGAATCGAGAGGTCAGGGTAGTTCGGCGAAGCGTTCGATGCGGTCGGGCTGGCCGGAGATGATGATCATGTCGTCGTAGGTCAGCTCGGTGTCCGCGGTGGCATAGGTGAAACCCTCGTCCGTACGTTTGACCGCCACGACCGTGAGGCCGTATTTGCTGCGCAGACGGGAGTCGCCGAGCGCGATGCCGACGAAGTCCCGGGGAGGACGGATCTTGGCCATCGCGAAGTTCTCGTCGACCTCCATGTAATCGAGCAACCGGCCGCTGACCAGCCGAGCAACACGCTCGCCCATGTCATGTTCGGGGAATACGACATGCCGGACGCCGATACGGCGCAGGATCTCACCGTGCTGCTTGCTGACGGCCTTCGCCCAGATGTCGTCGATCTCAAGCTCCACCAGGAGCGAGGCGGTGAGGATGCTGGCCTGGATGTCGCTGCCGATGGCGCACACCGCGCGGCGGAAGTCGGGAACCCCGAGCTGTCGTAACGCGTCCAGGTCGGTGGAGTCGGCGACGGCGACCTGGGTGATCTGCCCGGTATAGCTCTGCACGAGCTTGGGCCGATGATCGATGGCGAGTACCTCGGTGCCGCGCCGGGTCAACTCCAGGGCGAGCGCGCTGCCGAAGCGGCCCAGTCCGATGACCACGACCGCGTCGTGCTGCTCGATGTCAGTCAACGATCTCACGCTCCTTCGGTGGCGAGCTGGGCGGTAGAACCAGCGCCGGCATCGACCGGGACCGAGTGCCGGAGTCCAGGGGAACACGGCCTCACAGGTAGCGCAGCCACAGGTACGGCGTGCACAACGCGATCGTCACCACGGTCACGACGAGGCCGTACCGGGTGAACTGCCAGAAGCTGATCGGGGTGCCGTTGCGGGCGGCGATGCCCAGGACGACCACGTTGGCCGCGGCTCCGACGGCGGTGGCGTTGCCGCCGAGGTCGGCGCCGAAGGCCAGGGCCCACCAGAGCACCTGGGCGTGCTCGTTGCCGCCGTTGGCCTGGACGAGGTCGGCGACGATGGGGCTCATGGTGGCCACGTACGGGATGTTGTCCACGATCGCCGACAGCCCGCCCGACGCCCACAGCAGCAGCATCGTGGCGAACCCCAGCTGCCCCTGGGTGGCCTCGGCCGCCGCCTTGGAGATCTGCGGGATCACCCCCGTCTCCACCAGGGAGCCGACCATGACGAACAGCCCGGCGAAGAACACCAGCGTCGGCCACTCGACCTCGCGGATCGACTCCTCCGCGGTGACCCTGGTCGCGGCCACCAGCACCCCGGCGCCCAGCACGGCGACCACCGACGGCTCGTAGTGCAGCACCGGATGCAGCACGAACGCCGCCATGACCAACGCCAGCACGACCATCGACTGCCACAGCAGCCGCCGGTCGGCGATGGCTTCCCGTTCGTTCAGTGCCATGACCTCCGCCGCCCGTTCCGGGTCGTAGACGAAGGACTTGCGGAACAGGAAACGGCACATGCCGACAAATACGATCATCAGCACGACGACCATCGGCGCCATGTGGGCGAGGAAGTCGTTGAAGCTCAGCCCGCCCCGGCTGGCGATGATGATGTTCGGCGGGTCACCGACCAGGGTGGCGGCGCCGCCGATGTTCGAGGCCATCGCTTCGGCGATGAGGAACGGCGCCGCCGGCAGCGCCAGCCGCTCGCACACCAGGAACGTCACCGGCGCGATCAGCAGCACCGTGGTGACATTGTCCAGCAGCGCCGAGGCCAGCGCGGTGATCACCACCAGCAGCACCATCAGCCGATACGGCCGGCCCCTGGCACGCTTGGCCGCCCAGATCGCCAGATATTCGAAGACGCCGGTCTGTTTCAGCACCCCGACGATGACCATCATGCCCAGCAGCAGGAAGATGACGTTCCAGTCGATGCCGGTCTCTTCGGAGAAGAACGCGGCTTCGGCGTCGGTGGCGTGGATGAGCAGCATGATCCCGGCCCCGCCGAGCGCCGCCGCGACGCGGTGGATCTTCTCGCTGGCGATCAGCGCGTAGGCGCCGAGGAAGACCGCCACCGCCACCCAGGCAGTGACCGTCACGCGGACACCGCCCGGTCCAGCAGCGCCTGCAGCGTCACGGCGCCGATGAGCCGCCCGCCGTCCACCAGCGGGCTGCGCGTTCGGGCCATCAACGCAGCCATCTCGAGCAGCGTGGCATCGGGATCGGTGATGGGAAGCTCCCGGGGCCGTGGCGGCAGCGCCTCGCGCACCGTCCGGTCGGCCAACGACCGCAGGAACCGGTCGGCGTGCTCCTCGTCCACCACCCGCGCCAGCGCAGGATCTTCCTGGCAGTAGTCCGGCACCGCCAGGCGCAGCACCTGCGTGCCGGGCAGGACGCTCAAAGGCATCCCCTGCTCGTCGACCACGATCAGCCCGGGCAACCGCTGCTGGGCCAGTAGACGTGCCGCCGCCGCAATGGATGTGTCCAGGGTAACGGTCGGAAAATCGGTGACCAGGTCGCGCGCACGCATCAGGAAGCCTCGCTCGGGAACGACGACAGCAACTCGCCGACCAGACTTCCCGGCACACCTGCCGACAACGTATCAGCAACCGCCTGCACCGGGCTGCTCGCCCTTGCCCATGGCGGATGTACCGCCCCTGTGGCACTCGAACAGGCAGGAGCAGGCAGGACCAACAGGGCTGACTGGCTGCGGCCGAGGCGCGTGCCGGCCGCCGAGGGTAATCCCGGCGGTAGCTGATGGCGGCCATGCTCGCCACGGCGGCCGGGGCCACGGCCGTGCTCGATGGGTGATCAGGGCGGCGAGCGCACAGCGTGAGGACCAACGCGGGAAGCCTGAGACCGAACGCCACCGCAGTGAATCCGACCAGGTCCGCCGAAGCGCCCGTCTTCGTGCCGATTCCGAAGGCGCTCATCTCCAGCAGGCCCGCGCCCCCCTGCTACGCCCCAGGCTGCCGGTGACTCGCGCCGCCTCGCGCTCCAGCCATGACGACGCTGACTTGCGCGACCCCGGCCGCGTGGATCTCGGAGGCCTCAGACCCGGGCGTCCATGAACACGAAGCGAACGCGGATCTCACGCTCGTCCAGGTCGACTACGCTCGCGGGCCCACGTGCTCGATCCCCGCCGCTTCGCTCCGCCGCACCTTCGCCAGGCATCCCAAGGAGAGAACTCAAGCCCATCAGCCGCCCTGCACGTCACGCCGCTGAAAGGTCGCCGTCCCCGCCAGCAGGAGCACGGCTGTGACGAAGCCGAGCCAAAGCAGCGGTCCGGCATCCACCGGCTGGCCCAGCGCCCGCGGCACGTGGGCGAAGGGGGACAGGTTTCGCACCCAGTCGTCCAGCTGGAGCAGCTCGCCGAGCTGGCCGAGCAGGGCGAAGGCCACCAGCGCCGCCCACGCGAGCACGGTCAGCCGGGGCAGCAGCCCGAACAGCAGCATCGCGATCCCCGCCAGCGTCCACGTGGCCGGCACCTGGACCAGCGCCGCGCCGAGCATGCGGACGCCCTGCCCGACCGGCTCGTCGATCCTGAAACCGTGTGCGATCCCGGCGGTCAACCCGCCCGCCGCGAGGACCACGGCGCTGCCACCGAGCGCCGCGCCCAGATGGCTGAGACTCCAACGCCGGCGGGCCACGGCCGTGGCCAGGACGGGTTCGGCCCGGAGCGCCGACTCCTCGTCCCGCAACCGCAGCGTGGCCTGAACGGCATAAGCTCCCGCGACCAAGCCGAGCAGGCCCATTTCGGCGGACAGGAACGTGTCGGTCAGCGCTCCCGCGCCGCCCATCGCCGCCAAGATGGCGGCCAGCTGCGGATTGTCACCGGCGATGTCGCCGACGCTGTGGGCCAGCGCGCCGAACAGCAGGCCCACGACGGCGAAGCCGACGCTCCAGCCGAGCAGGCTGCCGCGCTGCAGCCGCCACGCCAGGGCCATCGGGCTTCTCAGATACGGTGCGGCATCCGGAACGCCCGGGCGCGCGGGCACGAGTCCCGAGCCGAGGTCTCGCCGCCTGGCCAGCAGCGCCGCCCCGGCTACCAGCGCCGCGCCGGCGACGGCGAACAGAGTGATCAGCCACCATCGCTCGTCGGCGAACGCCCGCACCCGCTGCGCCCAGCCCAGGGGAGACATCCACGCGAGCGTTTCCACCTTCGCAGCGTCGCCGAGGGCGCGCAGGAGGAAGGCCACGCCAAGGACGGCGGCGGCGATGGCGTTGGCGGTCCTGGCATGCGCCGTGAGCTGGGCGGTGAGGACCGCGACCCCGGTGAACACCCAGCCCGTGCCGCCCACCGCCAGGCCGAAGGCGAGCGCACCGGGCAGGGGGAGCCCCTGCCCGGCCAGGCTCACCGTGATCAGCAACGCCATGAGCATGTTCGCGCCCGCGGCCAGGAGCACCGCCGCGGCAGGCACCGCCTGGCGGCCGACCGCGCATGCGCCGATCAGCTCGGCCCGGCCGGTCTCCTCTTCGGCCCGCGTGTGCCGGGTCACCGTCAACATGCTCATCAAGGCGGCCAGCACCGAGGTCATCGTGGTGGCTCGCCACGCGGTCAGCCCCCCGACCGAGGCCGCGTCGAAGACCGGCCCGGTGAGCGCTTGCAGCGCGGGCGCCGCGCCGATCGTGACGCCCAGCGCGATGCGCTGGCCCGCGTGCGGGTACAGCTCGGCGATGGCCGCGGCGCTGGCGGCGATGACGCCGACGATCACGGTGATCCAGGCGGGCAGCAGGATGCGGTCGCGGCGCAGCGCCAGCCGCAGCAACGTCAGCGTGCCGGTCATGCCGCGACCTGGTAGTGCCGCAGGAACAGCTCCTCCAAGGTGGCCGGTTGGCAGGTCAGCGTGCGCACGCCCGAGTCGGTGAGCACGCGCAGCACTGTCTGGAGGTGCTCGCCGTCGACCTGGAAGCGCACGCACGGGCCGTCGACGACCAGATCGTGCACACCCGCCAGGCCGGTCAGGCCGTCAGGGCCGCGTTCCAGTTCGGCGCTGATCGTGGTACGGGTGAGATGGCGTAGCTCGGCCAGGGTGCCGGTCTCCGCCGTCCGCCCGTCTCGGATGATCGTGACCTGGTCGCAGAGCGCCTCGACCTCGGACAGGACATGGCTGGACAGCAGCACGGTCCGCCCGCGGGCGCGTTCTTCGCCGATGACCTCACGGAACGCGGCCTCCATCAGCGGGTCCAGGCCTGAAGTGGGTTCGTCGAGCAGCAGCAGCTCGACGTCCGAGGCCAGCGCGGCGATCAACGCCACCTTCTGGCGGTTGCCCTTGGAGTAGGCGCGGCCCTTCCTGCTGGGGTCGAGGTCGAAGCGCTCCAGCAGCGCCGCCTTGCGCCGCCGATCGAGCCCGCCGCGTAACCGGCCGAGCAGGTCGATGGCCTCGCCGCCGGACAGGGCAGGCCACAGCACGACGTCGCCGGGCACGTACGCCAGCCGCCGGTGCAGCTCGACCGCGTCCCGCCACGGGTCGCCGCCGAGCAGTTCGGCGCGACCGGAGTCGGCCCGCAGCAGGCCGAGCAGGATCCGTAGCGTGGTGGTCTTGCCCGAGCCGTTCGGGCCG
Organism: Nonomuraea sp. GTA35; assembly: GCF_041950525.1. NCBI lineage: Bacteria > Bacillati > Actinomycetota > Actinomycetes > Streptosporangiales > Streptosporangiaceae > Nonomuraea > Nonomuraea sp. GTA35. The sequence goes on along the minus strand of NZ_JBGNUV010000016.1, from coordinate 2,388 downwards.
AGAAAGCCGTGCACCTCGCCGGCCTGCACGGTGAGATCGAACCCGTCCAGGGCACGGACCTTGCCGAAGTGTTTGGTCAAGCCGCTGATGAGGACGGCAGGAAGGTCCGCCATGAGGCGCCTCCATGAGGCTGGTCCGATATGACATTGCCGACCAGACTTCCCGGCGCTCCACGAGCGACAGTAACAGCGTTACTGACGCTCCGCCAGACGGGCCGGCCTTGACCACGGCCCTCTATGACGCTCAGCACCAGCCCCAACCGGCGAACCCACCAAACCCCGGGCACACCAGAGTCTCCACCGACCCCGGAGCGGTTCAGCTCAGCCCACCAGGGCTGCGGCCTCGTCAGCCGAGGATCACCTTCTCCTCGGGCAGTTCGTAACGGCGGGTGCGTTGTTTCAGGGCGAGCGCCGAGCCCAGGGTGAGCGGGCCGATGCGGCCGATGAACATCAGCACGCTCAAGAGCACGTGCCCGGCCAGTGAGGTGTCGGCGGTGATGCCGGTGGACAGGCCGTTGGTGGCGAAGGCTGAGATCACCTCGAACAGCACCTGGTCGAGGCTGTGTGAGGTGATGATGAGCAGCAGCCAGGTGGAGATCGCCACCAGGATGACTCCGAGCAGGCTGATGGACAGCGCCTGACGCTGGCTGGCCGAGGGCAGCCGCCGATGGCCGATGTTGACCTGGTGCTCGCCCCGCATCTCGGACCAGATGATGAAGAGCAGGAAGCCGAACGTGGTGACCTTGATGCCGCCCGCGGTTCCCGCGCTACCGCCGCCGATGAACATCAGCACGTCGGTGACCAGCCAGGAGGAGGGGTACATCTGGCTGATGTCGACGGTGTTGAAGCCGCCGGAGCGCGGCATGACGGCTGCGAAGAAGGCGGCCAGCAGCTTGTGGGAGTCGTCCAGGGGCCCCATCGTGGCCGGATTGCGCCACTCGGTCATCAGGAACGCGAGGGTGCCGGCGCCGAGGAGTAAGGCGCTCACGCCGACGGTGATGCGGGTCAGTATCGACCAGCGGCGCGGGTGGCGCCAGGTGCGCAGCAGCTCGAAGACGACGGGATAACCAAGGCCGCCGACGATGACTGCCAGGGCGATGGTGAGGCAGATCCACGGATCGGTGACGAAACGCATCAGATTGTCTGGCCAGAGCGCGAAGCCGGCGTTGTTGAACGCTGATACCCCGTGGAAGACGCCGAGGTAGAGGGCCCGGCTCAGCGGCTCACCGTACCCGGTGACGAAGCGTACGGCGAGGACGGCGGCGATGGCCGCCTCGCAGATCAGGCTGAACGTCACCACCTTGCGCAGCACGTGACGCAGGTCGGCCGCCACCACCGACTTGGTCTCCAACTGGGCGGACAACCTGGCCCGCAGGCCGATCCGGCCGGCGATGATGACCATGATCAGCGTGGCGAGCGTCATGATGCCCAGCCCACCTGCCTGGATGAGCATGAGGATCACCACCTCACCGAACACCGACCAGTGCGTCTCGGCGTCGACCACGACCAGGCCGGTCACGCAGACGGCGGAGGTGGCGGTGAACAGCGCGGTGAGCCAGTGGGAGGTGTCTCCCTCCGTCGTAGCGAGCGGGGTGCCGAGCAGCAGTGTCCCGATCAGCACTGCCGAGCCGAACCCGACCGCGATGACCACGGCCGGATGCCGGCCGCGCCCCGGCACTGCCGGCTGACGCCGTTTCACTGGGTTCCCTGGCAACGCAGCTCGCCGGGCAAGCTGGAACCACCGTCATCCATCGCGGAGCCTCCGTTCAGTCGCGCGGCTGTAGACCTCGCCGACCAGACTTCCCCCTCTCTGTCAGACTGCTGTGATACATGGGATATATGAGTCCTTTTGATGCGAAGCAGGGCGAGACGGGACGATTGAGACAGTGACGATGACCCTCGCCGACCAGGCCGCCATGACGGGGCAAGATGGTCGGATGACCGATGAGCAGCCGGCCCGACCCAAGCGGCGGACGTTCACCAAGGCATACAAGGCGCGGATCCTCGCGGCCTTCGACGCGCTGCCTGAAGGGAGCCCCGAGCGAGGTGCCCTGCTGCGCAAGGAACGGCTGTATCACTCCCACATCGAGCACTGGAGAAAGCAGGCCGAGAACGGAACCCTGGCCACCTCCACCGGCAAGCCGAAAAAGGACGCCGAATCGGAGGAACTGGCGCGGCTGCGGGCCGAGAACAAGAAGCTCAAGGCCGACACCGCAAGGCTGGAGTCCCGCAATGAGAAACTCTCCGGCGAGCTGGGCAAGACCAAAACCGCGTTGGACATCGCGGGAAAAGCATTCGCGCTGCTTCAGGACATCTCAAGCAGCGCGGACTCCGACGAGAGGTGAACCGGGTCCTGGATGAGTATTTCCCGGCCCTGGAGAAGTCGGTC